>NZ_JBMDKV010000002.1:0-599725 GCF_057809895.1 Rhizobium sp. FG113 | reverse complement strand
CTTCGCCAATCGCCTTTGCCCTGACGAAAACCTGCTCCGGCAGAATGCTTCAAGCCAACCAGGAAAGGCTCTAGAAGGAGGCGGCGGCGAGCACGCGGTGCAGGCCCTGCAGATCCTCGACGTTGCGGTTCATGAGAGACAATTCCCAATCGAGCGCGCTGCGGACGATCGTCTCGAGCGAATCGTATCGCGGGGTCCAGCCGAGTGCCCGGTTCGCCAGGGTGGCGTCGGCGACGACACTGGCGGAATCGCCCGGGCGACGCGGGGCCATGTGGATCTTGAAGGCGTGGCCATGCAGGCGCGTCACCATGTTCAGCACGTCGAGCACCGAATAGCCGGCGCCATAGCCGCAATTGGCAACCAGAGAGCCGCGCTCGCCGCGCAGGTGCTGCAGAGCTCTGAGATGCGCCTCGGCGAGATCGCTGACGTGGATGTAGTCGCGCACGCCGGTGCCGTCGTGGGTGGGATAGTCGAGACCATAGACGTTGACGCTGTCGCGGCGGCCAAGGGCGGCCTCGCAGGCGACCTTGATCAGATGTGTCGCGCCCGAGGTGGACTGCCCGGCGCGGCCGAGCGGGTCGGCGCCGGCGACGTTGAAATAGCGCAGGGCCACATAGTTGAAGTCATAAGCGGCCGCGGCATCGCGCAGCATGAACTCGGTCATCAGCTTCGACTGGCCGTAGGGATTTTCCGGGTTCAGCGATGCGTCTTCCTTGACCGGGTCCGACGTCTTCTGCGGACCATAGACGGCGGCGGTGGAGGAGAAGACGAAATGGCGGATACCGGCGCTGACCGCCGCGCTCATCAGCGCGCGGGTCTTGCCGGAGTTGTTGTCGTAGTAGGACAGCGGGTCGGCAACAGAGGCCGGGACGACGGCGGAGCCGGCGAAATGGATGATCGCCTCGATGTCGTTTTCGATGAAGATGGTTTTGAGCAATTCGGCATCGGCGACATCGCCGAGATAGAAGCGCGCTTCCGGCGCCACTGCCCAGCGGAAGCCCGTGGAGAGGCGATCGAGCACGACCACCTGCTCACCCGCATCCAGCAATGTCCAGACCATATGACTGCCGATATAGCCGGCGCCACCCGTCACCAGAATTGCCATGTCCCGCACTCCCGTTTCATCTCACGGGGGCATCTGACCCGGCTTTCCTTTCCGAAATTCGAATAAACGGCCCCGGCGGGACGTGTGCCGGGGCGAAGTTTGCCGGTGTGGTTAGGGGCTGATTTGCAGGTTTGCTAGAATTTTATCGATGTGGCCATTTCGGCCCCATCGAGGGTTCAAGCGCCCGGTTGGGCGGCGGCCCGGGGGGCCAGGAAGCCCTGCTCGACGGCGAGCGCGATCAGCCGCTCGGTAAGGTCTCCGAGCGTGCCCGAGGCGATTGCGATCGGCTCCATGCGCCTGACGACATCAGGCTCGGTGACGCCGGCCGTATGCCAGGTGCCGCCGCCGGTGAAGAAATTGTGGAGCAGCGGCTGGAAGCGGTCCATGGCGTTGGCAAAACGCGCATCGCTGGTGTGCTTCTCCTCGAACTCATCCCAGAGCGCGCGGAACTCGACGGCCTGATCGGCGGGCAGCAGGGCGAAGATGCGGTCTGCGGCGCGCAGTTCGCGCTCGGCCTGGCTGGTACGGGCAACCGCGTCATAGGCGAAGGTGTCGCCAGCATCGATTTCGACGATGTCGTGGATCAGGAGCATCTTCAAGACGCGCAGCAGATCGATCGGCTCGCTCGAATGTTCGGCAAGCACCGCCGCCATCAGCGCAATCTGCCAGGTGTGCTCGGCGTCGGTCTCGACACGCGAGCGATCGAGCAGCGACGTGCGGCGCAGGATCGTCTTCAGCTTCTCGACCTCAAGAATGAAGGCCAGCTGCTCCATCAGGCGCCGGTTGCCGAGAAAGCCTTCCAGGTGGTCGGCGGTGATCTTTTCGGACATGCGGATGCTCCCGGTTCAGAGCTTCAGGATATAGTCGCAGAGCCTGTCGGCCGCGGTCTGTATCTGGGCGGGATCGCGCAGGAAGCAGGCACGCAGGAAGAGCTCGCCGCCGGGACCGAAGGCGGTTCCGGGCGCCAGGCCGACGCCGGTCTTGTCGACGATATCGATCGCCGCCTTGCGGCTGTCGGTGACGCCGTCGATCTTCAGGAAGGCATAGAGCGCGCCATCGGGCTTCAGCGTCTGCACCCGGTTAGTCGCAATCAGCGCGTCGCAGAGGATATCGCGCGAGCGCCTTGCCTTGTCGATATTCGCCTGCACGAAGGCATCGCCCTGGTTCAAGGCCGCGACGGCGCCCCGCTGCATGAACTGGGCGACACCAGAGGTCGAATACTGGATCAGGTTCTCGAGCACCTGCCCGGTCTCCGGCGGCGCCACGATCCAGCCGACGCGCCAGCCGGTCATCGACCAGTTCTTCGAGAAGGAATTGACGAACATCACCTTGTCGCCCGCTTCCATCACATCGAGGAACGAAGCCGCACGGTCGCCGGGGAAGTAGTAACGGGCGTAGATTTCGTCCGCCATGATCCAGAGGCCATGCTTGCGGGCAAGGCCGAGGATGGCGGCCAGATCCTCCCGTGTCGCGGTCCAGCCGGTCGGGTTGGAGGGCGTGTTGATGAAGAGGGCTTTCGTCTTCGGCGTGATCGCGGCGGCGATACGATCGAGGTCGACGGACCACTTGCCGCCTTCGAACTCGAGCTGCACGCCGACGGAACGGGCGCCGGCGATTTCGAGCGCGGCTGCGATATTCGGCCAGGCGGGCGTCAGATAGACCAGCTCGTCGCCGGGCGAGGTCATAGCCTGCACCGCGATCTGGATCGCCTGCATGCCGGAGCCGGTGACGAAGAAATGCTCGACGGGAAGATTGATGCCGAAGTGGCGGGCGTAATAATCAGCGAGCGCCTGGCGCAGTTCGGGAATGCCGCGCTGGTAGGTGTAGAAGGTTTCGCCGGCGGACAGCGCCGTCATGGCCGCCTGATTGACGAAATCGGGGGTGGGAAGATCGCCCTCGCCGACCCAAAGCGGCAACAGGCCATCGCGGCCACGGGCATAGTTGACGACTTCGACGATCCCGCTTTCAGGCGCCTGGATGGCGCGCGGGCTGAGGCTATTGACGATCGACATGCATCACTCCGGTTTTCGCCTACATAAAACAAATGCGCGGGCGAATCCCATGATATTAGGTGATGGCCGATCGATTTCCGTGATGGGTGAGCCCCGCCTCATCCGGCAGGGCTCTTGAGCCCATTAGACCGTCGGGCGCTTGGCCAGCAGGTCGCGGATTTCGGTGAGAAGGGCGACGTCGGCCGGCGGCGGCGGTGCATCTTCCGGAGCAACCTTCTTCTGGCGCTCGACCTGCTTCTGCAGCGTGTTCACGCCCTTGACCATCAGGAAGATGATCCAGGCGAGGATCAGGAAGTTGATGAGAACGGTGATGAAGCTGCCGTAAGCGAGCACGGCGCCCTGTGCGCGGGCAGCGGCCAGCGTCGGCGCATTGACGTTGGACGAGAGGCCGATGAAGTAGTTGGAGAAATCGAAGCCGCCGAAGATGGCACCGACGATCGGCATGATGACGTCGTCGACCAAGGATTTGACGATGCCGCCGAACGCACCACCGATGATGACACCAACGGCAAGGTCCATGACGTTGCCGCGGGCAATAAACGCTTTGAACTCGTTGAGCATGCGATCTGTCTCCCTCTGATGCAGTTTGATTGCAGGCTGTTGTTTTTATTAGCTACATCTTCGTTGCGATTATTCAATTACAAATTACGAATTATTCAAATGCTCCACCCGTCTTTGACTTAAGACCTAGACGGCGGGAATTTTCAAAGGCCCCGATTTGCCGTAGGCTTCGAGCTCCGGGAGGACCGGCGCATGGGACGCCGGCGGAGGAGAAATGCTGCCAGGCTGGGTCATACTCGCATCGGCGTTCGGCTACCTGTTCCTGCTGTTTGCCGTGGCCAGCCATGGCGACCGGCAGCGCAGGCGCTTTGGCGCGCCGGACAGCGGGCGGCCGGTGGTCTATGCGCTCAGCCTCGCGATCTACTGCACCTCGTGGACCTATTTCGGCGGCGTCGGCCTTGCCTCGCAGCGCGGGCTGGAATTCACCGGCATCTATATCGGCCCGATCCTGGTCTTCACGCTGGGGATGCCGGTGCTGCGGCGGATCATCGATCTTGCCAAGACGGAGAAGCTCACCTCCGTCGCCGACTTCATCTCGGCGCGCTATGGCAAGAACTCGGCGGTGGGCACGATCGTGGCGCTGATCTCGCTGGTCGGCGCCATCCCCTACATCGCGTTGCAGCTGAAATCGGTGTCGAGCACGGTGACCTCCATGCTCAATCCATCGGACTACGGTATAGGGAGCGGCAATCTCTATTTCCTCGATCTGCCGCTGCTCGTGACGCTGGTGCTCGCCTGCTTCGCCATCATGTTCGGCACCCGCCACACGGATGCGACCGAGCATCAGGACGGGTTGATCCTGGCGGTCGCGATGGAATCGGTGGTGAAGCTGTTTGCGTTTCTGACGGCCGGGGTCTGCGTCGTCTGGTTCCTGTTCGACGGGCCGGCCGATCTGTGGCGTAAGGCGTCGGAGAACGAGCTGGTGCTGTCGGCACTGCATTACCAGACGCCGATCAGCCGCTGGCTGACACTGACCGTGCTTTCCGCCTTCGCGATCGTCATGCTGCCGCGGCAGTTTCATGTGACCGTGGTCGAGAACCGGACGGCGAAGGAGTTGCGGCTGGCGGGCTTCCTGTTTCCGCTCTACCTGATCGCCATCAATCTCTTCGTGCTGCCGATGGCGATTGCGGGCCTGCTGACCTTCGGCGGCAACGGCAATGCCGATCTCTACATGCTGTCGCTGCCGATCGTTGGGCAGATGCCCGTGATGTCGCTGATCACCTTCATCGGCGGTTTTTCGGCAGCGACTGCGATGGTGATCGTCGCCTCGGTGGCGCTGTCGATCATGGTCTCCAACGATATCGTCATGCCGATCTTCCTGCGCCGACGGCTTGCCGGGCGCGGCGGCCAGCGCGACGATTTCGCCAAGACGCTGCTCAATATCCGCCGCAGCGCCATCTTCGCCGTGCTGCTGCTCGGCTACGCCTATTACCGCTCGACTGATAGTACGACGGGACTGGCCTCGATCGGCCTGCTATCGTTTGCCGCCATTGCGCAGATGGCGCCGTCGCTGCTGGGCGGCCTTATCTGGCGGCGGGCGAATGCGCGCGGCGCAATCCTCGGCCTATCCTCCGGCTTCGTGATCTGGATCTACCTGCTGTTCCTGCCTTCGCTTGGCGGGCCGGATTATTCTGCGGTGGCGAGCGCCGTGCTGGGCTTCGTCTTTCCCGGGCTCACCGTCTTCACGGACAATGCCGACCCGCTGGTCAACGCCACGGTCATGAGCCTGCTGGTCAATACCGGTTTCTTCGTGATCGGCTCGATGACGCGCAATGCGCGGCCGCTTGAGCGCATCCAGGCGGGCATCTTCGTCAAGCGGCAGTCGCGATCACAATTTGCCACGCGCGGATGGAAAACGCGGATCAGCGTCGGCGACCTGAAGGCGACGATCTCGCGCTATCTCGGCGAAGAGCGGATGGAGCGGTCGTTCCAGACCTACCAGCAGAATTCCGGTCGCAAGCTGGAGGACGACCAACCCGCCGACATGGCGCTTATCCATTTCACGGAGCAGCTGCTCGGAAGCGCCATCGGCTCTTCTTCGGCGCGGCTGGTGCTATCGCTCATCCTGCAGAAGGTGGAGGATGCCTCCGCCGACACCGCATGGCTGCTCGACCAGGCGAGCGAGGCGCTGCAATATAATCAGGACATGCTGCAGACGGCGCTGTCGCAGATGGACCAGGGCATCGCGGTGTTCGACAGCTCGAACCACCTGACGATATGGAACCGGCGCTTCCGGCAGCTTCTGGATCTGCCCGAGACATCGGGACAGGTCGGGTTTCCGCTCGCCGATATCGTCGCCATTCTCAGCCAGCGCGGCGATATCCCAGTCTCCGAGGTCAGCCAGACGGTGCGGCATTTCCTGACTCTGGACAAGCCCTTCGCGCTGGTGCTCGGGCGCGGGGAACGCATCATCGAGGTGCGCTCCAACGCCATGCCCGACAAGGGCATCGTCGCGACCTTCACCGATATCACCCAGCGCGTGGCCGCCGACCAGGCGCTGAAGCAGGCGAACGAAACGCTGGAGCAACGCGTGGCCGAGCGCACGGCGGAGCTTACCCGCGTCAACCACGAACTCGGCGAAGCACGCGCCTCGGCCGACGAGGCGAACCTTGGCAAGACGCGCTTCTTCGCGGCCGCCGGGCACGACATCCTGCAGCCGCTCAACGCCGCAAGGCTCTATTCCTCGGCGCTGGTCGAGCGTATGGGGCAATCGGACAGCAGCGCCATCGTGCGCAACATCGATTCGGCACTGGAATCGGTCGAGAGCATTCTCGGCGCCGTGCTCGATATTTCCAGGCTCGATACCGGGGCGATGCGCCCTCGCCTCGCCTCCGTTCCGCTCGCGGATCTCTTGGAGCGCATCCAGACCGATTTCGCGCCGATCGCCCGCGAGAAGGAGCTGAAGCTGGTGGTGATGCCCACCTCTCTGCGCGTGCGGTCCGACCCCAATCTGCTGCGCCGGCTGGTGCAGAACCTGGTGTCGAATGCGATCAAATATACGCTGACCGGCAAGGTGCTGGTGGGCGCGCGCCGGCGCGGCAACCAGGTGGTGATCCAGGTGATGGATTCGGGCATCGGCATTCCGCCATCGAAATTCCGCACTGTGTTCAAGGAGTTCGCGCGGCTGGACGAAGGCGCGAAGACGGCGTCGGGCCTTGGGCTCGGCCTATCGATCGTCGATCGCATCGCGCGTGTGCTCAGCCACCCGGTGGAACTGCATTCGACGCATGGAAAGGGCACCGATTTCCGTATCGTCATGCCGCGCGATATCTCGCCGGTCGCCGAAGCGCCGATCACAGCCGCACCCGCCGAGCGCTCGGCGCGGAATCTGGAAGGGCTGAAGGTGCTCTGCATCGATAACGAGCCGCATATCCTCGAGGGCATGCAGCTGCTGCTGAGCGGCTGGGGCTGTGCGGTGCAATCGGCGGATTCGCTGTCAGGTGTGGCAGCGCTCGATGCGCGGGAGGGTGCGCCCGATCTCGTCATCGCTGACTATCATCTTGGAGACGGGACCGGGGTGGCCGCGATCCTCTCCGTCCGCGAACGCTTCGCCACCTATGTTCCAGGTCTCTGCATCACCGCCGACCGGACGCTGGAGGTGCGCGCGGACGCGGAGCGGCACGGGATCGGCATCCAGCACAAGCCGGTGCGCCCCGCCGCGCTGCGTGCCTACATCACCCAGATATCGGCGCAGAAACGGGCTGCGGCGGCAGAGTAGAGGCGCCTGCCAGGACGTTCGTGACGAAGTCGCGCACGCGCTCGATCGAGGGCTGGTCGCCAAAGAGGATGCGGTAGATGATGGGGGCGACGACGCCATCCATGACCGCATCGATATCGGGAAACGCCTCGCCACGGGCATGTGCGCGCTCAGCAATCAACGCGATCTGTTCACGGGTGAAGGCATCGCACTTGCAGGCATTGGCATTGTCCTGGGCGGCCAGCACGTCGCGCATCATGTCGCGGCCGATGCCGGACGACATTTCCTCGCAATATTGCTCCGTCCACACCTCCAGATCGCCGCGGGCGCTCCCGGTATCGATCGGCAGCATATCCGGGCGAAGGCGCTCGACGGCGACATCGGCCAACAATTCCTGCAGCTCACCCCAGCGGCGGTAGATCGTCGATGGCGTGACGCCGGCTTCAGCCGCGATCAGCGGGATGGTGACGTCGGCGCGGTCCATCGTCTTCAGAAGAGCCCGAACGGCATTGTGGACGGAGGCCTGAACGCGGGCGCTGCGCCCGCCGGGGCGGAGATTTTCTTTTGCTGGCATTGGCTATCCGACCTTCGGCCTCCCGAGCGCGCCATGGTTCAAAAACTTTGAGCGATCCATTAACGCAAATTATTTGCTTTTAGTGCGCGCCTGCCCTACATCGGACTAACGCAACGACTTAGCTTTAAGGAGCTTATATATGCCCGCGCCCGGCAAATCCATAGAGACGAAGTCAAACCCCATCCGTTTTCACGCGGTGACGCTTGCCACCTTCTTCGGCGCCTCGGCGGCGCCGACGCCGCTTTACCGGATCTACCAGGAGAACTTCGCGGTCTCTCCCGTGCTGATCACCGTCATCTTCGCGGTCTATGCCTTCGCGCTGCTGCTTGCCCTATTGATCGCCGGCTCGATCTCCGACCATCTCGGCCGCAAGCCTGTGATCTTTTCGGCGCTGGTGCTCGAGATCATCGCCATGGCGCTGTTTGCCGCCGCCAGCGGGCCGGAGTGGCTGATCGCGGCGCGGATCATGCAGGGGCTGGCGACAGGGATCGCCGGCGCTTCGATCGGTGCGGCGCTCGTCGATGTCGACAAGGCCAAGGGGCAGCTGGTGAATTCGATCGCGCCGCTGTCAGGTATGGCGATCGGCGCTTTCGGAACCAGCGCATTGATCCAGTATGGGCCGTTTCCGCTGCATCTCGTCTACGCGATCCTGCTCGTCGCCTTCGTCATCCAGGCGGGCGCGATCTGGGCAACCGGCGAGACCGCATCCACGCGACCGGGCGTATGGGCTTCGCTGAAGCCGCGCGTCGCCATCCCGCCGCAGGTGCGGCGGCCGCTGGCGCTGGTCACGCCGATCAACATCGCCAACTGGACGCTTGGCGGTTTCTATCTCTCGCTCGTGCCGTCTCTGGTGGTGAGCACGACAGGCAGCCATGCGCCGCTGACGGGCGGATCGGTGGTGACGGCGCTGATGGTATCGGGGGCGGTCGCCGTCTATCTGAGGCGCGCCAAATCGGCCAACGGCAACCTCGCCTTCGGAACGCTGGCGACCACGCTCGGCGTGCTCACCGTGGTTGCGGGCGTACACCTTGCCAGCGTGCCGCTGCTGCTTCTAGGCACGCTGCTGACCGGTGTCGGCTTCGGCACCAATTTCCTGGGCGCGATGGGCACGATCATGCCGCATGCCAAGCCGGACGAGCGCGCCGAACTGCTGTCGGCCTTCTATATCCAGAGCTATCTCGCCTTCAGTCTACCGGCCATTCTCGCCGGGTTCCTGGCGAAATCGCTCGGCTACCAGCTCACGACGGATATCTATGCGACGGCGATCATTCTCGTCACCTGGATCGGCTTTCTCGGCCTGCGGGCGGATCGCGCCAAAGCGGACCGGATCGCCGCCTGAACCCGAAAAGCAGGCAACAAAAAAGGCCGGGCGAACCCGGCCTTTCGTTCGTCCCGGCGAACCGGAGACGATATATTCGAAACTTAAGCAGCCTGCAGACGGTCTGCGGACATCTTGCCCGAACGCTTGTCGGCAACGAGCTCGTAAGACAGCTTCTGGCCGTCCTTGAGTTCGCGCATGCCGGCGCGCTCAACAGCAGAGATGTGAACGAAAACGTCGGCAGAACCGTCGTCCGGCTGAATGAAGCCGTAGCCCTTGGTTGCGTTGAACCACTTAACAGTACCTGTGCTCATGACGATATCCTTTTATAAATCGTACATAGATGGTGCACACCGAACAAAGCCAGCATGCGATGGAAACCGATTTTGGAGGAAGTTCGCGAGCAACAGCACGAGCGGCCGTAACAAAGTTCATCTAGCAAGATCGATGCGAGGCTTTTACGTGGTAATTGTGTCTCTGGCAAGGCAACTTTAGCGACCAGAGATGCCCGGATCGATGAATTCATCGATGAATTCTGGGGGCGACCGGGCAGGCTTAAAAGCCAGCCCGATCATACGCATGGAAAGGCCGGTCAGGCCGCAGCCTTCGCGCCGGCATAAGGGTCGAATCGGCCGTAGAAGGTCTCGCCCTTCGCCGCCATATCCTTAAGCAGCGCGGTCGGCGCGAAGTGTGGTCCGTAAGAGGCGGCTAACCTCTCGCACAGCGCCACGAAATTCTTCGACCCCATGCCGTCGATGTAGGAGAGCACGCCGCCGGTATAGGGCGCGAAGCCGAAGCCGAGGATGGAGCCGACGTCGGCCTCACGCGGATCGGTAACGATTCCCTCTTCCATCGTGCGCGCGGCCTCGAGCGCGATGGTGACGAGGAAGCGCTGTTTCAGCACCTCGACATCGATCTCGTCGGCCTTCTTCTGCGGATAGAAGGTCTTCAGCTCCGGCCAGAGAGACTTCTTCGCGGGCTTGGCCGGATAATCGTAGAAGCCCTTGCCGTTCTTGCGGCCGCGGCGATCGAGTTCGTCGACCATCTTGTTGATCAGCGCAAGGTGCCTCGGATCGACGGCTGCCTCGCCGAGATCGGCGACGGTCGCCTTCAGTATCTTCTGGCTGAGGTCGATCGCCACCTCGTCGTTGAGCGACAGCGGACCAACCGGCATGCCGGCCATCTTGGCGGCGTTTTCGATCATCGCCGGCGGCACGCCTTCGATCAACATGTCGTAGGCTTCATGGATGTAGCGGAAGACGCAGCGGTTGACGAAGAAACCGCGCGTGTCGTTGACGACGATCGGCGTCTTCTTGATCGCGGCGACGTAGTCCAGTGCTACGGCCAGCGCCTTGTCGCCGGTCTCCTTGCCGAGGATGACTTCCGTCAGCATCATCTTTTCGACCGGCGAGAAGAAGTGCACGCCGATGAAATCGACCGGCCGCTTCGAGTTTTTCGCAAGGCCGGAGATCGGTAGGGTCGAAGTGTTGGAAGCGAAGATTGCGCCTTCGGGCAGCACGGCTTCAACAGCCTCGATCACGGCCTTCTTGACGTCGCGATCTTCGAACACCGCCTCGATGACGAGGTTGACGTCCGCGAGATCGGTGTAATCGGCCGAAGGCGTGATACGCGCGAGAAGCGCCGCGCCCTCATCTTGCGTCAGGCGACCCTTACCGACCGAGTCCTTCACCAGGCCTTCGGTGACCGACTTGCCCTTGGCTGCCGCCTCCATGTCGCGATCGATGAGGGTGACGGGAATGCCGGCGGCGGCGGTCACGTAGGCGATCGACGCCCCCATGAAACCGGCGCCGACGACACCCACCTTCTTCAGCTCCGTTTTTGCGATGCCGGCGGGGCGGCGGGCCCCTTTGCCAAGCTCCTGCATGGAGATGAAGAGGGAACGGATCATCGAGAATGCTTCGGTGGTCTGCAGCACCTGAGTGAAATAGCGCTGCTCGATCTTCAGCGCCGTATCGAAGGGAACCTGCAGGCCTTCATAGACGGATTTCAGGATGGCGAGCGCGCCGGGATAATTGCCCGCCGTTTCGCGGCGCAGGATCGCGGGTGCGGCCGGCCAGAGCTGGGCTGCCGCCGGCGTCCAGATGCCGCCGCCGGGGGCCTTGAAGCCCTTTTCGTCCCAGGGAGCGATCGGCTTCAGGCCGTCCTTGATCATCTGCTTGGCTGCAGGGATCAGCTGATCCGGCTCGACCACCTGATGGATCAGGTTCATCGCCTTGGCGCGCGAAGCCGTCAGCGACTGGCCGGTCGTCATCATCTGCAGGGCGGATTGCGCATCCGCCAGACGCGCGACGCGCTGCGTGCCGCCGGCGCCCGGGAAGATGCCGACCTTGACCTCGGGAAGCGCGATCTTGACCGACTTGGCATTGGAGGCGACGCGGCCGTGGCAGGCGAGCGACATCTCCAGCGCGCCGCCCATGCAGGTGCCGTTGATGGCCGAGACCCAGGGCTTGCCTGAGGTTTCCAGCTTGCGGAACAGGCCTGTCATGCGGCCGACGAGATCGAAGAGTTTTTGCGCGGCGGTCGACGGATCCTTGACCTTCTCCTCGTTGTAGAAGGTGAACATCGCCTTGATCATCGAGAGGTCGGCACCGCCGGAGAAGCTCGACTTGCCGGAGGTGATGACCACGCCCTTGACGGCGCTATCGGCGACCGTCTGGTCGATGATCGCATTCAGTTCGTCCATCACCTCGGAGGTGAAGACGTTCATCGACTTGCCGGGCATGTCCCAGGTGACGAGGGCAATGCCATCGGCGTCGGTCTCGACGGTGAAATTGGTGTAGCTCATCGTCTCTCTCCCTTAAACGCGTTCGATCACAGTCGCCGTGCCCATGCCGGCGCCGATGCAGAGTGTGACCAGCGCGGTGTTGAGATCGCGGCGTTCCAGCTCGTCCAGCACTGTGCCGAGGATCATCGCGCCGGTGGCGCCGAGCGGATGGCCCATGGCAATCGCGCCGCCGTTGACGTTGATCTTGTCGTGGCCGATGTCGAAGGCCTGCATGTAGCGCAGGACGACGGCAGCGAAGGCTTCGTTGAGTTCGAAGAGATCGATATCGGCGAGCGTCATGCCCGAACGCTTCAAGAGCTTTTCGGTGACGTCGACAGGGCCGGTCAGCATCAGCGCCGGATCGGAGCCGATGTTGGCGAAGGCCTTGATGCGGCCGCGCGGCTTCAGCCCCATGCTCTCGCCGCCCACCTTTGAGCCGAGCAGCACGGCGGCGGCGCCATCGACGATGCCCGACGAATTGCCGGCGTGGTGGACATAGTTGATCCGCTCGATCTCCGGATGCGCCTGGATGCCGACGGCCTCGAAACCGCCCATCTCGCCCGGCATCTGGAAGGACGGGTTGAGCGATGCCAGCGCCTGCATGTCGGTGCCGGGGCGCATGTGCTCGTCGCGGTCGAGGATCACGAGGCCGTTCTGGTCCTTCACCGGAATGACGGAGTTCTTGAAGTAGCCCTTCTCCCAGGAATTGGCGGCGCGCTTCTGGCTTTCGACGGCATAGGCGTCGACGTCGTCGCGGCTGAAGCCGTATTTGGTGGCGATGAGATCGGCCGAGACGCCCTGCGGCATGAAATAAGCCGGGAAGTTGACCGACGGGTCCATGAACCAGGCACCGCCCGACATGCCGAGACCGACGCGCGACATGCTCTCGACGCCACCGGCGATGACGATGTCATCGGCGCCTTGCGCGATCTTGGCGGCGGCGAAATTGACGGCGTCGAGGCCGGACGCGCAGAAACGGGAGATCTGCATGCCCGGCGCCTTGATGGAATAGCCCGCCTCGAAAGCCGCACCACGCGGGATGACGGCGCCGGCTTCCATGACTGGATCGACGCAGCCCATGATGATGTCATCGACCGTCTCTGTATTGAGCCCGTTGCGGTCGCGCAGCGCTTCCAGCGTTTTCGCCGCGAGGCGCACCGACGGCACCTCGTGCAGCGAGCCATCCTTCTTGCCGCGGCCGCGCGGCGTGCGGACGTGATCGTAAATGAAAACTTCGGTCATCCTGTCTCGTCTCCCTGGCGGCTGTTAGGCCGTGAATTGTGTGTCTCAACCTTCCCTTCTCCCCAGCGGGGAGAAGGTGGCCCCGAAGGAGTCGGATGAGGGGGCGGCTGGCTCGACCTGACGGCCGATCGCTCCTTCGTCGCTCACCCCCTCATCTGTCCTTTCGGACATCTTCTCCCCGTTGGGGAGAAGAGAAAGCAGTGGTCAAAACGCCTCGGCGCTCAATGCCATCATCGTTTCCGCGCCGGTCTCGATGCGTGCCTTGCGCAGCGTCGTTTCCGGCATGATCCGCTCCATGAAGAAGCGGGCGGTGATCAGCTTGTTGCGCAGGAAAGCCTCGCGATCTGTCTCTCCCGCGGCCAGTCCGTCATTGGCGGCCTTGGCCATCTTCGCCCACATATAGCCGAGAATGACGAGGCCGAAGAGATGCATGTAGTCGGTCGAGCCGGCGCCGGCATTGTCGGGCTTTGCCATCGCATGCTGCATGAACCACATGGTCGACGCCTGCACGTCGTTCAAGCCCTTCTTCAGGTTCTTGGTGAAGAAGGACATCTGCTCGTCGCTGCGGTTTTCCTCGCAGAAATCGCCGATCTCCTTGAACAGCGCCATCACCGCGCGACCGCCATTCTGGCCGAGCTTGCGGCCGACGAGGTCGAGCGCCTGGATGCCATTGGCGCCTTCGTAGATCATGGCGATACGGGCATCGCGGACATACTGGCTCATGCCCTGCTCTTCGATATAGCCGTGGCCGCCGAAGACCTGCTGGGCCATGACCGCATGGTCGAAGCCCTTGTCGGTCATCACGCCCTTCAGGATCGGCGTGACGAGGCCGAGAATGTCGTCGGCCGTCTGGCGTTCCTTCTCGTCGGTCGCGCGGTGGGCGATGTCTGATTTCAGCGCGGTCCAGAGCAGGAAGGCGCGGCCCGCCTCGTTGAACGAGCGGATGGTCATCAGCGCGCGGCGAACGTCGGGATGGACGATGATCGGATCGGCCTTCTTGTCCGGCGCCTTGGCGCCAGAGAGAGCCCGGCCCTGGATGCGCTCGCGGGCATATTCGGCGGCGTTCTGGTAGGCGATCTCGGCGATCGCAAGCCCCTGCAGGCCGACGCTGAGGCGGGCCTCGTTCATCATCACGAACATGGCAGCCAAGCCCTTGTTCTCGGCGCCGATCAGGAAGCCGGTCGCCTCGTCGTAGTTCATGACGCAGGTCGCGTTGCCGTGGATGCCCATCTTATGCTCGAGCGCGCCGCAGGAAACGCCGTTGCGCGCTCCGGCCGCGCCATCGGCACCGACCATGAACTTCGGCACGATGAAGAGCGAGATGCCCTTGGTACCCTCGGGCGCGCCTTCAATGCGGGCAAGAACGAGGTGGACGATGTTGCCGGACATGTCGTGTTCGCCAGCGGAGATGAAGATCTTCTGGCCGGAGATCTTGTAGCTGCCATCGGTTTGCGGAACGGCCTTGGTGCGCAGCAGGCCGAGGTCGGTGCCGCAATGCGGCTCGGTCAGGTTCATGGTGCCGGACCATTCGCCTGAGACCATCTTCGGCAGATATGTCTGCTTCTGCTGGTCGGAGCCGTGAACGATGATGGCGGCGATGGCGCCCTGGGTCAGGCCCGGATACATCATCAGCGACATGTTGGCGGCCGAGGTGTATTCGCCGACGGCGGCGTGCAGCGTGTAGGGCAGCCCCTGGCCGCCGAACTCCTCCGGCACGGCCAGCCCCGTCCAGCCACCCTCGCAATAGGCGTCATAGGCTTGCTTGAAACCCTTCGGCGTCTTAACCGAGCCGTCTTCCTTGCGCGTGCAGCCTTCCTGGTCGCCGGAATAGTTCAGCGGGAAAAGCACTTCCTCGGCCACCTTGGCGGATTCGCCGAGGATCGCCTCGATCATATCAGGCGTGGCGTCGGCGAAGCCCGGCAGGTTGTTGTAACGCTCCAGACCCAGCACATCGTTCAGCACGAAAAGCGTGTCGTTTACCGGGGCCTTGTAGACTGGCATCGTTCGAATTCCTCCAATTCGTCAGCCGGGCGGACCGGCCTGTGCAAGTGTCTTACAAAATATTGACGTTTGCGTAAACGTCAAATTTTATTGCATCGCAAATTTGTGAGCCAAGAGGGCCGCGTACGAGGCCTGCGCGCCACGGGAACCGCTGCAGGAACACACTGTAAGGGTGCTATCTTTCGAACACAGCTGTGTGTACATGTCTAAAATCTGATCCAAACGGATGCCGTATGACCTCCACAGCCGCTTTCTTCCGCTCCAGCCTGATCATGCTTGCCGTGGGTGTCCTCATCCTGTTCGGCATCGTCGGCTCGTCGCTCTGGCTTGTCCAGGCGAACCGCGAATATTCCGACGAGACGGCATCGCTGCGCCGCGTGCGCAGCGCCATCGTCGGCGTTCTGACAACCGTGCAGGACGCAGAAACGGGCCAGCGCGGCTATCTGCTGGCGAACGATGTCGTTTACCTCGCGCCCTATACGTCCGCGCTGGAAAACCTGCCGAAGCGCCGGCAAGTCCTGCTCGACAACGTCAAGTCGCTACCGAGCTATGCAATGCAGCTCGATGCGCTGAACGCCGCGATCGACGGGAAGATGAACGAACTCGCCAAGACGGTCGCGCTGACACGTGAGGGCAAGACGGCGGAAGCGGTGGCGATCGTTCGTGACGATGCGGGGCTTGTCTACATGGACAAGATCCGCGCGATCATCGGCGACTTCCTCGATCAGACCGACAACCGCCTGCGGGTTCTGGTGGAAAAGCAGCTTTCAGCGGCCAGCACGCTGCAACTGGTGACGATTGGCGGCGCGCTGGCGATCCTCGTTGTGCTGGGCGGAGCCATCCTCATCATCGTGCAGCACGTGCGCGACCTGTCGCTCGCCACCAAGGAGGTCGAGGTGCTCAATGTCGGGCTCGAGGCGCGCGTCAACGAGCGCACCGAAGACCTGATGCGCGCCAACCAGGAAATCCAGCGTTTCGCCTATATCGTGACTCACGATCTGAGGGCGCCGCTGGTCAATATCATGGGCTTCCTGAGCGAGCTCGATACGGCGATGAAGTCGGTCTCGACCTATGTGCTCGCCGACAACAAGACGCTGAGCGAGCAGGATATCCAGGATGCGCGGCTGGCGGTCGAGGAAGACCTACCGGAAGCGCTCGGCTTCATCCGCTCGTCGACCCGCAAGATGGACGCGCTGATCAACGCGATCCTGAAGATCTCACGCGATGGACGCCGCAAGCTGCAGCCCGAACGGATCGACCTGAAGACGATGATCGATACGGTCGCCGCCAACGTTCACCACCAGCTGGTGGAGACGGGCGGGACGACAGAAACCCGCGTTCGCATCGGCAACATCGTCAACGACCGCTTCTCGCTGGACCAGATCTTCGGCAACCTCTTCGACAATGCGGTGAAGTATCAAATGCCGGGACGGCCGCTTAAAATCGATGTAGACGCCTATCCCGACGGGCCCGGGCGTGTCAGGATCGACGTGAAAGACAATGGCCGCGGCATCGCCGGCAACGATCTCGAACGGGTTTTCGAACTGTTTCGCCGGGCCGGCGAGCAGGATCAGCGCGGCGAAGGCATCGGCCTTGCCCATGTGCGTTCGTTAATCCGAAATTTGGGCGGAGACATTACGGTCACATCCGAACTCGGGAAGGGCAGCACGTTCATTCTGACGCTGCCCGCGGACCTCACCAAAATCGTACGGAGTATGGAACTATGAAAGCGACCGGTCAGGAAGTCACGATCGTGATGATCGAGGATGACGAGGGCCATGCCCGTCTCATCGAAAAGAACGTGCGCCGCGCCGGCGTCAACAACGAGATCGTGCCGTTCACGCTCGGCAAGGGCGCGCTCGATTACATTCTCGGACCGGATCGCGACGGGTTGGTCAGCAAGGATCGCTATCTGCTGATCCTGCTCGATCTCAACCTGCCTGACATGTCCGGCCTCGACATTCTGGAAAAGATCAAGACCAACGAGCACACGCGCCGCATGCCGGTCGTCGTCCTGACCACGACCGACGACGAGCGCGAGATCCAGAAGTGCTACGATCTGGGCGCCAACGTCTATATTACCAAGCCGGTGGACTATGACGGCTTCTCCACGGCGATCCGCAATCTCGGCCTGTTCTTCTCCGTCATCCAAGTCCCCTAACGAGTAGCCAAAATCTGTGCGCATCCTTTATGTCGATGATGATCCGGCCCTAGCCCGCCTCGCAACGCGGGTGCTTGCGCGCAGTGATTTCACGGTCGTCCATGCTCCGTCGATCGAGATCGGGCTTGAGCTTTTCGCGGCCGAGACCTTCGAGGCCGTCGTTCTCGACCACTATTTCGAGAACCAGACGGGCCTGAATTTTCTCGAGGCGATCGCCGAGATCGGCAAGCCGACGCCGGTTCTCTACGTCACCGGATCGAGCGACGCCGACGTCGCCATCCGGGCGCTCAAGGGCGGGGCTGCGGATTACGTCGTGAAGACGGCGACGGACGATTTCTTCCCGCTTCTGATCAGCGCGCTCAACCAGGCGATGGAAAATTCGCGGCTGCGCAGCGAGAAAGAGGAGGCCGACCGGCAGCTCGTCGTCGCCAAGGAACGCGCCGAACTGCTGCTTGCGGAGATGAACCACCGCATTGCCAACAGCCTGTCGCTGGTTTCAGCGATGATCCGCATGCAGATGCAGATCGCCGGCAGCGAAGAGACGAAGACGGCGCTCAACGAGACGCAGAACCGCATCACGGCGATCGCCGGTGTGCATCGCAGCCTCTACACATCGGAGATCATCGGTGAGGTCGAGCTCGACGTCTATCTCGGGCCGCTGCTTGCCGAATTGCACGGCAGCAGCACGATCGCCCGCGGCATCACGCTGAAATCGCAGCTGTGTCGGATTTCGACGACAGCCGACAAGGCGGTTGCGCTGGGTGTCATCCTGATCGAGCTCGTCACCAACGCCACGAAATACGCGTATACGGCCGGCACCGGCGAGGTGCGCGTCGTGCTCGAAGCCACCGACGATGGTTTCGCGGTGCTTTCGGTCGAGGACGACGGGATCGGCTATGATCGCACTGTCGGCCCGAAGGGAACCGGCCTCGGGACACGGCTGATCAATGCCATGGGCACGACGCTCGGCGCCGAGATAAGCTACGGACGCGACGGTAAGGCTGATGGCACCTATGTCGCCGTGCGCTGGCAGCAGTAAGACATCCAACTCCTGAAACAGCCTGCGGCCGGCCGACATTGAGACGCGCCGCAGGTATCGTTTGCTTCCTGCAGAAGACGCGCTAAACTTCGTTGGCTAACCGACGAAAAAGCTTAGGAGGAGCGATTTCATGAGACGGATGTGGCCCGAAGAGTTCAACTTCGTTCTGGACAACGCAGAAGAAGTAACACTCGATCTTCCCGCGATAGAACATGAGGACGGCTCGCGCAGCGAGGCAATCAGCCGGCAGGCGTTGAAAGTCCGCATTCCGATGGAGGATTACGAGCGCATCTGGCCGCTGGCGGAAGCGCGCTACCGGCTCGACGGCCGAAACCTCGGCAAGGCGGTGACGCTGATCACCACCAATCCGCATTATCACGCCTGGCACCCCGCCGATGGCGGCTCGGTCGACAACGTCACCGAGGGCGGACGCCACTTCACCACCAAATATGTCGTCGTGCACTTCCTGCTCGACGATGTCAGGGAGACGGCGGCGGCCTGAGCCGCCACCCTTTCCCCGCTCGCGGCGATCAGGCCGCGTCCAGCGCCTGGGTCAGATCGGCAATGAGATCGTCTGGATGCTCAATGCCGATCGACAGGCGAATGGTGGAATCCAGAACGCCGATTCTCTGACGCACATCGGCCGGAACGCCGGAGTGCGTCATCGTCGCCGGATGGCTGGCGAGCGATTCCGTGCCACCAAGGCTGACGGCGAGCTTGAAGATCTGCAGCGCGTTGAGGAACTTGAACGAAGCCGGCTGGCCGCCTTCGATGTCAAACGAGAAGGTCGATCCGGCGCCGGTGCATTGCGCGGCAAAGGTGCGGCCGAGCGGCGATGACGGCTCGTGATACGGAAGATAGTGGATCTTCTTCACCTTCGGATGCGCGCGCAGGAAATCGGCCACCGCAAGCGCATTGTTGTTGGCGCGCTCCATGCGGATCTGCAGTGTTTCCAGCGAGCGGCCAAGCATCCAGCAGGAATGCGGATCGAGCTGCGTGCCGATCGCGCCTCTCAGCGCCTTGACCTGCTTCATCACAGCCTTGCTGCCCAACGCCGCGCCGGCGATCAGGTCGGAGTGCCCGCCGACATATTTCGTCAGCGAATAGAGCGAGATATCGGCGCCGTGCTCGATCGGGCGTTGGAAGACGGGACCGAGCAGCGTGTTGTCACAGGCGACGATCGGCGTGTGGCCCTGCTTGGCGCCGATCATGTCGGCGATGCGGCGCATCATCGCGACATCGACGAGGCTGTTGGTCGGGTTCGCAGGGGTTTCCACGAGGATCATCGATACCCGGCCCTTGGCCATCGCCTGTTCGGCGGCGGCGCGCACCGAGTTCTCGTCGACGCCATCGGCGAAACCGACGGCCGCGACGCCGAGATTGAGGAAGGTCTTGGCAAGAAGCGTTTCGGTGCCGCCATAGAGCGGCTGCGAGTGCAGCACCGCATCACCGGGGCGTACGAAGGCGAGCAGCGTGGTGGCAATGGCCGACATGCCCGATGAGAACAGCGCGCAGCTCTCCGTGCGTTCGTAGACGGCGAGACGGTCCTCGACGATCTCGCTGTTCGGATGATTGAAGCGCGAATAGACGAGGCCGGCGCCCTGCCCTGCCGGCGGCTCGCGGCGGCCGGAGACATAATCGAAGAAATCGCGGCCATCCTCGGCAGACTTGAACACGAAAGTCGAGGTCAGGAACACCGGCGGCTTGACCGCGCCCTCGGACAGTTCGGGATCATAACCATAGTTCAGCATCTGGGTTTCGGGATGCAGGGCGTGATTGCCGATATGGGTCTTGGAGGGATGCGGCGCGGTCATGGTCGTCTCCTGCTTCAAAGATGGATTGATGACGGCAAATTATATCGAAATGCGCTTGATGTTATTGCTATTTGGAGCGCGGCTGCGATGTTGGAAGCAACATCATGCGAGAGGGGAGAAGATTTCGTGCAGAAAGTTGCGGATGAGATGGATCGGCGGATTCTCAAGGAGCTGGCCGGCGACGCACGGCTTGCCAACAACGAACTCGCCGAGCGCGTCGGCCTCTCCGCTTCCGCCTGCCTGCGTCGCCTGCGGCGGCTGGAGGAGGCCGAGATCATCCAGGGATATACGGCGCTGATCGATCCCGCCGTCAACGGCTGGACGATGACGGCGCTCGCCTCGATCCGCCTCAGCCGGCAGCACGAGGACGAAATCCAGATGTTCGAGAATGCCGTGCGGGAGTGGGATGAGGTGCTGGAATGTCATCTCGTCACCGGATCGCGCGACTACGTGCTGAAGGTGATGAGCTCCGGGCTCGACGACTATGAGCGCTTCATCAAGGAGAAGATCGCGCGGCTGAAATGCGTCGACACGATCGAGACGAGCTTCGTGATGAACACAATCAAGGCGCGCCGGATCTGACGTTTCGCGTCCTCCGGCCAGTCTACATGGACCTCGCATCAACGGCGGTATCCATTTGCACCCGCTTGTACATTAGAAGGCCGATTTCGGCACGAAATCCGCCTCGACAGCCACAAAAGTTAAAAAATCGCCACACCGGTTAACGGGTTGTTTACCACGTTCCGTGAAAGGTGACGTTTGAGCATTGGTGTCCTGCATTCCTTCTTTCAAGTCTCGCGTTTTATGGGATGCGCGCCACACGTACAGCTTGAGGAAAGCCTAATTGATTATCCTCTTATGGACGATGCTCTCTGATCCGCATTCGTTGCGGCTCTGACGGAAAAGCCAATGATCGGCCCTGACGAGGGTGCGAACAGACAAGCGAGCAAGAAGATGAACGGATCGCGATCACATTCTCCCCGGCCTTCCGACAGGGCGTCGCTCGACGCGCTGAACCGTACGATCGAGGGATTGGAAGCACGGATCGAAGGCCTGATCGGCAGCGGAGTGCGCGAGCAGCGCAATCGCCAGCCGGCGCCCGAACGCGAACCCGCCCCCGCTACTTACACGCCGCGCGCGCCCTACGCCGCCGCCGAGCCGCGTCCTGATCCGCTCGCCGAGATCCGCCAGCGCCAGCGCATGCTCGACGCAAGCCGCGAGCGCGCCGCCCGCGAGACCACCCCTTACGCACCCCGCGAGCAGGCGACGGCCTACGCGGCCCAGCCGGCTCCCGCACACACGCCAGCGCCCCAGCCGCGCGCGGCCGTTCAGCAGCCGCAGGCTCCCATCGCCAATCCGCGTGGGGCTGAAGACACGATGACGGAAATCGCCCAGGCGCTCGTCAGCCTGCGCCAGGATCTGAAGCGCGATATCTCCGAGGGCGTCGCCCGCGAAATGGATGCGCTGCGTGGCGAACTGCGCGAGATCAAGGCAACCGCCGCCGATCGTCCCTTCGCCGAAGACATTCATGCCGACATGAGCCGTCTTGCCGACAGCATCAACCATCTTGCCGCTCGCTCCGAAACGTCGGAGGCCCACGGCCTGCGCGGTGAGTTCGAAGACCTGCGCTCGCTGATGGACGGGCTGGCGCGCGAGGATTCGCTGCGCCACATGGACCAGCGCTGGGACGGTTTCGAAAACCAGCTGCACGCGCTCGACACATCCGGTCTGCAGGAAGAGCTGGTGGCGCTTGCCTACCGGCTCGACGACATCAAGCGCCATATCGGCGGCATGGGCGAAAGCCCGGCCGTCAAGGCGCTCGAAGACAAGCTCATTTCCATCGCAACGGCGATGGAGCAGTTCGGCAGCATGATCCAGCCGCATGACCGGGCGATGTCCGAGCAGTTCGCGTCGATGGACAGCCGGCTCGACGAAATCAGCCGCGCGATCGCCGCGACCGGCCGCGCCGCGACATCCGGCGACCCGGCTGCCATGCACCGCCTCGAGGGACGGTTGAGCGGCCTTGCCGACCAGATCGAGCTGATGGGCCAGAGCGTGGCAAGCCGCGCCAACCCGGCCGATGGGCTTGCCGAACGGCTGGAAGCGCTGACCGCCCGCGTCGAGGAAGTCGCCAATGCCGAGGCCACGTCGCGCCTCGACGAGCGGCTCGAACATCTGGCCTTCCTGCTCGAAAAAAGCCAGCGGGCCGCACCGCAGCCGGAACTGACCGGCGCGCTCGCCGATATCTCGCGCAAGATCGACGCGCTCGAGAACGGCGCCGTCAACGATGCGCTGGCGCAGCGCCTCGACTAT
This sequence comes from Rhizobium sp. FG113, assembly GCF_057809895.1. Classification (NCBI taxonomy): domain Bacteria; kingdom Pseudomonadati; phylum Pseudomonadota; class Alphaproteobacteria; order Hyphomicrobiales; family Rhizobiaceae; genus Rhizobium; species Rhizobium sp. FG113. Next base: position 577,103 of record NZ_JBMDKV010000002.1, on the reverse strand, counting down.
CTCGCCCGCCGCATCGACGAGATGGAATTCCAGCCGCAGCAGGCCATGCAGAGCCCGGTCGACGACGCCGCCTTCCTGCGCATCGAGGACCGCCTGAGCGATATCGCCGCCCGTCTCGACGAGAGCTCGGCGGCACCGGCGACCGACGCAAACGCGCTGCGCAATCTGGAAGACCAGATTGCCAATCTTTCCGCGCTGATGAGCGAGCCGCGTCCAAGCACCGAGATCGCCATCGATTTCGATCGCCGCATGGGCGCGATCGAAGACTATATGGCGACCAGCGACGAATACATCGTCGAAGCCGCCCGCCAGGCCGCCGAAGCGGTTGTCGAGGCCTATTCGCGCAACGGCGCCCTGCAGGGCGGTGGTGCCGGCGTCGACATGTCGGCGCTCAATGCGCTCGCCGCCGATCTTCGCCATCTCGAGGATCTGAGCCGCAGCGGCGAGGAGCGCACGCACAAGACCTTCCAGGCGCTGCACGAGACGCTGGTGCACATCGCCGACCGGCTCGACGACATGGAAAGCCGCACGGCCCGTCCGCCGGCGCGGATGCCGACCGCAGACGTCGATTTCAACGTCGACCCTTACGCGATGGCTGAGGCCGGCGCCGAGGAGGTCGAGAAGCCCGCCGTGTTCGGCACGCGCGTACCGGAAGCCGTGCGTAAGGCCGAGCCAGCGCCCGAGCCGACCGCACCGGCGATCGCTGCATCCGAGACCAGCGCCATTGCCATCGAAGCTGCCAGCAAGCCTGCCGCGGCCGCCGCAAAGGGAAGCCTGCTGGTCAGCCTCGGCAAGCGCCTGCTGCCGTCGAAGAAAGCCAAGACCGGCGAACGCGCCGTCATCGACCCGTCGCCCTCGATCGATCCTGTCGACGTGATGCCACCGGAAGCCGCCAACGAGCCGCTGGAGCCGGGCTCCGGTGCGCCTGACGTCAAGAAGATCCTGGAGCGCGTGCGCGCCAGCCAGAACGCTGCCCGCACCAACCCGAAGCCGGCAAGCGATACGGATCGCGCCGACTACATCGCGGCGGCCCGCCGCGCCGCACAGGCCGCAGCGCTTGAAGTCGATCCCAGCGGCAAGGCCGGATCGGTGAAGGGCGAGAAGAAGGCGAAGGTCAAGGACCCGGCCAAGGAATCAGGCAAGGGCAGCGCATTCTCGCGCTTCCGCCGTCCGATCCTGCTTGCCGTCGGCGCCGTGCTTCTGGCGATCATGGCGTTTCCGTTGGCCCGCACGCTGACCTCGGGCGCGCCCGCGCCGACCGCCGAAGTGGCAACGATCACCGACGGACAGAACGCAACGCTGCCCGCGGACAGCGAAACCGCTCCAGAGCCTTCCGCACCAGTCGCTGCGGCGCCTGAGGCACCCGCTGTCGCGACGCCGGCCCCGCCCGTGACGGCCAATGTCGCACCTGCGCCAACCGAGCCGGCTGCACCCGAGCGGCTGACCGAAGCCGCACCGCTTGGCGGCAATGGCGCGCTCGCACCTTCGGGCGCACCGCAGGATACGTCCGCCTTCACCGCCAACAACGCGGCACCATCGGCAGCCGGAACGGCTCCGGCGGCAACCGAGACGGCTCCGGCCGCAGCGGCACCCGAGATCGCCGTTCCCGACACGATCCAGCCGAAGTCGCTTGCGGATGCCGCGAAGTCCGGCGATGCGCTGGCGCTGTTTGAAATCGGCGCGCGTTACAGCGATGGCCGCGCCGGCGTGACCGCGGATCCGAACCAGGCGCTCAACTGGTACCAGATGGCGGCCGACAAGGGCTTTGCGCCGGCGCAGTACCGCCTCGGCAGCATGTATGAGAAGGGCACCGGCGTTGCCCGCGACGCCAACAAGGCCAAGCAGTTCTACGAACAGGCCGCCAACCAGGGCAACGCGAACGCGATGCACAATCTCGCCGTGCTCTACGCCTCCGGCGCGCTGGGCCAGCAGGATTATTCGGCAGCGGCCAACTGGTTCACCAAGGCCGCCAATCTCGGCATCACCGACAGCCAGTTCAACCTGGCGATCCTGTGCGCCCGTGGCAACGGCGTGCCGCAGGATCTGACGGAATCCTACAAGTGGTTCGCGATTGCGGCCAAGGGCGGTGACAAGGATGCTTCGCAGAAGCGTGACGAAGTCGCCAATGCCATGAAGCCGGATCAGCTGGAGAAGGCTCGCGCCAAGGCGGATCTCTGGAAGGCCGAGCCGCTCGACAACAAGTCGAACGGTATCGAGGTTCCGGATGAATGGGCCGGCACCGCCACCAAGACCTCCAGCGTCGACATGAAGCGGGCGATCCGCAACATCCAGGCGATCCTGAACAATAACGGTTTCGACGCCGGCCAGCCGGATGGCGAACTGGGCACCAAGACGGTTGCCGCGATCAAGAGCTTCCAGAAGTCGATCGGCCAGGAGCCGAGCGGCAAGATCAACGACGCGACGGTCAAGGCGCTGCTGGAACGCAACAAGGCGCCATCGACGAAGGCCTGATCGAGCGAAGGCTCACCCAAAATCCCCCGCAAACCGGCGTTTGCGGGGGATTTTTGTTTGAGCGGTGCTTGCCTGCGCCCTTCCCCGAAGCGTGCTCAGTCCGGCATGATCAGCGAGCGGTGGGCGGCAACGCCTGCCATGACGCCTGCAGCAGACGCCATGGTCGCATTGGCCATCGCCACGGCGGCATCGCCGGCGGCATAGACGCCCTTGGCCGTGGTCTGCTGAAAATTGTCGACGCGGATGAACGGCCCGGTAGGGCCGGTCTCCAGCGCGCAGCCAAGTTGTTCGGCGAGCGGGCTCGTCAGATGCGTCTTCGGCGCGACGAACAGGCCGCCAAGCGGCAGGACGCGGCTGTCGTCGAGACGAACGGCTTCCAGGTCGGTCCCCTCTCCCAGCAATTCGACGACCGGGCTGCGAACAATCACGACGCCGCGCGCATCGAGCAAGGCCGCCTGCTCGGGATCGGGCTCCCATTGCCCTTGGGTGAAATAGGTGGTCGGTCCCCAATCCGGAATCATCTGCGCCTGATGCACGGACATCGGATTGCCGGCGAGCACACCGAGCGGCCGGTCGGCGACTTCATAGCCATGGCAATAGGGGCAATGGATCACCGTCTTGCCCCAGCGCTGTTGCAGCCCCTCGATGTCAGGCAGCTCGTCGCGGACACCGGTGGCAAGCACGATGCGGGCGGCGCGCTGCGTGGTGCCGTCGGCAAGCGTGAGGGCGAAGATATCGCCTTCTCTGCCGATCTCGGTTGCTTCGCCCTGCAGCTGCGTCACCGTCTTGTAGAGGCCGAGCTGGCGGGATGCCTCGGCGATGATCGCCGCCGGCGCCTTGCCGTCCTGGCCAAGGAAGCCGTGGGACGCTTCAGCGAAACGGTTGCGCGGCTTGCGCCCATCGACAACGAGCACCTTACGGCGCGCGCGGGCGAGTTGCATGGCGGCGGACTGGCCGGCGAAGCTGCCGCCGACAATGATCACATCGTAGGTCATGACGTTCTCCTATCTTTCGCATCTTCATATGTTACATAAAAGCCTACCGTCAAGACACGTAACCTATCTTGTTACAGATGAACTCTAGCGCTAGATTGCTTGCAACAGGAGTAAGCGAATGAGACGCGACAGCCGCCTTTCGCGCATGCTGCACGTGCTGATCCACATGGACCGGCACTACAAGCGCGCGACATCGGAAACCATTTCGAAAATGCTCGGCACCAATGCCGTGGTCGTCAGGCGCACCATGGCGGGCTTGCGCGACTTTGGCTACGTCCGCTCCGAACAGGGGCATGGCGGCGGCTGGGAACTGGCGCGCGGGCTCGACCAGATCACGCTCCTCGACATCTACGAAGCGATCGGCAAGCCGCCGCTCTTTGCGATCGGCCCTTCGGTCGATCAGCCGGACTGTCTCGTGGAACAGGCCGTCGATGCGAAGCTCGGCGACGCGCTGAAAGAGGCAGAAGCGCTTCTTCTCGAACGCTTCCGCACGGTGACCATCGCCGACATCGCGGCCGACTTCGACCGGCGCATGCCCGAGGGACAGTGCAACGTCCACGGCAACATTCACGCGGAACAATCGGCATCCGGCTGAATTTACGCGAAAGGCGCGGATCTTTTGCCGAAGCTGGCCGACAGCACTTGATCCATTGCCGACCGATCCTTTAAGCCTTGGCGACGCCGGGGAGAGGCTTCGCGCAGCGCAGGGATAATTGCATCATGGAAATATTCACATCCGCCGGCTTGCTGGCGCTTCTGCAGGTCATTGTCATCGACCTGGTTCTGGCCGGCGACAATGCCGTCGTTATCGGGCTCGCGGCGGCGGGTCTTGCCCCCGACCAGCGCAAGAAGGCCATTCTGGTCGGCATTCTGGCCGCCACCGTGCTTCGCATCGCGCTTGCCAGCGTCACCGTGCAATTGCTCGAGATCATCGGCCTGCTGCTTGCGGGTGGTATCCTGCTGCTTTGGGTCTGCTGGAAGATGTGGCGGGAAATCCGCGCCAATAATGCCCAGGACGGCGAAGGCGAGCATGCCGAAGGCTCACAGGTTCCTCGCAAGACCTTCTTCCAGGCGGCAACGCAGATCGTCATCGCCGACGTGTCGATGTCGCTCGACAACGTGCTTGCCGTGGCGGGTGCTGCACGCGAGCATCCGACCGTGCTTGTCATCGGCCTGATTCTCTCGATCGCGATGATGGGTATCGCCGCGAACTTCATCGCGCGCCTGCTCAACCGCTATCACTGGATCGCCTATATAGGCCTGGCGATCATCGTCTATGTCGCCCTGCACATGATCTATCGCGGCGGCTTGGAAGTCTGGCCGCATGTCGCGGCCGCAACCGGCGGCTAAAGCAATCTCGGATGGCCCCGTCAGGGGCCGTTGACGAGCTTCAGGATGAGCGCCTGCACATTGCCGCCGTCGCTCATCTCCACCCGGTCGAAATCGCGACCGCGCTGGCGTTGCCTGCCGGATATCTCACCGAGCCGCTCGGTGAGATTGGCGCGGATCTTGCGGCAATCGGGATCATCAGGCGCGGAAAAGCCGAGGCTTAGCGTCTCGATCTCATGCACCATGTCGATGATGGTGTCGCCATGCACGCGCTCGTGCTTGCGGATTTCCTCGATGAAGCTGTTCCAGCTGGCCTGCACCGCTGGCGAGAGCTTGGCCGACGGTTTGGGCAGCGTGTAGATGATCGTCAGCTTCGGCTTGGCGACCGTCAGCTTGCAGGCATTATCGGGCTGCCGTTCGTATTTGCGCGTCCATGTCAGCTTGAACGTGGTGTGGGCGATTACCCTGGACTGGCCGCCGACCTCGGGGCCGCGCTGGCCGATCGAGCCGTAGAGTTCGGCGCCGGTCGTGCCTGATATCGCGTAGTTGCGCACCTCCTCAGTCGGCTTCCACTGCGCGAGCGCCATAACAGGCATCGACGCGATCAGCGCACCCAACGTCAACATTCGAATGGCTGATCCCACATTGTTCCCCGTGCTTTGTTCCGCGCGGCCAACCTAGGGCGCCGCCACCTGGCGTTCAATCGCACTGCTGGGCGTTGGGTCGCTTCCGCGCACGAGTGTGCCGTGATTGTCACAAAACCTGAAAAAAGCCTGATTAATCAGAATTCTTCGCGTATTGAGGAGACGCGGTGTCGCTGATCGAAAGCCTATCGCAACGATTTCAAGCTACGGTGTCTCATTCGCATAAGATGTGGGGAACGCAACGGCCCGCCGGGTCGTCCGCAAATCGGGGTCGGCTGTGACAATCTATCTGCCCATCGCAGAATTGTCGGTGAACATTTTCATCATTCTCGGCATGGGTGCGGCCGTCGGCTTCCTGTCCGGCATGTTCGGCGTGGGCGGCGGCTTTCTCATCACGCCGCTTCTGATCTTCTACAACATCCCGCCCGTCGTCGCCGTTGCCACCGGCGCCAATCAGGTCGTCGCCTCGTCGATCTCGGGCGCGCTCACCCACTTCAGGCGCGGGACGCTGGATGTGAAGCTCGGCTCGGTGCTTCTGGCGGGCGGTCTCGCGGGTGCCACCGTCGGCATCTGGGTGTTTTCGCTGCTGCGACGGCTCGGCCAGCTCGATCTGATCATCTCCCTGATGTACGTGCTTTTCCTCGGCACGGTCGGCGGGCTGATGCTGCTTGAAAGCGTCAACGCGATGCGGCGCGCATCGAAGAACATCCCGGCCGCACCACGCCGGCCGGGACATCATCACTGGGTTCACCGCCTGCCGCTGAAGATGCGGTTCAAGAAATCGAAGATCTTCCTCAGCGTCATCCCGATCGTGGCGCTCGGCTTCGGCATCGGCATCCTGACGTCTGTCATGGGCGTCGGCGGCGGCTTCATCATGGTGCCGGCGATGATCTATCTGCTGCGCATTCCGACCAACGTCGTTGTCGGGACGTCGCTGTTCCAGATCATCTTCGTGACCGCCTATACGACGGTCGTGCAGGCCGCGACCAACTTCTCGGTCGATATCGTGTTGGCTTTCATCCTGATGATCGCGGGCGTCATCGGCGCGCAATATGGCGTTCGCGTCGGGCAGAAGCTGCGCGGCGAACAACTGCGCGCGTTGCTTGGGCTTTTGGTTCTCGCCGTCGGCCTTCGCCTTGCCGTGGCGCTGGTGGTCACGCCGAGCGATATCTATTCGGTCGTGATGGGTGCGAACTGATGCGCCACCTGCTCAGGACCCTGCTCTTCTCCCTCATGCTGCTGCCGATGGCGGCCGGCGCGCAGACGCTGCTGCCCGGCCAGGCGCCGCAGCCGGTTGCCGAGGGACTGGAGATCGGCACGTCCACCAGCGAGATCGCCATCACCTCGGACTTTCACGGCGCGGATCTGACGATCTTCGGAGCCGTGACCAACACCGACAGCCTGCTGCTCGCGATCGGCCAATATGATGTGGTCGTGGTGCTAGAAGGCCCGCGTGACAATGCCACGGTGCGCAAGAAGGAGCGCGTGTTCGGCATCTGGGTCAACACGCATTCGATGACCTTCGAGACTGTGCCGCATTCCTATTCGATGTCGAGCTCGCGCATGCTCGACGACGTGACGACGCCGCTCGATCTCACCGATCGCGGCATCGGCATCGACCATATTCCGCTGACGCCGATGGGCTTTCTCGGCAATGCCAGCAATGTCGGCGAGTTCCGTGACGCTTATCGCCGGCTGCAGGAGCGCAGCGGCCTTTACGTTCGCGATCCGAGCGGCGTGCGCTTCGTCAGCTCCAATCTGTTCAAGGCCAGCCTGCGGCTGCCCGCCAACATTCCGAACGGCGTGCATACGGTTCGCGCCTATCTGTTCAAGAGCGGCAAGTTCGTGACCGAGAAATCGGCCCCCTTGCGGGTGATCAAGACCGGCATCGAGCAGACGATCACCGATGCCGCGCACGAGCAGCCGATCATCTACGGCCTGTTTGCCGTGTTCCTGGCTGTCGTGACTGGCTGGGGCGCCAGCGTGGTGTTCCGCAAGGAGTGATCGCGGCCTCGGCTGGATGGGCCTGCCCCGGTCTCGCCACGAGATGATCACGGCATCGTCATTGTCTAAAAACCGACCATTAACGTTTACCAGTTAGTAATCTCTCCGACGTCGAGAGGTTTAGTCATGCGTATCCGTACTCTCCTTGCCGTCGTGGTTCTGGCTGTTCTTGCCGGCTGCGCGACTGCTCCCAAACAGACACGAAACATCTGCGCGGTGTTCGACCAGCGCGACGGGATGTTCACCAGCTGGCAGCGCTCGGCGGAGAAAGCCGAGAAGAAATATGGCGTGCCGGTGCCGATCCTGATGGCAACGATGTATACGGAATCGGGCTTCCAGCCGAATGCGCGGCCGCCCCGCACGAAGCTGTTCGGCTTCATACCGTGGAAGCGGCAATCGACAGCCTATGGCTATTCGCAGGCGCTCAACGGCACCTGGGATCACTACCAATCGGCAACCGGAAACTGGAGCGCGCGGCGCACCAACTTTTCCGACGCGATCGACTTCATCGGCTGGTATCACTGGCAGAACAGCCAGACGACAGGCATCCAGCTGAACGACGCCTACAGCCTCTACCTCGCCTACTATTCCGGTCCGAAGGGCTACATACGCGGCGACTGGCGCTCGAACGCGCAGCTGCAGAAGACGGCGCAGCGGTTTGCGGGCATGGCTGCCAACTATCAGCGGCAGTTGCAGGGCGGCTGCAATTGATTTGAACGAAAACGGGCCGGCGGTATCGCCGCCAGCCCGGTCTAAAGTTCACGATGAGATCAGGCGGCCTTGGCCGGCTTGTCGATCGGGTGCTGGGCGCGGAAGCCGACGGCCAGGCGGTTCCAGACGTTGATGGCGCCGATGGCAACCGTGATGTTCATCATCTCGGCTTCGCTGAAATGCGCCTTGAGCGCCTCATAATCGGCATCGGGCGCGCCCGTCTGGGCGACCTTGGTGACGGCATCGACCCAACCGAGCAGCGCGCGTTCGCGTTCGTCATAGACGGGCGATTCATGCCAGACGCACATGAGGTTGATCCACTGCTCGCTCAGGCCATCATGGCGGGCTTCCTTGACGTGCATGTCGACGCAATAGGCACAGCCATTGATCTGGGACGCCCGTAGCTTGATCAGGTGAATGAAGCGGCGTTCGAGGCCAGACTTCTGGACGTAGTCCTCAAGCGCGAGCACGGCCTTGTAGGCATCCGGTGCGGCCTTGGCGAAATTGAAACGCGGTTGCATGGCACTTTCTCCTTTGATGGCTCAGCGAGCCGTTCGACGTTCATGCAGTTCCAGGAACGCGCAGCTTCTGGCTGCGATCGTCCCGTCGTCGATCTCCGCCAGTTCGGCGCCGAGATCGGCAATGGTGGTCTTGGCGAGCTCGGCGCGATAGACGCGCTCGGCCTTCAGCATCGCCGCCGAGATGTTGCACGGCTTGGCGAAAAAACGATCCGGCGCCGGGTTCGGCCCGCGCTGGCGGATCTCGTTGCAGCGAAAGGCGGGCGCAGGTCCCTCGACGGCCAGCACGATGTCGAGCAGCGTGATCTTCTCCGCCGGCCTTGCGAGGCGGTAACCGCCTTTCGGGCCGGGCACGGTGTGGAGGATGCCGGCGCCTGACAGCGCCTGCAGATGCTTCAGGAGATAGCTCGTCGACACCCCGTGAAACTCCGCGAGTGCTGCGGCCGACAGCACGCCACCCTCGGACAAGCCCGAGAGCATCGCCACACTGTGAATGGCCTGTTCGACACCGTCTCCGAGTTTCATGTGACCAGCTCCTCAATTCATGGATAAAATATATCCATGATTATGCCGCCTGTCAATCTTCTTTCCGAGACGCCGCGATTGCGCCCGGGGCGGTAGACTTTCGGCTTATTCAGCGAAGGCTTGTGAAGCGATTGGGATCAGCTAAGGTTGCAGTGTCAAAACACTCCAAAAGGGAACATCAATGAAAAAGACGATCTTGCTGACGGCCGCGGCGCTTCTCGCCACGGCGCACCTGGCCTCCGCCGAAGACACCATCCGGATCGCCACCGAGGGCGCCTATCCTCCCTTCAACTACGTGGAATCGGATGGCAGTCTGAAGGGGCTCGATGTCGATATGGCCAAGGCGCTCTGCGAGGAAATGAAGGCCAAGTGCACGATCGTCGCCCAGGATTGGGACGGCATCATTCCCGGTCTGCTCGCCAAGAAATACGACGCGATCATCGCCTCGATGAGCATCACCGAGGAGCGCAAGCAGCAGATCGACTTCACCAACAAATATTACACGACGCCGCTCGCCGTCGCCGTGCCCAAGGACAGCCCGATCAAGGGCGTTACGGTCGAGGACATGAAGGGCAAGGTGGTCGGCGCGCAGGCATCGACGACGCAGGCGAACTACACCAGCGACGTCTACGCCAAGGGCGGCGCCGAAGCGAAGCTCTATCCGACGCAGGACGAGGCCGTGGCCGACCTGCAGAACGGCCGCACCGACGCGGTGGTCTCCGACAAGTTCGTGGTCGTTGACTGGCTCAACAAGGCGGGCAAGGATTGCTGCAAGTTGCTCGGCGATATCCCGGGAAGCGAGACGCAAGCCGGCATTGGCATCCGCAAGGGCGAGACGGAGCTGAAGGAGCGCTTCAACAAGGCGATCGACGCGCTTGTTGCCAACGGCACCTACCAGAAGATCACCAAGCAGTACTTCCCCTTCGATATCTATTGACCTAGCGGGATCGGCCGGTTGATACGCGCCAACCACGGCACGAAGTCAGCCGGCCAATCCGCCGACGCCTTGCCCTTTCGCCCCATGCCGAAGCCGTGGCCGCCATTTTCCAGCTGGTGCAATTCCACCGGCACACCGGCCTTCACGCAGGCTTGCTGCATGATGACCGTGTTTTCAGGATCGGAGATCGGATCGTCCTTTGCCTGCACCATAAACATGGGCGGGCAGTGGGCCTCCACATGATCATCCACCGACCATTCGGCGCTAAGGGCTGCGCTCGGATGTCTGCCGACCAGCATGCGGCGGGTCCAGGTGTTGTCGTAGGGCGGCTTCAGCGTGATGACGGGATAGATGAGCGCCGCGAAATCCGGTCGCGCCGATTGCTTGTCCGCCGCATCGACCTTTCGATAGGAAGCGAATGCGGAGCGGGTCGCCGCAAGGCCGAGCAGGTGGCCGCCCGCGGAAAAGCCCAGCACGCCGAGATGCCCGGGATCGATGCTGAAATGCGCGGCATTGGCACGGATCAGCCGGATCGCGCGCTGCGCGTCCTGCAACGGCGCCAACGGGCCGGCCGCCCAGCCCTCGCCCGGCAATCGATAGGACAACACGAAGGCGGTGATGCCGTGATTGTTCAGCCAGCGCGCAGCCGGCCTCGCCTCGTTGCGCATCGAGATCCGCCGGTATCCGCCACCGCCGGCGACCAGCACGGCGATGCCATTGGGTTTCGCCGGTGCGTAAACCGCAATATCGGGCATGGCGATGTTGCTGATCGCGCCCCTGGCATTTTCGACGATCGCGCCGGATGGGCCGCCTCCACCCGGCGGCTCTCCCGGCCACAGGGGCAGGATTTCGCTCGGCGCGTCCGCCGGGTTGCCGGCGGCACGGGCCATGCCCGGCAGCAACATGTTCGGCATCACGGTTGCGGCGCTCAGGGCGGTCAGCACGGATCGGCGCGTCAGCATCTTTCGTTCCATCGGTTTGCACTGGTTGCCGCAAGGCAAACCAGCAATGCGGCGGAATTACCGGCTGCATCGACGATCGGCTGACGCGACGCCTTCTCATCGGCGCGGTTTGAACTACATTCAGGCGGTGGACCAGATCGATAGCGAGCGCCTGATATCCCTGCCTGCCCCTTTTACCCGCTGGTTCGCGGAGAAGGGCTGGCAGCCGCGCAGGCATCAGCTGGAGCTTCTCGCCCGCGCCGAGGCCGGCGAAAGCACGCTCCTGATCGCGCCAACCGGGGCCGGCAAGACCCTGGCCGGCTTTCTGCCATCGCTCACCGATCTCACCCGCCGCGGCAAGATCCCACCCGGCTCTGCCTTCACCGGCATTCACACGCTCTACGTCTCGCCGCTGAAGGCGCTGGCGGTCGATATCGAGCGCAACCTGATGAAGCCGGTGCTGGAGATGGGGCTGCCCGTCACCGTCGAGAACCGCACCGGCGATACGCCCGTTTCCAAGCGGCAGCGCCAGAAGCTCAGCCCGCCCGATATCCTCTTGACGACGCCGGAACAGGTGGCGCTTTTGCTTGCCAATGGCGAGGCGGAGCGTTTCTTCAAGGACCTCAGATACATCATCTTCGACGAGCTGCACTCGCTGGTCACCTCGAAGCGCGGGCATATGCTGTCGCTGGGGCTGGCGCGGCTCAGGCGGCTTGCGCCGAAGCTGCAGACGATCGGCCTTTCGGCCACTGTCGCCGAGCCGCTGGAGCTGCAGAAGTGGCTGGTGGCGCAGCCGGAGGGTGGGGAGCGGCATGCCGGGATCGTCACGGTGGAAGGTGGGGCCAAGCCCGATATCTCGATCCTTTCCACTGAAGAGCGCATTCCCTGGTCCGGGCACTCGGCGAAATACGCGATCCCCGATGTCTACAAGCAGTTGCTCGAGCACCAGACGACGCTGCTCTTCGTCAACACCCGCAGCCAGGCGGAGATGTTGTTTCAGGAGCTCTGGACCGCCAACGACGACAATCTGCCGATCGCCCTGCATCACGGCTCGCTCGATGTCGGCCAGCGGCGCAAGGTGGAGGCGGCGATGGCGGCGAACCGGCTGCGCGCCGTGGTCGCCACCTCGACGCTCGATCTCGGCATCGACTGGGGCGATGTCGATCTGGTCATCCATGTCGGCGCGCCGAAGGGCGCCTCGCGGCTGGCGCAGCGCATCGGCCGCGCCAACCACCGGATGGACGAGCCCTCCAAGGCAATCCTCGTTCCCGCCAACCGCTTCGAGGTGATGGAGTGCCAGGCAGCACTCGACGCCAACTATATCGGCGCGCAGGACACGCCGCCGGTCGGGCGCGGCGCGCTCGACGTGCTCGCCCAGCATGTGCTCGGCATGGCCTGCGCCGAGCCATTCGACATGCTGGAGCTCTACGACGAGATCATCAGCGCATCGCCCTATGCGGATCTTTCCTGGGAGACCTTCGAGCGGATCGTCGATTTCGTCGCCACCGGCGGCTATGCGCTGCGCACCTATGAGCGCTATGCCCGCATCCGCAAGACGAAGGAGGGGCGGTGGCGGGTTTCCAATCCGCAGGTGGCGCAGCAATATCGGCTGAACCTCGGCACGATCGTCGAGAGCCCGATGCTGAACCTGAAGATGGTGAAGCGCGGCGAAGGCGGCCGCATCGGGCGTGGCGGGGCGACGCTCGGCAAGATGGAGGAGTATTTCTTCGAGCAGCTTTCGCCCGGCGACACCTTCATCTTCTCCGGCAAGGTGCTGCGCTTCGAGGGTATCCGCGAGAACGAGGCGCTCGCGAGCCAGGCCTATTCCAACGATCCGAAGATCCCGTCCTATGCCGGGGGCAAGTTTCCGCTCTCCACCTATCTCGCCGATCAGGTGCGCTCGATGCTCGACGACCCCGACCGCTGGCACCGGCTGCCGGACCAGGTGCGCGACTGGCTGGCGATCCAGAAGGAGAAGTCGATCCTGCCGAAGCGCGATGAGCTGCTGATCGAGACCTTCCCGCGCGGCAGCCGCTGCTACATGGTGGCCTATCCCTTCGAAGGACGGCTGGCGCACCAGACGCTGGGCATGCTTTTGACCCGCCGACTGGAACGCGCTGGCGCCAAGCCGCTCGGCTTCGTCGCCACCGACTATTCGCTCGGCATATGGGGGCTGGAGGATATGGGCCGGATGATCTCGACCGGCCGGCTCAGCCTCGCCGAACTCTTCGACGAGGACATGCTGGGCGACGATCTCGAAAGCTGGCTCGACGAATCCTTCCTTTTGAAGCGCACCTTCCGCAATTGCGCCGTGATTGCAGGCTTGATCGAGCGTCGGCACCCGGGCAAGGAAAAGAGCGGCCGGCAGGTGACGGTTTCCGCCGATCTGATCTACGACGTGCTCCGAACCCACGAGCCAGACCATATCCTGCTGCAGGCGACGCGGCAGGATGCGGCGACGGGGCTTTTGGACATCGGCCGTCTTGGCGATATGCTGAAGCGAATCAAGGGGCACATCACCCACCGCCCGCTGGAGCACATCTCGCCGCTTGCCGTGCCCGTGATGCTGGAGATCGGCAAGGAGCATGTGCATGGCGAGGCGCAGGATGTTCTGCTGGCGGAGGCGGCGGACGATCTGATTGCCGAGGCGTTGGAGTAAAGTCCCCTCCCCAACCCCTCCCCACAAGGGGGAGGGACTTACCCGCCGCACCGCCGAGGTCACGGTCATGGCAGAGCGGCGCCACACGTTTTCTCTCCCTTTGTGGGGGAGATGCCCGGCAGGGCAGAGAGGGCCTTCTGGGCCTTCCTCCCCGCCTAGACACTGGAAAGAAACGAACTGATGAACCGGCTGGCGCTGGCGCGGGAATTGAACGGAATTGCGGCGATGCCGGGCGTGGAAACGTCCGTGCATGGGATCGCTGCCGTGTGCGATCCGCTGGGCGGGCTTTATCTGCCCGACACCGGGGTTCTCGTCGTCTCCGACCTGCATCTGGAAAAGGGCGCCGCCTTTGCCCGGCGCGGCATGATGCTGCCGCCCTATGATACGCTGGCAACGCTGACGGTGCTCTCGGCCGTCATCACCCGCTACGATCCGAAGCTGGTGATCTCGCTCGGCGACAATTTTCACGACCGGATCGGTTCCGCGCATATGCCGGAGACATTCCGCACGCTGATTTCGGATATGGCGCGCGGGCGCGAGTGGATCTGGATCAACGGCAATCATGATCCCGATGGCACCGTCGATCTGCCCGGTGCCTGCGCCGACGAACTGCATCATGGCGGCCTTACCTTCCGGCACGAACCGAAGGACGGGTTGCAGAGCGGCGAGATCGCCGGCCACCTGCATCCCTCGGCTACGGTGCGCCGGCGCGAAAAATCCATCCGCCGGCCGTGTTTTGCCACCGACGGCGCAAGGCTGCTGATGCCGGCTTTCGGAGTAATGAGCGGCGGGCTCGATCTGCGCCATAAGGCGATGAAGGGGCTGTTCGATCAGCCGTCACTGATCGCGCACCTGCTCGGCCGCGACCGAATCTATTCGGTCCGGTTCGGCAATCTACTTGGCTAGCGCTTAGAGCGCGACGTAGCGGTCTGCGCGGTGGTTGATCGTGAGGAAGAGATTGAGCACCACGGCGCCAAGCACCGAGTAGAACACGACGGGCGGCGTGGTGACGAAGAAGGCAGCCGCTAGCACGCAGAGATCGACGGCCATCTGCACGAGGCCGGCGCGGATGCCGAAGCGCTCCTGCATGTAGATGCCGAGAATGCCAACGCCGCCGAGGCTGGCGCGGTGGCGATAGAGCGCCAGGAGGCCGAAGCCGAGGAGAAGACCGCCCAGAAGCGCTGCCCAGGCCGGGTGGATCGTCGCGATGCTCATGACATTGGGCTGCACGCTTGTCAGCAGCGAGGTCAGGCCGATGGCAATGAAGGTCTTGATGGTGAAGGACACACCGAGGCGCTTCCACGAGAGATAGAAGAACGGCAGGTTGAGCAGGAAGAAGGCAAGGCCGAAATTGATCCCGAACGCATAGTGCACGAGGAAGGCGATACCCGCCGTGCTGCCGGTCAAGAGACCGGCGCTTGCGAGCACATAAAGGCCAAGGGCAGCGACAAGGCTGCCGGAGAAGATGCCCTGCACGTCCTCGACAGGCGTGTGGCGCGTGGCGCTCGTGTTCCAGAAGCCAAGGGCATTGATGAGCTGAGTCATGTCGCTAATCTCCAACGGCAGACGAGTTCAAGAACGCCCGGGCAGGCCCCAGGCGGCAGGGGATGTGAATGATTTGTCGCCGGGCGGCATTCGCGCTCTTCGGCTTCTGAGCGGAATTATCCGGTTCATTCGGCACGTTTTCAAGCGAAATACGTAAGCAATACTGACCTATTCAAACTTCGCAAGAATCGGTCCGTCAGGCGCTCTTGCGTGCAAGGAACAGAATGCCCGGAATGATGTTGGCGCCATCTTTGCGAATGGTGGTGCGGCTCATCGCGATCACCTCGAAGCCATGGCGGGCGCAGAGCGATCGGATATAGCCTTCCGAATGCGCATAGCGCAGGGAATGGGCAAGATGAACGCCCTCCTCATTCTCGGTTTCCTCGACGGAAAAGCCGAAATCGGCGCCATCGGCACAAAGGGCCGCAACCGATGCAAAGGCAATCTCGAGATTGCCGAGATAGATCAGGACATCGGCGGCCGTAACCAGATCTGCGCGATGCAGGCCGCCATCCAGTAACAGTCCTGACTCGTCTGCGGGCAGCGACAGATCCGCCTGGGCGAGATGGTCGTAGACCTGCTTTTCCTCAGCCTTCGCCAGCATGTTTTGCGAGAGGTCGAAGCCTTCGAGCCGGTCGGCCATGGCGCGGATTTCCGGACCCATCAGCCCGGTGCCGCAGCCGAGATCGGCGGCCAGCGCATAGTGCCGGCCGGTCGCTGCGATCATCCGGGCGAGCTTTGCCGGCACGTCGTAGCCGAGCTTGTCCACCAGCGAGGTCTCGAAGCGGGCGGCGTAATCGTCGAACAGGCGCTCGACATAGATGCTTGGCGGCTGATCGGGCACGGCGATATCGCCAAGGAAGGCGAGCTTCAGCGTGGCGCCGAAGATATCGTCCTCGGTGAGCTCGCGGGTTCGCCTGTAGGCCTCGATCGCTCCGGCGACATTGCCTGACTTTTCGCGGTAGTTGGCAAGCCAATACCAGCCGACCGCCCAATCCGGCACCAGCTCCAGCGCCTGCTCCATCAACTCGGCGGCGGCATCCGGCTCGCCGCCCTTGTCCAGCATCCTGGCATAGTCGGCACGGCGGTCGGCGATGGCATCGCCTGATGTCTGGAGATGGGGCGGCATGATGGTGACCTGTTGCGCGGCCCGCATTTGGCGATGGCCACAAAAAAACTCAAGTCCTATTTCAGAGGCTGACGCGACAGCCCTGAAAAAGCTTGCGGGCAACGATTCGCGCCCGTATCTCAGGGGTGAACAGGAGATGATGCATGTCCGATCAGGTGAACAAGTTTCTGGGCGACTCGCTCGGCCGTACATTGATCAAGCTTTTGGTGGTGTCGCTGATCGTCGGCTTCATCATGGCCGTCTTCGGGCTGGCACCGCTGGATTTCATCTACGGCATCCGCAATTTCATCCTTGAGGTCTGGCATCGCGGCTTCTCCGCGCTCGGCCGCGTCGGCGACTATCTGATGCTCGGCGCCACCATCGTCATTCCGATCTTCCTCATCATCCGTCTCTTCAGCTATCGCCGGTAACATGACCTCCATCGATCTCTCACGGCGCAGCCTGCTGCGCTTTTCCGCGCTTGCGCTTGCAGCCGGCGTCGCCAGCTGCGCCACCGGGCCGAAAGAGCCCTCGACACCCTCCAACGGCGAAGACCAGACGGCGGCCTCGCTGCCGCTCGTCAACCAGCTGCGCGCCAAGAACGGCCTGCCTCCATTGACGGTCGATCCGGCCGCGACGGCCGCCGCCCTCTTCCAGGCCAAGCGCATGGCAGCGGCCGGCAAGATGAAGCACGTGATGGGCATCGCCGATGGTTTTGGACCGCGCGTTAAGGCGAGCGGCGTGCAGCTGCCGGCGGCGGAAAACATCGCGACCGGGCAGCAGACGGTTCCGGCCGTCGTCACCGCCTGGATCAACTCACCGCATCATCTCGAAAACATGCTCGGCCGCTATAGCGGGCTTGGTGTCGCGGTTGCCTATAATCCCGCTTCCCGCAACGTGCCCTATTGGGCCATGGTGCTTTCCAACTGAGGTGATTCCGCCTCTTTGCCGGGAGGCGGGTTTTGGACGCAGGCGTAAACAGCAGCGATAGCCGCAACGGCCTCGCCTTCGAGGTCACACACCGGATGGTGCTGTCGATCGCCATTCCGATGACGCTCGGCTTTATCACCACGCCGCTGCTCGGCCTCGTCGGCACTGGCGTCGTCGGCCACATGGGCGATCCCGATGCGCTGGCGGGCCTGGCGATCGGGGCGATGCTCTTCGATCTCATTCTCGGCAGCTTCAACTTCCTGCGCGCCTCGACCACCGGGCTGACGGCGCAGGCCTATGGGCGGCGCGACCGGCATGCCGAGCAGGGCGTTTTCTGGCGGGCGATCATTTCGGCGCTCGGCTGCGGCGTTGCGCTGCTCTGTCTGTCACCGCTGCTTCTAGCGGCGGGCCTGACGCTGATGGGGCCGGAGAATGCCGTTGCGCAGGCGACCAGCACCTATTTCTCCATCCGCATTCTCGCAGGGCCGGCAGCGCTCGCCAATTACGCGATCCTCGGCTTCGTGCTCGGGCGTGGGCAGGGAAGCATCGGCCTCCTGCTGCAGACGATCATCAACGGCATCAACATCGTGCTGGCGATCGCGCTTGGCCTCTGGCTCGACTGGGGGATATCAGGCGTTGCCTGGGCGACGACCGTCGGCGAGACGATCGGGGCGCTGGTCGGTTTAATCATCGTACTGAGAAGCTTCGACCGCGCTGACCGGCCGACGCGCCGCGAACTTTTCGCCGGGCACGCACTTGCAGAGCTTTTCACGCTCAACCGCGATATCCTGATCCGCACCTTCGTGCTGCTTGGGGCCTTCGCCCTGATGACGCGGATCGGCACCAGCTTCGGCGCCGTGACGCTGGCGGCGAACGCCGTGCTGATGAACTTTCTGATGCTGTCGAGCTTCTACCTCGACGGGCTGGCCAACGCCGCCGAGCAGATCACCGGCCGCGCCGTCGGGGCGCGCTACCGCCCGGCCTTCGATCGCGGCTTGAAGCTGACGACGATCTGGTCGTTCGGGCTCGCCGGCATCATCTCGCTGTTCTTCCTGGTAGCCGGAGAGCGGCTGATCGCGGCGCTGACGACGTCACCTGACGTGCGTGAGGCGGCAAACCTCTATCTGCCCTGGGCGGCGATCACGGGACTGACGGGTGCCCTCGCCTTTCTGATGGACGGCGTCTTCATCGGCGCCACATGGTCGAGCGACATGCGCAACCGCATGCTGATGTCGTTTGTCGTCTATCTGGCGGCGCTCGCGATCTTCGTGCCGCTCTTCGCCAACCACGGCCTGTGGCTGGCGATCAACCTGTTCCTGTTTTCGCGCGGCGTCTTCCTGGTGCTCCGGGTCAGAGAGCGCGCAGATCAGACGTTCCGGCCGGCCCAATAGTCCGTTTTGCTGTCACGCAGTTCGCGGATCGAGGCGACCTTCTCGCGATCCATCAGCTTCGACAGGCCGCGAACAATGTCACCCGCCAGGCCCGGGCCTTCATAGACCATGCAGGAATAGAGCTGGACGAGATCGGCGCCCGCCTTGATCTTCTCCAGCGCCGTTTCGGCAGAGGAGACACCGCCGGCGCCGATGATCGGCAGAGCGGGGCCGACGCGCTTGCGCATCTTCGCCAGAACCACGGTCGACTTTTCGAAGAGCGGCTTGCCGGAGAGACCGCCCTGCTCTTTCGCCTGGCGCTGATCCTTGAGGCCGTCGCGCGACAGCGTGGTGTTGGAGACGATCAGGCCATCAAGCGTATGCGAGAGCGCTTCGGCGGCGATGTCGTCGATGCCCTCTTCCGTCAGATCCGGCGCGACCTTGAGGAATACGGGGATCTTGCGGCCGGATTTTGCGGCTTCCTCGTCGCGCGCGGCAAGCACGGCCGACAGCAGCGCCGAGAGGCTCTCGCGCGCCTGCAGATCGCGCAGGCCCGGCGTGTTGGGCGAGGAGATGTTGGCGGTGAAATAGCCCGCCAGCGAACAGAAGCGGCGGATGCCCTTCACGTAGTCGTCGATGCGATCGGCGCTGTCCTTGTTGGCGCCGATATTGACGCCGATGATGCCCTTGCCCCGGACGGACGACAGGCGCTGGAAGGCGGCGTCGTGGCCCTCATTGTTGAAGCCGAGGCGGTTGATCACGCCTTCGTCCTCGACCAGGCGGAAGATGCGCGGACGCGGATTGCCGGATTGCGGCTTGGGCGTGACCGTGCCGATCTCGGTGAAGCCGAATCCGATCTTCAGCAGCGCTTCCGGCACTTCGGCGTTCTTGTCATAGCCGGCGGCCATCCCGATCGGGTTGGCGAACTCAAGCCCGGCGACCGTCTGGCGCAGGCGCGCATCTGCAGGTGCGGCGCAGGCCGGAACGAGGCCTGATTTCAGCGCCGCGATCGACATGCCGTGCGCCGTTTCCGGATCGAAGAGGAAGAGGCCCTTGCGGGCGGCGTGCTTGAAGAGATCGATCATGGCTGAAGGTCCGGAAAGATGTGTTTGCCTTCGGCATCGAGCGGCAATGGCTTTTCCCAGAGCACGGCCGAAAGCGGGAGGTCCGCATAGAGATGCGGGAAGAGATCGCCGCCGCGCGACGGCTCGAAAATCAGCTTGTCGCCAAGCGCCGCAGCATCGACGGCGACCAGAAGCAGGCCGGTCTGGCCGGCGAAGTGCAAGGCTGCTGTCTGCACCGCCTGGCTTGCTGTCGAGAAGTGGATGAAGCCGTCCTTGAGATCGATGGCGGCGCCGCGGAAAACGCCGGCCGCCCGGGCGTCCTGCCAGAGCGTTTCCGTCACGATCTTGTAAAGCGTGGGTGTCAGGGTCATGATGGCCTCATGAATGGCTGGTCTTTCCCGGGCTTTGCCGCAGTTGAGCGGCGATGTCCACGCGCTCACCGCAAAAAATGCGGTGGCCATCGAGATTTCCGGAGGAAACCATGAAAAATATCACGCTCAGCCTCGTCGCCATCCTCATTCCGCTTGCCGCTTCCGCCGCGGAGCCGGACGCGAGCCGCTTCCAACTGGAGCGCAGCGGCGACCATTTCGTGCGGCTCGATCGCCAGACCGGCGCCATGTCGCTCTGTGAGGAGAAGGACGGAGCGCTCGTCTGCCGCATGGCCGCCGATGAACGCGCAGCTTACGAAAGCGAACTCGACCGGCTGTCGGACCGGGTGACCGCGCTCGAGAACAAGAGCATCGTCAACAAGGCGCTGCCATCGGACGCCGAGATCGACCGCTCGATCGGCATCATGGAGCGCTGGATGCGCAGCTTCATGGGGATCGTCAAGGAATTCCAGAGCGAGGACCAGGGCAACGCCCTTCCGCAAAAGACATGATTTGCTATAGTCTGCTTTAGCAGGAAGGCATGAACCGTGGAGGAAGGCGGTGCATGGACTTCATGATCGGGCTCTTGGGAGGGAGTTTTCGATGCATGAGCAGACAATCATTATTGCCGATGACCATCCACTGTTTCGCGATGCGCTTCGCCAAGCCGTGACCGGAATGGAGGGTCATCCCGACATCGTCGAGGCCGGCGATTTCGCGGCCGCGCGAAAGTCGGTCGGCGAGCACCCGGATGCCGATCTCATGCTGCTCGACCTCGCCATGCCGGGGGTGAGCGGTTTTTCCGGGCTGATGGCATTGCGCTCGGAATTCGCAGGCCTGCCGATCGTCATCGTTTCGGCGTCCGACGATGCGACGACGATCCGCCGCTCGCTGGAACTCGGCGCCTCCGGCTTCATCTCGAAATCCGCGGGGATCGACGATATCAGGCTCGGCATACAGACGGTGCTTGCAGGCGATATCGCAACGCCTGAGAGCTACCGCGACGGGCAGGAGCAGGACCCCGATGTGGCCGACATCATCCACCGGCTGCACACGCTGACGCCGCAGCAAAACCGGGTGCTGACCATGCTTGCCGAGGGCCTGCTAAACAAGCAGATCGCCTATGAACTTGGCGTCTCCGAGGCGACGATCAAGGCGCATGTCTCGGCCATTCTCCTCAAGCTCAATGTCGACAGCCGCACGCAAGCGGTGATCCAGCTCGGCAAGATCAACATGGCGATGGTCGCCTGACAGGAGAGAGGATTTTATTCCTCTTGTCTCTTTACTCCTGTTCGCCTTCCGGTTAATCTTTCAGCCGATAAGGAGCGCCGTTGCGCGCACGGGATCAGGCGACATGCTGTCACACGAGCAGATCTGGGGAGCGCTCGACAGGCTTGCCGAACGGCACGACCTGACACCCTCGGGGCTTGCCCGCCGCGCCGGCCTCGACCCGACCTCCTTCAACAAATCCAAACGTCTTTCCGCCGATGGGCGCCTGCGCTGGCCATCGACGGAATCGATCGCCAAGGTTCTCGAAGCGACCCGGTCCAGCATGGAAGAGTTTTTATCCTTCATGCGGCCGCAGGGCAGTTTCTCGACGCTGCCGGACGGCGCATTTCCCCCGCAGGGGAGCTCCATACCACTGCTCGGCTTCGCGCAGGCGGGCGCTGGCGGCTTTTTCGATGATGGCGGCTTTCCGGCCGGACAGGGCTGGGATGTCGTGGAATTTCCGGCCGCACCGTCTCAGAAGGCCGGCGTCTATGCGCTCGAGGTTCAGGGCGAAAGCATGATGCCGCTCTATCGCGACGGCGACGTTCTGATCGTCGAGCCGGGCGCGCAGGTGCGCCGCAACGACCGCGTCGTGGTGAAGACCCGCGAGGGCGAGGTGATGGCCAAGGTGCTGATGCGTCAGAGCCCGCGCTCGATCGAACTCATGTCGCTCAATCCCGAGCACCCGAACCGGACGATCGAACTCACCGACGTGGATTGGATCGCCCGGATCATCTGGGCCAGCCAGTAGGAAAATCTTCCATGAAGCCTGCGGCACTTGTGACAGCGACTGCGGGAATAGCGATCGTCATCGGCCTGATCGCCGCCGGCGAGCATCGGTTGAGCGGTGCTTCGGACGCGAGCGAGATCGCGGCATCTGCGCAAGGGGTGGCCGCGCAGCAAACGCCCTCGCCCGCGCAACCGACGACGAACCCGGATGCCAGCATGATGGCGCGGCCGGTGGATGACGCCAGCCAATTCTACCCGACCTCGGTCGATGGCAAGCCATTGGAGCGCGAACAGGCGCCGGAGCCGGAGAAAAAGCCTGCCGTGATGGCCGAGAAAGGGATCGACCTGCCGCGCCCGGTGGCCGAAAGCGCCGGCGTTCTCGGCTTCGGCGACAGGCGGCTGCAACTGGCAGGGCTGACGCCGACGCCGGTCGACAAGAGCTGCGCCGGAGCCGGGGGCACGGAATGGCCCTGCGGCATGCTGGCGAAGACCAATTTCCGGCTTTTCCTGCGGCTTCGGACCGTCAACTGCGATCTCAGCGATCCCAATTGGAGCGGCACCGCGACGGCGAGTTGCAAGATCGGCGCGCAGGATCTTTCCGAGTGGCTGATCGAGAATGGCTGGGCAGAGGCTACGGCGGGCTCCGCCTTCGCGGATGCCGGGGCCAAGGCAAAGCAAGATGGAAACGGTATCTACGGGCAGGATCCTCGCCAGGTCGGCGCAATCGAAACACCCGACCTGACGCAGCCTCAAGATATGAGCGATCCCTTGTAATGGGCGTGGCCAGTTCCTAAACTCTGCAGACATTTCAGAGGAACCATGCAGACATGAACAAGCCGCTTTCCGCCCACGACGCGTTGATCTACGTGATGGTCATGGCATCCGCCGTCGACAGCACGATGAATGATCGGGAACTGGAACGTATCGGACAGCTGATCGGCTTTCTGCCTGTGTTTCGCGGCTTCGACGACGACAAGCTGATCTCGGTCGCCCGCGACTGCGCGGCACTTCTGTCCGGTCCCGAGGGGCTCGATGTCGTTCTCGAGACGGTCAAGGACACGCTGTCGCCGAAGCTTTACGACACGGCCTATGCGCTGGCGGTCGAGGTCGCGTCGGCCGATCTTTCGGTGAAGGCGGAGGAACTGCGACTGCTCAGCCTGCTGCGCGACCGGCTCGGCCTCGACAAGCTCACCTGCGCCGCGATCGAGCGCAGCGCCATTGCCCGTTTCCGCAAGGGTTAACCCGCCTAGTATAGTCCGTAGGGGAAGTAGCGCAGGTAGATTTCCTGCAGGCGGCCGCTGCGCGAAAGGGCAGCCAGCGCGTGGTCGAAGGCCGAGCGCAGGACTTCGTCCTTTTGCCGCAGCATGATCGTCATGCCCTCGCCCAGAAACTCTTCCGACATATAGGGACCGTCGAACAGGGCGCAGCATTTCTCCGATGCCTGCGACGACACCCAGAAGGAGAGCTGCAGCGAATCGGCGAAGACGGCGTCGACCTTGCCGTCCTTCAATGCTGCCAGCAGCGCCTCCTTGCTGTCGAACGGCACCGCCTTGACCTTTGGGAAATAGGCGGCGAGCATGGCGGCGTGGGCGGTTTCCTTGACCACGCCGACGGAGCGATCGGCAAGGCTTGCGGCATTCTCGCCCTTGATCGGCGCCTTCAGATTGCGGGCAAAGCGGGCGGGCAGCATCAGATACGGGCGCGAGAAGGAGAACTGCCGGCGCAGCTCGCTGCCGACGGCCAGCCCCGCGATCACGGCATCGCCCTGCGAGGCGGCCAACGCATCCTTGAGATCGCCGAAGGGCAAGGCCTGGATCTGGCACTTGTCCGATATCTCCAGCTCGGCGCAGATCTCGCGGGCGAGATCGACATTGAAGCCCGAGAGCTTGCCGTTCTGATCCATGAAATTGAAGGGCGGAAAATCGACTGAAGTCAGGAAACGCAGGCGCACGAGGCTCGTCAGATCAGGCTTGGCCAAGCGCTCGCGGCTGTCGAACAACAGCGGCAAGGAGGGCGCTGCCTGCTGCGCCGCAGCCGAAAGAGGTAGCCAAAACGCCGCCAGAAACAGCCAGAGGCTGCAAAACCCCTTAGGATTGAGAGATGCCAGCTTAAATCGCACCATTATGATCTGCCCCGGGGACTGCACTGCCAATTCAAGGACGGTGTATCAGAGTCATGCGTATCGGGGAATATGCGTCGGGCGGGATCAGCACTCGTCACACGACACTTCAGGAGCGACCGAAACCTCCGATCTTGCCGGCCGTGCCGGCGGGCGTGGTCAATGATATCAAACAGATCGAGATCGAAGCGCTGCTCCGCCTCGGCATCGGCAAGCCGACGATCGCGCGCGCGGCGGCCATGGCCCGCCATAACGGCACGTCGATCGAGCGTGAACTGCTGGCCAACCGGTGGGTGGACGCCGAGAACTATTATGCCGGTCTTGCCCGCGCGCTTCGCCTGCCATTCCTGTCACAGCTCGATCCGGCCCTGATCCATGACGACCAGGCGCTCGACACGCAGCTGGCCGACACGCGCTCCGTGCGGCTGAACTATGCCGACAAGGCGATGATCGCCATCATTCCCGAGGCCGGCCGCCTGTTGGCGCTGGCGCAGACGATCGAGGCGCGGCCGGGGCTTGCGGAGCGGATCATCGTCACCACGCCCGTCGCGATGCGCGACGCCATCTGGCGCGTCGGCGCCAAGCGACGGGTGAAGGAGAGCATCGGGACGCTGTTCGAGGACAAGGACCGGTTCAGCGCCCGCATCGTGCTGTCAGGCAAGCAGGGGTTCATCGCCGGCGCGGCACTTTGCGCGCTTATATTCGCGGCGTTTTCCGAGCTGCCGCTGATCGCGATCGTTCATCTCGCGCTGTCGTTCATCTACATGGCGGCGATCCTGCTCAGGGCCTGCGCACTCAGCCACCGTCGCGGCCCGCAGCCGACACCGCAACCCACGGAGCGGCTGCCCGTCTATTCCGTGTTCGTCGCGCTCTACAAGGAGGCGGAGGTGGCCGGCCAGCTGGTCGCGGCGCTGAAGCAGCTCAACTGGCCGATCGCCAAGCTCGACATCAAGCTGATATGCGAGGCCGACGACCACGCGACGATCACGGCACTTGAGAAGCAGGATCTCGGCCCGCAGTTCGAAATCGTCGCGGTACCGGTCTCCCATCCGAGAACGAAACCGAAGGCGCTCAACTATGCTCTGAGCGCCGCGCGCGGCGAGTTCCTCGTGATCTACGACGCCGAGGACAGACCGCATCCGGACCAGCTGTGCGCGGCCTATGCGAGCTTCTGCGCCAGCCGGGACGACGTCGCCTGCCTGCAGGCGCCGCTGATCATCTCCAACGTCGGCAGCTCATGGATCAGCGCGGCCTTCGCGCTCGAATACGCTGCGCTGTTTCGGCTGGTGCTGCCGATGCTGGCGAAGCACCGGCTACCGATGCCGCTCGGCGGCACGTCCAACCATCTGCGTGTCGCCGATCTCAAGGCGTGCGGCGGGTGGGATCCCTATAACGTGACTGAAGATGCCAATCTCGGCTTGCGGCTCTACAGGCTCGGCTACCGCTGCGGCGTCATCGACTGCCCGACCTACGAGGATGCGCCGACGACGCACAATGTCTGGCTGAACCAGCGCACACGGTGGTTCAAGGGATGGCTGCAGACATGGCTGGTGATGATGCGCGCACCGGGCAAACTCGTGCGCGAGATGGGGATCTGGCCGTTCCTCGTTTTTCAGGTATTGATCGGCGGCATGCTCGTCGCTTCGCTGGCGCACCCGTGGATGGTCATGCTGATCCTCACCACCGCCAGCTACATGATGCTGGGCTTCCCTGAAACCGGCACTGGCGAGGCGCTGCTGTTTCTGGTCGATGTCGCCAACATGCTGGGAAGTTACGTCATCCTGCTGGTGCTCGGCCGGCGCGCCATGCTGCGCGACGAGAAGCGAAAGGTCGGCTGGCGCTGGGTTGCCCTGCCCCTCTACTGGATGATGATATCGGGCGCAGCGTGGCGCGCTGTCTTCCAGCTGCATTTCAAGCCGTTCTTCTGGGACAAGACCCCGCACCTGCCAACGGTCTCTTCGCAACCGATGCGCGCGACCACGGCCCCTTCACAATGACCCGTCCCACTAAATTCTGTGGACCCCGGGATGCGTTAGTTTCGTCTTAAGCAATATGGATTCTAGTCGCGTTCGACGACACCGGTTCCCGACCGAATGCATGATGCGCCTGTCGAGCCTTAGCGGGCATCTCCCACGGCGCCACAAGCGCCAGCTCTGCCTTCGAAAACGCCTGTCCTTGAAAACGATCGTATCCGGCCATCCCCCTGGCCGCAGCCCATGGGCCCATTCATGCTGAAAAACTTCAAAATCCGCACCAAGATCATCTCGGTCGTTGCGCTTCTCGGCGTCATCGCGATCGGCGGTCTTGTCTATGTCGTCGAGGAATTCCGCGGCGCCGATGCCGCCTACAGCGCCTTCATCGACCATGAAGCGCTGGCAGCCATGCAGGCCTCGCGCGCCAGCGCGTCTGCCACCGCAGCCGTTCTGCAGGCAACCGTCATCTCCGATCTCACCCCCGGCACGCCCGACTTCGATGCCGCGATCGCCGCGCCCAGCAAGATGCCGCAAGCGCGCGAGCGTCTACAGCAGGCAGCCGACCTCGTGCCGAACCGCAAGCCCGCGATCGACGAGATCATCGCCGGTATCGACGAGATGGACGCGCTCTCGAACAAGGTGTTCGAGCAGGCCAAGGCCGGCGACCGCACCGGTGCGCGCGCCACGGCAGCCGAGCTTAACGCCAAGCTCTCGATCGTCACGCCGAAGATGATCGCCAACAATGATGCGCTGATGGTGCAACTCAATGACGGCGGCGACGCGCTTTCGGCCACGGTCAACAGCCGCATCCTTTACTGTTTTGTGCTGATCGGGCTCGCCGTGCTTGTCGCGATCGGCCTCAGCATCTGGATTGCGCAGGCCGGTATCGCCGCGCCGATGGCCCGGCTTCGCCAGCGCATGACGCGGCTTGCCGAGGGCGAGACGGCAAGCGCCGTCGACGGCATGGACCGGCAGGACGAAGTGGGCGAGATGGCGGCCGCCGTCTCGATCTTCCGCGACAACGCCATCGAGCGTGTGCGTCTCGAGCGCGAGGCGGAGCGCAACCGCAATCTCACCGACAGCGAGCGGCGCGAAATCGAAGCGCAGCGCGCCACCGAGGCGGCCGACCTCTCGCGCACCGTCAGCGCGCTCGGCGACGGCCTGCGCAAGCTTGCGGCCGGCGACCTGATCTCGCAGATCAACACGCCGTTCGAAGGCAGCCTGGACAGCCTGCGCCAGGACTTCAACAACTCGATCTTCAAGCTCAACGAAACGATGCAGACCGTGGGCGACAATGCCCGCGCGATTACGGCCGGCGCGGGCGAGATCCGCTCGTCTGCCGACCAGCTCTCGCGCCGCACCGAGCAGCAGGCAGCCTCCGTCGAGGAAACAGCGGCCGCGCTGGAAGAGATCACCACCACGGTGAAGGACGCCGCGCGCCGGGCGGAAGAAGCGCGCACGCTGGTGTCGAAAACCCGCCACAGCGCCGAGCGATCCGGCGAAGTGGTGCGCAAGGCGGTCAATGCCATGCAGCAGATCGAACAGTCCTCGGCCTCGATCGGCAACATCATCGGCGTGATCGACGACATCGCCTTCCAGACCAATCTTCTGGCGCTGAACGCCGGCGTGGAAGCCGCGCGTGCAGGTGAAGCGGGCAAGGGTTTCGCTGTTGTCGCGCAGGAAGTGCGCGAACTTGCGCAGCGCTCCGCCAATGCCGCACGCGAAATCCAGTCGCTGATCCTCACTTCGGGCAACCAGGTGAAATCCGGCGTATCGCTGGTCGGCGAGACCGGCAAGGCGCTGGAAGAGATCGTGCATGAGGTGCAGGAGATCAACCAGCACGTCAACGCAATCGCCGAGGCCGCGCGCGAGCAATCGATCGGGCTGCAGGAGATCAACACGGCGGTCAACACGATGGATCAGGGAACGCAGCAAAACGCCGCGATGGTGGAAGAAAGCACCGCCGCCAGCCACAAGCTCGCCACCGAGGCCGCCGCACTCAACACCCTGCTCGACCAGTTCAAGCTCACCGGCACCGGCGGCAGCACCATGGCGTTCACGCCACGGGTGGTTCCCGACGCCAACGAGCCCCTGGCGCCGCGCCCAGCCAAGCCTGTCTTGACCCGCAAGGCGCCGGTGCGGATCGCCACCTCGGGTGTGACGCGACCGACCTCCTCGCCGGCGCTGGCACTCGGCCAAAAGCTCGCCAACGCCTTCGGCGGCACGTCTTCCGCCGACAAGAAGGATGACGACTGGACGGAATTCTGAGCCGCGACAAGGCTCTCGCAAACATGAAATGGGCGGCTCAAGGCCGCCCATTTTCATTTCGGCTAATGCCGACTTTACCCGCGATGTGATCGATCTTTCAGACGAGACCGAGCGAGATCTCTTCAACCTTGCGGCCACGACCATAGTCGCGCTCGTAGGAGGAGCGGCGGTCGCTGCGCTTGTATGCGGCAACGTCGAGTTCCGGCATATGGTAACCATCCGCGTAGGTGCCGGTGTCATCGGCGTCGACGACATCGCGCTTTGCGGTGAAAATCTTCAAGAGCATTTCGCTATTCCTCCTCGTGTGCGCCAGTAACGGCCAGAGCGCCGTCCAAGTTCCATGTACCGGAGAATAGTTAAAAATTAACCACGTTCATTAGGGATTCGTCAAGTACACGGAAAGCGTTAGGGTGTGGGGGTGTTCAGCGGTGATGCGGGTCGGGATGCACGGGTGCCCGGCGCGAATGGGGCGCTGGAGATCACGTATTTTGACAAGAGAAAGTGAGGCGAGGTACCGACGCTAGTATTCTGCTTTGGGGGTTCGAGCTAAATGGACATTGTCGGGAAAAATTGAAGCACACCCCAGAGTTATGTAGTTGCGCCGCTCTCCAGCGCAACTGCCGCCATCGAGCGTCGCGAACGCGCCCGAGTGTCGAGCTACGGCACGAGTTCCAGATCGCCCGGTTTCCAGCTCTTGTCGAACCATGGCTCCAGGGGTGCGTAGAGCCGCATGATCACCTGCCAACTCTTGCCTTCACGGGTCTCGACCCAGTTGCCCGCGTGGCCGGCCGGGGCCTTGGGGCCGAACCACACTGTATACGACCCGTCGGAGTTGGCCTTGATATCCTTGGAGTTGCTGTCTACGCCGGCAGTGCGTTGATCGGTTTCAAGCATGGATCGCGTCTGGGCGTCATAGACGGTGAAGGACCAGAATTGCTTGGCGGGCACGGGACCGGGCAAGGTGACCTTGTAGGTCTTGCCGCCGTCCAAATAGGCCCCGGTCGTATCTCGCACCGCAAACGCATAGGCAGAGCCCGTTCCGGGTTTCGCTGCGGCCATCGAGGGGGTGATGCCGGTTGCGGCATAGTGGAAGAGCGTGCGAGCATCGAGCATGCGCTCGCCATGGTCGAGGAACTGGTAGCTGTTGCCGATGAAGCCGTTGCCCCACTGGCGATCGGGATAGAACTTGACCCGGGGATCGCGCGAGGAAAACAGGATCGCGCGCGCCGAGGCGTTGCCGACCGCGACGGCATCGACGAGGATCGCCTTCATGCGGGCGTCGGGATTGAACGGCTGGCCCTTCTTGATGCCGATCGAGGCGAATAGGCCGACAATCTCGGGGTCGAACGCATCCTCGGGCTCATGCTGGATGACCTCGTCGATCTCCTGGTAAAACCTGAAATCGTTGGCATGAATCGTGTTGATCTTCTTGCCGGTCATGTTGACGAAGGCTGTCTCAGGCGGATTGTCGGCCGACGCGTAGGGATAGATCCGGGCCTTCTCCTTCACGATCTTGACCGCCGCCGCCACGTCGTTGTTTTCGACGAAGACGCGGCACAGCACCCAGTTGATATAGGTCGGCGAGCGGACGACGAAGTAGCCCTCCTTCGGCAGCTCGCCCTTGTAATCGGGCGCGACGAAGAGATATTTGCCGCCCTTGCCCTTATCCGGACCCGTCAGGCCGATGTCGGTGACGAAGCGGAAATAGGCGTCGTCAACAGGACCAAGGGCGTTCGGCGGCACCTCGACGACCATCGGGCCGTCCTTCAGGTCGATGCAGAAGAAATTATAGACTGTCGTCGCGTTGGGCGTGAGAAACAGCGAGCGCGCGTCCATCAGCTCTTCGGTGATGCCGATCCCCTTGTTGGGCGCGACGCCGGCATCGCTCAGGCCCTTGCACATCGCATGCAGCGAAGCCGCTGGCACGCCGGACAGGAACGCCTGGATGCCGCGGGAGAAATCGAGCTGGTCATAGGCCTTCTGCGCCGTTGCCTCGTCCGGCAGGCCATCGAAGAACTTCAGCGTGCCGATCCGGGTCTCGACCGTGGATGGGGTGGTGATGTCGCTCGGGACATCGGCGGAATATTTCGGCTGCTCGGCCATTACCGGCGCAGCAAGCAGCAACATCAGCGCACCCGCGAGGCGACTGTACATGGTCATGGCATGTCTCCTTGTTTGCGACTGCATCAGGTGCGGTTCAGTTGGCGATCGTCGGCTCGGGGAAGGTCCAGGAGCCATCGAGAATTGCCGCGCGTGGCCGGTAGAGGCGGACGACATAGTTCCAGTCCTTCATCACGGGCAGGCAATTGACGATCTTGCCGTCGCAGCCTCCGAACTGAACGGTGACCGATCCGTTATCCTCCTTCGCGGTGACGCTATTGAGAGCGTAGGCGTTGTATGGGTTCTTTTCGTAGAACCCTTCAGCGTTGTAGACGCTGATGGACCAGAAGCCATCGACCGGCACGTCCTTGACCGTGAGCTTGTAGACCACCTTGCCGTCATTCTTGGCCGGAACGACGTTAAGGTATCGGGCGTCCTTGTCCGGATTTCCGCCCCACCCATAGGCCGCGCCAATCAAATGACGGATCGGATCGACCTCCGCTTTCGTCCCAAACGCTCTGTCGAAGTTTGAAAGTGTCGATGCCAGAACGAGAAGCGCGTCGTGTATCTTCTTCTGACTGGCGGCGTCGTAGGTCGGCAGTTCCAATGTGCCGGCGCCATCCTGGCTGGCCTTGATCCCATCCTGCAGCGCATGGACCTGTTCAATATCCTTTGGGTCGTTGGGATCAACGAGAATGCGGGTGCCGATCAACACGTAACGCGTGCCGACGGTGGCCTTGTCGAAGCTGTGCGTGCCGGCGCCGTAAACGGTGGTCGCATAGTGATCTTGGCTCACGGCCATCAGGGACATGAAGCGCGAGCCGGGATCGGGCAGCGTGAAGGTGACCGGGCCGGCGTCGAGGTCGAAAATCCCGAAACTGTAGAGCGTGTCGCGGTTGAGCCGAATGATCGAGTGATCCTCGATGGGCGCCGGCTCGCGGTGATGAACGAGTTTCGCAAGCCCGCCGGCCTGCTTGGCGAGGCCGCCGATATAGGTGTCGGATTCGGCCCGCACGAAGTTGTCGGCCGTCACGAGCGTGGGGGCGGACTGGCTGAAAGCGACGGACGGCAGGAGAAAGAGCAGTGCAACTACGGAGGGGCCAACGCGACGGTTCATCAAAATCTCCCATGTTAGACAGGAGTCTTCTAAGTGGTCGCAGAAGATGCGGAGAAGTACGTAACAGTAACTGCGACGTAAATGGCGATCGTTGGCCTGGAAGGGGCGACTGGGTTTGGCGCGATCCTTGGTTAGCGGCGACCGGCCAGACGCGGACATTTACGGGCGTGCTTACCGTTGCGTACTTACGCGGGTTTTGCCTCCGTGACATCATTCGATCGGCGCATAAGGCGACGATGCCTGCCGCCAGGCTGCGGCGCTCGACGGAGATTTGAATGATGACGATTTCGAAGATGTTGTTTGCAAGCCTTTTTCTCGTAGCAAGCTCAGCACTGGCCGATGACGGAACAAGGGTGACCCCCGACAACTTCGTTCGGGCGGAGAGCGATATGTACTTCGCGGTTTCTGCCAAGGAAGCCGGCATCGGCAAGATCTTCCATCGTCGCGAACCCTTCGACGTGGAGCACCAGACGGTCGTGCGCGGCAACCGTGATACCTTGTATTCTAGCGGTGTTTTTGATCTTGATGCCGGTCCCGTGACGATTACCATGCCGGATGCGGGCAATCGCTTCATGTCGTTGATGACAGTCAACCAGGATCACTATGTAACCGGCGTGTACCACGGTGCGGGGAGCCACACGCTCACCAAGGACGCCACCGGCTCGCGGTACGTCTTTGCGGCAGTTCGCACCCTGGTCGACCCCGGCAAGGAAGGAGATGCCGACGAGGTTCACAAGCTCCAGGACGCCATCAAGGTGGATCAACCGGGCGGTCCCGGCAAGCTTGAGCTGCCCACTTGGGATAAGGCCAGTCAGGACAAGGTGCGCAGCGCGCTCTTGGCCCTCAACGCCACCATGGACAGCTTCAACCGGGCGTTCGGCAGCAAGAATGAGGTTGATCCCATCAATCACCTGATCGGGACTGCAGCGGGGTGGGGTGGCAATCCCGACAGCGAGGCGACTTATATCGCGGTCACACCAGAAAAGAACGATGGCACGACAATCTACACGCTGCACGTTCCTGCGGATGTACCTGTCGATGGCTTCTGGTCGGTCAGCCGCTACAACAGCGAAGGCTTCTTCGTTCCCAATCCGCAGAAGGCTTATTCGGTCAACAATCTGACCGCCGCCAAGGACAACGACGGGGGGATCACGATTCAGTTTGGCGGCTGCGACGGCAAAGCTTCGAACTGCCTGCCTGTCGAGGCTGGGTGGAATTACACCGTTCGGCTCTATCGACCACAGCCGCAAGTGCTGGATGGAAGCTGGACGTTTCCCGAACCGCAGCCGCAGTGATCATTCGCACAGGCAAAAGCGGAACACGGCAGAGACTGCGGGAAGCCAGCCCACTTCCCGCGCCCTGGGAGGGTCTTCGACTGCTCAGATGAGCAGAAGCTTCTTCAGGACGGAGAACACCTCCTTGTAAGGCAGTTTGGATGCGCCGGCGATTGCGAATGGGATCAGGGCTGCCGCAGCGACTGGCAGCAGCGTCTTGCGGTTGACGAGCATCGATGACAGCTTGCGGGTCTGCTCGTACTGCTTGGAAAGATCGACGGGATCGATTGCCTGCTCGGCTTCTTTTGCATCCGGCGCGACGACATTCTCGCCGATCGCTTTGCGCTCGGAAGCGCGCTGTTGCGTTGTCGCCCGCGCCGACATGGTCAACAGCGTGCGATCCTTCATCTGCCGGAGCGGTTTCGAAAAGGCTGACAGCGGATAGGCAAAGAAGGCGAGCACGATCAGCAACCACACGCCCATGATGGTCGTGAGCGTCGCTGCCGATAGATCGGCCTGCATCTGGTGTTTGGCGACGGCAGCTGCCATGCCGCAGCTCACACCGAATACAAAGAGAACGTAGGCGTTCGGATACTCCCCGACGAAGGCAAGGCCGCCCTTGCCATCTGGATGCGTGGAAACCAGCCTCAAGTCGAGACGCGCAATGCTTCTGAGCAGATAGGCCCACACCAGATGGCGCCACACACCGCGTGTGAACAGGAAGATGAACAGCGGAATGCTGATGAAAACACACCACCAGCCCGCAAGGGTGAGATGACGGACGTCACCTGTCACCGTGGCTGCCCAGCTCGTCGACGGCGCCTGCTTGAAGGTTGCGAAGGCCAGAAACGCGGAGATGATCGCCAGCGCAAGACACGCAGTTTCCGCAAGGACCGAATTGCGGCGTGCCATAGCCCTATTCAGTGCGTTCATAGCCGCTCCCTGGGCCGTTGGCGGGATCAAGGGTGCACGGAGGAATTGACCCAACTTGCGTCGCAATCCCGCTTCGACCGCCTGCTCCGCCGCCAGAAAAGCTGCGATGCCGACGAAGAAGCGGGCCCATGGACCGGGGTCGGTCAGATAGGCCTGAACCGTTGGCGTCTGCGTGGCCAATGTCGGCAGCGTCAGAAGCAGCGGGATAACCCATGCGGCGGCGACAAACAGGAGGATGCGGCGGCCCGTATGAAGGTTGCGTTCGTGAACGAGATTGAACCGCCGCTGAAGCTCGAAGAACGGCCCGCCGTGCGACGCCAGATATTCCAGCCGGTCCTGCTGCAGGGCAACCTCGCTCGTCGATTGTGCCACAAGCTTCGCCTTCACCATCCGCCTAATCCTCGGTCACCGACCAGCGATCGCCCGGATTGAATTGCTTCATGGCCCGCGCGATCTTGTCGGTGTCGGCACCGAGATCGGCCTGGTAGACGATGCCGTTGCGGTTGACCACGAAGGTGTTGACGCCCGTCTCGCCATACTTCACCGGCCACGCGACCAGGGCGAAACCGGCGATCATGTTGCCGTTGATCACGTAGTCATAGGGGCCGCCGGCGATATTGCCGCCCTGTCGGGTCAGCACCTTGTAGCGGTAGCCGAAGTACCCGTTGTTGTCCTTCGACTTGTCGAACTGGACGTAGTCGAGATAGGGCGCCGCCGGGCTCTCGCCGAGACCTTCGCTCTCGGGCCAGTAGAGACCATCCGCCCGACCGGGGCTGCTCACGAGCTTCTGCGCGTATTCGAGGACGCCGTCGCCATCGTGATCGGCGGTCGCATATTGCTGTTGGGCATCGACATAGCCGCGCACGGTTTCGATCGTCTGGATTTCGTTCTCGCCGATGCGGCGATTGATGATCTCCTCGATGCCGACGACAGGATCGAAGGCGAACTTGCCGTTCTCTGACTTCACGATCGGGAACGGAAACGGCCACATGATATCGCCGACATCGACGATGCTTTGGCCGTTCCTCTCCTCAAGGCCGATCCGCTTCCCGATCCCATCCTTGATCGCCGCAAGCGTCTCCGTCACGCCCGCGGTCGCCTTGAGGTGTGCAGCGTCGACGCCGAGGATGGTGGCCAGCTTGTCCAGGTCGGAGGCGGTAACTGCTTCCTTGAACGCTGCCAGTGCGGCATCCGCGTTGTCATATTCGGTCGGCAATTGCTTCGACACGAGATCGACGAGGTTCTTCT
This sequence comes from Rhizobium sp. FG113, assembly GCF_057809895.1. NCBI lineage: Bacteria > Pseudomonadati > Pseudomonadota > Alphaproteobacteria > Hyphomicrobiales > Rhizobiaceae > Rhizobium > Rhizobium sp. FG113. Next base: position 541,953 of record NZ_JBMDKV010000002.1, on the reverse strand, counting down.
CGGCGGCAAACGTCATCGAGGTCGATAACACAACGGACAGCGCTGCAGCGGTGAACAGACGAAATCCAATGCGAGAGGTATGAGCGCTCATGGCAATAACTCCGTTCGGTTCGATTAGCGTCGACGTCCACCATGGGGCACGCGGGCATGGCCACCACCACCACGGCCGCCGCCACTGAAGTGGGCTCCACCGCCACCTCTGCCGCCGCCGCTGAAGTGAGGACCTCCGCCTCCGCCCCCGCGATGCGCCGCGAACTCCGGTCGGCTGGCGTGGTGTCCGCCACCCATTGCGCGGCCGCCGCGCTGCGAGTGGAGGTTGGCCGCGCTTCGCGAGCGGACTTCGCCGAGGCCGGACGGACGGTTCGGCCGTACATCCCGTTTGCCCGCCATTGCGTGGTTTCCGATGTCACGGTTTCCGCGTTCGCCGATTTCGCCGCGACGGTCGCCCGCGGGGCGATTGGCAACACGGTCTCGCAACTCGCCACCGCCGCCGGCGATCTTGTTGGCCCTGATGTCCTTGATGGCGGACGGCGTTACGCGGGCATGGTTGGCGTTGGCTGCTCTTGCCTTGACGGACTTGGCCTTCGTGCGAATGTCATTATTGCCGCCCGCTTCCAGCCGGTTGCGAATGTTGGTCTTGTCGATGTTGGCGAACTGGTTGTGATCGAACTTGATCTTGCTGCGATCGACATTCTTCCAGTCAACATCGTTGAAGTTGACCTTGCCGTTGCGATCGAAACGGTTGAAGCAGTGGTCGCAGTCGATGTCGATATCGTTGCCGTCGAACCGGCCGCCCCACACGCCCCATCGATCCCAATCGACCACGGCGCCGAAGATCGCGCCGGTCACGAAGCCCGCGAAATAGGTGGCCGTGGGGTAATAGTAGTTGGGATAGGGATCGGGGAAATAGCCGATCGGCGCCGGCGCGTATCCGTCGTCGTAGAGCATTTGCGGCTCGTACTGCGGCACGTAGATCTTCTCGGGGTTGGCGGCCTGGATGACCACATTGTCGTTCTGCTGGACAACCTTCACCTTGTCGTCAGTCTTGATGATGCCGTCCGCGACCGCCTTGTCGCGCAGTGTCTGGATGGCGATCAGCAGGTCCTTCTGCTGGTCGGCGACGGCGTCGCCGAGTTGCTGCGTCCAGTCGAGGTCGTCGCTCATCATCTTGACGATATCGGGGTAATTAAGGAGCGAGACCACGCTGCCATCCCAATCATCCTTGGGCTTCAGCGAAGTATTATTCTTGACCTCACCGAGGAACCGGGAAGCCTCGACAATCTGCAGCGGATAGAGGGAGGCAGAGGTGACCAGCGCGACGAGCTCATCGGGATAGAGCGCGATCCTGGCGACGAGCACCTGCATCTCCTCGTCGGTCAACGCATCGGTCGCCGGGGCCGGGGCTGATGCCGGCGTTGGTGCGGCCGACGGCGCCGGGGTTGGCTGCTCCTGAGCGTTAAGAGCGCCCCCACCGACAGCGAGAAACGCCGACGCAAGGACCAGGATCGCCCAACGTCCGGGGGCAGCGAGAGAACACAACGCCATCGACAGGTCTCCTTCGAGCATGAAGCCACAACCGCCAAGCGGCGGGGACGCAACGGGATCGAAGAAGCAGGGGAACAGATAATTCAGCGCGCTGTAAGTACGTTACCGTAAAGCGCAATGTTACAGGGACCTCTGTTACCACCGACGACGCAGAGTAACTGCCAGCCTGGGCGGTCTAAAATCACTTGGGGAAGAGGAATGTAATTCCGGCGCGAACGCCCCAGCCGCTCGGACCACCATCCGGCGATTGCGCCCAGTAGCGTGCGCCGAGCTGGAAGCTCACTGGTTGCTTGTCGAAGGTAACGAGCTTGGAGACCGAGACATTGATCGGGACGCTCCACTGGTTGCTTTCCCAATCATAGGTGCTTTCGGTGTTCAGCGCGAAGGTCCAGGCATCGTGCGTGGTGTAGGAAATGAATGGCTGCAGGAAGGTCGAGCTGATATCCGACCGCCCTCCGTCGCCCGCCACGGACCAGATATGGTTGGCAAGCGCGCCGTAGGTCCATGGACCATCCTGCTTGAGGACAACGCCGGTCGGGCCAAGACCGAGCTTTTCGCTGCCAAGCAACGGTTCCGTCGCCGTGGGGATCAGGATGGCTGGACCCAGCCCCCAGATGATGCCACCGGGTGCCGGCTGTTTCGGCGAAAAGAAGAAGCTCTGCAGCGTGTCGCCAAGGCCGAACTGGGTTCCGCTGTCGCCCGCGATATCGTCTTGCCATGTCACCGGAACGATCGTCCGCGAAATCACTTCCCAGTCGCCGTTGAGGTCGAACGGAATGACGGGCTGGATATTGAGAACCGCCTTGTGCCCATCCTCTGGACCGTAGCCGCTGTCATAGTTGAATTGGAACGGGACGCTGACCAGTGAGGCGATGGGGTTGGAGAGCTTCTTCGCGAGATCGGCGTCCTGTGCCGAAGCGGCCGACATCGCTGAAAGAAGGCCCGCCAGGACGAGCAGAGGCAAACGTGTCTTCATCTTTTCACGCTCCGACCTTTGGCTCAGAAACGAACCTGCAATCCGAGGATCGGCCCGTGCTGGATCATGTCGTAGGTGAAGCCGTCATTGCTGTAGTTGACACCCTGCGCACGATATCCGGCAACCGCCGACACCGTTTCGTTGAACTGGTATCCGATCGCGCCAAGCACATCCCAGTCGAGATCCGCTCCGCCACCGCCGATCATGCCCCACCCAGTGACGAAGATCGTATCGGTGAACGAGTGGCTTCCCTTGAAGCCGACCAGACCATCGACCCAATTGGCATCATCAGAGCGCGAGACGTCGCCGAGCGATCCGCCGCTGAGGCCGATGCGGGTTTCCGCATGCCAGAAACGCGCGCCACCGAGTATGTCGAACCGCGTCTGCTGATCTTCGTAAAGCGTATAGGCGCCGCCGACCATGGCCGTGAAGGTGACGGACTTGAGGCTCACCTCATCGGCGATCACGCCGCGAGGCGTGGCGGCGTCGCTCGTCACCTTCACGTAGCTGATGTCGGTGAAGACGCTGTACCTGTCATAGCGAGCATCGCCCGCCGCCGAAAAGGCAAAGTCGAGATCGGAAACGATGTCACCGAATGACTGGCTGATATCCACGGTCGGCAGGCCGAACACCTGCGATTTGCCGTCGAGCCCAGCCACCCAGAAGTAGGGAGAGAAGGAGAAGGACCAGCCGTTGGCGGCCTGCGGCAAAGGCTGTGGAGCGGATGCCGGCAGGAGGTCGGCTGCGAATGCTGAGGATGACATGGCAAGTGCTGTTACAATGCCGGCGACGTACCCAAACTTACGAAACATCAGCTTCCCCCGAAGGCTGTAGTATGAAGGGACATAGGTCAACCTGAGCTTGCTCTCGTTTTTGCGGTAAGGAAAGCGATCACACACGCGGGGACCCTGGAGCGAGATAGATTACTCTCGGATGTTGCATGGCCGCTACGCGCGATCACCGCTGCACTGCCGTTTGGTTTGTGGGAGGCGATCGCCGTACTCATGCGCTGTGGCGGTGTCATGCGACTTCCGTGCAGACCAGAGTGCTGAAGGCACCCATGGGATAGGAGCTGACGAAGGCCGATCGGACTATCTCTTCGTAGAGGCCCGGCGCATCGACGATCGCCAGCCCGTCCGCCATGGCGCGCTCAAAAGGAAGCCGACCGCTGCTGATCTCCGATGCGGCAGCCTGCGACATCAGGACGACACTGTCGCGGATTCCGTCTTCGTCCGGTTCGATCCTTGGAGGAGACGGGTTGGCCTTCACATCGAAGCCGCCGCGCGTTGGGCTGAAATAGCCCCAGGTGCGGCTTTCGATCATGAGAACATAGAAATTGGGCAATGCCATCAACCGCGACGCCGACAAAACCTGCTCCAACCGCTGTTGCATCGTGGTGAGCTGCACGACCGCGTCGTGACGCGATCGTGCCATGTCGATTTCGATCGTCGGATCGGGTTCAGGAAGGAGGCCCGTGTCAATCGCCTGCCGCGTCGCGACAGCAACCGCCAATGATTGCGGGTGCTCGACGGCAAACTCGATCGTCAAGGAGCAGATGGTGCACATTGAAAGGCCTCCTGGCTGATCACGCCGTGACGATCGGGAACCAGAATTCGAAGTTGTCGAGCAGCCCGACGAACTCCGACAATTTCTTCGGGTCGCCCGTCAGCTTGGCCTTGCCCTCGACGACCTGCTTTTCCATCGTCGACGTTCCGAGCATGACGTCATTCAACGCCTCTCGGGTGGTCGAGATCGACACGTCGGCGCTGGGTGCTGACTTGTCCTTGGAGTAGTGGATGGCCGAGTTTTCCACGCCGACGACATACTTCTCCTTGGTATCCGTCAGTTCCATGTTGATCTCGATGGTCTTGCCGGCGGCCCGGTCGCCATTCAGGCGGACGCCGAGGAAGTCGAAGAACATGTCGATCGGCATCGCCTTGATCGTGTCCGGGCTCGCCGTGTTCGGAACCGGGAGCTCGGTTACGCCCTGGCGCAATTCGCTGGCGCCCGTGAGATAGAAGTTACGCCACGGTCCGGATTCCGCCTGATAGCCCAACTGCTCGTAGGTATCGGCCAGAAGCTGCTTGGCGGCGACGTTGTTGCCATCGGCGAAGACCACATGGTTCACGACCTCGGCGACCCATCGATAGTCACCCTGCTCGAAGGAAACCTGCGACTGCCGCAGGACATTGTCTGCTCCACCCATGAAGTCCACATAGCGCTTTCCGGCTTCCGTCGGCGGAAGCTGATGCAGCGTGGCAGGCACGCCGTCGAAGAAGCCGAGGCGAAGGTTATATTGCGCCACCGCGTCGTGATAGACCGTGCCGTAGTAGCTGCGGCAAGCCCATGTCGTCGCCAAAGCCTGCGGAAGCCGGATAACTTCGCCGATCTCCTTGGGCGTCATGCCGCTATTGGCCATGCGCATGACCTGGTCATGGATGAAGCGGAACATGTCGCGCTGGCTCTTCAGGTGGGCGATGACGCGGTCGTTGCCCCAAGTCGGCCAATGGTGAGAGGTGAAGAGGACCTCGGTCTCGTCGCCGAACATGTCGATCGACTGCTGGAGATATTTCGACCACAGCAGACCGTCGCGAACCTTGGCGCCACGCAGCGTATAGAGATTGTGCAGCGTGTGGCAGGCGTCTTCGGCAGCGCAGAAGGCTTTGTATCTGGGGATGTAGAACATGAACTCCGATGGCGCTTCGGATTCCGGTGCCATCAGCACCTGCAGTTCGACGCCGTCGATGGTGATCTTCTGTCCGGTCTCGGTTGCCCAGTCTGTCGGCAGCGCCAGGCCGATCTCGCCGGTCGAAGTCGTCTTGCCGAGACCGCCATCGACCTGGCCCTGCGGCCCACGCGGCAGAAGATTGCCGTACATGTAACTGGCGCGGCGGCTCATTGCGTTACCCGCGATGATGTTCTCACCGACAGCCGCCTTGGTGAATTCCTCAGGCGCAAGAATTTTCACCTTGCCGGCATCGATGTCCGCCTGGTTGACCAGGCCGCGGACACCGCCATAGTGGTCGACGTGGCTGTGGGTGTAGATCACCGCGACGATCGGCTTGTCACCGAGTTTGGGGATGACGAGCTCCTTCCAGACCGCGCGAGCCGTTTCGGAGCTGACCAGCGGATCGATGACGATATAGCCGGTGTCAGTACGGATGATACTCATCACCGACAGGTCGTAGCCACGGGCTTGATAGATGCCGTCGACCACCTCGAAGAGGCCGTGAACCATGTTCAGCTTGGCCATGCGCCACAGGCTGGGGTTCACAGTGTCAGGGGCGTCGTCCGTTTCGGAATTGCCGAGGAAGTTGTAGACGCTGAGGTCCCAGACGGGCGTCCCTTCCGCGTTCTTGATGATCGCCGGATCAGGCAGTGCAGCCAGCAGGCCGCGGTGCGCGTCCTTGAAATCCTGCACGTCGTCGAACGGAAGGCCGTTTCGATAGAGTGCGTTGTAATCAAGGGTCGCTTTGGTCGCGGGCTTGGCCGCGACACCGCTTTTCGAGACAGGCGGTGCGTCCTGCGCGTTCGCCTGCGCGGATTTTCCGACCAGGGTGACAGCGAGACCGGCCGACGCCATGCCTCGAAGGAAATCCGCTCTGCTGATGCCATTGCCGTCTGGGGAGGTCATGTCGTTCTCCGTGAGTTTGCATGTCTCAACATTCCGCGGCCCGGACGGTACGGGTGCGGAGGCATATTGGAAGTACGTTACGGTAATAGGCGACATTACAAACGTTACAGAATCTCGCCGTTCGAGCAGTTTACCGTAACGTACTTCTCAACGTCGGTGACGGGAGCATCTTCGGTCGAGCGTTTGGTCGGAACTGCGAGCGATGATCCGATGAGCGATGCGGAGGAGCCAGCAAGCACGAGTTCGAGAAAGGCCCAGCGCGGCCTCTGGCGTCTCATGCTCAAATTGCCCGCCATACGTGGGCGCTTGCAAGTCATCGCAGCCCAATCGCCCCATCTCAACGGCATGTTCGAAGCCTACGAGGAGGCATACGTTACGCTGCAGAGGTTCCAGAAGGAGCGTGATCGAAACGATTGCCCGCTGATCGAAGAGTACGAGACGCTTTGTTCCGAGATTGAAAGTGACGTGCTCTCTATTGTGCTTGGCGACACGACATCGATTTAGGACTTCGCTTAATGACTGATGGTTTCATTAGGATTCAAGGTTGCAACTTAATGTTATTGGGTTGATATAGGGTTCTGCGCATATTTCAGCTTTTCGACCGGCGTATCGGGGACGACCATGGGTGCTGAGATTGACGACGAATTCCAGGAGCACGTGGACGACACCGAGGCGGAAGCCGCACTCCAACGGCTTCTCGCAGATCAAAGGTTCAAGACTGCCGACCGCCAGAAGGCAATACTTACCTATCTCGTAGCGCAACGTATCAAAGACGAGGAAGTCAAGGCCTATGCCATTGCCGTGGATGTGCTGGGACGGCCGAGTAATTTCGACTCTAGCATCGATCCAATCGTCCGCATCGAGATCAGCCGTCTCAGATCAACGTTGGAATCCTTTTACGTTGCGTTCGGCGAAGACCACGACATCTGGATAAGCGTAAAAAAAGGGAAATACATCGCCTGCTTTGCTCGCAACACCGCTAACGCGCCTCATCACAGAAAAGCCGACGAGATAGCGCTCGGCCATGCCGTCCGGCGTAATCCATACCAGCCGGAGAACACGCCGCCCAAGCGAAGATTGATGTTTGCCGGGTTAATGGTGTCGGTTCTGGCAGCGATCGCCACGCTGGGCATATACTCCTACGCGCAGAGACCCGTCATTTCCACGAAACCCGTCGTGTACGTCACCGTCGACGTGGCGAACCCACAACAAGCCGGAGAGGCAAGCCAGGTACGTGACGGCCTGCTGACGGCACTCACACAGTTTCAGACGATCATTGTCGCGCAGCCGGCATATGCGTCTGTAAGGACCAACGCTGCCGACCGGCGTTACTCGGTTCAGCTCAAATACTATTCGGATCTCGGCGAGCGAAGCGTCTGGTGGCAGGTCACCGAGAACGCTTCCGGAAACCTGCTGATGTCCGGGTTGGAAAGGGTTGAAACGGCAGGAAAGAGCGCGGCCGTCGCGAGACAGCAGATCGTTGCTTCGCTTGCCAAGCGGATCGCCGCCAGTCGAGGCGTGATCAACTCGATCAAATTGAATGCCGCTCAGGATTCCGTCGGTAACGACTGCGTCGTGCGCGCGGAGTACGCGCTCGAAGTTCGGGGCAGCCTTGAGGCGGCAGCCAATTGCCTCGAACGAACGGTGCGGCTCATGCCACACGATTCCGACGCCAATGCAATTCTCGCCCGTATTCTGCTTGCACCCGCTGGAAGAGCGACGCCGTCTGATGTCGTCGATCGTGCGCTTCGGCTTGCGCAGGACGCCGTTGCCAGAGCCCCATTTTCCGACCGGGCGCAGCTTGCTTTGATGGCGGCTCAAGCAGCAGGTGGAAGCTTGGAAGCTGCGATCGAGGCAGGCAACAAAGCCGTCGCGTTGAATCCGAACAATCCGGACTCTGTAGCGGCCTTGGGTGGCTTGCTTTACTCAGCAGGATATACGTCTGCCGGACTGGCAATGGCGAAGGAGGCAAGCGCCGAAACCGACATCGTTCCCCGATGTGCCATGGTCGTCCTCGCACTGGACGCCTTCCGTGACGCCCGCTATTCAGAGGCTCTCCTTTGGACCGAGCGGGTGACCGGCCGCAGTTCGCTGACGAGTGTTATCCGCGCTGCCGCGCTCGGGGAGCTTGGCTCAGAGCAAGCGCCAGGTAGCGTGACGGATGGAGGCATCGACGCGGCCGCCTTCAAAAAGACCGTTGATGCCGTAGGTCTTCCGCCAGATTTAGTGACAATGCTTGAGCGCGGGGTGATCAAGGCAGGGGCGGACCTGGAGCCGGTGGGCAGCATTGCGCGATAAGTAAACGTACCATTGTTCTACACCCCCGGATCACGATAGCCGGGAATTGGTAGGCTTGAAATATTGGGCAATGTCCGCTTGGGTTCGCTGGAGCGGGTGAAGGGAATCGAACCCTCGTATTCAGCTTGGGAAGCTGCTGCTCTACCATTGAGCTACACCCGCGTTACGCGCAGATTTCCAACAGATGGCGGTCGGTGTCAAGCGGGGTTGGCGACTTCCGGGTGAGGCTGCTCAGATCCGGAAGTGCTTGGAGAGCTTGAGGCCCTGTGCCTGGTAATTGGAGCCGAGGCCGGTGCCGTAGAGGCTTTCGGGGTGTTCCTGCATGTGCTCGTAGACCAGGCGGCCGACGATCTGGCCGTCTTCGAGGATGAAGGGGACCTCGTGGCTGCGGACTTCGAGGACGGCGCGGCTGCCGCGGCCGCCGGCGGGGGCGTGGCCGAAGCCTGGGTCGAAGAAGCCGGCGTAGTGGACGCGGAATTCGCCGACCAGCGGATCGAAAGGCGTCATCTCGGCGGCGTAGTGCGGGGGCACGTGGACGGCTTCGCGCGAGACGAGGATGTAGAACTCGTCCGGATCGAGGATCAGTTCGTTGCGACCGCGGCTGTAGATCGGCTCCCAGAAATCGAAGATGTCGTGCTGGGCCTTCTTGTCGACGTCGACGACAGCCGTGTGGTGCTTGCCGCGATAGCCGATCAGGCCGTCCTTGTCGCCGGCGAGATCGATCGACAGTGCAATGCCGCCGCCGGAGACGTTCGGCTTTGTGCTTGCGACCAGCGTTTCGGCATCGTGCAGCGCCAGAAGCTCCGGTTCGCCGAGCAGCGACTGGCCGATGCGGAAGCGGATCTGCGACAGGCGTGAGCCGCGACGCACGACGATCGGGAAGGTGCGCGGAGAGATTTCGAGATAGAGCGGGCCGGAATAGCCTGCCGGGATCTTGTCGAATTCCTGCGCGTAATCGGTGATGACGCGGGTGAAGATATCGAGGCGGCCGGTCGAGCTTTTCGGATTGGCCGAGGCCGACATGTCGGCCGGAAGATCGAGGCGCTCCATCAGGGGGACGATGTAGACGCAGCCGGTTTCGAGCACCGCGCCTTCCGAGAGATCGACGACATGCAGCTTCAAACGGTCGAGCTTGTCGGAGACGAGGCTGTTCGGACCCGGCATAAAGCTGGCGCGGACGCGGAAGGCCTTGGTGCCGAGGCGGAGATCAAGGCTCGCCGGCTGGATCTGGTCGCTGTCGAGCTCGCGCTCCGCGACGAGGCGCCCCGTCTCGAACAACGCGGCAATCGCGCGGTCTGCCAATATTCCTGTTTCGCGAGCCATCATGCCCCATCCATAATTTGCCGCAGACAAAACCAAAATCGAGGAATTGACGCAAGCGCGCAACAGCAGTATTGCAGCTTTATCCCGTGGTGATTTGGCCGGTCGGCTTGCAGCCACGTTAAACAAGTGGCTAAATAGACCGGGTTGAAACCGGTCTGCATTCGCGGCCGGTTTTTTTGTGTTTGAAAGTGGTGATGGCATGAGCAAGACTTGGCGCCCGGCAACCCAACTGGTCCACAGCGGAACGCTGCGCTCGCAGTATAGCGAGACATCCGAGGCGATCTATCTCACGCAAGGGTTTGTCTACGATAGCGCGGAAGCCGCAGAGGCGCGCTTCAAGGGCGAGACCGAGGGTTATATCTACGCCCGCTACGGCAGCCCGACCAACGACATGTTCGAAAAGCGCATGTGCGCGATGGAAGGTGCCGAAGAAGCCCGCGCCACCGCATCGGGCATGGCAGCCGTTGCCGCCGCCATCCTCTGCCAGGTGAAGGCCGGCGATCATATCGTGGCCGCCCGCGCGCTCTTCGGTTCCTGCCGTTGGGTGGTCGAGACGCTGGCGCCGAAATACGGCATCGAATGCACGCTGGTCGACGGCCGCCATCTGGAGAACTGGGAAAAGGCGATCCGCCCGAACACCAAGGTGTTCTTCCTGGAAAGCCCGACCAACCCGACGCTCGAAGTGGTCGATATCGCAGGCGTTGCCAAGCTCGCCAACCAGGTCGGCGCCAAGGTCGTGGTCGACAACGTCTTCGCGACGCCGATCTTCCAGAAGCCGCTGGAACTCGGCGCCCATATCGTCGTCTATTCCGCGACCAAGCATATCGACGGCCAGGGCCGCAGCCTCGGTGGCGTGATCCTCTCGGATACGGAGTGGGTGAACGAGCATCTGCAGGACTATTATCGCCACACCGGCCCGGCCATGTCGCCGTTCACGGCCTGGACGCTGCTCAAGGGTCTCGAGACGCTGCCGCTGCGCGTCAAGCAGCAGACCGAGAACGCCGGCAAGATCGCCGACTTCCTGGCCGAGCAGAAGCAGGTCGCGAAGGTGATCTATCCAGGCCGCAAGGACCATCCGCAGGCCGATATCGTCGCCAAACAGATGAAGGGCGGCTCGACGCTGGTGGCGATCGAACTCAAGGGTGGCAAGGAAGCGGCGTTCGCGCTGCAGAACGCGCTTGAGATCGTCAAGATCTCCAACAATCTCGGCGACGCCAAGAGCCTGATCACGCATCCGGCGACGACCACGCACAAGAACCTGACGGACGAGGCCCGCGCCGAACTCGGCATCTCTCCGGGCACCGTGCGCCTGTCTGCTGGTATCGAGGATACCGACGACCTGATCGAGGATTTCGCGCAGGCGCTCTCCAAGATCAAGGCCTGATCAAGAATAGCCGGCCGGGTCGATGTGATCCGGCCGGCATTTAAGCGCGCATTTTTGCAATTTACTCGCGCTGAGCGGGAGTAGCATTAGTCTTAACGCGCGAATTTTTCGCGCTTACAGCCAATTGATTGCGGATTCCGGCCTGGTTTATTGACCTGCCGCACCTCTTATAAGATACCAGTAAGGTATTCTTATTATGGTGTAGGCATGTACCGCGCCCTGACACGAGATATTGAAGTGGTGGTCGAGCCCTTTTACCTGGAGGAGCAATCCGACCCGGACGACGACCGCTATGTGTGGGGCTACCGCATCGTCATCAGCAATAATTCCGACCTCACGGTACGTCTCGTCAACCGCTACTGGAACATCACCGACCAGAACGGCGTCGTCGATGAAGTGAGCGGCGCCGGCGTTGTCGGCGAACAGCCGACGCTCAGCCCTGGTGATACCTACGAGTATTCATCGGGCTGCCCTCTCGATACGCCATCGGGCCTGATGTTCGGCCACTACCAGATGGAAACCGATAAAGGCGAGGTCTTCCAGGTGGAAATCCCCGCCTTCTCTCTTGATTCACCCGGCCTGCTCAGAGTGCTGAACTAACCTTCGTTTCGTCGCAGGTTACTCAGCCGCCTGCGCGAGCTCTTCGGCCTCGAAACGATAGGTCGTCGAGCAGAACTCGCAGGTGACCGCGATCTTGCCCTCTTCCTGGCTCGCCTCGATTTCCTCGGCGGAGAAGCCCTTCAGCACGCCCTTGATCTTCTCGCGCGAGCAGGAGCAGCGGTCGAACACTTCGCGCGGCTCGTAAACGCGCACACCGCGCTCGTGGAACAGCCGGAACAGCAGGCGCTCGACGCCGACCTGCGGATCGGTCAGCTCGTCGGCGTCAATGGTTTCCACCAGCGAACGCGCTTCGGCCCAGGCATCGTCTTCCGCATGCTGGACGGTACCTTCATCGCCATCGCCGCCGTGCAGGTCAGCCTGACGCATGCGCTCGGGCGCTTCCGGCAGGAACTGGGCAACGAGGCCCCCTGCCCGCCAGCGATGACGCGGCTTGCCCGCTTCGTCGCGATCGAACAGTTCGGCGGCGGCGAGGCGCACGCGCGTCGGGATCTGCTCCGACTGGCGGAAGTAGGTGCCGGCTATATCCTCCAGCGTGGCGCCGTCGAGCGCGACGATGCCCTGGTAAGGCTGGCTGAACTTGCCCTGGTCGATGGTGAACGCCAGCATGCCCTTGCCGAGCAGGTGCTCGGGCTCGGCGCGCCCGGCGGCAACTGCCTCGTCCAGAAGCGTCTGGTCGAAGCGGGCATAGGCGCGCACGTTCTCGGGCGTCGAGAAATCGGCGACAAGCAGATCGACCGGGCCGTCGCTCTTGGTCTGGACGGTGAACTTGCCTTCGAACTTCAGCGACGTGCCAAGCAGCACCGTCAGCGCGATGACTTCGGCCAGCAGGCGGGCGACGGGTGCGGGATAGTTGTGGCGATCGAGGATCGCATCCAGCATCGGGCCGAGCTGGACAGCGCGACCGCGCACATCCAGGCCTTCCACCTGAAACGGAACGACATGATCATCGCCGGCGAAATCGAATTCGCCGAGGGTGGCTGCAGCTTCTGCCATGGTCTTCTCCTAGTCTGAGGGCAGCGGACGAGCCCGTCCATCCGCCAGCGCGGCCACGGGCCTGTCCGGCCCGATGTGGCCTCCAGTATGGTTCAGATCGCGCCCAGGCACCAAGCAAGAATCGACTTCTGCGCATGAAGACGGTTTTCCGCTTCATCGAAGACCACGGATTGCGGGCCGTCGATCACTTCGTCGGTAACTTCCTCACCACGATGGGCCGGCAGGCAATGCATGAACAATGCATCCTTGTCGGCCTGTGCCATCAAAGCCGAATTGACCTGATAAGGCTGGAAGACGTTGTGACCCCGGGCCCGATGTTCCTGATTCATGGAGACCCAGGTATCGGTCACCACGCAATCGGCGCCGGCGACCGCACGGTCTGCATCATGGCTCAGCATGATCTCGGCGCCCTCATTGCGGGCCCAGTTCAGATAGTGATCCTTCGGCTCGGAACCAAGGGGTACCGCCATGTTCATGCGATAGCCGAAACGGGCAGCGCCTTCGACCAGCGAATGCAGCACGTTGTTGCCATCGCCCATCCAGGCAATCGTCTTGCCCTTGATGGGGCCGCGATGCTCTTCGAAGGTCATGATATCGGCCATGATCTGGCAGGGATGGGTGTCATCCGTCAAAGCGTTGATGACGGGAACCGTCGCGTGTTCGGCGAGCTCCAGCATGCGCGCATGGTCGGTGGTGCGGATCATGATTGCGTCGACATAGCGCGACAGGACCTTCGCGGTATCGCCAATCGTTTCGGCGCGGCCGAGCTGCATTTCGGTGCCTGAAAGGAACAGCGTCTCGCCACCGAGCTGGCGCATGCCGACGTCAAAGGAGACGCGGGTACGCGTCGAGGGCTTTTCGAAGATCATCGCCAGCATCTTGCCTGCCAGCGGCTTGTCGCCCTGGCCGGCCTTGAAGGCCTGCTTGCGGGTCTTGGCGTCATCCATGATGACCCTGAGGTCGGAGGAGGTTACCGCGGAAAGATCGAGAAAGTGTTTTGGGGAAGCCATCTGTCTTTAACCTGTTGCGCCCGCCATCCGGCCGGGCATCCATCCATTCAAGCCGTCTTCTTTGCCTTGGCGCGCACGCTCTCGGCGGCACGCTCCAGGCGTGCGAGGCCTTCGCGGGCTTCGTCGGCGGTGACGACGAGCGGAGGAAGCAAACGGATGACATTGTCGCCGGCCGGAATGGCCAGCAGGTTGGCAGCGCGGATGGCCTGCAGGAGCTCAGCCGACGGAACAGCCGCCTTGACGCCAAGCATCAGGCCTTCGCCCCTGACATCCTCGATCACATCGGGGAAGCGGTCCTTCAGCGATGCGAGCCCCTGGCGGAAGACGAGTGCCACGTCGCTGACGTGCTGCAGGAAGCCTTCCTCAAGGATCACATCGAGCACGGCATTGCCGACAGCCATGGCAAGCGGGTTGCCGCCATAGGTCGAGCCATGGGTGCCGGCCTTCATGCCGGAGGCTGCTTCAGCCGTTGCAAGGCAGGCGCCGAGCGGGAAACCACCGCCGATGCCCTTGGCGGCGGCCAGAATGTCCGGCGTTACGCCCAACCGCTCATAAGCAAAGAGCTTGCCTGTACGGCCGACGCCGGTCTGAACCTCGTCCAGGATCAGAAGCAGGCCGTTTTCATCGCAGAGCTGGCGCAGCGCCTTCATGAACTCCACGGTCGCAGGGCGGATACCGCCCTCACCCTGTACCGGCTCGATCAGGATGCCGGCCGTGGCATCGGTGATCGCAGCGCGAACGGCCTCGATATCACCGAAGGGAACCTGGTCGAAACCGGGTGCCTTGGGGCCGAAGCCTTCGAGATACTTCTCCTGGCCGCCGGCAGCGATCGTCGCCAGCGTGCGGCCGTGGAAGGCACCTTCGAAGGTGATGATGTGGAAGCGCTCGGGATGGCCCTTCGAATACTGGTAGCGGCGCGCGGTCTTGATCGCGCATTCCAGCGCCTCGGCGCCGGAGTTGGTGAAGAACACCTTATCCGCGAAGGTTGCATCCGTAAGCCGCTTGGCGAGGCGCTCCTGACCGGGGATCTCGTAAATGTTGGAAAGGTGCCAAACCTTATCGGCCTGATCCTTCAGTGCTCCGACGACATGCGGATTGCTATGGCCGACGGAGGTCACGGCAACGCCCGCGCCGAAATCGAGATATCGCTCGCCAGTTTCGGTGATCAGCCACACGCCCTCTCCTCGCTCGAACCGCAGCGGGGCACGAGAGTAGGTATCATAAAGCGGCGCGGCTTCAGCCATGGCGCGATCTCCTGTCATTCGCTCAATAATCGCCCGGACTCCGGCTAAAAAGCGGGTGCCCGGAAATGAAAAATGCCGCCTTTCGGCGGCGAGGGGCACTATTGTCTTTTCGCAGTGCGATGTCAACAAAACTGAGCTTTTGTCGCATGCGTCAAGCAAGCATCGGGGTGCCGGTGAGCTATCAACAGCTAATGTTGCAGAAATGACTCTCTCACCCAGCAAGTTGGGGAAAACCGAGAAATCGATTCGCCGCGATTCAACCGACTCTTGTCACGGAGTCGCCCTCACTCTAGGTTAAAACTCAATTACTAGACTGCATGCGGCGGAACTAGTCACCAAAATCGAGCAAGCGTTTCTTGGTCCGGACACGTCCGTGCCATGGGTGAGGGATTCTGCCTACACCAACGCAATAAGGCGGAGACAGGGCATGAACTGGACAGACGAGCGCGTTGAAAGACTGAAGAAGCTTTGGGCCGAAGGCCTGAGCGCCAGCCAGATTGCGGCACAACTTGGCGGTGTAAGCCGCAACGCCGTCATCGGCAAGGTCCACCGTCTGAACCTGCCTGGCCGCGCCAAGGCCGGCGGCACGACGACCGCGACCCGGGCGCCGAAGCGCCCGGCGGTTTCGACGCCCCGCCCCGCCAGCAACTTCAATTCCGCACGCATCTCGCCAAGCCGCGCCGTTGCCCGCCCGCAGGGCGCAGTGGCTCTCAAGGAAGAGATGGACATCGATGCGATCGAGGAAGTCCGTTACCGTCCGGCTTCCAACGTTGTCGTTCCGATCTCGCGCCGCCTCGGCCTTACGGAACTGACCGAGCGTACGTGCAAGTGGCCGGTCGGCGATCCGCTGACGGATGACTTTCACTTCTGCGGCTGCGAGTCCCCTGACAACTCGCCATACTGCACCTACCACCAGCGGATGGCCTACCAGCCGGTCAACGAGCGCCGCAAGGCCGCCAACCGGGTCGCATGACCCGGAAAGCCGGATAAGGAACACAAGAAAACGGGCCCTCGCGGGGCCCGTTTTTCGTTGGATCGGATGAAATGGAAGCGCCTTACGCTTCCATCGAATAACCAGCGCCGCGAACGGTGCGGATGACATCCTGCATGTTCGAGAAGTTGAGCGCCTTGCGCAGGCGGCCGACGTGAACGTCGACGGTGCGCTCGTCGACATAAATGTCATGGCCCCAGACGCCATCGAGCAGCTGCGAGCGGGAGAAGACGCGGCCGGGCGACGACATCAGGAATTCCAGGAGGCGGAATTCGGTCGGTCCGAGGCGGACTTCGCGGCTCTTGCGGTGAACGCGATGGGTTTCGCGATCGAGCTCGATATCGCCGCACTTCAGCAACGAGGAGAGCACTTCCGGCTTGGCGCGGCGCAGCATCGCCTTGACGCGGGCGACGAGCTCAGGCGTCGAGAACGGCTTGACGACATAGTCATCGGCGCCGGTCGACAGGCCGCGAACGCGTTCGCTTTCCTCGCCACGGGCGGTCAGCATGATGATCGGCAGGCGCTCCGTCTCCGGGCGCATGCGCAGGCGACGGCACAGCTCGATGCCGGATACGCCGGGCAACATCCAATCGAGGATCAAAAGGTCCGGCGTGCGTTCCTGCAACCGGATCTCGGCCTCGTCACCGCGAAGGATGGTATCGACTTCGAAGCCTTCGGCCTCAAGGTTATAGCGAAGAAGCACGCTCAGTGCTTCTTCGTCTTCAACGACTGCTACTCTTGGGATCATTCGTCTCGGTCTCCTGGGGGCGTGGGTCCGGAACGCTTATTCCGTGACCGCGCCGACGGTGTTGGCGGTGTCGTCCTTCGGACGTTCGCCTTCCGGCTGGGCGCCGGTAGCCATGTAGTAGATGGTCTCTGCGATGTTGGTGGCGTGGTCGCCGATGCGCTCGATGTTCTTGGCGCAGAAGAGAAGATGCGTGCAGCTGGTGATGTTGCGCGGATCTTCCATCATGTAGGTCAGCATCTCGCGGAACAGCGAGGTGTACATCGCGTCGATTTCCTCATCGCGCTCGCGGATCGACTTGGCGCGGTCGGCAACGCGGCTGGTGTAGACGTCGAGAACTTCCTTGAGCTGGACGAGCGCCAGTTCGGAGAGATGCTCGAGGCCACGGGCGAGCTTGCGCGGAACGCCGGTGCTCTGGACCGCGATGACGCGCTTGGCAGTGTTCTTGCCGAGATCGCCGACGCGCTCGAGATCGGCCGCGATGCGGATCGAGCCCATGATTTCGCGAAGATCGGCAGCCATCGGCTGGCGGCGGGCGATGGTGATGATCGCCTTCTCGCCGATCTCGCGCTCGGCGTGATCGAGGATCACGTCGTCGGAGATGACCTTCTGGGCGAGCGAAGTGTCGCCGTTGACGAGCGCGCGAACAGCGTCGCCGACCATCTGTTCCGCGAGGCCGCCCATTTCGGAGATGCGGCGCGTCAGGAACTTGAGATCATCGTCATAGGCGGAATAGATATGTGTCGATGCCATGGGGCTTATCCTTGAATGTCCTGAGGTTTACCGGTTTCGGAGATCAGCCGAAGCGGCCCATGATGTAATCCTGGGTGCGCGGATCATCCGGGTTGGTGAACATCTTGTCGGTATCGTTCTCCTCGACGAGGTTGCCGAGGTGGAACATGGCGGTGCGCTGCGAGACGCGGGCTGCCTGCTGCATCGAATGCGTGACGATGACGATCGTGTAGGCTTCGCGCAGCTCGTGGATGAGCTCCTCGACCTTGGCGGTCGCGATCGGGTCGAGCGCCGAGCAGGGCTCGTCCATGAGGATGACCTCGGGGCTGACGGCAATCGCGCGGGCGATGCACAGACGCTGCTGCTGACCACCCGAGAGGCCGGTGCCGCCTTCATGCACGCGGTCCTTGACTTCGTTCCACAGGCCGGCGCGCTGCAGGCTCTGCTCGACGATGACGTCCATGTCGGCCTTCGCCTTGGCGAGACCGTGGATGCGCGGGCCGTAGGCGACGTTTTCGTAGATCGACTTCGGGAACGGGTTCGGCTTCTGGAACACCATGCCGACGCGGGCGCGCAGTTCGACGACGTCGATATCCGGATCGTAGATATCATCGCCATCGAGCGTGATCTTGCCGGTGACGCGGCAGTTGTCGATCGTGTCGTTCATGCGGTTCAGGCTGCGCAGGAAGGTGGACTTGCCGCAGCCCGACGGACCGATGAGAGCCGTCACGGTGTTTTCGCGGATGTTCAGCTTCACGTCGAAAAGCGCACGCTTCTCGCCGTAGTAAACCGAGACGTCCTGGCCGATCATTTTATACGGAATGGTATTCATCTTCTGGTCTAGCGCCTTCTCAACTGCTGCTTCCGTCAACATGTTCATGATGTTTACTCCGTTTACCAGCGGCGCTCAAAGCGACGACGCAAGAGGATGGCTCCGAGGTTCATGACGATCAGGAACAGGAGCAGGACGATGATGGCGCCGGACGTGCGCTCGACAAAGGCGCGTTCGGCTTCGTTTGCCCACATGTAAACCTGCACCGGCAGAGCCGTGGAGGGATCCATCGGGGTGGCAGGCGCATTGGCGACGAAGGCGACCATGCCGATCAGGAGCAGCGGCGCGGTTTCACCGAGCGCGTGCGCCAGACCGATGATGGTGCCGGTCAGGATGCCAGGCATTGCCAGCGGCAGAACGTGGTGGAACACCATCTGCATCTTCGAAGCGCCGAGGCCGAGAGCGGCCGCGCGGATCGAAGGGGGCACGGCGCGCAGCGCTGCGCGGGTGGCGATGATGATGGTCGGCAGCGTCATCAGCGTCAGCACCAGACCGCCGACCAGCGACGCGGAGCGCGGCAGACCTGCGAAGTTGATGAAGACGGCGAGACCGAGCAGACCGTAGACGATCGAAGGAACGGCCGCGAGGTTGTTGATGTTGACCTCGATCAGGTCGGTCAGCTTGTTCTTCGGCGCGAACTCTTCGAGGTAGATCGAAGCAGCGACACCGATCGGCAGCGACAGGGCAAGAACGATCAGCATCAGGTAGAGCGAGCCGATGAGGGCGACGCCAAGACCTGCGGCTTCCGGACGGCTGGAATTGCCGTTGACGAAGAGGCCGGTGTTGAACTCCTTGTGGAGCGTGCCGCTGGCCGCCATCTGCTGCATCCAGCCGACCTGGCGGTCGTTGACCTTACGGTTCTTCTCGTCAACTGTCAGGTCGATCTGGCCCTTGTTGGCCGAGTCGATATTGGCGTCGGCAAGAAGCGTGACGTTGACCGTCTTGCCGATCAGCGACGGATCGGCGACGACCATGTCGCGGAGCACGATCGGGGCGCCCTTGGAGATCATCGCGGTGGCGTCGCGGACTTCAGGACGGCTCTGGGCGTTGATGCCGAGCGTCTTGACCATGGCGTCGCGGATCAGCACCGGATAGTTGGCGGCGATCAGCACCGACGGGTCGGTGGCGCGCTTGTTGTTGGGGTCGAGCACCTTTTCGGAGAACTCGATCGGCAGAGTGATCGAGGTCTGCGCGAAGGCCGTGTAGCCCTGACGGATAACCGTCGTGAGCAGGATGGCCAGGAAGATCAGACCGAAGGAGATGGCAGCGATGCCATAGGCCTGGAAGCGGCGTTCGGCGGCGTAGCGACGCTTGATGCCGATATCGCGGCGGGCCGGCGCCTTGGAGACGACGACGCCCTGTCCGGAGGAAACAACGTCCGTCATTCGTACTGCTCCCGGTATTTGCGCACAATGAAGAGCGCGTAGATGTTAAGGCAAAGCGTGATGAAGAACAGCGTGATGCCAAGCGCGAAGGCAACCAGCGTCTGCGGCGAGGTGAACTCAAGGTCACCCGTCAGCTGGTTGACGATCTTGACCGTCACCGTCGTCATCGGCTCGAAGGGATTGATCTGGATACGGGCTGCAACACCGGCTGCAAGCACGACGATCATGGTCTCGCCGATGGCGCGCGAGGCGGTCATCAGGAGAGCGCCGACGATACCCGGCAGGGCGGCGGGGAGAACGACCTTCTTGATCGTTTCCGAACGCGTGGCGCCGAGGCCGAGCGAACCGTCACGCAGGGCGCGCGGCACGGCGGTGATGATGTCGTCAGACAGCGAGGAGACGTATGGGATCAGCATGATGCCCATGACGATACCGGCGGTCAGAACGCTCTGTGCCTGGATGAAGTTGCTGTAGTCGCCGGTCAGAAGGCCGTTCACCTGGGACGAGAGGTCGCGCAGGAACGGGCCAACAGTGACGAGGGCGAAGAAGCCGTAGACGATGGTCGGGATACCGGCCAGGACTTCGAGCAGCGGCTTTGCGATACCGCGAACCTTGGGAGCCGCGTATTCCGCCATGTAGATGGCCGCAAAGAGACCAACCGGAACGGCGACCAGCATGGCGACGAAGCCGATGTAGAGCGTGCCGAGCAGCAGCGGGATGAGACCGAACTGGCCGAAGGACGAGCTGCCGGCGCCGGCAAAGCGCGGATCCCAGACGGTGCCGAAGAAGAAGTCGGCGGCCGGAACTTCAGCGAAGAAGTGGGCGGCTTCCGTCAGCATCGACATGACGATACCGACAGTGGTCAGGATGGCGATGGAGGATGCGAGCAGCAGACCCCAGAGCATGACGCGCTCGACGCGGTTGCGGGCCCGGAAACGGGGAGCGACTTCGCGCAGGGCATAGAAGCCACCGGCAACGCCGAGCGCCAGAACGACCAGCGTCATGATCAAGCGGCTGATGCCGCTCTCGGTGTTCAGCTTCTGCGCGCCTTCGATCATGTAAGGCTGCGGCACGCCGGCGAGCGGAACGCCCTTGGCGGCGAGCTTGGCCTGGAGACCGGCGGGATCGCCGACGCCTGCGGCAACGTCTTCGCTCGCGAGCAGCGGCAGACCGCGGGCGATGGCGCTGACCATGCCGTAGTTCAGGTTCTGCTGAGCGGCTGGCTGAGCCTTGACGTCATCAGGAAAGCCGCCGCGGACGGAGGATTCGATAATGGAGGGGCTGATGGCAAGCCAGGCGCACAGAACGATGAGCGCAGGCAGGATAGCCCAGATTGCGGCATAGGCACCGTAGTAGCCAGGCCGGGAGTGCAGCGCCGAGGATTTACCTCCGGCAAGCGCCGTCGCGCGGCTGCGTGCTGCCACAAAGGCAACCGCGCCAAGCACAACGAGGCACAAGAGTAAGACGGATGTACTCATTCGTTAAGGTCCCCCAGGCCCTCGGCCCCCAAGAGCGAAACGGCGCTTCGGCCATCTCGGCTTCCAATCATGGAGTAGTTCAGCTTCACCGCTCCCTTAGAGCGGACAAAGGCAATGCCGGCGCGACCCCTTGGATCGCGCCGGCAAAGTTTATTACATGGTCTTGCCGTCTTCGACCGACTTGCGGGTCGCTTCGCGCTCAGCGTCCGGAGCAGCAACCAGGCCGTACTCGACGAGCGGGCTGTCAGGGCCAACCATCTGGTCGGATACGAAGAAGTTTACGTATTCCTTCAGGCCCGGGATAACGCCCAGGTGAGCCTTCTTGACGTAGAAGAACAGCGGACGGGAAACCGGGTAGGTGCCGTCAGCGATCGTTTCCGGGCTCGGAACGATACCCTTGACGGTAGCGACCTTCAGCTTGTCAGCGTTGTTTTCGTAGAAGGAGAGGCCGAATACGCCAACGCCGGTCTTGTTGGCAGCGATGCGTGCCAGCGTTTCCGGATAGTCGCCGTCGATGTCGACTGCAGCGCCGTCCTTACGAACTGCAACGCAAGCCTTGCTCTGGGCAGCCTTGTCAGCGATTTCCTTGGAGATCACGTCGAGAGCGCCGCTATCCTTGCAGCCAGCAGCGAGAACGTTCAGTTCGAACACTTCGCGGGTGCCGTGCTTTTCGCCGGGGATGTAGGCAGCGATATCAACAGCCGGGAGCTTGGAGTTGACTTCCGACCACTTCTTGTAGGGGTTTGCGACAAGCTTGCCGTCAACAACAACCTGAGCGGCGAGAGCCTTGTAGAGGTCGGCCGGCTCGTAAGCGACGTCAGGGTTGGACGAGTCGGTTGCGAAGACGATGCCGTCGTAGCCGATCTTGACTTCCTGGATGTCGGTAACGCCGGCAGCCTTGCAGGCTTCCAGTTCCTTGGCGTTGATCGGACGCGAAGCGTTGGCAACGTCGATCGTGTCAGGGCCTACGCCCTTGCAGAATTCCTTGAGGCCAGCGCCGGTGCCACCGGATTCAACAACCGGCGTCTTGAAGTCCTTGAAGGTTTCGCCGAAGGTTTCGGCAACGATCTTGGCGTAAGGCAGAACGGTGGACGAACCACTGACCTGGACCTGGTCGCGAGCAACAGCCGCGCCTGCGAAAGCGGCGGAAGCAGCAAGTGCAGCGACCGTAAGTTTAAAAGCGTTCATAATAGTCTCCCGGGCTTATAACTGTCTGGGTGGGGCCTGAACGGCCCTTTGACGGTGCCGTCTCTGTCAGCGGCACGCATTCTTTAGCCCCTGATGACAAGAGCTTTTATGTCAGTTCGGTGAAACATTTATGACAGTCTATGCAATTGAAATGCATAGATAAAATCAGGCTTCATAAAGACCGGGACGTCTTTTATGTCAAAATCGGACGGTAAAGCTCGTTCCCTTGCCGACCTCGGACTTGACGATCAGGCGGGCGCGGTGGCGCGTCAGGATGTGCTTGACGATGGCAAGGCCAAGGCCGGTGCCCTTCTTGGAGCGGCTGTCTTCGATGTTGACGCGATAGAAGCGCTCCGTCAGGCGCGGCACGTGTTCGGCCGGAATACCCGGCCCCTTGTCAACGATGGTGACCTCGACCGGTCCGCTGGGGCCATTTTTCAGGAAGACCTCGACGAGTTTGCCTTCCTGGCCATACTTGCAGGCGTTTTCGATCAGGTTTTCAAACACCTGCACAAGCTCATCGCGATCGCCCGCCACCTCGGCTCGGCCTTCCGGCAGATGCAGCTGGATATCGACGCCGACGTCATTGGCGAGGGGCAGAAGCGCATCCCGGACATGGCCAAGCAGAGGGACGAGATCCACTTTCTCATCGGGTGCGATATGCGACTTCAATTCGAGACGTGACAGGGACAACAGGTCGTCGACCAGGCGGCTCATGCGCGTGGTCTGATCGAACATGATGCCGAGGAAGCGTTCCTGCGCCTTGAAGTCGCTTTTCGCCGGCCCCTGGATGGTTTCGATGAAGCCGCGCAACGAGGCGAGCGGCGTGCGCAGCTCGTGGCTGGCATTGGCCACGAAATCCGAGCGCATGCGATCGATGCGGCGCACTTCCGATATGTCGCGGAAGGACAGGACGAAAAGCCGCTCGCTTGCACCATGATTGGCACCGCTGACGGCGCCGAGCTCGACCGGCGAGCTCCGGACAATATAGACGCGCTCGGACGGCAGGCGTTCGGAGTGCTCGATCTGGTTCGGCGCGTTGGTGACGATGGTTTCGCGAACCATGTCGAGAATGCCGGGCGAACGAAGGCGCGCGGAGATATGGGCGCCGATGACGACCTCTCCGAAGGCCTTTTCAGCGGCGCGGTTCTGGAACAGCACGGAGGCATCGCCGGCCAGCACCATGACGGGAATGTCGAGCGCCGATAGCGTCGCCGACACCTCGGGCAGAAGGCTGCGCGCGGCCGGCTCCTCGACCTCGGACGCCGGCGGGGCCGAGGCCACTTGTGGGCGCGGCTCGGACGAGCACATGATGGCAAGCAGCATGATCGCCAGCAGGCCCAGCACGCCCCAGCCGTTCATGCCAGCGGTCACCGCGATGAACGCAATCGCCAGCGCGACGAGAAGCACGAAGCTCTCCCGACGGAGCTTCGCCGTCAGTTTGGCCGTCCATGGCGTTTGCTGTTCCAAGTGCCCCTCGCGACGTCGATTCGTTCTTCGTTGGCTATCAAACTTCGCCTGATAGCGCTCTTTCATGACAGAAGTTTACCGATGCCGCCAGCAAACCGACAATGCGCCCCGACTGCGCACATAATTTTTACCGATGACGAGAGGTTTGATTTTCAAAAGGAAATATGTTCGCCTTGGCGGCTACGCACATAAAGAGGAGGATCGCCATGTCGGAAGATGTCGAAAGCAGAGCAGTCGAACTGGATATCAAGGGCAAGAAGCGCGTCTTCGACGTGGACGATCCGGTGCTGCCCGACTGGGTGGACGAGGAGGCGCTGAAATCGGGCGACTTTCCCTATAACAAGAAGCTCAAGGAAGAAGAGTATCTCGAAGAGCTCAAGGCGCTTCAGATCGAGCTGGTGAAGGTGCAGTTCTGGCTGCAGGCGACCGGCAAGCGGGTGATGGCGCTGTTCGAAGGCCGCGACGCCGCCGGCAAGGGGGGCGCGATCTCCGCCTCTTCCGCCCACATGAACCCTCGCCTTGCGCGCGTGGTGGCGCTGACCAAGCCCACCGACCGCGAGGCCGGACAATGGTATTTCCAGCGCTACATCGCGCAGTTTCCGACGGCGGGCGAGTTCGTGCTCTTCGACCGCTCCTGGTACAACCGAGCCGGCGTCGAGCCGATCATGGGCTTCTGCACGCCGAAGCAATATGAGGATTTTCTCGCGCAGGCGCCGCAGATCGAGAAGGTGATCAGTCACGAGGGCATCTTCTTCTTCAAGTTCTATCTGGATATCGGCCGCGAGATGCAGCTGAAGCGCTTTCACGACCGTCGCCATGATCCCCGGAAGGTATGGAAGCTGTCGTCGATGGATATCGCGGCGCTGACCAAGTGGGACGACTACAGCGAAAAGCGCGACCGGATGCTGAAGGAAACGCACACGGAATTCGCGCCCTGGACCGTGGTTCACGCCAACGACAAGCGCCGCGCCCGATTGAACCTCATCCGCCACATACTGAAGACCATCGATTATGACGGCAAGGACAAGGACGCTATCGGCAAGCTCGACGACAAGATCATCGGCCAGGGGCCGAAGTTCCTTAAGTGACCGTGGCCAAACGTACTAACTGAGCGCCTTGCCCGACC
This sequence comes from Rhizobium sp. FG113, assembly GCF_057809895.1. Lineage (NCBI taxonomy): Bacteria > Pseudomonadati > Pseudomonadota > Alphaproteobacteria > Hyphomicrobiales > Rhizobiaceae > Rhizobium > Rhizobium sp. FG113. Next base: position 516,978 of record NZ_JBMDKV010000002.1, on the reverse strand, counting down.
GCCTTATTGGCCGGGCAGGATGCGCACGGCGTAGAGGTTGATGCCCCTCGCCTTGCCGTCCACGTCGCTGTTGATCAGAAGCGTGCCGGCTGAGGTCGGCGCGAGCGAACGATCGAAGCGGACCTGCAGAAGAACGTCCGACTTCTCGCGGTTGACCGTGAAGCGGTGGCGGGCGCAATCGCCGAGCGACTGGAAATCGCATTCGACGGTGATCTGCGTCGGCTCGTCGGAGGTCGATTGCAGGGTCACAGCGATCGTCGAGGACTTGCCGGCGAGCTGCTGCAGGATATCGGGCGGAACCGTAATGCCGACGTTGCCGTCGGCGCCGGCGCTTTGCGAGGTGAGGCGCACGGCCGGACCATCGTTTTCGGCAATGCTCTCGACGCGCGACTGCGCGCCCTTGACGATCTTGTTGGCATCCGACGGCTTGAATATCTCCAGCCAAGCGGCGGAGAAGGAATTCTGTGGATCGATGACCGGTGCCTGGCTGGCATCGCTGTCGGCGGTGTGATTGTCATTCGCGCCGTTGAAATCCTCCGGTGCAGTGGTGGCGGGCGGATTGGCGACGCTGGTATCGCGCTCGGCCGCCGTCATCAGCAGGCCGGACGTATGCGCCCACCAGGCGCCCATGCCGATGAAGGCAAGCAGGACGCACCAAACAAGCAAGCGCGAGAAGAACTTGCGTGGCTTGCGGCGAGCGACGGCGCGCTCGGGCCGGAAATCCATGTTGGCCGGCTTTTTCTCGGCCACGAAGGGTTCGGGCGCCGCAGCCAGATGATCGGCATCGCCGGCATGCAGGCCGCCGAGACCGGAGTCCTCTTCGTAGCGATTGTCGGCGACCATGACGTCAGGCGCGGGCACCCGCGTTTCGCCGCCGATGGTGGGGCTGTCGAAATCGTCAGGCACGCGAGGCGGCGGGGGTGGCGGGATATCGACGACTGGCGGCACCGGCACCTCGGGCGGCCCCTGGCGCGGATGAAGGCGCTGTCGCTCCTCCGCCTCGATCATGTGGATCGTCGTTTCCAGACGGTGGCGATGATGGGCGATCGCGTTGGTATCGGTGACGTCCTGCTTGCGCAGGCCGGCTTCCAACGCCTGGCGCGCGGATTGATAGATCTTGGCTCGGACTTCGGGATTGTCGCGATCGGCATTGTCTAGCGCCGTTCTAATAGCCGTTTCTAATCCGCTCACGTCCGGTCCTTCGTGCTGATGACAGGCGTCATATGCTTAACAATATGCAACTGCGGTAGCGGCTGATGCCGCAAACCGCAAGGCTGAGGCTGCCGACGGCGCCCGTTCAATAGGGGATAATACCGAAAGGCAGGCCTTTTTATAGAGCAAGCGATGTTGGCGGAACCGCGACACGGTCTTTTCCTGGCGAAAACTCTCTGCTATCACATTGACGTTTTCGTAAACGTCAATTCTTCACGGTGACCCATGGCCCTGCCCTCGATCCTGACGCGAAACCTCAGACTGCCCGTGGTGGCCTCTCCGCTGTTCATCATTTCGCACCCGGCGCTGACGCTGGCGCAGTGCAAGGCCGGCGTGATCGGCGCATTCCCGGCGCTCAACGCGCGGCCGGAAAGCCAGCTCGACGAGTGGCTTGCGATGATGACCGAGGATCTCGCAGCACACGACGCCGCCAATCCGGACCGGCCGGCCGCACCCTTTGCCGTCAACCAGATCGTCCATACGTCGAACAAGCGGCTCGAACACGACCTGATGCTCTGCGTGAAATACAAGGTGCCGATCGTCATCTCCTCGCTCGGCGCGGTGCCCGAGGTGAATGCGGCCGTGCACTCCTATGGCGGCATCGTGCTGCATGACGTGATCAACAACCGGCACGCCAATTCGGCGATCCGCAAGGGCGCCGATGGGTTGATCGCGGTGGCGGCGGGTGCCGGCGGCCATGCGGGAACGCTCTCGCCTTTCGCGCTGGTGCAGGAAATCCGCGAATGGTTCGACGGTCCGCTTCTGCTTGCCGGCGCAATCGCCAATGGCGGCGCGATCCTGGCCGCGCAGGCGATGGGCGCCGACATGGCCTATATCGGCAGCCCCTTTATCGCGACCGACGAGGCGCGCGCCTCCGACGCCTACAAGCAGGCGATCGTCGATGGCGCGTCGAGCGATATCGTCTATTCCAACTATTTCACCGGCGTCGCCGGCAACTACCTGAAACCGTCAGTCAAGGCCGTCGGCCTCGACCCCGACAACCTGCCGGTCGCCGACGCCTCGAAGATGGATTTCGAACAGGCCGTTGGCGGCGCCAAGGCGTGGAAGGACATCTGGGGCAGCGGCCAGGGCATCGGCGCCATCAAGGCCGTCGAACCCGTCGAGGCGCTCGTGGACCGCATGAAAAAGGAATACGACGCGGCCCGCGACCGACTGGCGCTCCCCTCGCCGGCCTGAGCGGCGCGGGGCATATTTCCACAGCCGCGTTCTTTTTTACCAAAGACGTGACAGGGCGCTTGAAATCTTCCGACAATGCTTGTATCAGCGCCATGCAAATCGCGGGCCGAACACAAATCACCCGCCGGATTGCCGCTTTAGCTCAGGTGGTAGAGCACATCATTCGTAATGATGGGGTCGCAGGTTCGAGTCCTGCAAGCGGCACCATTTTTTAGATTTCTCAGAGTTTCGATATTTCGCCGGCTTTCGCGCGCGATGATAGCGTCTTCGGTGCTTAAGGCTAACGGCCTTTCGATCCTGTCGGCCGGCGGCGACTGAGAGAGATTTCTCCTATTCGAATCTGTCCGTACGAATCTTGTGACCTCCGATTTCAGGGCTCGTTTGCCGTTGACTCCGCGAAATCGCGTTAGTTGTATTGCGGCAATGATTCTCGGAACACATCAGGACAAATTATGAGCGTGGCGCAAGGAAAGTCAGTTCGGCTTCATCTAGTGGAAGGAACGCCCCAGGGGATCTTGACCGCCGAGATAATAAACTGGACTGGGCATGTCCTAAGCGCACCACGCTCAAAACTCGCAGGCCTCCTATCCCGGCCCGAAATCACAAAAGCAGGAGTATACTTTCTTGTTGGCCCCAATCCGGACGACGACGGCCAGACGTTTGTCTACATCGGACAAAGCGAAAACATCGGAAGGCGCTTAACCCAGCATAACAAAGATGACCGAAAGGCTTTCTGGGAAAAAACCTGCGTTATCACGAGCAAAGACTCTAACCTAACGAGCGGTCACATCAAGTATCTAGAAAGTCGTTTGATTTTAGTGTCCGCAAACTCCGGCTTGGTTAGCTTGACCAATGACACTTCTCCGGAGCCATCCAACCTGCCAGAAGCAGATATCGCCGACATGGAATATTTTCTGGTCCAACTGAGGTTGATGCTGCCCTTGCTTGGCTTCGAATTTCTTCGAGAAACTGCGACGCTTCTGAAAAGCTCATCCGTTGTTGCTGGGCGCGACATCAATCGAAGCCCTCAGTCGCCCGTATTCGAAATTACAAGCCCCCGGCACAACCTCGCGGCGTCTGCTCAGGAGATAGATGGCGAATTCATAGTGCAAGCAGGATCACAATGCCGCTCGGCGTGGGAGGGGACAACGAGTCATAACTATAAAAATCTCTGGGAAACACTTTCTCAGCAAAATAAGATCGGCCCCGATGAAACAGGACGTTCCGTTTTCAGAGAGGATGTGGTTTTCTCCAGTCCGAGCGCCGCAGCCGCAATCGTGTATGGGAGAGCGGCCAACGGCCGTACTGCTTGGCGGGTAAAAGGCACGACCCAAACATACGAGGATTGGCAAAATAGCCTTTTGCCAGCCGTTCCCGAAGCTGCGGAGTAAGAGCCGCATCACGGACTAAACGTCGCCGCCCAGAGGCGACACCTCATCGACAAAAGAGCGGCCGAAATTTTTCCAGCCCAAACTACCGGAACAGGCTGATGATGCCGCTCGGCGCGGAGTTGGCGATCGACAGCGCCTGGATGGCGAGTTGTTGCTGGGTTTGCTGGGCGGCGAGCCTGGAGGATTCCTGCTCCATGTCGGCATCGACCAGACGGCCGATGCCGCTGTCGAGGCTGTCCATGAGCTTGCTGGCGAAAAGCGTCTGCCCTTCGATACGGCTCTGCAGCGATCCGAGCGTGCTGGCGCTTTCGATCGATCGCTTCAGCATATACTCGACGCCGGTGAGATACTCATCCACGCCGAAGGCGGAGCCAGTGACGTCGACCTCGTCGAGGTCGAACTCGAGCGTCCACGGCGGATCGGACTGCACGTTGCCAACGCTGACACGGGCGGCGTGGTTGCCCGCCTCGGGGTAGATGCTTCGATCGGCCGAGAATGTGATGGTGTCGCCCGATGGCACGACCACCAGATTGCTGCCCGCCGAGGCGAATGCAATGATGGTGGCGAGGTCCGTGGCATTGCCGACATAGCCATCGCTCGTGCCGAGCGCCGCATCAACAGTGGCCCGGTCGATCGTGTAGGTCTGCATCGGGCTGGGACCAACCTGTACGTCGAAGGTGATCGACGCCTCCGCGGAAACGGTGAACGACCGGCCGAACGTCATGTGGGCCTCAGGATACATATTGTCGTGATTGGCAAGCGGCGCATTCTCCAGACCGAGCCCGAAGCCGGACGGGTAGACGCCGCCGAAATCCGATGCAACGCCCGTTATGTCAATGCTGGAGCCCGGATGACCAGAGGTCTCCAGCGAAGCGATCTCGAAACTCGCCGCCGTCAGCGAACCGGAGAAACGCGTCTCATTGGCTGTCGCGGGGACGCCGTTATCGGAGAAGACCTGGTTGAGCACCTTGCGCATGTCGGAAGCATTGCGAATCTTGCCGTCGTTCGTGCCCAAGGCGGCGTCGATCACGCTCTTGTCGATCCTGAGCGCGGTAAAGGTTTCGCCAGCGGAATAGTCTCCTGCATCGACAACCAGATCGAAGTCGATGTAGTCCGCCGAACCGAAGGTGGCGGGGCCGGTGAAATTGTGGTTCTCGTGGCCCTGATGGGCGTCGGAATTGATGTTGGTGCCGCGGAAACCGCCGATATCGCCGACACCGCCCAACTCCTTCTGCAGGATGCCGCCACCACCGGTGTTCAGCATGCTGCTCAGCTTGAGATTCACGTTTTCAGTTTCCACCTTTACCGATCCGTCATCCGAGCGGACGAACGACGACATGACGGAGGCCGTGAGATCATCCGTGACCATGAGATGCGTCGGCGCATTCGTCGTCAACCAATTCACACCATTGAAGCTCGACGAAGCCACGATGCTTTCGGCCTGGAGATTGAGCTGCTTCAATTCATCCTGGACCTTAGCCTTGTCGACGCCGTCCTCGGTGGCGGCGACGAGCTTCGCCTTGAACTCGGTCAGCACGTCGACGATCGAGTCAGTACCGGCATAGGCGACATCGACCTTGGCGGACGCCATTCCCAGTGCATCCGAGACCGCGGACACCGCCTTGCCGTCGGATCGCATCGTCGTGGCGATGGACCAGTAGGCGGCGTTGTCGGACGCCGTCTCCACGCGCAGGCCCGACGATATCCGGCCTTGGGTCTCCTGCAGTCCTGAGTTGAGAGAGCTTAGCGTCTGTAGTGCTGCAAGCGCCGAGGTGTTTGTCAAAAGGGACGTCATCGGAGATCCAGATAAATAAAACCTTGAATTAAAACGAAGAGCGTTTCGGCTGATTCTTACAGCCTATGGGTGCTTAACTAAGAAAATCACGGTTAACAAAGTATGGATACGATTAGCTAAATCTGACGAAAATGGTACAACTCGGGAGTTGTTCTTGTGGCCGCCGCGAAAAAAGTCACAAAAGTCGCGCCATCAAGTAGTCTCCAAGTCGCTCTTCGAGGTTTTCGATCAGGAAACTCAGGAATTAGGCCCGGCCGAAAGAATTTCGACCGCCTTCACATAGCGTCAGTCCGAACCTCGTTCGCGCTCACGATTTGCCCTTGCGCGCGCACCGTAAAGTGATGCGCCAAACGGCCACATCCCCAGAATTCGCGATACCGCGACGCATTGATGTCGCATATGAGTGCGATCGTCCTGAAACGTGATGGCGGTCGCGTTTGGATTGGGCGGGCCGTGTCATGAGGGGTCTGAGGCACGGCCCGCAACGCAAACGGGGAGAGCGCACATGTGGGATATCCTGACGATCATAGGCATCTTCGGCCTGCTCTTTCTGGGGCGTGAGGCGCAGATCGTTTTCGCGAAGGCGCGTGCTTCCGGATGGAATGATTTTCCCCGGCGCTAAGCCGTTTGCGATCGAGCTTGCTTCGATCTGCCGAGACGCATGACGCCGTAAGAAGCGCCTGCTCCCATTGCCTGATGCCAGCCTGCGAAACTCATCCGAATGAGCGAAGTGCAAGGCGGCGCGCGGGGTGGTAGGTTGAGCTGTCTCGTTGGTATTGCGTTATCGATTGTATTGAGTTCGCGAGACGTGGCCCGCCCTGAGCGGGCTTTTTTTCGCCCGCACGACGCCGCTAGGCGTTACTTCGCCAAGGCTTCCGCGTCCGTCGCAGTCTGCGGCAAAGACTGCAGCAAGGTCTGGCGCGCGGAGCGCAGGTGCACCCTGCAGGCGGCCTCGATCGCGACGGGATCGCCGGCTTCAAGGGCGGCGATATAATCCAGATGCTCGTGGATGGCGCGCTCGTTGCGCTGGCGGGCGAAGGCCTTGTTCCACTGGTAGTGATAGTGGAAGACGATGGCGATGGCGTCGTAGAAATCGGCGATGAAGCGGTTCTTCGCCGCGCCGTGGATCAGCAAATGGAAGCGCTCGTCTAGGGCTGAGAATTCCTTGTAGCGACCATCGAGATCATCGAGCAGGGCGTGGTGCTCGGCCTTGATCTCCGCCAGCGCCCGCCAGGCTTCGTTGTCCTGAGGCAGCCGGCCGAATTCGGCGGCGGAGTGGAGCTCGAACATCTCGCGCACCTCCGCGAGCTCCAGCGCGAATTCGCGGGTAAAACCCTTCAATATCCAGTGGCTGTTCGGCCGCTTCTCGATCAACCCAAAACGCGAGAAGCGGATGAGGAACTCGCGCACGCTTGTGGTGCCGGTGCCGATGTCGCGGGCGAGCTCCAGTTCGTTGATCTGCGTGCCGGGAGCTGCATCATCCGACAGGATACGCTGCATGAAGCTGCGCTCGATGATGTTGTGCAGGGAATCCGTCTCTTCCGAGGGAAAGAGATCTGCCTGGGTCGGCGTACGCAGCACTACCTTCTGGCGCTTGTTCCAGCTGATGATGCCTTCCTCGTCCAGCCGGGTCAGGATGGCGCGGGCGGTGCTGCGGCTGATGCCGAGCTTGGCGGCGATGTCGGGCTCGGATGGCAGGGTCTCGTCGGCGCGCAGCGCCGCGACATAGCGATTATACGCTTCTTTGAAGACCGTGTTTTGCCGCGCCATGCACACCCCGCCTTGTTGCCCTGCGCCACACGGCGAAAGCCCGCGAATGGCGGGCGCCGGCGCGTGGCAGGAGCTTATCTCTCGGCGATCCTTATCTTATTTTGGATCGTCCGCGGCTGTTTGCCTCCCTCGTCCACAGGATCAATAATCCCGTTGACTTGAAAATGTTTATTGTAGATAAAAAACAAAAGCAATGCACATTCGCCGATGCAGCGAGTGTTTCCCTAGGGAGAAGATCGTTGAAGAAAGACCCTTGGATTATCCTGTCATCAGGCGACAATGTCGCGGTGGCCACGGCCCCGATCGCCGCCGGCGAGATGGTGGCGGGGATAACGACACTGGAGAAGATCGACCCCGGTCACAAGATCGCGCTGTCAGATATTGCGCTCGGGCAGCCGGTGGTGAAGTACGGGCAGGCGATCGGGCGCACGACATCGGACGTCAAGGCCGGCCAGCACATCCATAGCCAGAACCTGCATTTCGAAAACGACCGCCTGGCCGCCACCGCCAATTCGGCGCCGGAAGAAGCAAGTGCGGCCGACCGCGCGCGCACCTTCATGGGCTACAAGCGCGCCGATGGACGCTCGGCGACGCGCAACTATATCGGCATCATCGCCAGCGTGAACTGTTCCACCACGGTCTGTCGCGCCATCGCCGACCAGGCCAACCGCACCATCCTGCCGCATTACGAGGGCATCGACGGCTTCGTGCCTATTGTCCATGACCAGGGCTGCGGCATGAGCTCGACAGGCGACGGCATGGCTGTCCTGCATCGGACACTTGCCGGCTATACCAGGCATGTGAATTTCGGCGGCGTGCTGATGATCGGGCTCGGCTGCGAGGTGAACCAGCTGACGCTTTACGGCCAGAGCGGCGCCGGCAATTCCAAGCGTCATTTCAACATTCAGGATGCCGGCGGATCGCGCCGCGCCGTCGAGCGTGCCATGGGCATGCTCAAGGAGATCGCCGACGATGTCGGGCGCGAGCGTCGCGTGCCGCTGCCGATCAGCGATATCATCATCGGCATGCAGTGCGGCGGCTCCGACGGTTTTTCGGGCATAACCGCCAATCCGGCGCTGGGTGTCGCGGCCGATCTTCTGGCTGCCGCCGGCGGCACGGCGATCCTGTCGGAGACCTCCGAGATCTACGGCGCCGAGCACTTGCTTCGCAGCCGCGCGGTCAGCGAGGAGGTCGCCCGCAAGCTCGACGAGAAGATCGTCTGGTGGGAGAAATATGTGGCGATGCACGGCGCCTCGCTCGACAACAACCCCTCCCCCGGCAACAAGCGCGGCGGCCTGACCACCATCCTGGAAAAGTCGCTCGGGGCTGTCGCCAAGGGCGGGCGTTCGCCACTGACGGCTGTCTACGGCTATGCCGAACGGGTGACCGCGCCCGGCCTCGTCTTCATGGACACACCCGGCTACGATCCCGTCTCGGCCACCGGCCAGGTCGCTGGTGGAGCCAACATGATCGCCTTTACCACCGGCCGCGGCAGCTGCTTCGGCTGTCGCCCGGCACCGTCGATCAAGCTCTCCAGCAATTCGGCGCTCTATGCCTCGATGGAAGAGGACATGGACATCGACTGCGGCACGATCGCCAGCGGCGACGCGACGATATCGGGCAAGGGTCGCGAGATCTTCGATCTGATCATCGATACGGCATCGGGCAAGAAGACCAAGAGCGAGGAGTTCGGCTACGGCGATAACGAATTCGTGCCTTGGCATCTCGGAGCAACGCTTTAATCAATAATATCGACAGTCTTCAGGGAGGAATGATGAAGACGAGGAGGATCGGCCGGACCGAGCTTGAGGTGACCGAGGTGAGCTTCGGCGCCGCAGCCCTTGGCGGCCTCTACCGCGCCTGCCCGCGCGACCAGGCGATGGAAACGCTCGACGCGGCATGGGATAGCGGCATCCGCTATTTCGATGTGGCGCCCTGGTATGGCCTGGGGCTCGGCGAGCGCCATGTCGGCGATTTCCTGCGCGGCAAGCCGGAAAGCGAATGGGTGCTCTCCACCAAGGTCGGGCGGCTGCTGCGCCCGGTGCCGACGGGGACGGTTCCCGACTACTCCTATGTCGATCCGCTCTCCTTCGATGCCGATTACGACTACTCCTATGACGGCATCATGCGCTCGGTCGAATTCAGCTATGCGCGGCTGGGGCTGAACCGGATCGATATCCTCTATGTGCACGATATCGGCGGCTATACGCATGGCGCGGCGAAGAATGCCGTCTATCTCAAGCAGTTCCTCGATACCGGCATCAAGGCGCTGGAAGAGCTGAAGACATCGGGCGCGATCAAGGCCTTCGGGCTTGGCGTCAACGAGGTGCCCGTGTGCCTCGACGTGATGCGCAATGCCGATATCGACTGCATCCTGATGGCGGGCCGCTACACGCTGCTCGACCGCTCGGCCGAAGCCGAACTCTTGCCGCTCTGCCGCAAGAAGGGGACGTCGCTTGTGGTCGGCGGCGTATTCAACTCCGGCATTCTGGCGACCGGTGCGGTGGCGGGGTCGAACTTCGACTATATGCCGGCGACCGAAGAGGTGCTCGCCAAGGTGCGTGGCATGGAACAGGTCGCAGCCAATAACGGTGTATCGCTCGCCGCGCCGGCGCTGCAGTTCGCGCTGCGCGACCCGCTCGTGTCGTCGGTGCTGATCGGCACCGGCAAGGCATCCAGCGTGACGCGCAACATGGACCTGTTCTCACCGATTTTGCCGGAGACGATCTATCCGGAATTCGATAGCTTCACTCTCGTTGCGCCGCCACTCGGCGACGATGCTGTTCGCGTTTAAGGAAAAACAGAATGCTTAAAGGAATTCATCCCGTCCTCAGCCCCGATCTACTGTGCGCCATCGCGCGTATGGGCCATGGGGACGAGATCGTCATCGCCGACGCCAACTTCCCGTCCTTTTCCATGGGCCCGGAAATGATCCGCGCCGATGGCGTCAGTGCCACGACCATGGCGGAAGCGATCCTGACGCATATGCCGCTCGATACGTTCGTGCCGGAATCGGCCTGGGTGATGGAAGTGGTGGGCGATCCGACGGCCGTGCCCGAGGTTTGCAAGGAATTTCAGACCATCGTATCCAAGCGCGCCGGCGATTTCGGCATTTCGACGCTTGAGCGTTTCGCTTTCTACGAACGGTCGCGCAAGGCCGCCTATATCGTCGCAACCACCGAGTTTCGGCTCTATGGCAACATCATCCTGAAGAAAGGCGTCGTGCTGCCGGAAGAGGTATTCTGGGGATAAGGATAAAAACGGAATAAACGTTCCGCATTGACATTCACGCGGAACCTATGTTTCATAAATCGAACTCGAAGCCTTTTTGGCCGGATGTCTTGGAGGGACGTCTGGCCTCGGAGGAAAAGGCAACGAGACTGGGAATGGGGAGTTGCCGGCGTTTTAACGCCGGCGGCTCGATCGATAAGCGAGTGCAGGACTGGTCCGGAAAGAGCCAAAGGGCTTACCCGGCGCAGTCTTGCAAACAAGGCAGGCCTCGGCTAGCTTCAAACTCGTAAATGTTTTTTATCGATAAAAGTCTCTTGTTCGCGTTCGCGAGAGATTTCCTGGAGGAAGAACGCACTTGGAGGAGAACCAACATGCGCATGAAGTCCATTCTTTCGCGTCGCGCCTTTACCGCTCTCGCGGGCGCCGCCGTCATGGCAACAGCCGTGCCGATGCCGTCCTTTGCGGCAGACGTGACCATTCCGATTATCGTCAAGGACACCACGTCCTTCTACTGGCAGATCGTGCTGGCCGGTGCCCGCAAGGCGGGTCAGGATCTCGGCGTCAAGGTGCCGGAGCTCGGCGCACAGGCCGAGTCCGACGTGAACGGCCAGATCAGCATTCTCGAGAACGCCGTTGCCGGCAAGCCGGCTGCGATCGTCATTTCGCCGACCGAATTCAAGGCGCTCGGCAAGCCGATCGACGAAGCCGCCAAGTCTGTTCCGATCATCGGTATCGACTCCGGCGCGGATTCGAAGGCCTTCAAGTCGTTCCTCACCACCGATAACGTCCAGGGCGGCCGCATTGCAGCCGATGGCCTGGCCGCGGCGATCAAGGAAATGACCGGCAAGGAAGAAGGCGAAGTGGTCATCCTGACCAACCTGCCCGGCGTCGGCTCGCTCGAGCAGCGCCGCGAAGGCTTCCTCGATCAGCTGAAGACCAAGCATCCGGGCCTGAAGCTCATCGCCGACAAGTATGGTGACGGCCAGGCAACGACCGGCCTCAACATGATGACCGACCTGATCACCGCCAACCCGAACCTCGTGGGTGTGTTCGCCTCGAACCTCATCCTCGGCCAGGGCGTCGGCCAGGCGATCGCCGAAAACAAGCTCGGCGACAAGATCAAGGTCATCGCGTTTGACAGCGACGACAAGACGGTCGGCTTCCTCAAGGACGGCTCGATTGCCGGCCTCGTGGTGCAGGACCCCTATCGCATGGGTTATGACGGCGTGAAGACCGCGCTTGCCGTATCCAAGGGCGAGAAGGTCGAGGCAAACGTCGATACCGGCGCCAACCTCGTCACCAAGGCCAACATGAGCGACCCGAAGATCGACGCTCTCTTGAACCCGAAGATCAAGTAACGACCTGACGAGCGCCGTGCGGGAGCGATTCCGCACGGCCCTTCTTCCCTTCGGCCGAACTCCTCAAGGGGAGCGGACGGCGAAGGACGACATGGGCAATTCGCGAGGAGGAGACGCAAATGAGCCTGGAAGAGGTCAGTCATCGCCACGATGACAGCGCCAAGCTGAAGGAGGCGAACCGCGTACCCGCGGGGGCCCCGATCCTCGAACTCAAGGGATTGCAGAAGAATTACGGATATGTGCAGGCGCTGAAGCCGGCAACGGTCACCTTCCTTGCCGGCGAGATCCACGCGATCGTCGGCGAAAACGGCGCCGGCAAGTCGACGCTGATCAAGCTTCTGACCGGCGTCATCACCCGCACGGCCGGCGAAGTGCTCTGGTGCGGACACCCGGTCGCGCTGGCGACGCCCAACGAGGCGATCGCACGAGGGATCAACGCGGTGCACCAAGAAGTCGTGCTCTGCCCGCACCTGACGGTGGCGGCCAATCTTTTCCTCGGCGACGAGGTCAATCAATTCGGGCTGATGCGCAAGCGCGAAATGGAGAAGATGGCGCAGGCCGTTCTCAACGATCTCGGCTTCGGCTTGCCCGCAGGCGTTCCGCTTAGCGATCTCACGATCGGCCAGCAGCAGCTGGTCGCGACCGCACGCGCCGCGATGCGCGGCACGCAGTTCCTGATCTTCGACGAGCCCACCGCCTATCTGACGCGCCAGGAATCCGCACAGCTCTTCAAGCTCATCCGACGCCTGCAGAGCGAAGGTGTCACGATCGTCTACATCAGCCACCGCATGGAAGAAGTCTTCGAACTCGCGGACCGCGTTTCGGTTCTGCGCGACGGCACGCATGTGGGAACGCGCGATATCGGCGAGACCAACGAAAACGAGCTGATCGCGCTGATGATCAACCGCTCTATTGAGCAGATCTATCACAAGGAAGAAATCCCGATCGGCGAGACCATCGTCGATGTGCACGGCCTGTCCGGGCCGGGCTTCGAGAACGTGTCGCTTTCGGTGAAAGCCGGACAGATCGTCGGACTTTACGGCCTGATCGGCGCCGGACGCAGCGAATTCGCGCTCGGGCTCTACGGTCGCGAAAAGACCACGGCCGGCGAAATCCACTGGATGGGCAAGAAGGTCAACATCAAGGACGAGCGCACCGCGATGGAGCTCGGCATCGCGCTGGCGCCGGAAAGTCGCCGCGACCAGGGTCTCTGCCTCAACCTGCCGATCGGCCTCAACATCAACCTGCCGGTCTTCAAGCGGCTGAGCAAGGGCCCCGTCATCAGCCACAGCGAGGAGACGCAAAACGCCGACCAGCAGATCCGCGACCTCGCGATCAAGACGCCCAGCCGGCGTGTGCTGGTGTCGGCGATGTCGGGTGGCAATCAGCAGAAGGTCGTCATCGGCAAGTGGCTGAGCCATGGGGCGCGGCTCTTCATCTTCGACGAACCGACCGTCGGGGTCGATGTCGGCACAAAGGCGGAAATCTACCGGCTGTTCGCCAAGCTTCTGAAGCAGGGCGCGGGGATCATTCTCATCTCCTCCTACCTGCCCGAGGTCTACGAACTGGCGGACCGGCTGCATGTGTTCCGCAGTGGCCAGTTGGTGGCGAGCCACGACTTCCACGCCGCCACGCATGAAGAAGTGCTGAGCGAAGCGATCGGCGTCTAAAAGAATAAGAGGGAGAGAGAAAAATGACCGTAACCCCCACCGAGATCGCCGCGCCGCCGCCGCGCCGCAAGGTCAACATCCTGTTCGGCCTGACCCTGATCGGCCTCCTGGCCTTCCTGTGGATCCTGCTCGGCGTCGTCACCGCCAGCTTCTGGACGCCGCTCAATATCTCCAACCTTCTGCGCCAGGGCGCGATGACGGCGATCCTGGCGCTCGGCCAGACCTTCGTGATCATCACCGCCGGCATCGACCTTTCCGTCGGCGCGATCGTCGGCTTCTGTACCGTTATCCTGGCATGGCTGCTGCAGGCGGGCTTCCCCGTCTGGGCGGCGATCCTGATCACGCTTCTGATCGGCGTCGGCATAGGCGTGTTTCATGGCTTCGGCATCGTCAAGATGGGCCTGCCGCCCTTCATCATCACGCTGGCGACGCTGACGTCGCTGCGCGGCATCGGGCTTCTGATCACCAACGGCTCGACGATCAACATCGTCAACGAGCCCTTCACGAACTTCGCCCGCGCCGACTTCCTCGGCGTCCCGAGCCTGTTCTGGATGGTCGTGCTGGTCGCGATCCCATCCTACATCTTCCTGCATCTCAGCCGCTGGGGCCGCTATCTCTTCGCGGTCGGCTCCAACCGCGAGGCAGCGCGTCTGTCGGGTGTCAGGGTCAACGGCATCATCTACATGGCCTACATCCTGTCGGCGACCTTCGCGGCCTTCGTCGGCGTGTTGCTCGCGTCGCGTATCGCCATCGGCAACGCCACGCAGGCTGACGGTTGGGAACTGCAGGCGATCGCCTCGTCGGTCATCGGCGGCACCTCGCTGTTTGGCGCGGTCGGCTCCGTGCATGGTCCGCTGATCGGCGCTTTCATTCTGGCGACGATCAACAACGGCGCGAACCTGCTCAACGTCAACTCATTCTGGCAGCGCATCATCACCGGCTTGCTGATCATCGTGATCGTCCACTTCGATCAGCTGCGCCGTCGCCGCAGCTCTTAAATGCCAATATGGGGAGCCGGCCAACGCCGTCGGCTCTCCTTTAATCGAATGCAGGAACCGTCATGAAAGCCGTGCTTTGCCAACAACCGGGTGTTCTCGAGATCGTTGAGCGCCCCTCTCCCGGCACGCCTGAAGCCGGCTGGGCGCGGCTCGCCGTCAGCCATGTCGGCATCTGCGGCACCGACTACCATATCTTCGAGGGCAAGCATCCGTTTCTAGAATATCCGCGGGTGATGGGCCACGAGATTTCCGCAACGGTGGTGGAGACCGGCGTTGGGGTCGAGATCGCGGTCGGTACGCCCGTCATCGTAAACCCGTATATCTCCTGCGGCCGATGCGTCGCTTGCCGCAAGGACAAGGCGAACTGCTGCACCGACATCAAGGTGCTCGGCGTCCACACCGATGGGGCATTCTGCGAGGAGATCACGGTTCCGGCGGGCAATCTCTATGCGGCGCAGGGGCTGAGCCTTGAGGCGGCGGCGACGGTGGAATTCCTGGCGATCGGGGCGCATGCCGTGCGTCGCTCGCTTTCGCCAGCCGGCTCGCGCGCGCTCGTCATCGGCGCCGGCCCGATCGGTCTCGGGGCTGCGATCTTTTCGCGGATCGCTGGCCATGAGGTGACCTTGCTCGACACCAGTGCGGAGCGGCTGGAGATGGCCGCCGAGCGCTTCGGATTTACGTCAGGCATCGTCGCCAACGATGCGAGCCTTGATGCGGTGAAGGAGAAGACCGGCGGGGATGGCTTCGACGTCGTTTTCGACGCGACCGGCTATGGCCCCTCGATGGAGAAGGCGTTCCAGTTCGTTGCGCATGGCGGCGCACTGGTTCTGGTCAGCGTCGTCAAGGACGATATCCGCTTCTCCGACCCCGAGTTTCACAAGCGCGAAATGATGGTGATCGGCAGCCGCAATGCGACGCGGATCGACTTCGAGCATGTGGCGGCCTCGATCGCCAATGGCCTCGTGCCGGTGGATCGGTTGATCACCCACCGCACGACGCTTACCGATACCCCGCGCGATCTGGCGCGCTGGGCGCATGAGAAGAGCGGCCTGATCAAGGCCGTCATCAAGGTCTCCTAAAGACTATCGATCGCCTCGCGCATCTGGCGCACGATGGACGCGTCCGTTCGGTTGGGCGACGCGGCCTCGAAGCCGAAGGCGACTGCGCGGGGATCGACGTTTGCGACTGGCGAGCTGCAGGAGCCGTGAATTTCGCGGGCACCGGTGGCGCGCAGGATCTGTGGCGCGTTGGCGGGACGCACGCCGCTGCCCGGCATGATCGATATCCGCCCGGCCGCTTTCTTCGACAGCCGCGCCAATGTCTCCAGGCCATCGATGGCCTTGGGGATGCAGCCGGAGGTGAGGATGCGCTCGCAGCCGAGCTCGACGGCCTGCTCCAAGGCGGCATCGGGATCGGGAACGAGATCGAACGCGCGGTGCAGCGTCGAGCCGAGGCCGGCGGCATGCGCTTTCAACCGGCGCAGCAGCGGCATGTCGAGCGTGCCATCTGCAAGGTTTGCACCGATGACCACGCCAGCGAGGCCGAAGGCCCTGACGGCATCGATATCCGCCATCATCGCCGCTTCATCGCCGCTGTCGAACACGAAAGGGCCGGCATGCGGGCGGATCATCGCGTAGACGGGGATGGGAGCGGCAGCTGCCGCTTTCATCATGCCGGCGACGGGCGTGAGCCCGCCAATCTCGAGCGCCGAGCACAATTCGATACGATCGGCACCGCCTTCGATGGCCGCCGCCAGACCGCGCGGGCTATCCACGCATACCTCAAGCAAGATTGTCACGCTTTCCTCCCTGGTCATCTCATGATCGTCCAAGCCTGAGCCTGATCTCCGGGTTAACATCGCAGGATCGGGTTTGCGAGTAGGAACATCGATCGATTGGACAGTGTCGTGAACAGTATTTTCGCAATCGCATCGATTTTTCAATCGTGCACACTATGTCAGTTACGCATTGGATCGGTCGCCGACAGTCCGCTGTCTTCGCCGGGGAGTTTCGAGCGGTTCGCCTTGCGCCAAGGCTTTCCGCGCCTTTGAAGGATTAAAGGGGATGGTCATGCTGAAGAGAATAGCCCTTGCCGTATCGCTCTGTGCCCTGACGGCAGGTGCGGTGCAGGCCGCGGATGTCGTGGTGTCGTCGAAGATCGACACGGAGGGCACGCTGCTCGGCAACGTGATCGCGCTGGCGCTGAACGCCAACGGCATCAAGACGAAGGACCGCATCGCGCTCGGCGCCACGCCCGTGTTGCGCAAGGCGATCACCGCAGGCGAGATCGACATCTATCCCGAATACACAGGCAATGCCGGCTTCTTCTTCAACAAGCCCGACGATGCGGCCTGGAAGAACATCCAGCAGGGCTATGACATGGCCAAGAAGCTGGATTACGACGCCAACAAGATCGTCTGGCTGACGCCCTCGCCCGCCAACAACACATGGGCGATCGCTGTGCGCAACGACGTTGCCGGGAAAAACAACCTGAAGAGCATGTCCGATTTCGGCAAGTGGGTTGCCGGTGGCGGCGAAGCGAAGCTCGTGGCCTCGGCCGAGTTCGTCAACACCGCCGGCGCGCTGCCGGCGTTCCAGACGACCTATGGGTTCACGCTGAAGCCGGAGCAGGAAATCGTGCTTTCGGGCGGTGATACCGCCGCCACGATCAAGGCCGCCGCCGACCAGACGAACGGCGCCAATACCGCGATGGTTTACGGAACGGATGGCGCCATCGAGGCGGCCGAGCTCACCGTTCTCGAAGACGACAAGAGCGTGCAGCAGGTCTATGCGCCGACGCCGATTATCCGCGAGGAGGTGCTGAAGGCCAACCCGAAGATCGAAGAGATCCTGGCGCCGATCTTCAAGAGCCTGACGGCCGACGAGCTGCGCAAGCTGAACGGCAAGATCCAGGTCGATGGCGAGCCGGCGAAGAGCGTCGCCGAGGCCTACCTGAAGGAAAAAGGTTTCCTGAAGTAATCGCCGACGCTCCGTATCCAGCAATGGATGCGGAGCCGTTTTCCTTCCAGGCTGGGATGGATCGATGGAAGAAACCTTAGCGGTCCGCAGACTGGACCGGCTCGGCGTCGTTCTCGTGGTCACGGGCGTCGCGGCGGCGGCATTGCTGCCATTCATCTACGTGAAGGCGAACCGGATCGCATCGGGCAAGCCGATGTTGCTGATGCAGCTTCTGGACCAGCCCTCCGTCATCATCCTCACCCTGCTCCTCGTTCTCTCGGCCTGCGCCGTGCTGTTTCTCGAAAACGCCTATGCGCGGCTTGCTATCTCGACGCTCTGTCTGGCGGCATTGCTGGCGGCGATCGGGTTCGTGGAGACGTCGTTTACACCGGAGGGCAGCACGGCGGCGCGCATGACGCCGGGCGGCGGCTTCTGGGTGCTGCTCGCGGTCACATCGCTGATCATATCGGATGCGCTGGTGAAGGTGCGGCTGAAGCCGTGGATGCGGGTCGCGGCGCTTGCGGCTTACGCCTGTCTGCTCGGTGTTTTTCTCTGGTCGGGGCTGCTCGACAGTCTCTCGATCATGCGCGAATTCGCCAATCGCGGCGACCAGTTCTGGGCCGAGGCATGGACGCATGTGCAGCTCGCCTTCGGGTCGCTGGCGATCTCCGTGGTGATCGGCCTGCCGCTCGGCATCGTCTGCTTCTGGGTACCCAAGCTCCGGGATGCGCTCTTGCAGGGGCTGAGCCTGATCCAGACGATCCCGAGCCTCGCGCTCTTCGGCCTGCTGATGCTGCCGCTTGGCTATCTCGCGGCGCAGGTTCCCTTGGCTGCAGCGCTCGGGATCAGCGGCATCGGCGCGGCCCCCGCCCTGATCGCGCTGGTGCTTTATTCGCTGCTGCCGATCGTCGCCAACACCGTCGTCGGTCTCGAGGGTGTCGACCCCGCCGTGCGCGATGCCGCCGCCGGCATGGGGCTGACGCGGCGGCAGATCCTCACCGGCATCGACCTGCCGCTGGCGCTGCCCGTCATCCTCACGGGCATCCGCATCGTGCTGGTGCAGGCGATCGGGCTGGTGACGGTGGCGGCGCTGATCGGCGGCGGCGGTTTCGGCGTCTTCATCTTCCAGGGGCTCGGCCAGACGGCCATGGACCTCGTTCTTCTCGGCGCTGTGCCGACCGTCATCTTCGCCTTCTCTTCGGCCGTCATTCTCGATGCGGTCGCCGACAGCATACGGGGACCTGCCGCATGAGCATGATCGACATCCGCAACGTCACCAAGCGCTACGGCGATACGACCGTGGTCGACAATGTGTCGATGGCGGTCGAAAAGGGAGAGATCACCGTCATCGTCGGAACTTCAGGGTCCGGCAAATCGACATTGATCCGGATGATCAACCGGCTGGTGCCGATGACGTCTGGCGAAATCCGCGTCGGCGGGCGTAACGTGGCCGATGTGCCGGAGACGGAGCTGCGTCGCAACATCGGCTACGTGATCCAGGGCAACGGGCTCTTTCCGCACCGCACGGTGGCGCAGAACATCGCGACGGTGCCGCAGCTGCTCGGCTGGGAGCGTGGCAGGATCGACGCCCGCGTCGACGAACTGCTCGGCCTATTCAATCTCGACCCCAAATCCTTCGCCAGGAAATATCCGCATCAGCTTTCCGGCGGCGAGCAGCAGCGCGTCGGCGTTGCGCGGGCGCTGGCGGCGGGGCCGGAGGTGCTGATCATGGACGAACCCTTCGGCGCGCTCGATCCCGTCATTCGCGGCAAGGCGCAGGACGACCTTCTGGCGATCCAGAAGCAGTTCGGCACGACGATCATTCTCGTCACCCACGACATGGACGAGGCCTTCCACCTCGGCAACCGGATCGCGGTGATGCGCGGCGGCAGGCTGCTGCAATATTCGACGCCGGAAAAGATCATCACCGAGCCCGCCGACCCCTTCGTGCAACAGCTGACGGGCACGACCGACCGGGCGCTGAAGCGCATGTCGCTGCTGCCGCTGACATCGGGCATGGCGCCGGCCAAGGCCGGTCTCGACCACGGCCTGCCGCAATCGCTCAGCCTGCGCGATGCGCTGGCCGAGATGATCTGGCAGGGGATCGACGAAGCCGCCGTCGAGAACGAGAAGAAGGCGGCGATCGGGTCGATCTCGATGTCGCACCTCCTCGAGCTGGGCCGCAAGGAATGAAGCTGCTGACCGCCAACCTCTTTCGCGTCGCGGCGCTGGCGCTGCTCCTAATCCTGTTGTTCCGGACGGAGTGGCTGTCCTTCCTGCTGACGCCACTCACCAAGAACAACGCGCCCGCCGTCTACACGCAAAGCAGCCTACCGCTTCTGGCGCTCGGGCATCTGCAATTGGTGCTAATCTCGATTGTCGGGAGCGCCGTGGTCGCCATTCTGGGCGGAGTCTTCGTGACGCGGCGGAGCGGCGCCGATTTCCTGCCGCTGTCGCGCGCCATCGCCAATGCCGGACAGACCTTTCCGCCGGTCGCTGTGCTGGCGCTGGCAGTGCCGGCCATGGGCTTCGGCGCCGGGCCGACGCTTGTCGCGCTGTTTCTCTACGGGCTGCTGCCGATCTTCGAAAATACCATCTCCGGCCTGCGTCAGGTCTCCCCCGCCGTGCTCGATGCCGCCGACGGCATGGGCATGAACCCGACGCAACGGCTGTTCCAGGTGGAGCTGCCACTGGCGCTGCCGCTGATCATCGAGGGCGTGAAGGTGGCAACCGTGATCAACATCGGAACGGCGACGATCGGCTCGACGGTGGCCGCCAAGGGGCTGGGCGAAGTGATCATCGCCGGGCTGATATCTGATAACACCGCCTTCATCCTGCAGGGCGGCCTGATCGTCGGGCTGATGGCGCTGCTGATCTATGACGCGGTGGGATTGGTGGAAAGCGCGATGACGCGAAGAATGGGCTTGCGCACCGCCTAAGGCAGCAGCTACCAAAGCGGCCTGATACGCACGATGGAGGCAGCCTTGGCCAAGATGATTCACTCGATGATCCGCGTTCTCGACGAAGCGCGCTCGGTCGAATTCTACGGCAAGGTCTTCGGGCTCGAGGTCGCCGACCGCATCGATTTCGACACCTTCACGCTGATCTATCTCAGCAACAGCGAGACCGGCTTCGAGCTGGAGCTGACCATCAACAAGGGCCGCATCGAGCCCTATAATCTCGGTGACGGTTATGGGCATCTGGCGGTGTCGGTCGACGAGGTCGCCGTCGAGCACAAGCGGCTGACGGAAGCCGGGCTCAATCCCGGCAAGCTCACGGAGCTCAACCGCGACGGCAAGCTGCTTGCCCTGTTCTTCTTCATCACCGATCCGGACGGCTACAAGATCGAAGTCCTGCAGCGCCACGGCCGCTATCTCTAAGAGACCCCGATGATTTCCAAGACAGACCTGCATACCGGCTGGACCCTCAACTGTAACGTTGCAGGAAAGCCAAACCTGCCAAAAACGGTGCCGGCGCATGTGCCCGGATGCGTGCATCTGGATCTTCTCGCAAGCCGGCTGATCCCCGATCCCTATGTCGACGTCAACGAAATCACCAATGACTGGATCGGCCGCGAGGACTGGACCTATCGCTGCCGCTTCGACGCATCGCCCGATGCCGATTTCGTGCAGGAGCTTGTTTTTGACGGGCTGGATACGGTGGCAACGATCTCGCTCAATGGCGAAGAGATCGGCCAGACGTTCAACATGCACCGCACCTACCGCTTCGACGTTTCCGATCGCCTGAAGGCCGAGGGCAACGAGCTGGTCGTGACCTTCCGCTCGGCTTATGCCTATGGCGCGGAGATGGAAGCGCATTACGGCTACCGGCCGAACAACTATCCCGGCCCCGGCAACCTGATGCGCAAGATGGCCTGCAATTTCGGCTGGGACTGGGGACCGACGCTGGTGACGGCGGGGATCTGGAAGCCGGTGCGGCTGGAGCGCTGGGCGAAGGCGCGACTTGCCGAAACGCTGGTTTCGGCGACGCTTGCGGGTGGAGACGGGTTGGTGACGGTGCGGGCAAAGATCACGCGCGCGGGTGACGCCG
Source organism: Rhizobium sp. FG113 (assembly GCF_057809895.1). Taxonomy (NCBI): domain Bacteria; kingdom Pseudomonadati; phylum Pseudomonadota; class Alphaproteobacteria; order Hyphomicrobiales; family Rhizobiaceae; genus Rhizobium; species Rhizobium sp. FG113. The sequence goes on along the minus strand of NZ_JBMDKV010000002.1, from coordinate 495,349 downwards.
GCGACTGCCGCATCACGGCCAGCATCGGCGGGGTCACGCATAGCGAGATCATCGAGGCCGGGACCGACGAGGTCAGTTTCCAGGTGCGCGTGCCCTCGCCGCAGATCTGGTAGCCGCATCATCTCGGCGCGCAGCCGCTTTATCCGCTGCGGGTCGAACTGCGCAACGGCGAGAGCGATGAGCCGCTCGACGACTATGCGAAGCAGGTCGGCTTCCGCTCGGTGCGGCTCGACACCTCCCCGGACGAACATGGCTCGGCCTTCACCTTCGTGATCAACGACGTACCGCTGTTTCTCTGCGGCGCGAACTGGATCCCCGACGATTGCTTCCCATCGCGGGTGACGGCCGCGCGCTATGCCTCGCGGATCGACGAGGCGAAGGCCGCCAACATCAACCTATTGCGGGTATGGGGCGGCGGTATCTTCGAGCGGGACGAGTTCTACGAGGAATGCGACCGCGTGGGCATGCTGGTGTGGCAGGACTTCCTGTTTGCCTGCGCCTCCTATCCCGAAGAAGAGCCGCTCCGTGGCGAGGTCGAGGCGGAGGTGCGCGACAACGTCGCCCGGCTGATGCCGCATCCCTCACTGATCGTCTGGAACGGCAATAACGAGAATATCTGGGGCTTCGACGAGTGGGGCTGGCGGCCGATCATCAAGGAGGGCGAGAGCTGGGGGCTCGGCTATTATCTCGATATCCTGCCGAGGCTCTGTGCCGAGCTTGATCCCGACCGGCCATACTATCCCGGCAGCCCCTACTCCGGCACGATGGAGATCGAGCCGAACGCCGATGCGCATGGATGCAAGCACATCTGGGATGTGTGGAACGACGTGGGCTACGAGGTCTACCGCAATTATATCCCGCGCTTCTGCTCCGAATTCGGCTGGCAGGCGCCGCCCAACTGGGCGACGCTGGAAGAGAGCGTGCACGACGCGCCGCTGACGCCCGTCTCCAACGGCGTCTTCCATCACCAGAAGGCGACGCAAGGCAATGACAAGCTGATCCGTGGGCTGGCCGACCATCTGCCCGAGCCGCAAACGATGAACGACTGGCATTTCGCCACGCAGCTGAACCAGGCCCGCGCCATCCGCTTTGCGGTCGAGCACATGCGCTCGCACCGCGATATCTGCAAGGGCGCCGTCGTCTGGCAGTTCAACGATTGCTGGCCGGTCACCTCCTGGGCGGCGCTGGATTCGGCCGGGCGGCGCAAGCCGCTGTGGTATGCGATGCGACAGGCTTTCGATCCCCGGCTTCTGACGATCCAGCCGCGCGAAGGCGGGCTTGCGGCCGTTGCCGTCAACGAGCGGACGCTGTTCTGGCGGGCGAAGATATCGGGCAAGCGGCTGCGGCTTGATGGGACCGTGCTTGCCGAGTTCGAATTCTGGCGGCTGCTTTGCGACCGGTTCGAGGCGAAGGCATTCACGCTGCCTCAGGATATCGCCACCGCCGACGATCCCAGCAATGAAATGGTCGTGGTCGACATGCTGGACCGGCGGGCGTTTCACTATTTCGTCGAGGACATCGACCTCAAGCTGCCGAAGCCGGAGATGAGGATCGAGGTCAGCCCACGTGAGGGCGGTTACGCGGTCGCGGTGACCGCCGTGAGCTTACTGAAGGATCTCTGCCTGATGGCCGATCGTCTCGATCCGGATGCGGTGGTGGATACTATGCTGATCACGCTCTTGCCGGGCGAGACGCATGTGTTCGAAGTGGAGACGCAGGCGGCGATCGGTGTGGCCGATATCGTGGTAGGGACGGTGCTGCGCTCGGCCAACGATCTCGTTTCAGCGGGTTGAGATAGGCCAATGCACTCATGCAAAAACCTCCGACTTTCGCCGGAGGTTTTTGTGGCCGTCGGTGGGTCCCGCACGCGGCGGGACCCTTCCGTTCCGGCCTCGCGGGAGACTTACATCCAGTAGGGCGGCACGCCGTAGTAATCGTAGACCCGGCGGCCGTTGTCGTTGTACCAGGTGTCGTCATCATCCGCGTAGCTTGGCGCGCCTTCGATCTGTTCCTTGGTCAGGTCGATGCGGTAACCATCCAGCTGCGTGTCGTAGGACAGCTTATCCCAGGGCAGCGGGTAGTGATCGTGGCCGATGCCCATGAAGCCGCCGAAGCTCAGCACGGCATAGGCGACGCGGCCATCCCTCTTGCCGAGGATCAGGCGTTCGATCGAGCCGATGTGCTTTCCATCGGCACCGTAAACGCGGGTGCCTTCCACGCGGTCGCTGGCGATCAGCGAGTGCGTATCCTTGACGTTCGGGTCACGGAGGGTCTTGTCGTTGTCCTGATGCAGCATGTCTCTACTCCCTTTCGGTTGGTTCCTCGTGCCTGGCCTCTACTCCTCGCGCCAAGCGTATGAATTGAAAACGTCGCCCGCTGGCCGTTGTTCCGAAGTTGCCACGCAATTTTGGCGGGCGCCTCAATATTGACGTTTACGTCAAGGTTAGTGTAGCTTCATGCTGCTTGAACCATTCGAGCGATGACATAAGCTGCCGTATTGGAAGATGGAGGATCATCCAATAGTTTCGACGGGCGCCCCGCCGGCAGCGACAGGGAGAGAGACACGATGAACAGCATTTCCGCCCATCCTGGCGGTGAAAGGCCCGACAAGCCGTGGCTCGCCACCTATCCGTCGATCGTACCGGCCGAGCTTCCGGCGCTGGAATACGAATCGCTGGCGGAGCTGCTTGAGAAATCCTGCGCGCGCTATGCCGACCGCATCGCCTTTTCCAGCATGGGCAAGACGCTCACCTACCGCCAGCTTGAAAGCCAGACGCGCAAGATCGCGGCATGGCTGCAGGCGAGCGGTCTGCAGAAGGGCGATCGCGTCGCGGTGATGATGCCAAACGTTCTGCAGAACCCGATCGCCGTCTATGGCATCCTGCGCGCCGGGCTCGTGGTGGTGAACGTCAACCCGCTCTATACGCCGCGCGAACTGGAGCATCAGCTGCGCGATGCCGGCGCCAAGGCGATCTTCGTTCTGGAAAACTTCGCCCACACCGTTCAGCAGGTGCTTGGCCATACCGATGTGCGCCATGTTGTGGTGACCTCGCTCGGCGAAATGCTGGGCGCCAAGGGGCTGATCGTCAATCTTCTCGTGCGCAAGGTGAAGAAGCTCGTTCCCGCCTGGTCTATCCCCCGGCACAAGACCTTCAAGCAGGTGCTTGGTGAGGGTGACGGCGCGGCGCTGAAACCATCAGGTCTTGTCGGCAGCGACATCGCCTTCCTGCAATATACTGGCGGGACGACTGGCATTGCCAAGGGTGCGGTGCTGACGCACAAGAACCTGTTGTCGAACAAGCTGCAGCTGGAACTCTGGCTGAAATCCGCCTTCGAGAAGCGCCAGCGGCCGGATGTGCTGAACTTCCTCTGCGCGCTGCCGCTCTACCATATCTTCGCGCTGACGGTGAACTCGCTGATGGGCATGTCGCTCGGCGCGCACAACATCCTCGTCGCCAACCCGCGCGACATCCCTGCCCTGGTGCGCGAATTCGCCAAGTCCAACGTCCACGTCTTCCCCGGGCTCAACACGCTGTTCAACGCGCTGATGAATAACCCTGAATTCGCTAAGGTCGATTTCTCCTCACTGGTGATTTCGCTGGGCGGCGGCATGGCCGTGCAGCGGCCGGTGGCCGAGCGCTGGCTGACGATTACCGGCAATCACATCACCGAAGGGTACGGGCTTTCCGAGACATCGCCCGTCGCCACCGCCAACCGCTTCGATTCGCCCGAATTCACCGGCGCGATCGGTCTGCCGATCTCCTCCACGGATCTCGATATCCGCAACGAGGACGGCGCGTCGCTGCCGCTTGGCGAGGTTGGCGAGATCTGCATTCGCGGACCGCAGGTGATGGCCGGTTACTGGAACAAGCCGGATGAGACGGCGCGCGCCATGACACCCGACGGCTATTTCCGCACCGGCGACATGGGCTTCATGGACGCCCGCGGCTACACCAAGATCGTCGACCGCAAGAAGGACATGATCCTCGTCTCCGGTTTCAACGTCTATCCAAACGAGATCGAGGAAGTGGCGGCCATGCACCCGGGCATCCTGGAAGCCGCAGCCGTCGGCGTGGCCGACGGGCACTCCGGCGAGGCGGTGAAGCTCTTCGTGGTGCGCAAGGATCCTGATCTGACGGAAGCGGATGTGAAGGCGCATTGCGTGGCCAACCTCACCAACTACAAGCGGCCGCGCTTCATCGAGTTCCGCACCGAACTGCCGAAATCGCCGGTCGGCAAGATCCTGCGCAAGGATCTGCGTAACTGATTTGAATGTTTCGTGAAAATTCCAAGCCATCCGCAATCGCGGGTGGCTTTTTTGCGTTTAAGCAGGTGGTTGAACTTGATTTGCACCCGGTAAAGCGAATAGTTTCCGCGACCCTCACGCCCTGCAAAGGAGCCTCCCATGAATGCCATCGTCGACCAACTGAAAAGCACCGCGGCTGCCACCAAGGCCACCGATATCCGTGCTGCCTTCGCGGCCGATCCGAAACGCTTTTCGCGCTTCACCGCCTCGCTCGACGACCTCCTGATGGATTTCTCGAAGACGGCCGTGAACGACGAAGTGCTGGCCCTTCTGGTCAAGCTCGCCGAAACCGGCGGCGTGGAAGCCAAGCGCGACGAGATGTTCTCGGGCAAGGCGATCAACTTCACCGAAAACCGCGCCGTCCTGCACACGGCCCTTCGCAACCGTTCGAACACCCCGGTTCTCGTCGACGGCAAGGACGTGATGCCTGACGTCAACGGCGTGCTCGCCGCCATGGGCAAGTTTGCCGACGGCATTCGCTCGGGCGCGCTGAAGGGCGCGACCGGCAAGAAGATCACCGACGTCATCAACATCGGCATCGGCGGCTCCGACCTCGGCCCCGTCATGGCGACGCTGGCGCTGGCGCCTTATCATGACGGCCCGCGCGCGCACTTCGTTTCCAACATCGACGGCGCGCATATCGCCGACATCCTGAAGCTGGTGCAGCCGGAAACGACGCTGTTCATCGTCGCGTCCAAGACCTTCACCACCATCGAGACGATGACGAACGCCCAGACGGCGCGCAAGTTCGTCGCTGATGCGCTCGGCGAAGCCGCCGTCCAGCATCACTTCGCAGCCGTATCGACCGCGCTCGACAAGGTTGCCGCCTTCGGCATCGAGAGCGAGCGCGTGTTCGGCTTCTGGGATTGGGTCGGCGGCCGCTACTCGATCTGGTCGGCCATCGGCCTACCGCTGATGATTGCCGTTGGGCCTGAGAACTTCGGCAAGTTCCTCGATGGCGCGCATTCGATCGACAACCACTTCCGCACCGCGCCGATCGCCAAGAACCTGCCGATCCTGCTTGGCCTCATTGGCTTCTACAATCGCAACGTTCTCGGCTACGCCACCCGCGCGATCCTGCCCTACGACCAGCGCCTGTCGCGCTTCCCTGCCTATCTGCAGCAGCTCGACATGGAATCGAACGGCAAAGGCGTGACCATCGACGGCACGCCGGTCGAAGGCAATTCCGGTCCTGTCGTCTGGGGCGAGCCCGGCACCAACGGCCAGCACGCCTTCTACCAGCTGATCCACCAGGGCACGAGCGTGATCCCGGCGGAATTCATGATCGCCGCCAACGGCTTCGAGCCGGAGCTGCGCCACCAGCACCAGCTCTTGATGGCAAACTGCATCGCGCAGTCGGAAGCGCTGATGAAGGGCCGCACCTTTGAGGAAGCCAAGAAGCAGTTGACCGACAAGGGCATGGACGACAAGCAGGCCGATTTCATCGCGCCGCACCGCGTCTTCACCGGCAACCGCCCGTCGATCACCTTCGTCTATGACAAGCTGACGCCGTTCGCCTTCGGCCGCCTCGTGGCGCTTTACGAACACCGCGTCTTCGTCGAAGGCGTGCTGTTCCGCATCAACTCCTTCGACCAGTGGGGCGTGGAGCTCGGCAAGGAACTGGCGACCGGCCTGCTGCCCGTCATCGAAGGCAAGGAAAGCGCTGCGGGCCACGATTCGTCGACGCAGGGCCTTGTCGCCGAACTGGCGAAGCTCGCGAAGTAACGAGCGCAACATTCAACAGACGCTCCCGTGGTGACCGCCGCGGGAGCGTTTTCTATTTGGCTGAGATGACTGCCCTCAGGACCACCCCTTGGCGGCGGTCAGGGCCTGGCGCCCTTGCCTGATGGCACGGTGCTCGCGGCCTGTTTGACCTGCGAGCCCGGCTGTGAGGCGACTGCCGGAGCGGACTTGTCTTTTTTCGGCTTGCGCGCTTCACGCGTGCCGCGGAGTTGACCCTTTGCCATTTCAAGCTCCCTGGTTGGGCCACATCGAGCGATGTGACGCCAAACAGCAGGCGCGCTTACGCGGCAAAATGCAAACCCATTGTCACCTGGAAGCACCTACCGAGCGAACTTCTTGGCGCCGGCGACGCAGCCTACGATGGCGATGGTGACGACGAGCATGATGGGGCTCACCTGCTCATGCAGCAGCGTTGCCGCCAGGAGCAGGCCGAAGAAAGGCTGCAGCAGCTGCAGCTGGCCGACACCGGCGATGCCGCCCTGCGCGAGGCCGCGATACCAGAAGAAGAAGCCGATCAGCATGCTGAACAGCGAGACATAGACAAGGCCCGCCCAGGCCGGCGTTTCGATCGCCGCGAAGGACGGCGGCAGATTGAAGAGCGCAAGCGCGAGCATGACGGGCAGCGAGAGGACCAGCGCCCAGGAGATGACCTGCCAGCCGCCCAGCCTGCGCGACAGCTTGGCGCCCTCGGCATAGCCGAGGCCACAGGCGATGATGGCGGCGAGCATCAGGAGATCGCCGAGCGGGGCGGCGGTCACGCCCTGTGACAGGGCAAAACCCGCGACCAGCGCGCTCCCCACGCAGGAGAAGATCCAGAAGGCCGGCTGCGGACGCTCGCCACCCCTGATGACGCCGAAGATCGCGGTCGAGAGCGGCAGCAGGCCGATGAAGACGATGGAGTGCGCCGAGGTGATATGGGTGAGCGCCAGCGCCGTCAGCAATGGGAAGCCGATGACGACGCCGAAGGCGACGATAACAAGCGACAGGAGATCGCTGGCCGCCGGCCGCTTCTCGCGAAACAGCACGAGCAGCGCCAGCGCGATCAGCCCGGCGATCGCAGCGCGGGCGACGGTCAGGAACACGGGATCGAACCCCATCACCGCCATACGCGTCGCGGGCAGCGAGCCGCTGAAAATCAGAACGCCGATAAAACCATTCAACCAACCGGCCGCCGTGCGGTCCATGGCACACTCCTTCATGATCAATGCCATCTTATGATCCCTGGCGGCGTGGCCATGCCAGTGACGGTATGGTACGGTTTATCCAAACTGTTGTGCATCGGAGAGCAGTACGGATGGCCGATAACGTGACCGTCGGGACGACCCGCGTGGCGATGGTGATGAACACGATCAAGCAGCGCATCGCCGGCCGCAGCCTGACGGCCGGGGCGAAGTTGCCCTCGGTGCGGGCGCTCGCAGGGTCGCTGAAGATATCGACATCGACCGTCGTCGAGGCCTATGAGCGGCTGGTCGCCGAGGGCGCGATCCTGTCGCGGCCGGGCTCCGGCTTTTACGTGGCCAACCAGGCGGCGCCCTTCGCGCTGTCGGAAGTCGGGCCACGGCTCGATCGCGAGATCGATCCGTTCTGGGTGTCGCGGCAATCGCTGGAGGCCGGCGATATCGGCCTCAAACCCGGTTGCGGATGGCTGCCGCCCTCCTGGCTGCCGGAAGACGGCGTTCGCCGCGGCCTGCGGGCGCTGGCGCGGGCCGATGGGCCGGTGCTGCTTGCCTATGGATCGCCGCTCGGATTGCCGCCGCTCAGACAGCTGATCGCGCGACGGATGGCCGACAAGGGGATCGGCGCCTCGCCCGACCAGATCATTCTCACGGAGTCAGGCATTCAGGCGATCGACCTTCTCTGCCGCTTCCTGATCGAGCCGGGTGATACCGTGATGGTCGACGATCCCTGCTACTTCAATTTCCACGCTCTGCTTCGCGCCCACCGCGCCAAGATCGTCAGCGTGCCCTACACGCCGTCCGGCCCGGATATCGACGCCTTCGCCCGCACGGTGGCCGAGCACCGGCCGAAGCTCTACGTGACCAATTCGGCGCTGCATAACCCGACCGGCGCGATCCTCTCGCCGGTGACGGCGCATCGGGTGCTGAAGATCGCCGAGCAGTTCGACCTGACGATCATCGAGGACGACATCTTCGCCGATTTCGAGCACGTGACGGCGCCACGCCTTGCCGCCTTCGACGGGCTCGATCGCGTCATCCATATCGGCAGTTTCTCGAAGACGCTGTCGGCCTCGGCGCGCTGCGGCTTCATCGCCGCCAAGCCGGAGTGGATCGGCGGGCTTACTGACCTGAAGATCGCCACCTCGTTCGGCGGCGGGCGGCATGCGGCGCAGCTGGTCTTGAGCGTGCTCAGCGACGGCAGCTATCGCAAGCACATCGAGACGCTGCGCAGCCGGCTGTCGAAGACGATGTTCGATGTCTCGGCGAGACTGAAAAACCTCGGCATCGTGCCCTGGCTCGAGCCGCAGGCCGGGATGTTTCTGTGGTGCCGGTTGCCTGACGGGATCGATGCCGCCGATGTGGCGCGCGCGGCGCTGGAAAAGGACGTTGTGCTGGCGCCGGGCAATGCGTTCAGCCTGTCGCAGACGGCGACGGATTTCATGCGGTTCAATGTTTCGCAGACGGAAGACCCAAGAGTGTTCGAGGTGTTGCGGGAAGCCATGAAGGCGGCGCGAGGGAAGGCTTAGTTTGGTCGGCGCGGCGATTATTTCGGAGGAGATGTCGAGATGGCGCCGCGTCATCCGTCTAAAGAGAATGAGGGATTGGGAGGACTGACATGACCGACGACGAACTGGAGCGATTTGCAGCACAGGGAGCGGAGGCCTTGCCTGATGGTGACGACGGCATGGTCGCGCATGATGGAGCCGATATCTGGTACAGCGCCTATGGCTCCGGACCATCCGTGATCCTGCTGCATGGCGGGCTCGGGAATAGCGGCAACTGGGGCTACCAAGTGCCGGCGCTGTTGCGCTCCGGCCGGCGCGTGGTGGTGATCGACAGCCGCGGACATGGCCGCAGCACGCGGGACGGAAAGCCCTATACATACGAGCTGATGGCATCGGACGTGCTTGCGGTGATGGATCATCTGGAGATCGAGAAGGCTGCGCTTGTCGGCTGGAGCGACGGGGCGTGCACGGCGCTCATTCTCGCCGACAAGCACCCTGAGCGTGTCAACGGCGTGTTCTTCTTCGCCTGCAGCATGGACCCGTCAGGCGTAAAGCCCTTCGTGCCGACGCCTGTCATCGACCGCTGCTTCAACAGGCATCGGATGGATTACGAGGCGCTGTCGCCGACGCCTGATCAGTTCGACCGCTTCGTCGAGGATGTGAGCCTGATGATGTCGACGGAGCCGAACTATTCGGCCGCCGACCTGAACCGCATCCGTGTGCCGGTGGCAGTGGCGCTCGGTGATAAGGACGAGCTCATCAAGCCAGAGCATGCCGCGCATCTCGTGCGCAGCATTCCCGGCGCGACCTTCATTCCGTTGGGGGGCGTTAGCCACTTCGCGCCCTTGCAGCGGCCCGATGAGTTCAATCGGACCGTGCTCGCGTTTCTCGACCAGCTGCCGTGATGCTTAGAGACCGATTTCCTTGGCCCATGGCGGGTTGGCGCCGGCGCGGGAGACCGTGACGGCGGCGGCCTTGGCGCCGAGCGAGAGCGCGTTCTGCAGTGCCTTTTCGTCGAGCGAGGCAACCTGCGCCTTGGTGAGCAGGCCATCCATCTTCAGCGAGGCGAGAACGCCAGCATCGAACGTGTCGCCGGCACCGACGGTGTCGACCACGGTGACGCGCTGGCTGGGAACGGTGACCTTGCGCTGGCTCGTGTAGCCCGTCGCGCCCTCGGCGCCCTTGGTGATGACGACGAGCTTGGCGCCGTGCTGCAGCCAGTGGGCGGCGAGATCGTCATGGCTGCCATCCATGCCGAACCAATCCAGGTCCTCGTCGGAGAATTTCAGGATGTCGGACTTGGCGGCCATGCGCTTGATGCGCGCCATGTGCGCCTGCTTGTCCTTGATAAAGCCGGGGCGGATGTTCGGGTCGAGCGAGATGACGCGCTTGGCCGCCTCGCGGTCGAGCAGCGCCTCGTAGGTTTCCCCGCAGGGGCTGGGGATCAGGCTGATGGCGCCGAAGTGCAGAGCCTCGCAATCGTCGCCGAGGACAGGCAGGTCGTCGGTGGTGATCATGCGGCCGGCGGTGCCTTCGTCATAGAAGGCGTAGGTTGCCTGGCCGTTGACCAACTTGACGAAGGCGAGCGTCGAGGGGCGCTGCGCGATGGCGCAGAGGCTGAAGTCGACATTGCTCGCCTTCAGCGTATCGCAGAGGATTTCGCCCATCATGTCGTCGGCGAGACCCGTGAAGAAAGAAGTCTGAATGCCCAGGCGCCCGAGCGCGATCGCCGTGTTGAAGATGGCGCCGCCGGCATAGGGCGCGAAGCCCTTTTCGCCGAGCGTCGTCTCCCGCGGCAGCATGTCGATCAACGCTTCTCCACAGCACAAAATCATGTCCATCTCCCAAGGGCATTACGATCTGTCGATGCCCAACTGGATTAGATAACTTCGTGGCAAAAGCAAAGCGCCGTGAGCAATTATTCACTCAAAGTGATGAAATACCGCCGTTGCGGCCAGACCATGCGAGCGGCGCATCGAGGAAGGATTCCACCTCGTTCAAGGTGTTCTGATCGAACAGCTGCTGCTCCTTGGCGACGGCAAGAACATCGCGCCATGTGGCGATGTAGTGCAGCTTGACCTTGCCATCGGCAAAGCGCAGCGCGCCTTCGTCGAAGATGCCGTAATAGAAGAGCGCGATGCCATGATCGACAATGCCGCCGGCGTCGCGAACCGCATCGATGAACTTGAACATGCTGCCGCCCGCCGTCGTCAGGTCCTCGATGACGAGTACGCGCGAACCCTCGGGCATGTTGCCCTCGATCTGGGCGTTGCGGCCGTGGCCCTTCGGCTGCTTGCGGACATAGATCATCGGCAGGCTGAGGCGATCGGCGAGCAGCGCCGCAAAGGGAATGCCAGCCGTTTCGCCGCCGGCGATGCAATCGAACTTCTCGAAGCCCGCTTCGCGCAGCACGACGCTGGCGGCGAAATCCATCACCGTCGAGCGGATGCGCGGGAAGGAGAGAAGCTTGCGGCAGTCGATATAGACGGGGCTCGCCATGCCGGAAGCGAACTTGTAGGGCTGGGTGGCATTGAAGTGAACGGCCTTGATCTCCCAGAGCATCTTGGCCACCAGCTCGGCCATGACTTTGCGGTCGGTGAATGTTGCCTGGATCATCGTTCTCTCCTTCGCCTCTATCGGGTGCTCAAACTTATGGGCCAATAGCAGCAAGTGGGACAAGTTTCCAGAACGCGAGCGGGTCAAACGCAAGAATTGCAGTTTCACGCGCTTACGTTGCCGTTGGTGCCGCTTCTCGCTCTGTTAACATCGCTGCGTCATCACGCGATGATTCACCAAAAGCGCGAGGCGCGCCGGGTCGCAAAAACCCTTGCTGGTATTTCTTTTGCGGACAACTTAAATTTCCACAACCCATTCATAATTTTAGACATTCGTCATACGTATTGTTCGGCAGGCACTTGCACGGAGCGCCATGCTTGATGAGGCCCAGAACGCTCAAATTTGAATGATTTCATTAACAACGGGGTGAAACTTCCCGCGCCATTTTCCCAGCGCCCAAAGACACCATGAAGGAGTCCAGAATGCGCCTCACGAGGTTCACACCGTTCCAGCAGTTCAACCGATCGCTGACCCTCAAGATCTTCTCCATTTGCTTTGTCTCGACGCACGTGCCGCTTTTGGCGCTCGTCGTCTATCTCGTGACCGGCTTTCGGAGCGAGGCGATGCCTGTACTTATCCTGGTGCTGGGAGCGACGCTGATCGGGACTGCCTTTTGCCTGGCCTGCGTCTGGGCGTTCATCCGGCCGCTGCACCAGATCGCCGGCGTGGTCGAGACCTACCGCTCCACCGGCGTCGTGAAGTCGGTGCGCAGCAAGCGCAAGGACGAGGTCGGGATCGTCACCAACGGGATCTCGATCCTGATCAAGGAACTCGATGCGACGCTGGCGCAGCTGCGCCGCCAGGCGACGACAGACGTTCTCACCGGCCTCGGCAACCGCCGCTGGCTGAAGGATATCGGGGCGCTGGAGATTGCCCGCGCCGCCCGCGAGCGCACGCCGATCTCCGTCGTGGTCTTCGATCTCGATCACTTCAAGTCGATCAACGACCAGTTCGGCCACGATGTCGGCGACCAGGTGCTGGTCATGGCCGGCGCGACTATCCAGCACAATCTGCGGCCCTATGACATCGCCGCGCGCATCGGCGGCGACGAGTTCTGCCTGGTGCTGCCACGCACGGACATCGACGTCGCGGTCAACATTGCCAACAGGCTGCGCTTGCAGTTCGAAAGCAAGGCGGTCGGCCCGCTGCCGGCCAAGCGCGTTACGGCAAGCTTCGGCGCCTATCGCGGCGATCCCGCCAGCGAAACGCTGAAGTCCATGCTGACAGCTGCGGACCGGGAGCTTTATGCCGCCAAGAATGGTGGTCGCAACATGGTTCGCTCGGCTGTCTCGTTGTCGATCAGGGACGCGAAGATCCGTGCCTGATCACTCCGCTACCAATTCGCCGATATCGGCGGGCAGCATCTTCTTGTAGAGCGCAATTGCTGCCCGTCCCTCGTCCTCGCTCAACGCGGCGGCATATCTGACCGCCGCTGCCAGGAGCTGCATGACGAGCCTGGACAGCGCGAGAAGTGCTGGCTTCGGGCGATCCGAATAGACCTGCTCCAGCACCGAGAGCAGCGCCTGGGAGTGAAACTCCATATCGTCGGCATCGATTTCCTGCAGCAGCCGATCCGCCTGGGTGGCGAACCATATGTCGCGCATAACGGGCTCGCTGCGGAAAAAGGCGTGGTACTCGTCGGCGATCCGGCAGAGCGCGATACGCAGCGTGGCGGCATCCGTTGCCTCCGCAAGCGCCGCGACTACACAGGCACGCCCCTCCTCGTTGAAGCGCTCGGCCAGCGTCGCGAAGATCGAGCTCCTATCCGGGAAATACTGGTATAGCGCGCCAAAGGAGAGATCGGCCTTTTCAACGATCTCGCTCATCTTCAACGCATCGCTTCCCTTCGCCTCGATCAGTTGCGTGGCAACGGTCAGTATCTTCTCGAAGCGCTCACGGCCTCTCTGCTGACGGGGAATACGCCGGGGCTGCCTTGTGGCGCCCACCTTTGTTCGCGATCCCGCCGCCGTCTCGTCCGTCATCCGATACTCCATTTCGGTTGACAGGAGAAATAAGAGAGTTTATCTCATTTTGCAAATGAGAGAGTTTCTCTGTTATTGGCTTTTGGCTTGGCAGCCAAAGTGGGAGGTCATCGGCATGGCAATCATTCTCGTATTGGCGCTTGTCGCCGCCGCGATCGGCAGCGGGCTCGTCGCCGGCACGTTCTTCGCGTTCTCGACCTTCGTGATGCCGGCGTTTTCGCGCATACCGACGGAACAGGGGATCGCGGCGATGAACTCGATCAACGTCACCATCCTGCGCTCCCCTTTCATGATGCTGTTCGTGCCGACGGCCATTCTCTGCCTGTTGATCGGCGTGCTCGCGGTGATGAGTTGGCGGGAGGGGGCGAGCCTCTGGATGCTCGCCGGCGCCATCATCTACATCGTCGCCTCCTTCGCCTCGACCATCATCTTCAACGTGCCGATGAACGATGCGCTGGGGCAGGTTTCCGGCAACGGCCCCGAGGCCTCCGCGCTGTGGCAGGGCTACCTTCGCGACTGGACGTGGTGGAACCATGTGAGGACTGTGGCCTCGCTGCTGGCATCGGCCGCGTTCGTCCGGGCATTGATGCTGATCTGATCGCGAAATCGGCGCCTGTATCGCTAATGCGCCAATGGTTTCAGATGTTTGCGCTTGCTTAGCGGCGCGGCGGCGATATCGTGCAGGACATGGAACATATCGAAGTCTTCCGCCGTCTTGGCGTGGCACTTGCCATCGGTCTGCTCGTCGGCGTCGAGCGGGGCTGGACCGAGCGCGACGTGCGCGTCGGCGGACGCACCGCCGGGCTTCGGACGTTCGGCCTCACCGGCTTCCTCGGCGGCATTGTCGGCACGCTGCAGCCGCTGACCGGCCCGTTCTTCCCGGCCACGATCGCGGTGCTTCTCGGCGTCGTCTATATCGCCGGGAAGTGGCAGGAGGCGATCGAGGACAAGGATTACGGCATCACCTCGATCATCGCCGCCCTTTGCGTCTTCGCGCTCGGCATGCTCGCCACGCTTGGCGATCTCATCACGGCGGGAGCCGGCGCGGTCGTGGTGACAGTCGTGCTCGCGGCCCGCACAAGCCTTCACGGTTTCCTGCAGGGGCTGACTTGGGTGGAGCTCCGCTCGGCGCTGATGCTGCTTGCGATGACCGTGATCGCGCTACCTCTGCTGCCAGACAAGCCGCTCGATCCCTGGGGCGCGCTCAATCCCTACGCGCTCTGGCTTCTGACGATTACCATCGCCGCACTCTCCTTCGCCGGCTATGTGGCGATCCGGCTCATGGGATCGAGCCGCGGGATATTGCTTGCGGGTGCGGCCGGCGGGCTTGTCTCGTCCACCGCGCTGACGCTCTCCTTCGCGCGTTACTCGATGGAAGCGCCGCAAGGAGCGCGGCATCTGGCGGCGGGCGCGGCGATTGCCGGCGCGCTTTCCTTCGCGCGCGTTCTCGTCATTGCGAGCGCCCTTTCGCTCAGCATGCTGGCGCCGCTCTCGTCGGCGCTCGTTCCCGCCATCATCGGCTTCCTGGCGACCAGCCTGTTTCTAGCCTGGCGATCAGGCTCAAGCACGCAGGCGCCGGAGATCGGGCTCACCAATCCGTTCGAACTCAAGACGGTGATTTCCTTTGCGCTGCTGCTCGGGCTGATCAGCCTCGTCTCGAAGATGGCGACCGAATATGTCGGCGCATCGGCGCTCTATGTCGTCGCGGCCATCTCGGGTCTTGTCGATGTCGATGCGATCACGCTCTCCACCGTGCGCCTCGTCGGCTCGGCGATCAGCGCCACGACGGCGGCCGATGTGACGCTGATCGCGGTTTTCGTCAACATGGTCACCAAGGTCGCGCTGGCCTTTACGGCGGGCCGCCGCGAATATGCCGTGACGCTCGGCCTCGCCTCGGCGGTCGCCATCCTTTTCGGCGCCGTCGGATATCTGTCTACGCGCGGGATTTGGGCCGTCTGAGGCGGCAGGCTTGCCCAGCATACCGCCGCAGCCCTTCCCGCCTTATCCGTCGTTGCGCTCGCAGAAGGTCAGGCGATTGTTGAAGGGATCGATGACCTCCATCTCCAATCCCCATGGCGCCTCCTGAAGCCCCGGCTTCATATAGCGGTAATGCTTGGCCGTGAGCTCCGCCTGATAGGCGCGAACGCCTTTCACCGGCACGAAGGCCCTGGCGCCGGGGCTGGCGTCTCCCGAGTGCTCGCTAAGATGCAGGACCATGCCGCTTCGCGAGACCTGGCAATAGAGCGGGAAATGTTCGCCGAAGCGGTGCTCCCAATCGAGCTCAAACCCCAGGAAGCCGCAGTAGAACTCCTTGGCCTTGTCGACGTCGAAGATACGAAAGATCGGGATCGGCGGCTCTATGCCGACCGCAGGCGGCGATGCCGTCGTCTGTTCGAGTTTCGCAGACAGGATGTTCCATTGTTCGAAGCCGAACTGGCGGGCGACGATCTCCAGCGTCTCGCTGTGAGAGAGATCGACATCGCGGTCGGCAAGTGCCTGGCGCAACGCCTTGGCCATCAGTTTCGCATCGCGAAAATCACGCATGTTGCATTCCCTTCGTTGGCGGCGAACAGGACGATCAGTGCCCGCGTCTGCTGACCCGTTCGCCATCAATCGCCAAACGGCAAGGGATGTGAAGGATATGCTTGGATGCATTCACCATCGTGCTTTCGCACCGCGGGGCGGCTGGCTGCATCCGGCCAACCCGACCATACGAAGGGAATTGCCGACGATCAAGAGGCGGTGCGGGCTGTGTCCGTGGGGACTGCCTGCAGGTGGCTCGCAAGCTCGACGCGGTTGCGGCCGGCGCGCTTGGCGGCGTAGAGCGCCTTGTCGGCGGCAGTCAGCATGGCGTCGAACGGCAGCGGCTTGGTGCGGCCGGAAGCGACGCCGACGCTGACGGTGCATTTGCAGATCTCGCCGTCGATATCGAGCTCGCGCCCCTCGAAGGCCTTGCGGATGCGCTCGGCCACGACTTCGGCGCGGCCGGGCATGACCTCGTGTAGGACCATCGCGAACTCTTCACCGCCGAGACGCGCAACCGTGTCGCTCAGCCGGCAGCTCGCGGTCAATTCGGCCGCGAAGACCTTCAGCACGCGATCGCCGACTGTGTGACCGAAGTTGTCGTTGATCGATTTGAAGTGGTCAATGTCGAAGACCAGCACAGCCGTGGTCGGCCCCATGACGCCGGCGCCGTGGCGATCGAACAGGGCACGGCGATTGAGCAGGCCGGTCAGCGGATCGGTTGCCGCGTCGATGCGGTGGCGGGCGGCCATGCGCCATTGGTGCAGCGCCAGAGACAGCGCGCCGATGCCGGTCATGCTGGCGATGCAGACGGCGAGGCTCAAATCCTCCGACCAGTTGTCGGGTGCCGCACCCAGCACAAGCTTGCCCTGATAGATCAGGACGGCGGCGCAAAGCACGAAGGAGAAGGCGGTCAGGCAGTAGAGGCTGGTGATCCCCGTCAGCGGGACGATCGCTTCGGCGCGTGCCCGCCAGTATTGGTAGGCCGTGGCGAACAGGAAGGAGGCGATGGCGATATTGTCAATGATGAAGGACAGGCCGTCATAGCCGAGCAATATCGGCACCGAGGTCGCCACCGCCGCCAGAGCACCGAAGGCCGCGATGCGCGCGTGCGGCAATGCCCCTGTCCGGAACTGAAAGCCGGCGCCCCATACCGTCGCGAAGCCGGGGAACAGAAGTGCAAAACAGATGGTGCCGACGATTGCATCAGGCGTGTCGACATAGATTCCATACGCAACAATGCCGCTGACGATCAGGATCAGGCCGACGCCGCAGGCCAGCAGAAATGTTTCGGTCCGCCGGGCAATCCAGCTCGCCAATAAAGTAATGGCGAGACAAGTCGCCGAGACCGCCAACGCGGTCAGCAATGAATTATAGTCAAGCGTCATGCTTTGAACTTCGTGGCTTCTGCCGCGCTTTCGTTTTCAGAAAATGGAATTCGCCCGACAGCGAATGTGTTATCAATTTCGTTAAAAAAACATGTATTTAAAGCTTAGATGTTAGCGCAATAACATATCCCCGCGGATATGCATTCTCCTTCCAGTAAAAAATGATGGGTTTACGAGCGCCGTTAGCGCTCGATATCCCAATGAAGCGGGAACATGGGGTCGAATACCGTGACCGGACCGGCTCCGGTCTCGATCTTGGCCGGGAACGACACGGGTTCGGCGCGCTTCACCAGCGTTATTACTTCCTCGTTTATCGGAAGGCCGTACCAGGCCGGACCGTTCAGCGAGGAGAAGGCCTCCAGTTTGTCGAGGGCGTTGTCCTGCTCGAAGACATGCGCAAGGCAGCTCATCGTGTTGATCGACGTATAGATGCCGGCGCAGCCGCAGCCGCACTCCTTCAGCGGGTCGACATGCGGCGCGGAATCGGTGCCGAGGAAGAAGCGGGCGTCGCCGCTGGTGGCTGCCTGGCGCAGCGCCACACGGTGGTGTTCGCGCTTGGCGACCGGCAGGCAGTAATAGTGCGGGCGAATGCCGCCGACGAGGATGGCGTTGCGGTTGATGATCAGATGGTGGGTGGTGATCGAGCCGGCGAGATTGCGCTCGGCCGACTTGATGTAATCGATGCCGTCCTTGGTGGTGACGTGTTCCATCGTCACCTTCAGCTCCGGCAGGCGCTTGCGCAACGGATCAAGCACGGTTTCGATGAAGACGGCTTCGCGGTCGAAGATATCGACGTCCGACGTCGTGACTTCGCCATGGACGCAGAGCGGCAGGCCGATCTTGGCCATACGCTCCAGCACCGGCATGGCCTTGTCGATATCGCGTACGCCGCCATGCGAATTGGTGGTGGCGCCGGCGGGGTAGAGCTTGACGGCGGTGATCAGGCCGCTGGCCTTGCCCTTCTCCACATCATCCGGATCGGTGTGCTCGGTCAGATAAAGCGTCATCAGCGGCTCGAAGCGGTCGCCCTTCGGCAGTGCGGCCATGATGCGGCCGCGATAGGCCTCGGCATCCGCTGTCGTGACGACCGGGGGCACGAGGTTCGGCATGATGATGGCGCGGGCGAAGTCGCGGCTTGAATCGGCGATCACGCCTTCCAGCATGGCGCCATCACGCAGGTGAAGATGCCAATCATCGGGGCGGCGGATGGTGATCGATTGCATGACTGTAACTCCGGCAAGGCTGCGCTTTAGGGCTCAGCCTTGGGAATTACATCCAAGCATGGGGGATGGCAAATGGTTTGCCCGTCGCAGCCGGGCAATTCGAGATCAGGCGATCTCGAGCGTGACGTCGGCGCGTCGGCGATTGCCGAGAATGAGGCGACCGTTCGGAAGATCGTTCTCATAGACCTTGCGAGCAGACTCTTCCTCGCTGAGCTTGTAGCCGCGCCAGCGCGCCCACAGCCGCTCTTCCAGAACCTCGATCGGTGGGGCGAGCATGATCGAGTAATCGAACACGCCTTCGAGCTCCGCCCACTTACCGAGGCTGAAGAGCAGATAGTTGCCCTCGACGATGATGAAGCGATGCTCCGGGCCGATGGGACGCGCCGAGGCGATGGCGAGCTCACGCGAGCGATCGAACACCGGTACAAGCACTTCCTGATCGGCCAGGCGAACGGCGCGGATGATATCGAGGAAGCCGCGCACGTCGAAGGTCTCGGGGATGCCCTTGCGGGCAAGCTGGCCGCGCTCGATCAGGATGGCATTGTCCATGTGGAAGCCGTCCATTGGCAAGACCGCGGCCGTTTCGCCGCCGGCGCGCAAGGCGTCGGCGATGTGGTCTGCCATGGTGGATTTGCCGGCGCCGGGCGGGCCGGCGATGGCGATCAGAAAGCGCTTCGCGTCGCCGGCGCGGGCAAGAACCTCGCCGGCGATATCCTCGATCGTCATCGTCATGCGGCAACTGGCTCCGTAGGAACTGACTTGGCGCCGGTCATGAAGGCGACGGCATCCGACATTGTGTATTCCTTCGGATTGATCACCGTCAAGCGACGCCCGAGGCGGTGGATGTGAATGCGATCGGCCACCTCGAAGACATGCGGCATGTTGTGCGAGATCAGCACGATCGGGATGCCGCGAGAGCGGACGTCGAGGATGAGTTCCAGCACGCGCCGGCTCTCCTTGACGCCCAAGGCCGCCGTCGGTTCGTCGAGGATGATGACCTTGGAGCCGAAGGCAGCCGCACGGGCAACCGCCACACCCTGGCGCTGACCGCCGGAGAGGGTCTCGACCGCCTGGTTGATGTTCTGGATGGTCATCAGGCCAAGCTCGGTGAGCTTCTGCCGCGCCATCTTTTCCATCGCCGAATGATCGAGCTTGCGCATGACCTTGCCCATGAAGCCCGGTTTGCGGATTTCGCGGCCGAGGAACATGTTGTCGGCAATCGACAGCGCCGGCGACAGGGCAAGGTTCTGGTAGACGGTCTCGATGCCGGCCTTTCTGGCTTCCATCGGCGAATGGAAGTTGATCGGCTGGCCCTCGAGGCGGATCTCGCCTTCATCGGGGCGGATGGCGCCGGAAATCGCCTTAATGAGCGAGGACTTGCCGGCGCCGTTATCGCCGATCACCGCCAGGATTTCGCCCGGGTAGAGATCGAAGTCGGCATGATCGAGGGCGGTAACGCGGCCGTAGCGCTTGACGAGACCACGCGCCATGAGAAGGGGTTCGGTAGCCATCAGCCTGCTGCCTTTCTGATCCACTGGTCGATTGCGACGGCGACGATGATGAGGACGCCGATCAAGAGGTAGGTCCATTGCACGTCCGTGCCGAGCAGGCGCAGACCGAGCGAGAAGACGCCGACGATGAGCGCGCCGAACATCATGCCGAGCACGGAGCCGCGGCCGCCGAAGAGCGAGATGCCGCCGATCACCACCGCGGTGATGCTTTCGATGTTGGCGAACTGGCCGGCGGTGGGCGATACCGAGCCGATGCGGCCGATAAGGGCCCAGCCGGCGAGCGCGCAAATGATGCCTGAGAGCACATAGACCGAGATCAGCATGCGCTTGACGTTGACACCCGACAGTTCGGCCGCCTCCGGATCGTCACCGACGGCATAGAGATGGCGGCCCCAGGGCGTGTGGTTGAGCACATACCAGAGGAAGGCCACCAGCAGCACCATGGCGATGACGCCATAGGTGAAGACCGCGCCGCCGATGCGGAAGGTGTCACCGAAGAGCTGCAGCAGCGGCGCCGTGGTTTCGATTTCCTGGGCGCGGATCGTCTCGTTGGCGGAATAGAGGAAGTTCGTCGCCAGAACGATCTGCCACATGCCGAGCGTGACGATGAAGGGCGGCAGCTTCATGCGGGCGACGAGCCAGCCATTGATGAAGCCGCAGATCGCACCGACGGCAAAGCCGCAGAGGATGGCGAGCTCGACCGGAAGGCCGTAGCGGAAGACAAACTGGCCCATGACGACCGAGGACAGCACCATGATGGCGCCGACCGAGAGATCGATACCGGCCGTCATGATGACCAGCGTCTGCGCGGCGCCGACGATGCCTGTGATCGCCACCTGCTGAAGGATGAGCGTCAGCGAGAAGGCGGAGAAGAACTTGGTGCCCAACAAGGCGCCGAAGATGACCAGCGACAGCACGAGCACGATCAGCGATACCGCCGATGGGCTCGAATGCAGGAAATGCCGGAATTTCTGAAGAAAACTCTTGTCGTCCGTGTCGAACGAGGCGACGTCGGTCGAACTGTCCTTGAGGACTTTTTCGTAATCGTGATGCGGTGCGGCTGTTGTCGGCTCGCTCATGGAAATCCTCCGCGTGGCCCCACTCCCGAAGGGCATCCCGCCGATGCAGGCGAGACGTGGGTAGGCTGCACTCAATTCGGTGCGCTGTCAAAGATGAGCAGGGTGCGGGGACGCGCTTGGCGCATCCCCGCTTTCGTTGTCAGGCGGTCAGGGCATCAGCCCCAGCACTTGCCAAGGCCTTCCTTGGTGTCGATCGACTTGACGCCAGAGACCGGCTTGTCGGTGACGAGCGTCACGCCGGTATCGAAGAAGTTCTTGCCTTCGGTCGGCTTCGGCTTTTCGCCGCTGTCGGCGAACTTCTTGATCGCCTCGATGCCAAGCGCCGCCATCTGCAGCGGATACTGCTGCGAGGTGGCACCGATGACGCCATCAGCAACGTTCTTGACACCAGGGCAACCGCCGTCGACGGAGACGATCAGCACGTCCTTCTCACGACCGACAGCCTTCAGCGCTTCATAGGCGCCGGCTGCAGCCGGTTCGTTGATGGTGTGGACGACGTTGATGGTCGGATCCTTCTGGAGAAGGTTTTCCATCGCGGTACGGCCGCCTTCTTCGTTGCCGTTGGTGATGTCGTGGCCGACGATGCGCTTGTCATCCTCGTCGCCGATCTTGTTCGGGTCCTTCGGGTCGATGCCGAAGCCCATCATGAAGCCCTGGTCGCGGAGCACGTCGACCGACGGCTGCGACGGCGTCAGGTCGAGGAAAGCAACCTTGGCGTCCGCGGCCTTGTCGCCCAGCGTTTCCTTGGCCCACTGGCCGATAAGCTTGCCGGCGAGCAGGTTGTCGGTGGCAAAGGTCATGTCGGCGCTGTCGATCGGCTCAAGCGGGGTGTCGAGCGCGATGACAAGCAGGCCGGCGTCGCGGGCCTTCTTCACGTTCGGCACGATGCCCTTGGTGTCGGAAGCGGCAATCAGGATACCCTTGGCGCCGTCGGCGATGCAGGTCTCGATCGCGGCTACCTGGCTTTCAGAGTCACCATCGATCTTGCCGGCATAGGACTTCAGGTTGACGCCGAGTTCCTTGGCCTTGGCGGTCGCGCCTTCCTTCATCTTGACGAAGAAGGGGTTGGTGTCGGTCTTGGTGATCAGGCAGGCGGAGACATCCGCAGCCTTTGCGGGCGCCGAGAAGGCGACGCCGAGGGCCAGCGCGGCGAGCGCTGCGGAAAGCACTGATTTCTTCATTTACTCCTCCCAGAGTGTAGCCGGACCGCCCCATGGCTGGCCGGAATTTTAAAGCACGAACACCGCCTTCGAATACCGCCGATGGCTTCCTCCAAGCCGTTTCGTGCTGTTTACGGTGCTAATTAAGGGCGAAAGAATTTGGCTTGTCAATAAATAAATCCAATTGAATTATTAATTCCTTGTGGCATGCTCGGCGAAAATAACGCATAGGCCGATCAAGGGAGGAATGGCCAATGTCGTCGATGAGAGGTCCGGTTCACTTGCCGGCCCAGCTGCCAGGCGTCAGTCCGGCAGGCGGTGCGAACCAGGTTCGGGTTCGCGCATACAATGAAAGATTGGTGCTTTCGCTGGTGCGCCTGCATGGTGCCCAGTCGAAGGCCGATATCGCGCGCCGCACGGGCCTTTCGGCGCAAACCGTGTCCGTGATCATGCGCGTGCTTGAAAAGGAAGGGCTGCTTTCGCGCGGCGAGCCGATCCGTGGACGCGTGGGCCAGCCCTCGGTGCCGATGCGGCTCAATCCCGATGCCGTCTATTCCTTCGGCGTGAAGATGGGACGACGCAGCGCCGATCTGGTGCTGATGGATTTCGTCGGCAAGATCCGCATGCAGCTGCATGTCACCTACGCCTACCCCCTGCCCGACCTGTTTCTCGACTTCATCGTGTCCGGCATACAGGAGCTGGAAAGCCGGCTCAGTGATGACGAACGCAGCCGGATCGCCGGCGTCGGCATCGCGGCACCGTTCGAATTGTGGAACTGGGAAGAGGAAGTGGGCTCGCCCAAAGGCGCGATGGACGTCTGGCGCGATTACGACCTGCATGCCGAGGTGGCGGCGAGCCTCCCCTACCCCGTCTACCTGCAGAACGACGCGACCAGCGCCTGTGGCGCGGAACTCGTCTTCGGCATCGGCCCGCAACATCCCGATTTCGTCTATTTCTTCATCGGCTCCTTCATCGGCGGCGGCATCGTCTTGAACTCGGCGATCTTTTCCGGCCGCACCGGCACGGCCGGCGCGATCGGTCCCCTACCTGTGCGCGGCAAGAATGGCGAGACGCTGCAGTTGCTCGAGGTCGCCTCGATCTTCGTGCTCGAAAACATGCTGCGCGAGCGTGGCATCGATCCGGAGCCGCTCTGGTATTCGGCCGACGACTGGATCGATTTCGGCGAGCCGCTTGAGTTGTGGATCCAGGACACCGCCAAGGCCCTGGCGCAGGGCATCGTCGCGGCCGCCTCCATCATCGATTTCAGCGCCGCCGTCATCGATGGCGGCTTTCCGGGCTGGGTCCGCGAGCGGATCGTGCAGGCGACGATCTACGAAGCGGACAGGCTCGACCTGCAGGGCGTCGTGATGCCCGATATCAGCGAGGGGGCGGTGGGGGCGCATGCGCGCGCCATCGGCGGTGCAAGCCTGCCGATCTTCGCCCGCTATCTCACGGACCAGAACGTGCTCTTCAAGGAGGTGGAGAATGCTGAAGGGACTTAACCCGATCCTGAGCCCCGAGCTGCTCTCGACGCTGCGCGCCATGGGCCATGGCGACGAGATCGCCATCGTCGATGGCAACTATCCGGGCCTCGAAGATGCGCGTCGGCTGATCCGGCTCGATGGGCACGGCATCATCCCCGTGCTCGATGCCGTGTTGAGCGTGTTGCCGATCGACGAGTTCGTACCGGAGGCGATCTTCCGCGCCACCGTGAAAGGCGAGCGAGACAAGCTCGACCCCGTTCATGAGGAGATGATCGACTGCTGCGCGCATTACGAGCCGCACCGGCAGGTCGTGCCTCTGGTGGGGCCGGATTTCTACAACAGGGTGAAGGCGGCGCATGCGCTGATCCAGACCAGCGAGCCGCGCCTTTACGGCAATATCATCCTGCGCAAGGGCGTGATTCATCCGGGCAAGCCGGGCGACAAGAGCAAGGCTCAGGTCGACCCGTTTCCCTACTAAAGGATCAGCCGGCGATCAGATTTCGCCGGCGAGCGGCCCCCAGACATCCGTCAGCGCGAAGCCGCCGGGGTGTGGATCGAAGGGATCGAGCGCCACCTGCGACAGGCCGAAGGTGAAGCCGCGCCCCGTGATCGTCGGGATGACGGCGGGGCGGCCGGCGACGGTGGTCTCGGCCAGAAGCCCGACCTCGAATTCGGAATCGATGATCGAGCGCGACTTGAAGACATCGCCGACCTTGGCCTTGCCGCGCGCATGCAGCGTCGCGAGGTTGGCGGAGTTGCCGGTGCCGCAGGGCGAGCGATCGGCGCGGCCCGGCCACATGGTGGTGCAGGTGCGCACCGTGCCATCGGCTTCGAGATCGCGGAACATCACATAGGCGACGCCGGAGATCGCCGGGATTTCCGGATGCACCACCTCAATCTCGCGGTTGATCTTTTCCTTGATCACCATGCCGGCGCTGACGAGGGCGGCGGCATTGGACTTGGCGATCGTCAAGCCGATCTGGCCGACATCGACGAGCGCGTAAAAGATGCCGCCATAGCAGAGGTCGAGCTTGATGGTGCCCCACTGCTCGGTCTCCAGCGAGACATCAAGCTCGTGCACGAAGGACGGCACCATTGTCAGTTTGACCTTCTCGCAGCGGCCATCGCGGCAGGTGGCGGTCGCCTTGACGAGGCCGGCCGCCGTTTCCAGCGTGACTACCGTTTCCGGCTCGTGCATCTCGACGATGCCGGATTCGAGCAGCGCCGTGGTGACGCAGATCGAGTTCGAGCCGGAGCTTGCATGCGCCTGATCGGGCTGCAGGATGATGAAGGCGGCATCGGCATCCGGATGCTTGGGCGGCAGCAGCAGATTGACGGAGCCGATCGGCGCGCCGCGCGGCTCCAGGCACAGGAAGCGGCGAAGCTCCTGGCCCTTCGGATCGGTGTTGAGCCAATGCAGCTGCTCGGCAACCGTGTTGCCCGGGATCTTCGGAACGCCGCCGATCGCGACCTTTCCGATCTCACCTTCGGCATGGACATCCAGAAGCTGGATCGTGCGCTTCCATCTCATTGGTGTCTCCCATCATCCTTGCCGGCAGAGCGACCTCGTCGCCGCCGGCACTCTGTTATGTCTCAATAGCGGTCAATGCGGAACGGCGTCATGTCGACGGCGGGTTTGCCCCCCGTCACCATATCCGCGATCAGCTGGGCCGTGGTGGCCGAATAGGTGAGGCCGAGATGTCCGTGACCGGTCGCGTACCAGACGCCGCGCATTTTCGAAGAGGGCGAGATGATCGGGATCGTATCGGGCAGCGCCGGGCGATGGCCCATCCACTCGCTGGCGTCCTTGACCTCAAGGCCCGGCACGGCGCGCTGGGCATGGCGAACGAGGACGCGGGCGCGGCGGAAATCGGGCGCGGCATCCAGCCCCGCCAGCTCGACATTGCCGCCGACGCGGATACCGCCGGCCGTCGGCGTGATCATGAAGGCGCGGTGCGGCCAGATCACCGAATAGCGCATGGAGACGCCGGGCTGCATGATCTGGGTGTGATAGCCGCGCTCGGTCTCGAGCGGGATCGGCTCACCGAGCTTTTCCGCCAGGAACCGGGTGTGGACGCCCGCCGCCAGCACGACGAAATCGGCCGCGATAGGCTCGCCGCTTTCGAGAATGACAACGGAGGTGCCGTCGGCGTTCTTCTCGACGGTGCGCACCGCGCCGGACACAAAGGTCGCGCCGCGTTCGCGGGCGGCGTTGGCGAGCTTGACCACCAGGCGATAGGGATCGCGGATGGTCTTGTTGTCGGGCAGCAGGACCGCCTTGGCGATCGAAGGCGAGAGCGAGGGCTCCAGATCGCGGATGGCAGCACCCTCGAGCACGTCGAAATCGAAGCCGTAGCGGCGCATGAAATCGATGTGGCCGCGATCGCCTGCGAATTCCGCCTCGGTCTCGTAGATCGCCAGGCAGCCTTCGTCGGTCATCAGCTCAGGGGCTGCGATCGTATCCAGCATGGCGCGGAAATCGGCCAGAGCGGGGTTCGACAGGCTCATGCCCGCATCCTCGATGTCACGCAGCCGCGAGGGCCTACCGGCAGCGATGAAGCGCAGGAACCATGGCGCCATCTTCAAGGCGTAGGCGGGACGCAGCCAGACGGGACCTTCGGGATCGAGCAGCCAGCGGGGGATCTTGCGCCAGGTATTGGGGCCGGAGCCGGCGGCGAAATCGAGCGCGATGCTGGCCATGTTGCCATAAGAGGTGCCGCGACCGGGCTCGCCCTTGTCGATCAGCGTGACCTGCAGGCCGCGACGCTGCAATTCGAGCGCGATCGCCGCACCGATGACACCTGCGCCGACAACCGCGACCGTCTGCTTCTTCTCGTTCATCCCTCACCGCCCATTCGCGCGGCGGACCACACCACCGACCGCACTGTGATATATCAGAACAGGGGCAACTTCCATCTGAATTTTCGGCTGTGCCGCCGCCGCGACATCACATTGCGTTGGACATGACGATGCAGCCGCACACCGAAAAAATGCGGGTAAAGGATGCGAAGAAGATGGGGAGGCCAGAATGGAAAAGAGCCCGGTGCGGGAGGAGGTGCACCGGGCTCTTGATCCTGACTGACAACTGGGAGGAGGAGTGTTGTCAGTCCGATGAAGGAGCGCTGGGAGGAGGAGTGCGCTGCCTTCGAGGGGATAGATAGCCCATCGTTTCGATCAGGAATAGGGGGAATACCGCAACGCAGCAATGCGCCGAACGCATAACGCGACCCTTTAAGCCGCTATTCCCATTCACTTTATGCACATCATTTCATCAAATCTATCAAGATATAAGCAATTCAGCCGTCGAGGGCCGAAGGCGGCGGCCTGTGCCGTCGCCTTCGAGACTGACTCACCACTCGTTGCCGCATGGCATGGAGCCGTCGCCATTGGTGCCGCCGAAGGTGCCCTGGCAATAGGCCTGCCTGTGCATTTGCTGCATCTGCGGCTGCATCGGACGCTCGCCGATCGAGCCGGTGGTCTGGCGATCGACGCCGAAGGCGGCGTCAGGATACCAGTAGCCGTCGTGGCGGCGGGTGCCGGGCCGCTCGGTGCGCGAGCCATGATAGCCGTGCCAATAGCCCGGCTGGGTCTGCGCCACCTGAATGACCGAAGCCTGCGGCATGGACTGGTCGGCAGGTGCTGCCTGAACAGGCACCGCGGCCGACAGTGCGGCGATGACGCCGAGCGACAGGACGGACGGGATGTAACGGGAGATTTTCATGATAAACCCTCCTTCAGGATTCACATGAAGAAAATGCCGTCTCAGCTTGCAAAGTTCCGCGCCTGCACGCGCGCTCCAACAGTCGTGATCACAGGCGATTGCGCGTGATCCCGACTACGCGTTAGGGCGTGATGTCGCTTATGCTCACTGCGTGACGTCGGCCTGGCGCTACTGGTCGTAGACGGCGCGATAGCCCTGGCTGGAGATGCAGGTGACATATTGACGGCGCGCGGCCGCCCTCGCCTGCGCTTCTTCATTGGCGGGATCGATCGCATAGCGCGACATCTGCGCCCGCGCCTCGTATTGCTTGCGCGCCTCATTATACATGACGTTGCCGTCGGCGACGCAGATGTTGTGGGCGATGCCGGGCGGATTGAGCGGCGGGTCGAGCGTGTTGACAGGCGTCAGCATCGGGCCGTTGGCATGATCGACGCAACCGGCCAGGGCCGCCACCGACGCCAGAAACACCATTCCACGAACCATATTGCTCAGCATTCAATCTCTCCGGCCCACGGCCACGGCATGTCCTGCCCCAAAAGGCATCTTGCCGAGACAATCGTCTGGCAACATTGTGCCAAGCTAGCGCGACGCCCGCATTGCGCAGGCGCCAACATCAAGATGGAGGATTAGACAGTGTCAGCTCTTCAGGACGAACGCGCACAAGACGTCCCCACTCACCCGGAGGAGATGAAATCGGTCTTCGACCTGCGCGTCGGAAAGCACATCACGCTGCAAGGCAGCGCCAGGATCACGCCCGCCGGTGTCATCAGCACCGGATTCGCCGTAGCCGCGATGACGTTCGCCGTGGGGTATCTGATTTCGTCGGTTGGTCGGCGGCGCTAGGACGAATAGTTAGGCGCACTCGGCACGCCCCTCAGACATAGATCCACCCTTTGCGGACGGCCTCTATAAGCTCGAGCTCGTAGCTATATTCGGCGGCCACGGCAAAGACCTTGATATCGCTGCTGGTCATGCCGATCCCGTGCCGTCGCGAGACATATTCGAAGGTCTCGATCCAATCGAGGCCCGACAAATGCAGCATGGCGATCTCCAGGGTGAAAGGGGCTTCCCGCTTCTTCTTGCGGCGGGCCATCAAGGTTGGAACCCGTGCCGATCAAGCAACGCGCGCTCCTGCGCAAACATGCGGGTGGTGAGTTCATCGAAATCGATCAGACCGGCGGCCGCAAGCGCATAGCAGGCCGCATCCGACGCACACCGGTCCCGCTCGAATCGATCTCGCAGAGATGTCCCCACATGACGAGAGCGGTTCGTCAGAACGTCAGTGGCTAGCTGCGCATAGAAATCTGAGTCCATCGGCCTGACCTCGCAACGAATGCGCGGACACACCTGCCCTGCTTCCGTGAGGAAATGCCGGCCTGTGCGACGCTCTGGTGATCGTATGGATTTCGTACCGGGGAAGTGTCTCACGACTCGCAGAGGATGGGAATCGCGGAGATCGGCTTTAAAAATTTAGACGAGCAGAATTCGACCCCACGTGAGGTCTCAGGCTAAATTTTCGTGAGAAAAGAGAAGTGGCGCACCCGAAGAGATTCGAACTCCTGACCCCCAGATTCGTAGTCTGGTGCTCTATCCAGCTGAGCTACGGGTGCGTCTGCAGCGGTGTGTCCCGCTGGCGTGAGCGGTTCTCTAAAGGGTCATCTGGATGAATGCAATAGGGTTTGTAAAAAAAGTGACGTCTTTCTTCTCAAGGCCTGGGGATCGCGGGATTGCGTCACTTTTCCAAGAGGCTGCGGCCGCGATAATCGTCCAGCGACACAGGGCGATCGGGGATTTCGATGCGGAACTGGGTGCCGATCGATGGTTTTTCCACAAGCGCGATCGTGCCGCCGTGGGCGAGCACCAGTTCGCGGGCGATCGCCAGACCGAGCCCCGTACCGCCGGAGCGGGCGGAGCCGCGAAACGCGGTGAAGAGGTTCTGGCGGGCCTTCTGCGGCATGCCGGGGCCGGTGTCGTCGACGGTGATGCTGACGACGCTGCCGATGCGGTGGGCCGACACGGTGATGCGCCGTGGGCTTGCGCCTGCGTTGTTTGAGGTCAGCGCCTGCAAAGCGTTGCGGCAGAGATTGTGGATGACGCGGAACAGCTGTTCGTTGTCGGCATCCACTTCGAGATCGGCGTTGATCTGCTCGACGAACTCCACGTCGCTCTGCGGATCGATCGCCAGCATGTCCCTGACATCCTCGACCAGCGTCGTCACCCTCACAAGCCGGCGGCGGGGGGCCGATTCGCTGGCCTGGCCGTAGGAGAGAACTTCGGTCGTGTAGCCGACGGCGCGGTCGATGGTGCGCAGCAGCTTCGGAGCAAAGCGCTTCACCATGGGGTCGTCGACATCAACCAGACGGTCGGACATCAGCTGCGCGGAGGCGAGGATGTTGCGCATGTCGTGGTTGATCTTGGAGACGGCAAGGCCGAGGGCCGCGAGGTTGCTCTGCTGTTTTAGCGTCTTTTGCAGCTGCAGCTGCATGGCGGTCAGGTGGCGGCCGGCGATCGCCAGCTCGTCGCGCCCGCCATCGCCGACGAAGACATGCTGCGGATTTTCGGGATCGGCGGAAAACTGCTGCATGCTGCCCGTCAATCGGCGGATCGGCCGGATGAGAATGCGGTTGATCGCGAAGAAGACGAGTGTGGCGGTAAAGAGCGAGATCAGGATCGACAGCAGGAAGACGTTGCGGGAATAGAGCAGCATCGCATTGCGCAGATGCTTGTCCTTCATCAGCACCTCGACACCGATATTGGTGTCCTGCACCGGCCCGTAGACGCGGATCATCCGGTCGCCGCCGAAGACGAGCGTGTCGAGCGCATCGCGCATGGCGGTAACGGCCGGCACGCTGGTCAGATCATATTGTGCATCGACGGATGCCGGCATGTCCCAGGTGGCGAGCAGGCGCGAGGTGCCATCCTTGCGCAGCACGATCGCCTTGGTGCCCGTCGCTTCCAATGTCTGCCGCTGCAGGTCGCGCGGCAGTTCCACCGGCTGCAGGCCATCGATAGCGATGGCTGCGGCGGCGGCGGCGTTCAGCCGCTCGTCCAGCCAGCGAAGGCGCATGGAGGCCACCGAGGGAAAGAAAATCAGCACTTCTGCGAGCATGATGCAGACAACGGTCAGCCACAGGAGCTTGCCGGAGATGCCGCCGAACATGCCAGCGGGCCGGGCGGCGTCGGTCGCCGTCGTGAGTGCTTCGGGAACAGTTTGGCCTTGATCAGGGGCGGGCATCGCTTCTCGTCCAATCGGCGCCACGCGCCACGGATTCAATCTCTATATTAGACGAAACCGCGTCGCTTTCAAATCTTTGCGAGCGGTGCGACATAATGCCGAAACGCGAACGCCGCCCGAAGGCGGCGCTCTTAATTATATTACAGACCGAGAGATCAGAACTCTTCCCAGCTCTGGTCGACCGCGGCGTTGCCGTTGAAGGCACGGGCAACGCTTCCGATCGCGCGGCGGGCAGGCGAGGCAACCGGGCGGTGCTCCTCGTAGCGTGCGACGGCCACGGGCGCGGCATGCTGCGCGTTCGACACCTTGAAGCGGGAGATCAGGCGCACGAGGCTGTCTGCTTCCGACGACAGCTTGTGGGTCGCCGCCGAGGTTTCCTCGACCATGGCGGCATTCTGCTGCGTGACCTGGTCCATCTGGTTGACGGCGGTGTTGACCTCCTTGAGACCGGTCGACTGCTCCTTGGCGGCCGTGGCGATCGAGTGGATGTGGTCGTTGATGGCGTTGACGCGACGCTCAATCTGCGAGAGGGCCTCGCCGGTTTCCTGCACCAGCTTGACGCCAATCTGGACTTCGCTGCCGGACTTGGTGATCAGGCCCTTGATATCCTTGGCGGCCGTTGCCGAACGCTGCGCAAGTTCACGGACTTCCTGTGCGACGACGGCAAAGCCCTTGCCCGCTTCGCCGGCGCGCGCGGCCTCGACACCGGCGTTGAGCGCCAGCAGGTTGGTCTGGAAGGCGATCTCGTCGATGACGTTGATGATCTGGCTGATTTCGCGCGACGCCTGCTCGATGCGGCCCATGGCATCGACGGCGTTGCGAACGACAACGCCCGACTTGCCGGCATCGTCCTTGGCCTCGGAGACCATGACGCTGGCTTCCTGGGCGCGGTCGGTCGAGTTGTTGACGACGGCGGTGATCTCGTCCAGCGCGGCCGAGGTTTCCTCAAGCGCAGCCGCCTGCTGTTCCGTGCGCTTGGAGAGGTCGTCGCTGGCGGCGCGCAGCTCGTTGGTGTTGCCGTGGAAGCCCTCGGCGGTCTCGCGCACCTCGCGCATGGTCGATTGCAGCGTGGCGAAGGTGCTGTTGACGTTTTTCTGCAGCTCGGCGAAGGCGCCCTGGAAATTGCCGCGCATGGTCTGCGTCAGATCGCCCTCAGACAGGCTCGCGATAACACGACGGGTTTCGCCGACGCCACCATCGACGCCCGAGAGCAGCTGATTGATGTTGCTGGCGAACTGGTTGAGGTTGTCGTCCTGGTAATCCTTGTCGATCCGGCGCGAAAAATCGCCGGCGGCAGCGGCGGCCACGACGACGGACATGCTCGACTGCAGGTCGTCGCTCTTGGCGCGCATCGCGGCTTCCTGGGCATTCATGCGGCGAACGGCGAGGCCATTCTCCTTGAACACCGCGACGGCCGCGGCCATTTCGCCGATCTCGTCATTGCGGCCGGGGAAAGGAACATCGGTGTCGAAGTTGCCGTCGGCGACGTTCTTGATCGCCTCGGTGACCTTCTTGATCGGGCGCGAGAGATGGATGGTGCCGACATAAAAGCCCATGCCGATGCCGGCAGCGATGCCGAAACCGGTGATGCCGAGAACCAGCCAGAGGACCGAGGTGCGGAAGCTTTCGACTTCCTGGTTGACGGCGTCGAGCGTGGCCTTGTCGGTGGCGACGATCGCATCGATCTCGGCCTGGAAGGCCTTGCGGTTGGCGCGGTTGGCGTCGTTGTTGCCCTGCTCGTTGGCCGCCTGCGGGCTGACCTCGGTGCCGAGGCGCGCGGTTTCGGCGCGGAAGGTGCGGAATTCGGCCGAGCGGGCCTTGAGCTTGTTGAACGCATCCATCTGGTTGTCGGGAACCAGCGGCGTCCAGGATGTAATGGTGGCATCGATCTGGTCGAGTGCGGCGAGTAGACCCTTGGCGAAGCTTGCGGCGTCCTTTGTCGAGGCAGCGCCATAGATGCCGCGCGCTTCCATGACGGTTGCGGTCACGTAGCGATTCAGGCGCTCGCCGGAATAGGCGCGGCTGGCGGCATCCTCATAGGCGGAGAGATTGTTGTTGTAGCGCTGCACGGCCCAAAGTGCGGTCGCGCCGATAACCAGCGCGACACAGGACATGGCGCATACGAGTATGTTGATCTTGCCTCGAATTTTCAAAGGATCCCCCCAATAAGACATGAGGCCGAAAACTGGATGCCCGGCCGTTAGATCAAATTGCGCTAAAACAATTAATGTTGAATTTCCGATATTTTCGCCGGCTACTATAAAAAATCATCCATGAACGATGGTTGCCGGCGCGATTTTTTGCGCGAAAAACGCACAGAGGCTCGATAGGCGCACGTTTGGGCTGCGGAAACGGAATAAAATGATAGCGGCCGCGATGTGGGCCCGATGCCGCAATCATTAACAGCATCTGCTAATTTTCACACTCAAAAGGCGAGCAGAGCGGATTCTCCCTGCGATAATTGACTTTCGCGACCTTCGTCCGTATAAGCCGCCGCACGTCCGGTCATATAAGGCTTTTTGAGCCTCCCGCCGTTCGAAAAACAACGCTCCTTGCATTATGCAAATTCAAGAAGGGCCGCACTCCGCGGTGATTAAAATAAATGAAGCGTACTTACCAACCTTCCAAGCTTGTTCGCAAGCGTCGTCACGGTTTCCGTGCACGTATGGCTACCAAGGGCGGCCGTAAGGTCATCGTTGCTCGTCGCGGCCGCGGCCGCAAGCGTCTTTCGGCCTAAGGCCGGAAGTGCCCGATCAGATGACGGGCGATCCGACGACCAAAGATCCCAAAATAACTGCCGGGCGGCTGAAAAGCCGCCCGCAGTTTCTTGCTGTTCGCAATGGCGAAAAACGCAGGGGTGGATTCTTCCTTCTCGAGGTGCTCGACAGGAAGGAACCCGATACCGAAGCCCGCGTCGGCTTCACCGTCACCAAGAAGCATGGCAACGCGGTTGAAAGAAACCGCATGCGTCGGCGCCTGAAAGAGGCGGTACGGCTGCATGCAGGGTTTGCAATGAAGCCCGGACACGACTATGTGGTTGTCGCGCGAAGGGACGTGCTCCAAGCATCCTTCCATCAATTAGCCGCTGAGCTTACGGCTCGCGTCGAGACGAAGCCGAAACACAAGCGGTCCGGAGACGGCCGCCCCAGGAACGTATGATGCAAAACAACCGCAACTACTTCATTGCGATCGCTCTCTCCGTGCTGATCGTTCTCGGGTGGCAATTCTTTTATATGAACCCGCGCATCGAAGCGCAGCGCAAGGCCGAACAAGCCCAGCAGACGCAGCAGACGCAAGCACCGGCGGCCAATGGGGCAGCCGGTGGCGCGCAGACGAATGGCGCTGCTCCGACCGGCCAGGCGCCCGCGACCACGTCGCTGGCTGACGCTCTTGCCAAGAACCCGCGCGTCATCATCGACACGGCAGCGCTTTCCGGCTCGATCAACCTTGCCGGCGGCCGCCTCGACGACCTGAAGCTCAAGGGCTACCACGAGACCGTGGATGACTCGAGCCCGATCATCACGCTGTTCAGCCCGTCGGAAACCAAGGACGGCTACTTCGCCGAACTCGGCTATATCGGCGACGCCGCGACCGGCAACGTCCCAGGCCCCTCGACGCTCTGGACGGCCCCCGAAGGCGCGAAGCTGACCGAGAAGACCCCGGTCACGCTGACCTACACCAATGACAAGGGCATCACATTCGCCCGCACGATCTCGGTCGACGAACGCTACATGTTCACGATCACCGACAAGATCACCAATGCCGGCCAGGCACCTGCTGCCCTCTCCTCCTACGGCCGCGTGACGCGCTACAACAAGCCCGCTGTCGCCTCGACCTACGTGCTGCACGAAGGCTTCATCGGCGTGATCGGCGAAGACGGCCTGATCGAGAGCAAGTATGCTTCCGTCGAGAAGGAAGCCGTGACGCCGGCAACGGCGACCGGCGGCTGGCTCGGCATCACCGACAAGTATTGGGCCGCGACGATCATTCCGCCGCAGACGACCGCCTACGACGCCCGCTTCAGCCACTTCACGGATGGCCAGCCGCGCTTCCAGGCCGACTACAAGCAGAACGCCGTTACCGTCGCACCCGGCCAGTCGCTCGAACTGAAGAACCTCGTGTTTGCCGGCGCCAAGGAAGTTCCCGTCATCGACGGCTATGAGGCTACCTACCAGATCCCGCGCTTCGACCGCCTGATCGACTGGGGCTGGTTCTACTTCCTGACGAAGCCGATGTTCAAACTGATGGACTTCTTCTTCCGTTACTTCGGCAACTTCGGTGTCGCCATCCTGATGACCACGATCGTCGTCAAGGCGCTGTTCTTCCCGCTCGCCAGCAAGCAGTACGCTTCGATGGCGAACATGAAGCGCGTGCAGCCGAAGATGGAAGAGCTGAAGGCGAAGTTCGGCGACGACCGCATGGGCCTGCAGCAGGCGACCATGGCGCTCTACAAGGAAGAGAAGATCAACCCGATCGCCGGTTGCTGGCCGATCGCGCTGCAGATCCCGATCTTCTTCTCGCTCTACAAGGTGATCTACATCACCATCGAGATGCGCCACGCGCCGTTCTTCGGCTGGATCCAGGACCTTTCGGCGCCCGATCCGACCTCGTTCATCAACCTGTTCGGCCTGCTGCCGTTCGCGGCTCCGACCTTCCTGCATCTCGGCGTCTGGCCGCTGATCATGGGCGTCACGATGTTCCTGCAGATGCGCATGAACCCGACCCCGCCGGATCCGACGCAGGCGATGATCTTCAACTGGATGCCGCTGGTCTTCACCTTCATGCTGGCAAGCTTCCCGGCCGGTCTGGTCATCTACTGGGCCTGGAACAACACGCTGTCAGTCATCCAGCAGGGCGTGATCATGCGCCGCCACGGCGTGAAGATCGAGCTCTTCGACAATCTGAAGGGGCTATTCAAGCGAAAGCCGGCGCCGACAGAGAAATAGCAAAAAGCCCCGGTTCGCCGGGGCTTTTTCTTTTGTGGCACCGGGATGCTTCCAAGGACAATCGGGGCTGCCGGTTGACAAAATCGCCCGAAACCTGAATGCCATAGGTTCACTGGAATTGGACGCGCTGGAAAAGGCCGAATGACCGACAATAAAGACAAGCCGCTCTTCGGCCGCCCCTGGATCTTCATCCGTGGCGTGCCTTCCCTGAAGTTCCTGCCGCCGGAAGGGCCGGCCGAGGTGGCCTTTGCCGGCCGTTCGAATGTCGGCAAGTCGTCGCTGATCAA
Source organism: Rhizobium sp. FG113 (assembly GCF_057809895.1). NCBI lineage: Bacteria > Pseudomonadati > Pseudomonadota > Alphaproteobacteria > Hyphomicrobiales > Rhizobiaceae > Rhizobium > Rhizobium sp. FG113. The sequence goes on along the minus strand of NZ_JBMDKV010000002.1, from coordinate 459,462 downwards.
CGCGCTCGTCGGCCAGCATGGCCTGGCGCGTACCTCGAACACGCCGGGGCGTACGCAGGAGCTGAACTATTTCGTGCCCGATGGCTATTCCGGCGAGGCCGGCGATCTGCCGCCGATGGCGCTGGTCGACATGCCGGGCTACGGCTACGCCAAGGCGCCGAAGGAGCATGTCGATGCCTGGACCAAGCTGGTATTCGATTATCTGCGCGGCCGCGCGACGCTGAAGCGCGTCTATGTGCTGATCGACAGCCGCCACGGCATCAAGAAGAACGACGACGAGGTTCTCGACCTGCTCGACAAGGCCGCCGTCTCCTATCAGGTGGTGCTGACCAAGACCGACAAGATCAAGCCGCCGGCGGTGGTGAAGCTGCTCGCCGAGACGGCCGAGAAGATCAAGAAGCGCCCCGCCGCTTATCCTGGAATCATCGCCACTTCCTCGGAAAAGAGCGAAGGGCTGGACGATCTGCGCGAGGCAATCGCGCTCACCGTGGGCGCCGATCACTGGAAGTGAAGTGGAGGCGCCCCAGTGGTGTTGACAGGGCGCCCCCGTTTGCTGCCTGAACTCAAGATTACATCTTCGGCAGCAAGACCTTGTCGATGACGTGAATAACGCCGTTCGACTGCTTGACGTCGGCGATCGTGACATGGGCAACGCCGCCGCTTTCGTCGGTCAGCGTGATCTTGCCCATGTCTTCCTTGGCCTTCAGCACGCAGCCGCCGACCGTCTTGATGTCATGCTCGCCGCCATCGTCCTTGATCATCTTGGCGACGGTCTTGGCCATGGCATCGGCAGCCACCACGTGGCAGGTGAGGATCTTGGTGAGCTTGGCCTTGTTCTCAGGTTTCAGCAGCGTGTCGACGGTGCCGGCGGGGAGTGCCGCGAAGGCTTCGTTGGTCGGCGCGAAGACCGTGAAAGGGCCCTTGCCTTCGAGCGTCGAGACCAGACCGGCTGCCTTGACGGCGGCGACCAGCGTCGTGTGATCCTTCGACTTCATGGCATTCTGGACGATGTTCTTGGTCGGATACATGGCGGCGCCACCGACCATCGGGTTCTTGGCCTGCGCGGCAAAGGCGATTGCGGATACGGCGACTGCAAGGGCTGTCGTGCGCAGTGCGGACTTGATCATGACTGTTCTCCTCATCCGTCCGCTCGCGGGTCGCCGGCTGAATGCATCAGCGTCGCTGGGACATGAGGATCTACGGAAGGTGGCTGGAAAAAGTTTCAGCCGATCTTACGGCCGATGCGCGGCGCCGCTTGCAACCACGGGGCCGGTCGGGGCGCCCGTCGGCGAGCCACCGAAGGGCTCGAGGCTGACCGCGAAGCTCGTGCCCTCGCCGATGGCGGAGCGCATGTCGACCGGGATCACCAGTTCGCCATCGCCGCCCTCTCCCGCCGCGAAGATGCCGAGCGACTTCGGCGTGCCGCCTTCGGGCAACAGCCACAGCTCGAGCGACTTCTCCTCCGGCTTGCCCGCGGCCACCGGAATGATCCGCATCCGGCCGGTCTGCGCCTCATAAGAGGCCAGCAGATTGACCTGGCTCGCGGGTCCCGACAATTGCGCGACAAGCGGCGGGACAGTCGGCTTCAGCGGCGATACCGTCGCGACCGTCAGCGACAGGGCAGCCGACGTGATGACGAGCGAGACGGCGGCGAGACAGCGCCAGAAGAAAAGGGAATTCCAGACGCCCCTGCCCGGCACGGCTGCCTGCTGCGGGGTGCCGAACAGGCGGGCTTCGACCTGCTTGAAGGTTTCCTGGCCGGGGGTAACGGCGTCATAATCGTCGTTGAAAGTGGAGAGGTTTGCCTCCCAGCGGCTAACGATCGCCGCGAACTGCCGGTCGACGCGCATGCGGTCCTCTACGACACGCCGATCCTGGAAAGAGAGAACACCGAGAACATACTCACCGGCGAGTACCTCATCGCGGGAGCGACCTCCCTTGCTTTGATCGGACGATGTCATCGTTCCAGGCACTCTCTCAGCTTCAATAGGCTGCGCCGCAGCCATGTGCGCATCGTGTTCAGGGGCACGCCGAACTCACCGGCCAGTTCCTGATAGCTCAGCCCTTCGACATAAGCCCGTCTGACCGCCACCGCACGATCAGCTTCCAACTGTTCCATGCAGGTGTCAATCCGCCTTCCTTCATCGCGGATCACAGTTGTCGCTTCCGGATCAAGTTGGCTGTCTGCGAGATCATAGGCACTGTCCAATTCGTCGGCTACCGGCTTGCGGCTTCTCAGGGTATCGATCGCCTGGTTGCGCGCGATCGCCGCAAGCCAGGACGAAGGTGTTCCCGAAGAGATCGCAAAGGCGGAAGCGCGCTGCCAGATCTTGATGTAGACCTCCTGCAATGCTTCCTCCCCCTCCGTCTTGTCCTTCAAGATACGCAGGCAGATGGCAAAAAGTTTCGGGCTTGTTTCACGGTACAGAGCCACGAAAGCCTTGCGGTCGCGCATTGCAACCCGGCCGATCAGTTCGGCGATTTCCTCGCTCGTCATGCCGTGTCTCTTCCCCAATGTCCTTCCCTAACTATGGGTGTTCGCTCACGCTTGGCAAGACGGCGGCGTGTGGGCAAATTGCGCGAACTATCGGGTCATTGATTATTCCATCTGTCAAAAACTTGGGATAAAAGGCCGCAACCATTTTTCTGCGGGGTATCCGATGACCGAGACCGAAAGCGAAATCCAGGCACGGCTGCTGGCACAGGCGCTGCCCTTCATGCAGCGTTACGAAAACAAGACGATCGTCGTGAAATACGGCGGCCATGCCATGGGCAATCCCGAGCTCGGCAAGGCCTTTGCCAGCGATATCGCGCTTCTGAAGCAGTCGGGCGTCAACCCGATCGTCGTGCACGGCGGCGGCCCGCAGATCGGCGCCATGCTGACGAAGATGGGCATCGAATCGAAATTCGAAGGCGGCCTGCGCGTCACCGACGCCAAGACCGTCGAGATCGTCGAAATGGTTCTCGCCGGCTCGATCAACAAGGAAATCGTCGCGCTGATCAACCAGACGGGCGAATGGGCGATCGGCCTTTGCGGCAAGGACGGCAACATGGTCTTCGCCGAAAAGGCGCAGAAGAAGATCAAGGACCCGGACAGCAACATCGAGCGCGTTCTCGACCTCGGCTTCGTCGGCGAAGTGGTTGAAGTCGACCGCACGCTGATCGACCTTCTGGCCCGCTCGGAAATGATCCCCGTCATCGCTCCGGTTGCTCCGGGCCGCGACGGCGCGACTTACAACATCAACGCCGACACATTCGCCGGCGCCATTGCCGGCGCGCTCAACGCGACACGTCTGCTGTTCCTCACCGACGTTCCCGGCGTTCTCGACAAGCAGGGCAACCTGATCAAGGAACTCTCGGTCTCGCAGGCCCACCAGCTGATCGCCGATGGCACGATCTCCGGCGGCATGATCCCGAAGGTCGAGACCTGCATCGACGCGATCAAGGCCGGCGTCCAGGGCGTCGTCATCTTGAACGGCAAGACCGCGCATTCCGTGCTGCTCGAGATCTTCACCGAGCGTGGCGCGGGTACGCTGATCGTTCCTTAAGGGCGGTCTTTTTCATTCTCAGACGGGTGAAGTCCCCTCCCCACCCCCTCCCCACAAGGGGGAGGGGCTAAGTCGTTGCGCCCTCCGTGCCACTTCATGCCATCAGCATCGGTTGAAAGGCTTCGGCTTCCCGGAGAGGGTCCGCCCAGCAAGCCCCTCCCCCTTGTGGGGAGGGGTTGGGGAGGGGTCTACCTCACAGCGCTCCGTAAACCGCCGCAGCCGCTTCCTTCAGCTTCTCCATCATCGCCCGATAGGGTCCCGGTCCATAGCTGACACGGCTGACACCAAGCTTCGCCAGCGTCTTCACATCAGGCGCGCCGGGCCGCATCATGATATTGACCGGCAGCGGCGACGCCGCGCAGACCTTCTCGATCAAGCCCTCATCGATCAGCCACGGCACAAAAAAGCCATCCGCCCCGGCTGCAGCATAGGCCTTGCCGCGCTCCAGAGCCTCCTCGACCAGACCGCCATGCTTCGAAAGATCACCTTCGCGCAAAAACAGGTCGGTGCGCGCATTGATGAAGAACGCAATGCCGCGACGGTCCGCCATCTCGCGGATGGCGCGAATGCGGACGGCCTGTTTCTCCACCGGGTGCAGCCCGTCGCCGCCAACAACCTGATCCTCGAAATTGATACCGATCGCGCCGGCATCGATCAGCTGTTCGACATTGGCGGCAGCGCCTAAGGGATCGGTGGAATAGGCGCCCTCGAAATCGACGGAGAGCGGCAGATCGTTGACCGCGGTGATCTGGCAGGTCGTTGCGACCAGCGCTTCCATCGGAATCTTCTCGCCATCGCCATAACCCTGTGCTGCGGCGACCGACCAGCTGCCCGTCGCCAGCGCCTTGGCGCCGGCCTCGGTCACGGCCTTTGCCGTGCCGGCATCCCACACATTGTAGAGAACGACAGGATTGCCCCTCTGGTGCAGCGCGCCGAATGCCTTTGCCTTCTCAGCCTGATTCATCTTCGCCTCCTCATTTCGTGTGCCGGAAAACTAGTGCGATCACATCAGGCGATCAATCGGCCGGCGTGAATGGTCGCATTCCGGATTTCAATCGAAGGCGCCGCGTGGCATAAGGCAAGGATGAGCAAGATCGATCGCACGCCCACCCATTCCGACTTCTCGCATGTGACAGAGTGGGTCTTCGACCTCGACAACACACTCTATCCGCATCACGTCAATCTGTTCGCGCAGATCGACAAGAACATGACGGCCTATGTCTCGACGCTGCTGCAGATGGAGCGGGAAGAGGCGCGCAAGCTGCAGAAGCAGTATTATTACGATCACGGCACGACGCTGCAGGGGCTGATGATCCACCATGGCGTCGATCCCAACGACTTCCTCGAGAAGGCGCATGCGATCGATTATTCCAGCCTGACCGCCCAACCGGAACTGGGGGCCGCGATCAAGGCACTCCCCGGCCGCAAGTTCATCTTCACAAACGGCAGCGTCAAGCATGCGGAGATGGCAGCCGGCGCGCTTGGGATTCTCGACCATTTCGACGACATCTTCGATATCGTGGCCGCCGAGTTCGTGCCCAAGCCGGCGCAGCAGACATACGACAAGTTCACCCAGCTGAAGCGCGTCGAGACGCAGAAGGCTGCGATGTTCGAGGACCTGCCGCGTAACCTGATCGCGCCGAAGGCACTTGGCATGCAGACCGTTCTGCTGGTGCCCAACAATCTCGAGGACACGGTTGTCGAGTGGTGGGAAAAGACCAGCGGCGAGGACGACCACATCGACTTCGTGACCGACGATCTCACTGATTTCCTTGGAAAGATTACCGGCTAAGTTACGAAAGTTTCATCCAGCTTACCGATGTTTAACTGGGTAATCGGGCTTGTCCGCCCTACCTTTTCGTCTGTGATCCCCAATGAGATTGCACACTGAAAGGAACCCAAATGTCTCGGAACAAGCTGATACTGGCCGCACTTTCCTCCGTCTTGATTGTCGGTGCCGCAGCCGGCAGCAGTTTTGCCGCGCCCGGCGACAAGCACAAGCATCCGCCAAGGCCACACCACGCGATGATGGGCGGCGGAATGCGCGGGCCGATCATGCGTGAGGTCGTCTTCGTGCGCATGCTGCAGCAGTTCGACACGAACAAGGACGGACAGATCTCCAAGGACGAAGCCCAGAAGGGCATGGAGACGATCTTCGCGGCGATCGACACCAACAATGACGGCTCGCTGACACCGGGCGAAATCCGCAAATATCACGAAGCGCAGATGGCCAAGATGAAGGCGCCCGCCGAAGACATGGCGGCCGATGACGAAGCCCCGCCCGCCCCGCCGCCAGCTGACGCGGACGCAGGCCAGCCGGCACCGCCGCAGGACGAAGCCGGTCGTGGCCCAGGCCGACACGGCATGCGCGGCCCAGGCATGATCCGCGAACTCCTGATCATGCAGCGCATCGACACCGACGAGAACGGCCAGATTTCCAAGCAGGAAGCAGAGGCCGCCTTCGACAAGCTCTTCACGCGGATGGACACCAACAAGGACGGCGTCATCTCGATCGCCGACATGCCGCAGCGTCCATTCCTGTAAAAACGGGAAGCGCCAATATCCGAGCCCGCCGCGACCATCGCGGCGGGCTTTTTCGTGCAATTGAAATACCCAAGTTGTTGGGTTATTTTTTTACGCATGGTCACGAACAAGATCACCGACGCCGAACTCGCGCAGGCAAAGCAACGCTGGGAAGTGGAGCGCGCCGAGCGGCCGATACCCGCATCGGTTCGCTTCGATGTCGCTTCGGAGCGCGTCATCCTGGATTTCACCAATGGCGCATCGTTTGTCTTCCCCGCGCGCGCGTTGCAGGGATTGGAAGAGGCGACAGTGGCGGAGCTTGCGGAAGTCGAACTGCTTGGAGAGACCGGCCTTCACTGGGAAAGCCTTGATGCCGACTACACGATTTCAGGCTTGATGAACGGCGTGTTCGGCACCAGGAGCTTCATGGAAGCGCAACGCCGTGGCGGGCAATCCCGCTCGCCCGCGAAGGCCGCCGCCAGCCGGGCGAACGGCGCCAAGGGCGGCCGGCCGAAGAAGGCCGGCGACGCCCCGTGAGCTCACCCTATTCAGGGTGTTCGTAGAATTCCTGAATGATCTTCCAGGCGGCGTCGGCGGTGTCGACGAAGCTGATCAGGTTGACGTCATCGGGCGCGATCGTGCCGAATTCGGCCAAAGCCTCGAAATTGATGATGCTCTTCCAGAATTTTTCGCCGAAGAGGATGAGCGGCATCTTTTCCATGCGGCCGGTCTGGATCAGCGTCAGGCATTCGAAGAACTCGTCCATCGTGCCGAAGCCGCCGGGGAAGACCGCGATCGCCTTGGCGCGCACCATGAAATGCATCTTGCGGATGGCGAAGTAGTGGAAGTTGAAGCTGAGCTCCGGCGTCACGTAGACATTCGGCGCCTGCTCGTGCGGCAGCACGATGTTGAGGCCGATCGAGGGTGCGCCCTCGTCGGCCGCCCCCCGGTTGCCTGCCTCCATCACGCCCGGGCCGCCACCGGTGACGACGACATATTCGTGGAAATCGAAGCCGGCCGCGTATTTCGAGCACAGGCGGGCGAACTTGCGCGCCTCGTCGTAATAGACGGATGCCGCTTCCAGATTGGCGCGTTGCGTGTCGTTTCGGGCCGCCCAGGCGCTCTGGCCGGGGGCAGGAATGCGGGCGCCGCCGAACATCACAACCGTCGATTTGATGCCGCGCTCCGTGAGCAGCATTTCCGGCTTCATCAGCTCCAGCTGCAGACGGATGGGCCGCAACTCCTCGCGGCACAGGAAGTCCTCGTCGGCATAGGCAAGGCGATAGGCCGGCGACAGGGTCTGCGGCGTTTTCGGCACGGCTTCGGCGCGCTGCTTGTCGGTCTCGCTTGATTTCAACGGATCCCAGACGCCGTCCTTGCGCCGCAGTCTGCCGTTTTTCGCCTTTGCCATTCCAATGCCTTTCAGTCCTGCCGGCAGTGCAGCCGGTATGTCGTTTTGTAGCAGTGATCGGGAGCCAACCGGTCCCGAAAAATCATTCCATTTTAGCCTTGCATGCGATAGAGCAGATCGCATCCCGCCAATCACAATTCCCGGAGGCCTCCGCCTCCAACGATAAAGATCGAAGTTTAAGGAATTCTCATGAGCGCCACCGACCTCTCCGCCCTCGAAAAGACACTCGAAGCCGCCTTCGACAACCGCGACAGCGTCAACACCTCGACCAAGGGCGAAGTACGCGACGCGGTCGAAACCGCGCTCGAGCTTCTCGACGGTGGCAAGGTGCGCGTTGCAGAACGCGGCGCCGATGGTGCGTGGAAGGTGAACCAGTGGCTGAAGAAGGCCGTTCTCCTCTCCTTCCGCCTGAACGACATGGAAGTCGTCAAGGGCGGCTCGGGCAACTCGACATGGTGGGACAAGGTGCCGTCGAAGTTCGAGAACTGGGGTGAGAACGAATACCGCGCCGCCGGCTTCCGCGCCGTGCCGAACTGCGTCGTGCGCCGCTCGGCCTACATCGCCAAGAACGTCGTGCTGATGCCGTCCTTCGTCAATCTCGGCGCCTTCGTCGACGAGGGCACGATGGTCGATACCTGGGCAACCGTCGGCTCCTGCGCGCAGATCGGCAAGCATGTGCACCTCTCGGGCGGCGTCGGCATCGGCGGCGTGCTTGAGCCGATGCAGGCCGGCCCGACCATCATCGAAGACAATTGCTTCATCGGCGCCCGCTCGGAAGTCGTCGAAGGCTGCATCATCCGCGAGGGCTCGGTTCTCGGCATGGGCGTCTACATCGGCAAGTCGACCAAGATCGTCAACCGCGCCACCGGCGAAGTGTTCTACGGCGAAGTACCGCCTTACTCGGTCGTCGTCGCGGGCTCGATGCCATCGGGCAACGCCACCATGCCGAACGGCCTTGCCGCGCCGCATCTCTACTGCGCCGTGATCGTCAAGACGGTCGATGAGAAGACCCGCTCGAAGACCGGCATCAACGAACTGCTGCGCGACTAATTCGGACCAGATCCGGTGCCGCGCATGACAGAACTCATGCGCGGCACCGCACCCTTGCTTGCCCGATATCAGGCTGCCGTAAGCGAACGGCGCATTTCGCCTGATGCAACTCTCCCTTGCCTTTTCTTTGCCATTACCGCCGGATAGTTCCACTGTCATGACCGCTACCGATCCCGTCGCCAATCTCCAGACCCTGATTCGCTGCCCATCCGTTACGCCCGCCGAGGGTGGCGCGCTTTCGGCGCTGGAGGCGATGCTGTCGCCGCTCGGCTTCAAGGTGGACAAGGTGAAGGCGACGGAACCTGGCACGCCGGATATCGAGAACCTCTATGCCCGGCTCGGCAATGACGGCCCGCATTTGATGTTTGCCGGCCATACCGATGTCGTGCCAGTCGGCGACGAAGGCGCGTGGACGCATCCGCCCTTTGCCGCCGAGATCGCGGGCGGCGAATTGTTCGGTCGCGGCGCGGTCGACATGAAAGGCGGCGTCGCCTGTTTCGTGGCTGCCATCGCCCGCCATATCGAAAAGCATGGAGCGCCTAAGGGCTCTGTCTCCTTCCTGATCACCGGCGACGAGGAAGGCCCCGCTGTCAACGGCACGATCAAGCTGCTGCAATGGGCCGCCGAGCGCGGCGAACGCTGGGACGCCTGCCTTGTCGGCGAGCCGACCAACCCGAACACGCTGGGCGAGATGATCAAGATCGGCCGCCGCGGCTCGCTGTCGGGCAAGATCACGGCCCATGGCGTGCAGGGCCATGCCGCCTACCCGCATCTCGCCGACAACGCCGTGCGCGGTATCCTGCAACTGACGCAGGCGCTGATGCACCCACCCTTCGATGCCGGCACGGAAAACTTCCAGCCGTCCAATCTCGAAGTGACGACCGTCGACGTCGGCAATCCGGCGACCAATGTCGTGCCGGCCAAGGCGACGGCGAGCTTCAACATCCGCTTCAACGACACCTGGACGGCCGAGACGCTGCAACAGGAGATCATCCGCCGCCTCGACGCTGCCGCGAGCGACGGCGTGCTCCGGCCCGGCCGGGCGCCGTTCAAATACGATATCGTCTGGGCCGAGCGCCCGAGCCACGTCTTCCTCACCCGTAACAACGCGCTGATCGCCTCGCTGTCGTCGGCCATCGAAAGCGTGACCGGCCAATCGCCGGCGCTGTCGACCACGGGCGGCACGTCGGACGCGCGCTTCATCAAGGATTATTGCCCCGTCGTCGAGTTCGGCCTCGTTGGGCAGACCATGCACATGGTCGACGAACGCGTCGCCGTGGATGACCTCGAGCGGCTGACGGTCGTCTATGAAACCTTCATCGCGCGCTGGTTCGAGAATGCCGGGGTTTAGGGAAGTCCAGTACTATCTGGCCGGTCTCTGGTTGCTGATCCGAATGGATCCGGCCGGCTTCCGGTTTCTCGACATGTCGGACCGCGGCGTCAACCGCTCCTTCTGGGCCTTCGTCTGGTGCCTGCCGCCCATGGGGATTTCCTGGCTCTGGTGGCGCGAATCCTTCCTGCGCACGATGCCGCCGCACACCGATGTCGGCCTGGTCTTCTATGTTCGCTTAGGCCTGGTGGAGGCGGCCAACTGGTTCGTACCGCTGGTGCTGGCCGGCTTGCTCCTGCTTGCCATGAAGAAAGGCGAGCGCTTCTCGGCCGTCGTCGTCAGCGTCAACTGGCTGGGCGTGCCGCTCTCCTATATCAACGGCCTGCTGCTGGCGCTGGTGTTCTTCCTGCCCGGCACGATCGGCATCGTCTCGCTGCTGCTGCTTGCCTTCATGCTGGCCCAGGTCTTCGCCATCGCGCGGATCCTGCGAATGATCTTCAACGGCAACGGCCTTTTGATCGGCGCGATGACGCTGGTGCTCTTCGTGCCGGCGCTGATGCTGTCGGAATTCATGCAGCGGTTTCTGGGGATTTATCCGGTTTAACGACTGCCGACGACCTCGCCGTCTTCCTTGGTGAAGACGCCGATCGGGTTCTCCAGTATCTCCAGAACGACTTCCGACGGGCGGCAGAGGCGGGTGCCTTTAGGGGTCTGGACGATGGGGCGGTTGATGAGGATCGGGTGGGCGAGCATGGCGTCGAGGAGGTGCTCGTCGCTAAGAGCAGGATCGGCGAGGCCGAGGTCGCCGTAGGGCGTGCCCTTCTCTCTCAAGAGCGCGCGGACGGAGATGCCCATTTCGGCGATCAGCGCGACCAGCGTCTCGCGGCTTGGCGGGGTCTTCAGATATTCGATGACGACGGGTTCCTCGCCCGACTGGCGGATCATGGCCAGCGTGTTGCGCGAGGTGCCGCAGGCGGGATTATGATAGATCGTCGTCGGCATCGGGTGTTTCCGTTTCCTGTCTGCGATCGACGATCACGTCGGGATAATCGACCTGCATGAAATAAAGACCGTCGGGCGGGGCGACGGGGCCGCAGGCCTTGCGATCCCTAGCGTCCAGCGCCGCGCGGACATCATCCGGCGTCCAGCGCCCTTCGCCCGCGAGCTTCAGCGTGCCGGCGAAGGAGCGGATCTGGTTGTGCAGGAAGCTCTGGGCGGTGGCGCGGATTTCGATGAGATCGCCTGATCGCGTCACATCCAGACGATCGAGCGTGCGGATCGGGCTGTTCGCCTGGCAATGGGCGGAGCGGAAGGTGGTGAAATCGTGCTTGCCAACCAAGGTCTGGGCGGCGGCGTGCATGACCTCGTGATCGAGCGTCTTTGCCACGAACCAGGCCTTGCCGGCTTCCAGTGCCAGCGGCGCGCGGCGGCTGATGATGCGGTAAAGATAATGCCGGCGTAGCGCCGAGAAGCGTGCGTCGAAGAATTCGCTGGCACTCTCGACATCGAGGATCGCGACGCGTTCGCCTGATAGCCTCAGATGCGCATTCAGCGCGTTCTGCAGCTTGAAAGGTGACCACTCCTTCGAGAGATCGGCATGGACGACCTGGCCCATGGCATGCACGCCGGAATCGGTGCGGCCGGCACCGCGGATCGAGACGACGTCGCCGCTCGCCGACAGGATGGCCTTCTCGATCGCGCCCTGCACCGAGGGACCATTGTCCTGCCGCTGCCAGCCGACATATTGCGAGCCGTCATATTCGACGATCATGCGGTAGCGGAACATCAGGCGAGCCTCGTGCCCTTGGCAAGCGGCGTGCCGCGCAGGAAGTCGGCGGCGGCCAACGGCTTGCCGCCGGCTTTCTGCAGCTTGGTCAGTCTAACGGCGCCGGTGCCGCAGGCAATGACGAGATCATCGCTCAGCAACTCACCGGCTGCGCCCGATCCCTCGGCGCGCTCGGAGCCCAGCACCTTGACGCGCTCCGGCTTGCCGCCGTGCTCAAGCTCGAACCAGGCGCCCGGGAACGGGGCCAGGCCGCGAATGTGGTTGTGGACATCGGCGGCATCGCGCGAAAAATCGATGCGGGTTTCGGCCTTGTCGATCTTCGATGCGTAGAGCACGCCGTCCTCGGGCTGCGGCGTCAGCGGCAGGTCGCCCATCTCGAGCTTGACCATCGCTTCGGCCATCGCCTTGGCGCCAGCAAGCATCAGCCTGTCGTGCAGTTCGCCTGCCGTCATGTTTTCGCCGATCGCGACTTCGCTGGTGATGGCGACGGCGCCCGTGTCCAGCCCCTTGTCCATCTTCATCACCATCATTCCGGTCTTTTCGTCGCCGGCCATGATCGCGCGCTGGATGGGGGCGGCGCCGCGCCAGCGCGGCAGCAGCGAGGCGTGGCCGTTGTAGCAGCCATATCGCGTGCCGTTGAGGATCGCTTCGGGGAGCAGCAGCCCATAGGCGACGACCACAGCGACATCGGCCTTGTGGGCAGCGAAGCGTTCGCGCTCTTCCGGGTCCTTGAAATTGACGGGCGTGAAGACGGGCAGACCCAGGAGCTCGGCGGCTTGGTGGACCGGCGACTTCTGCAGATCCAGCCCGCGCCGGCCGCCCGGACGCGGTGGCTGCGTGTAGACCGCCAGGATCGTGTGGCCAGCGTCGACCAACGCGCGCAGCGTCGGAACGGAGAAGTCGGGCGTACCCATGAAGATGATGCGAAGAGACATTCTATGCCGCCAATTCCTGGCTCGAGGCCAATCTTGAAGATCAGCCGCCTTCAAACGGGTTTACGAGCTTGAGATCAAGCCCTTCGAAGTCTTTTGTGTTGCGCGTCGCAAGCGTGGCGCCGTGGATGAGGCAGATTGAGGCGATCATGGCGTCCTGTACAGAGATTGGCCGACCGACGGATTCGCGGCGGGCGAGGAGCTTGCCTGTCTCAATTGCCATGTGTTGCTCAAGCGCAAGGATACGGCCGCTGTAGGCGGCCAACACCTCGTCGAGCTTGTCCTTGTATCGCAGCGAGCCCGACCGAAGCCAAAAGCGTTCGGCTCCGTAAGATTGCTCCATGATGGTCACGTCGGTCAGATAGAGATCCGACATGCTTTGCGCCGCGAACCAAGCTTCGACTAAAAGGCTCGGCGTTGGTTTGCTCGTCTCGGATATGACGTTGGTATCCAGGACAATCATTCCATACCTTCGAACGGGCGACCGAAGTCCTTCTTTCGCTTCGCCTCGATCTCGTCCATGATCTTCGCGTATTCCTCGGCCTCGCGAGCTTCCGCTTCGTTTTTCGGTGCAAGGATTTCGCGCATGGTTTCCCATGCCGACTTCGTCGGCACATCGGCCCTTGCAGTATCGATTATGGCCTTCTGCAAGAGGTTCTTCGCCTCATCGGAAAGGCTGTTGCCGTTCTTTTCGGCGCGCGCGGAAATATCGCGCTTCAACGCGTCCGAGATATTGCGGATCAGAAGATCACCCATCGGCACCTCCTATTTGATATCACTGATATCATAGAAGGGCCGGGCGGTATTTTCAAGCAATCGCTCAGAGCGCCTTGGTGGTCTTGGCGGCCTTGGTGAACTTCTTGATGACCATCTCGCGCTTCAGGCGGGAGATGTGGTCGATGAAGAGCACGCCGTTCAGGTGGTCGATCTCGTGCTGCAGGCAGGTGGCGAGCAGGCTGTCTGCTTCCATCGTCTGCTCCTTGCCGTCGCGGTCGAGATACTTGACGCCGACGGTGGCCGGGCGTTCGACCTCGGCATAATAATCCGGGATGGACAGGCAGCCCTCTTCATAGACCGAGCGCTCGTCGGAGGACGAGACGATTTCGGGATTGATGAAGACGAGCGGCTGCTTTTCCTCGCCCTCGCGCGCAACGTCGATGACGAGCATGCGGCGGGCAACGCCGATCTGGATGGCGGCCAGCCCGATGCCAGGGGCATCGTACATGGTCTCCAGCATGTCGTCGGCGAGACGCTGCAGATCGCTGTCGACGCGCTCGATCGGCTTGGAAACCTGACGGAGCAGCGGATCGGGAAGAATGATGAGTGGCTTGATGGTCATGGCGTTCCCATAACCCATCTTTTTGCGGGATGGAATTATCCGATAGCCGGAGGCGGCGCTTTTTTACGCCGCCTTCGCAATTTCGACGCTTTTGCCTCAGGCGGCGCGGCGCGAGGCCTGATAGCCGGAGTGGCTGGCACCATCGGTGCGGAAGCGTTCGAGCAGGCCGACCAGACCTTCCACCTCGTTGCGCAGGCGCCGGGTTTCCGAGGAGGTGCGCTCCACCATGCCCGAATTCTGCTGGGTGATGGTGTCCATGTTGCGGATGGCGACGCTGACCTCGTTGACGCCGGTCGCCTGATCGCGCGCGGCAGCGGCGATATCGGCAACGAAGCTGCTGATGTTGTCGATGCGGTTGATCATGTCGCTGAGCGATTCGCCGGTGCTGCTGACGATGTCGACGCCCTGGTTCACCTGCGCGGAGCTCTCGGAGATCAGCTTCTTGATCTCCTTGGCGGCATCAGCCGAGCGCTGCGCCAGCTGGCGGACTTCCTGGGCGACGACGGCAAAGCCCTTGCCGGCTTCGCCTGCGCGGGCCGCTTCGACGCCTGCGTTCAGCGCGAGAAGGTTGGTCTGGAAAGCGATATCGTCGATGACGCCGATGATCTTGGTGATCTCGCTCGATGACTTCTCGATGCCGGCCATGGCGGAGACGGCGCTGGTGACCAGCTCGCCGGAGTTCTTGGCCTTCTGCTGCGTTTCGCGGACAGCTGCCGATGCCTTCTCGGCGTTGGATGCCGTCTGGCCGACGCTGACGGAGAGCTGTTGCAGGGCGGCCGAGCTTTCCTCGACGCCGGCGGCCTGCTGGGCGGTGCGCAGCGCGAGATCGTCCGAGCCCTTGGCGATCACATCGGTGCCGCGCAGGATTTCGCCGGATGTGGCGCGAACGGATGCGAAGGAGGCGCGAAGGGCTGCGACCGCGCGGTTGTAGTCGTCGCCCATATCCTTGAAATTGCCCGGCAGATCAGCCGGCAAGGTGGCTTCGAGATCGCCGCGCGACAGCGCTTCGAGACCGCGACGGAGATGGCTCAGCGCCATTGCCTGATCGGCTTCCGCCTTTTGGCGTTCCTCTTCGAGCTTCAGCCGCTTTTCTTCCAGCGCTTCCAGATAGACCGAGATCGAATAATCCATATCCAGCATCGCGGCCTTGACGACGGCGGTGAGCTTTTCGCCGAGCAGCTTGCCCTGGCCACGGCCGAAGCGCGACGGCCATTCCTTTGCCATCAACCCCTTGATCAGATCGCTCATCAGAAGCGCGTAACCGCCGATGTACCAGCGTGGCTCGAGGCCGATGCGCGCATGGGTCTTGCCGACCGCGACCACGCCCTTGACGTAGGCTTCGTCGAAATTGCCGCCGGCGAGGTTGGCCCAATGGGCTTCCTGCCGGGTCTTGGCGCTATTCATATGCGATTTGTCGGAGAAGAAGCTTGCGACCGAGGGGGTGCGCGCCAGCTTCCCGTAGAATCGTTCGAGCGCGCCGCTCAGCAGCTCCGAAATCGCCGGGCGCATCTGGCGCAGCGACTGGCGTGCGCTGTCATCCAGCTCGATGAAATCGAGGCGTTGCTTAAGACCGTTCTCAGGCTGCTGGCTGCTCATAATATATTTCTGCTTTTTCATTTGATGAAGGGCAATTTTCGCGCAGCTTTTCCCTAATATAGTTTCTTAAGCGTTAAATTATCGGGTTATTTGTTAGCTAGCGCTCGAATGCCGCATCACGCATCGTCGGAAAGACCATTTACGATGTTCACGTTTTGATCTGGAAATGCCACGCGACTTTGCTATGGTGCAATCATGACAACAAGCACCGACTCGCTTTCCGCTACCCTTTCCGGTCTCAGCCCCATGTCGCTCGCGCTTGCCGGCGCGGCACTGGCCATCGTGATCGTCTTGATGCTTGCCTTGCTCGTTCGTGGCGGCCAGGCGCGGCGCGAGCAGGCCGAGGAGGCGCTGGAGCGTGCCGCCGAGGCGGATGCGCGGATGATGGAGCTGTTGCGGATCCAATCGGAAATGCAGGGCCGAATGGCGGCGATGGCCGAGGTGTTCGGCTCGCGCCAGTCGGAGCTCAACCAGGCGATCAGCCAAAGATTGGACGGCATGTCGCAGCGGGTCAGCAGCACGATTACCGAGCAGACCAAGTCCACGCATGAAAACCTCAGGAGGCTGCAGGAGCGGCTGGCGGTGATCGATGCGGCGCAGAACAATATCCAGACGCTCGCCAAGGATGTCGTCGGGCTGCAGGCGATCCTGTCCAACAAGCAGACGCGCGGCGCCTTTGGCCAATCGCGGATGGAAACGATCGTTGCCGATGGCCTGCCGATCGGCGCCTATGCTTTCCAGCAGACGCTGAGCAACGGCTCTCGTCCGGATTGCACCATCCGCATGCCCAATGGCGCGCCGCCGCTTGTCATCGACGCGAAGTTTCCGCTGGAAGCATGGAACGCCATTCGCGATGCCGGCGGGCCGGAGCTTGCCAAGGCCGCATCGCAGCAGTTTCGGCGCGACATGGAGACCCATATCCGCGATATCGCGGAGAAGTATCTGATCCAGGGGGAGACGCAGGATACCGCGTTTCTGTTCGTGCCGTCGGAATCGATCTTCGCGGAAATTCACGAGAATTTCGAGGCGATCGTGCAGAAGGCGCATCGCGCCCGCGTGGTCATCGTTTCGCCCTCGCTGCTGATGCTGTCGATCCAGGTGATCCAGGCGGTTCTGAAGGATCAGCGGATGCAGGCGCAGGCGCATGTCATCCAGGGCGAAGTCGCCAGTCTGATGGATGATCTCGGCCGCCTCGACGACCGTGTGCGCAAGCTGCAGGGGCATTTCGCCATGGCGCAGAAGGATGTCGACATGATCGTCACCTCGGCCGACAAGCTGACCAAGCGCGGCGCCAAGATCGAGGCGCTGGAATTCGAGGGCGCGGATGCAGGCCGCGTTCCGGATGAAAATGCTCCTACATCGAAATCCGTGGAGAGTAGAACAGGACTTCTCAAGCTGAGGGTGGTTGACGACGAGTGATGCCTTCGGCAGTGTCGCGCCCGACAAAAACACTGGGAAGGACACCTCGCATGATCACCGTTTTCGGCTCCATCAACATGGACCTCATCGCCACGACGCAACGGCTTCCGAAGCCTGGCGAGACGGTGGCCGGCAACGGCTTTTCGACGGCCGCCGGCGGCAAGGGCGCCAACCAGGCGCTGGCCGCGCGTCGCGCCGGCCGCAGCGTGACCATGGCGGGCGCCGTCGGCCATGATGGCTTTTCGGACGAGGCGCTTGCGCTCCTCAAGGAGGCCGGCACCGATCTCCAGTCCGTCAAGCGCGCCGACGAGCCGACCGGAACCGCGATCATCCTCGTGGGCGGAGACGGCGAAAACATGATCGCCGTCGTGCCGGGCGCCAACGGCACGGTCACGGCGCAGGATGCGGATCAGGCTGTCGGCGCGATGAGCAAGGGCGATACGCTGATGCTGCAGCTCGAAATCCCGGTTCCATCAGTCGAGCAGGCATTGGCTGCCGCGCGCGCCAAGGGCGTCACCACCGTTCTCAATCTCGCACCGCTGATTGCGGATGCGGCGCGCCTCGGGCGCCTCGCCGATATCGTCATTGCCAACGAGACCGAGTTCGAGCTTCTGGCCGGGCAGGAAAACATGAGCGCGGAAGACCGCGAAGCCGCGCTGAAGCGCCTCAACGCCGAGACGGGGCAGACGCTGATCGTGACGCTTGGTGGCGACGGCGTGGTCGCGATCCGCGACGGCGTGATATCGCGGGCGAAGGGGTTGAAGATCGAGCCGGTGGATACGGTCGGCGCGGGTGACACCTTCTGCGGTTACTTCGCGGCCAGCCTCGACGAAGGGCTCGATTTCGAGCCGGCGCTTCGTCGCGCGGCCGTTGCCGGCTCGCTCGCATGCCTCAAGGCCGGCGCCCAGCCGTCCATTCCCTCGCGCGAAGACGTCGCAAACAAACTATAAGCGTTATCCGCCGACGACATCGGCGATGCGTTTGCTTGCGATGGGTCGAAACATCATCGCATTTCACTTAAATTTAATAGGTTTCCGGCGATCTTCCGCGTGATCGCCGGCTCCTTTCTCCAAGGGGATACGGCATTCGCCACGGCGGCTCCATGATGTAGCCGCCCTCGCTTCTTGTGCCAGCGGATGCTTCGCCCGGCCCATCCTTGATCCCCCCGAGGAATGCATGTTCATCTTTCGCATGAAATCGCTTGCGGCCAAACTCATTGTGATTACCGGCAGCGCGATCGCGCTGGTTCTCCTGATCTCCAATTTCTTCCTCATCGGCGAGACCCGTGATCGCGTGGAAACGCTGACCATGGACCAGGCAAATCTCGAGGCGAAATCAATCGCCAACGAAGTCGCGTCCTCGGTCGGCGAACTCGCGGGCGCCGCGCGCTCCATGGCCGGCGTCATCGGCCGCGGCCACGAAGGCAAGTACCTCGATCGCAAGGCGATCGTCGATATGCTGAAGGCCAATGTCGAGCGCAACCAGTTCGCCTTCGGCAGCTGGTTCGGCGAAGAGCCGAACGCATTCGACGGCCAGTCGCCGTCGCTCGCCGGCCGCACGGATCTCGGATCGGACAAGACAGGCGCGTTCAACGCCTATTGGACCAAGAAGCGGGACGGCGGCTTCACCTTCTCCGTGTTCGCATCAGACTACAAGGCCGAATGGTACAGCCTGGCCGCCGCCAGCAAGAAGGGCGCGATCTCCTCGCCCTACGCTGAAACCACCACCGGCGAAAACACCGCGATGACGTCCATTGCCTATCCCGTCATGTCGGGTGGCAAGATGATCGGCGTCAGCGGCGTCGATATTTCGCTGAAGTCTCTCGCCGACAAGCTCGGCGGACTGCACCCCTTCGGCACCGGCCGCGTGACGCTGCTCTCGCAGGGCGGCAACTGGATCGTCGCGCCGTCCAAGGATCTGGCGATGAAGCCCTACGAGGGTGAAGGTGCCGATGCGGTCAAGACCGGCCTCGCGACGCTTGCGCCTGCTGTCGTCAAGAATCTCTCGATCGATGGCGGCGAGCAGTTCGACCGCGTGGTCTATCCCTTTGCGCTCCCCGACGTGAACACCAACTGGGTCATCCTCGTCGACGTGCCGCATAGCGCGATCAACGCGCCGGTGCAGGACCAGACCTTCATGATGATCGTGGCCGGCATCGTGGTTCTGGCAGCCGTCATGCTGGCGCTCTACTTCGCTGTCCGCTCCTTCGTGCAGAAGCCGCTCGGTGGCCTCGTCGCCAGCGTCAAGATGCTGAGCGAAGGCCGCTACGAGCAGCCGGTCGCTGGCCAGGATCGCTCGGACGAAACCGGTTCCGTCGCCAAGGCGCTCGAAGGCTTCCGCCATGCGCTCGCCGACAGCCGCCGTCTCGAAGCAGAAGCCAAGAGCCAGCGCCAGGAAGCGGAAGACGAGCGCGGCCGCTCGGAAAGCGAACGCCAGCAGTCGGTTTCGCTACAGCGCCACATCGTGTCCATCGTCGGCGCCGGTCTGTCCGAGCTGTCGCAGGGCAATCTCAGCCACCGCATTACCGATGAATTCCCGGGCGAATACGGCAAGCTGAAGCAGGACTTCAACGCGGCGCTGGCTGCCCTTGAAGAAACCATCACGACGATGAACCTCAGCGTCGTCAACATCGGCTCCGGCACCAGCGAGATCAGCGGCAGCGCGTCTGATCTCGCCAAGCGCACGGAACAGCAGGCGGCAAGCCTGGAAGAAACGGCTGCGGCCCTGAACGAGCTGACCGCACAGGTCAACTCCAGCGCCGACAATGCGCGCACGGCTGCCGACAACGTCAACCACGCCTGCGAGGATGCGGAACGCTCCGGCGACGTCGTGCGAAAGGCGATCGCCTCGATGCACGGGATCGAGCAGTCCTCCACAGAGGTTTCGCGCATCATCGGCGTCATCGACGAGATCGCGTTCCAGACCAACCTGCTGGCGCTCAACGCCGGTGTCGAGGCCGCGCGTGCTGGTGAAGCCGGCAAGGGCTTTGCGGTCGTTGCCCAGGAGGTTCGCGAACTGGCACAGCGTTCGGCGAACGCCGCCAAGGAGATCAAGACGCTCATCAACACCTCGGCCGTTCAGGTCAAGGAAGGCGTCGATCTCGTCGGCCGGGCCGGCGATACGCTGCACAACATCTCCGAGCAGGTGATGCGCATCAATGGTCTGATCCGGGAAATCTCGGCATCGGCCAGCGAGCAAGCGATCGGCCTCAAGGAAGTCAGCCAGGCGATGAACCAGATGGACCAGGTGACGCAGCAGAACGCCGCCATGGTCGAGGAGACCACCGCGGCCAGCGTCACGCTGAACGAAGAGGCACAGACGCTGCAGCATCTCGTCGCCCGCTTCCGCGTCAGCAACGCCAACCATGGCGCATCGCTGCGCTCAACCGCTCAGCAGATGCGGGCACCGGCGGCACCGAGCTATCGTCCGTCGTCGCAGCCGAGCTACCGCCAGGCAGCCGCCCCTGCCCCGCGCCGCGCCGTTGCGCAGTCACACGGATCGGCAGCCGTCGCTCAGGACAATTGGGAAGAGTTCTGAGCCGATCGGCTGAGCCAAAACAAAAAAAGAGGCGCCGGAGCGATCCGGCGCCTCTTTTCATTTGAATTGAATAGCATCAGGCCGCGTTGGAGGTCTGCTCTTCATTGAGGAAAGCGTAGATCGCAGAGGCGCTATCGGTGGCGCGCAGCTTGGCCACGAGATCGTGGTCGCGCAGCACGCGGGCGATGCGCGACAGGGCCTTCAGGTGATCGGCGCCGGCGCCCTCGGGCGCCAGAAGCAGGAAGACGAGATCGACCGGCTGATCGTCCAGCGCTTCGAAATCGACCGGCTGGTCGAGACGCGCGAAGATGCCGACGATGGAATTGACGCTTGCCAGCTTGCCGTGTGGAATGGCGATGCCATTGCCGACGCCGGTGGAACCAAGCCGCTCGCGCTGCAGGACAACGTCAAAAATCTCGCGCTCGGACAGCCCGGTGACTTTCGACGCCTTGGCCGACAATTCCTGCAGGAGCTGTTTCTTGGAGTTGACCCTGAGAGCGGGAATGATCGCATTCTGCTGCAGCAAATCTGCCAAAGCCATTTCTTTTTCCTTTTGTGCCAAGCCGGGGGAGCGGCAGATGCCTGCCGCTCCGCTCCGTTTTCTCAGCTTTTGATGTTGGCTGCGTCTATCCAGCCAATGTTGCCGTCGTGCCGACGGTAAACGATGTTCAACTGTTCGTTACCCGGGCTGCGGAAGAGCAACAGGGGCTCGTCCGTCATGTCGAGCGCCATCACGGCGGTCGCGACGGACATGGTCTTCATCTGCTTGGTGCTTTCGGCAACGATCGCTGGTGCGAAATCATCGGCGATCTCGTCGTCATGATCCGGCATGCCATCCATGACGGTGTAGGCGACTTCTGCAAAACCATTCAGATGATTCCCGGCATGGTGATCCTTGAGCTTGCGCTTGTAACGGCGAAGTCGCTTCTCGATACGCTCGGAAGCGGCGTCGAATGCCAACTGCGGATCCATTGCCTCGCCGGCCGCGTGCAAAATCACGCCACTGTCGAGATGAACCTTGCAATCGGCGGCGAAACGGGCGTTGGCCTTTTGTACGATCACTTGACCAGAATACCCTCCGTCGAAGTATTTCGTGACGGCCACGGCAATTTGGTCCTCTATCCGCTGACGGAACGAGTCACCAATTTCCATATGTTTACCGGATACACGCACACTCATGGAGTTTCCCTTCTTATGTGGTTTGCGAGTACCAGTTTACGCCAAGCCTGACTCTCATCCAAGCACTTCGCGCAATCTCAAGCAAGATCGGCCGAAGTTCTCGGCAGTGGGCGCCCTTAGGATTGATGGGGATAACCTCAGACACCATTCACAGCGTCAATTTGGCGCGGCTTCTAGCCAGAAGTTACCAAAAAGTCAACACACGCCCTGTTTTCTCGCGGGGGCGGGACGCGTCGGCCGCAACAGACCGAACTCCTCAGAAGCCCGCGACCTTCGCGAGCGCCCGCTTTTCCCGCCGGCGCTGGACGGAAGAAGCGATATTCATGGCTTCACGATACTTCGCGACCGTTCTGCGGGCAAGCTCCACCCCACTCCCCTTTAGGATGTCCACGATATCATCATCTGAGAGTACGGCGTCGGGGCTTTCCTGCGCGATAAGCGCGCGGATCTTGTGACGGACGGCTTCCGCCGAGTGACTATCGCCACCTTCCACCGCGCTGATCGACACCGTGAAGAAGTATTTGAGCTCGAACAGGCCGCGCGGCGTCAGCATGTACTTGTTCGAAGTCACACGGCTGACGGTGGATTCATGCATCTTGATGGCGTCGGCCACGGTCTTCAGATTGAGCGGGCGCAGATGGTCGACACCATGGAGCAGGAAGGCATCCTGCTGGCGGACGATTTCGGTCGCCACCTTCATGATCGTCTTGGCGCGCTGATCAAGACTGCGGGTCAGCCAGTTGGCGGTCTGCAGGCACTCCGAGAGGAAAGCGTGATCATCGCCGTTCTTGGTGACCTTGGCGAAATAGGCCTGGTTCACGAGCACGCGCGGCAGTGTATCCGGGTTGAGCTCCACCAGCCAGCTGCCGTCGGCGCTCGGCCGCACGACGACGTCGGGCATGATGGCCTCCGACACCGCCGTCTCGAAACCGCTGCCCGGCTTGGGGTTCAGCTGGCGGATCTCGCTCAGCATGTCGAGCAGATCCTCTTCATCGACACCGCAGAGCCGCTTCAGCGTCGCGAAGTCGCGACGGGCCAGCAATTCGAGATTGCCGACGAAGGCCTGCATGGCCGGATCGAGGCGGTCCTTCTGGCGCAGCTGGATCGCCAGGCATTCCGACAGGTTGCGGGCGAAGACACCGGGCGGATCGAGCGTCTGCAGCGCGGCCAGAACCCGCTCCACATCGGCAGCACCAGCACCGAGCCGCTCGGCTGCCTCGTTGAGATCGGCGTGGAGATAGCCTGCCTCGTCGAGCTGGTCGGCGAGGTATTGGCCGATCAGCTGGTCGGCCATGTCGGGAAGGACGAAAGGCATCTGCTGGGCGAGATGATCACGCAGAGAGACCTGGCCGGCGACGAAATCGTCGAGGTCATAGCCATCGGCACCGCCCTCGCCGCCACCCGGCATGGATTTCCACTGGCTGATCAATTCGGGAGCGTCGGCGCGCTGCGGCACGCCGTCATCAGGAAAGACGTTGTCATAGTTGGCGTCGAGTTCGTCGCTCATTCTGGTGGCGCCGGCGCCATCGGCACGATCGGACCAATCGCCGGACATTACTTCGGAGCGGCTGTCGTAATCGTCGTCGAAGCTTTGCTCTTCGGCCTGGCGGGAATGGCCATCGTCGTCATCGCCGGCGCGCTCACTGCCTGTTTCGGCGTCATTTGACGGAAACTCAAGCAGCGGGTTCTTTTCGACTTCCTGGGCGATGAACTGATTGAGCTCGAAATGCGTCATCTGAAGCAGCTGGATGGACTGCATCAGCTGTGGTGTCATCACCAGCGATTGGCTTTGGCGCAGGTATAAATTGGCCGAAAGTGCCATGATGGACGCAAAACTCCCGCTCGGTTCCTCCGGGAAACAGTGTCCTATAACGGGGCTAAGGCCACTGAAATCCAAGTTGGCCCAAAAATTGCTTTTTTATTCTATTTGGTCAAGCGGAACTATGCGGGAAGGTGAATTTCCGCTGCGGGAGCCCCATGATTAAAGGGGCTCACGATCAAAAAAGATAAGCAATCAGAGGCTGAAGTTGTCGCCGAGATAAAGCCTGCGGACTTCGGCATTGTTAACAATGTCGTTTGCCCGGCCATGCGTCAATACTTCGCCCGCATGGATAATATAGGCGCGGTCGATCAGCCCGAGCGTCTCGCGCACATTGTGGTCGGTGATCAAGACACCGATGCCACGCGCCGTCAGGTGATGGACGAGGTTCTGGATGTCGGAGACCGAGATCGGATCGACGCCCGCGAAGGGTTCGTCGAGCAGCATGAAGGTCGGGTCTGTCGCCAGTGCGCGGGCGATTTCCAGGCGGCGGCGCTCACCGCCGGACAGGGAGACCGCGGCACTCTTGCGCAGCTTGCGAATGTGGAATTCGTCGAGCAGCTCGTCGAGCTTCTTTTCGCGCGCCGCCTTGTCCTTCACATGCACTTCGAGAACGGCGCGGATATTCTCCTCGACCGTCAGCCCGCGAAAGATCGAGGCTTCCTGCGGCAGATAGCCGACGCCGAGGCGCGAGCGGCGATACATCGGCATCGACGTCACATCGTTGCCGTCGATCTCGATCGTGCCTTCGTCGACAGGGACAAGGCCGGTGATCATGTAGAAACAGGTCGTCTTGCCGGCGCCGTTCGGGCCGAGCAGGCCGACGGCCTCGCCACGACGCACGACCAGCGACACGCCGTTGACGACGCGGCGGGTGCTGTACGTCTTCGTCAGACCGCGCGCGATCAGGGTTCCCTGATAGCGGCTCTTGTCAACGGCGCCATCTGCGGCGGCCTGTTGCCCGGTCTTGCCGAACATATTCGATAGCGAGAATAATTTCACGTGGCAGCCGGGGTCAGTTCTTTTTCTGGGATTGCGGATCGAGCTGGATCTGGACGCGGCCCCCGCAGCTGTCCAACTGTGCCTGACCCGTTTCCATGTGCACCGTCAGCTGGCAGCCGGTAAAGACATTGCCGCCGTCGGTCAGAACGACCTTGTCGCCCTTCAGGATGAAGAGCTGCTTTGCCATGTCGAACGAACCGTTATCGGCGGTCGCGGTCTGCGTGCCCGAGGTGAGGTACACCTTGTTCGTCACGATGATGTGGTCGATGTCAGTGTTGCCCGACGACATCGAGGATGCCGGCGTCGTGGTTTCCGACGCCTTGGTCGCAGGCGCGGCACCATCGGCAGCACCCTTTGCCTTGTAGAAGACGGTCATGTGGCCGGCCTGCAGCGTGGTCGTTCCCTGAACGACCTTGACGTTGCCGGTGAAGTCGGCGGTGTGATCCTGATCGTGGATCTCAAGCTTGTCGCTTTCAATCTGGATCGGCTGATCCTTGTTGAGCTTCAGTCCGCTCATCTGGCTGGTCGTCGCCTGCGCCATCGCGGCTCCGGCCAACAGCAGGAGTGCAAGCGCACCGTTCGTGAATACTGCGCCCGCCTTGCGGGTAGAAATGCGACAATCTTTTGCCATGGTGACCCGGGTTAAGTGCCCTGTTTGCGGATAGCGGTGGGGTTCACATTCATTCGAACGTTCCCCTCGAATGTGATCGTCCGTCCCTTATCTGTCATCTTGAGCGAGCGCGCAACAACCGATGCGCCATCTTTTTTGATGTCGACAGGGTCGCTGGTTGTAAGCTTTCCGCCTTTCACATCGACCTGCGCGGTCTGGAATTTGGCGGTCAGGCCGTCGCTCATGTTGATGACGAAGGGTGACGTGATGTTCAGATTGTCGGTCGCGCGATCATAATCGGCGGTCGTCGCCTCGACGCGGGCGACCACATCGTCCTTGACCGGAACCACTGCCTTGACCGTCTCGAGCGAGATCAGGTTCGGGTTCTTGATGTCCTGCAGCGCCCGTTCGGCGAGCATCGAATAGTTGATACCGGAGGCGTTGCGGCCAGCGATCGCCGGCTTCAGCATCACGACCTTGCCGTTTTCGATCCTGGCGCCTTCGATCTTGATGTTCTCGGGCAGATAGGTGCGGATGACCGACACGCCGATAAAGGCGAGCGACACGATCACGGCGGCGACCGGCAGCAGAACCTTCAGCCGGCGAACGCGGGCGGAGTGAAACCGCGCGGCGCCATAGGCACTTTGCGCGGGCTTCGCATAGGCAGCCTGTCCGCCATTATCCAAGGTGTTGAGCATTCATTCGGTCCGTGTCGATGATAGGACGGCGTATATAGGGAGCGCTTTCGCCCGATCACAGTTCATTTCGCATTATTACACTGACTTGCCAATATGGATTTTTTTCTGCAACAAGCAAGAAAACCGCAAAACCAATCGACACAGCGTTAACGCATATCTATGCACTCTACGTAAGAAGAGTTGCGTCAGACTTGCCGACCGGAGGAATAAATGGACAGCTCCATGATCGCAGATCGCCGCAGGCTGCGCCGCAAGGTCGGATTCTGGCGCGTCGTGGCGGTACTGCTTCTTCTCGCGCTGGCGCTTGCTTTCTACGGCTTCGTCTTCGCCGACAATGCAAACCGGCGTCCTCATGTCGCACATGTGACGATCTCCGGACTGATCACCGACGACAGCGAATTGCTTGAGCGGCTTGCCAAGATCAAGGACGAAGACGCGGTGAAGGCGCTGGTCGTCTCCATTTCCTCGCCTGGCGGCACGACCTATGGCGGCGAGCGGATCTTCAAGGCGATCCGGGCGATCGCCGCCAAGAAGCCCGTGGTCTCCGATGTCCGCACGCTTGCGGCCTCCGCCGGCTACATGATCGCGACAGCAGGCGATACGATCATCGCCGGCGACAGCTCGATCACCGGCTCGATCGGGGTGATCTTCCAGTATCCGCAGGTGAAACCGCTGCTCGACAAGATCGGCGTCTCCATGGAAGAGATCAAATCCTCGCCGCTGAAGGCGGAGCCCTCGCCCTTCCATCCGGCCAGCGAAGAAGCCAAGGCGATGATCAACAACATGATCATCGACAGCTATGCCTGGTTCGTCGATCTGGTGGCCGATCGCCGCAAGCTGCCGCGCGAGGACGTGCTGAAGCTTGCCGACGGCACCATCTTTACCGGGCGCCAGGCGCTGAAGATGAAGCTCATCGACCAGCTCGGCGGCGACGACGAAATCCGCGCCTATCTCGCCACCAAGAACGTCAGCAAGGACCTGCCGGAGATCGATTGGAACAAGAAGAGCAGCACGCCGTTCCTTCTCGCAGGCGCGGCCTCGCAGATCCTCACGCTTCTCGGTTACGGCGATCTCGCCAGAAGCCAGGACCTCACGGGAATTCTGCCGCAGAAGTTGCTTCTTGACGGGCTCGTTTCAGTTTGGCAGGTTGGCCATGATTGATAAGAAATCAATAATTTAAGGGGGCCACCGTGATCAAGTCCGAGCTGGTGCAGATAGTTGCGGCTCGCAACCCGCATCTTTACCATCGCGATGTGGAAAATATCGTGAACGCGGTTCTCGACGAGATCACCGATGCGCTGGCGGCGGGCAACCGCGTCGAGCTGCGCGGTTTCGGCGCCTTTTCCGTCAAGAACCGTCCATCGCGCTCGGGCCGCAACCCGCGCACCGGCGACACCGTGTTCGTCGAGGAGAAGTGGGTACCCTTCTTCAAGACCGGCAAGGAGCTGCGCGAGCGGCTGAACCCGGGACAGGCCGATCAGGACGACTGATCGCCGCCTATAGGTCCGGCTGCGGCGAAACCGCACTTGAACTTCACGAGGTCTTTTCTATCCTGTGGCTGAAAGAACGCGCCGCTTACCATGAGCGTGCGTGAGCATGTGGAGGCCTGCGATGGCGAAGAAGATTATCAACCTCCTGATCTTGCTGCCGCTCGGCATCATCCTGATCATTTTTTGCGTGGCCAACCGCCAGAGCGTGACGCTGGCGTTCAATCCGTTCCGGCCCGAAGACCAGGTGCTGTCGCTTTCGGCTCCGTTCTTCGTCTTCCTCTTCATCGCGCTCATCATCGGCATGTTCGCGGGCTCGGCGGTGACCTGGATGAACCAGGGCAAGCATCGCAAGCGCGCCCGCAGCGAAGCCAAGGAAGCCGTCCGCTGGCAGAGTGAAGCCGACCGCCACAAGGCACGCTCGGAAGAAATCGCCGGACAGTTGCCGTCGCGGTGAGATTTCAGGCTTTTCAGCCTTTCCTGACATAAGCGCGCGCGGCGATTTCGGCTTGCCAAGCCCTTGCACCGCGCCATCTGTCTTCATAGCTATGTCCAAAGAACCCGCTGCGCCCTTCTCCCAAAGCAGTTTCACTGCCTCAGCGCGTCGCTTCATGAGGATGAAACCATGAACACAGATCAGATCCTGAAATCGGTCGTCGCCGTCCGCGGCATCATTCCCGATGACGCCTATACCGCCGATACGCTCGGCACCCGGCGCGAGGGCAGCGGCGTGGTCATCAAGGATAGCGGCCTGGTGCTGACGATCGGCTATCTGATCACCGAGGCCGAGGAAGTGTGGCTCACCGCCCATGACGGACGGGTGGTCGCGGCGCATCCGCTCGGTTACGATCAGGAAACGGGCTTTGGCCTGTTGCAGGCGCTTGGCCCCCTCAACCTGCCGGCGCTGGAATTCGGCGACGCCACCTTGGCCGAGCTTGGGCAATCGGTGACGCTGATCGACGGGATCGGCGAGTTCGTCGATGCCAAGATCGTCGCCAAGCAGGAATTCGCCGGTTACTGGGAATATCTGCTCGACGAGGCGATCTTCACCACGCCCGCACACCCCTCCTGGGGCGGAGCGGCACTGGTCGATGGCGACGGCAAGCTCATCGGAATCGGTTCGCTGCGACTGCAGATGAGCCAGGGTGGCGAGGTGGCCGACATCAACATGATCGTTCCGATCAATTTGCTGACACCGATCCTCGACGACCTGACCACGCGCGGACAGGTCAACAAGCCGGCGCGCCCATGGCTTGGCGCGTTTTCCGCCGAAAGCAATGGCGACGTGATCGTCATGAGCGTCGCGGAAGGCAGCCCCGCGGATCAGGCCGGCCTCAAGCGTGGTGACGTCATCTCGGAAATCCGTGATGGCGAGGTCGATGGGTTGGCAGATTTCTACCGCAAGATCTGGAGCAGCGGCCCCGCCGGCGCCGAGATCCCCATGCGTATCCTCCGAGACGGCCGCGAGGCCTGGCTGCGCGTGCACTCGGCCGATCGCAACAGCTTCCTGCGCAAGCCGCAGATGCAGTGAGGCGATCAGCGCTCGGGGAAGAAGGTCATCTCTTCATATTCGCCTTCACGCGATGAGCCCTTGCCTGTCACCACGAACCCCCGGGCGCGATAGAAGGCCTTGGCGTGCTCGTTGCGATCGAGGCACTTCAGCCGGTAAGTCTTGTCCGGCCAGTAGGGCAGCGCTTTCAGGAGAGCCTGGCCGATGCCGAGGCCGCGATACTGTTTCCTGATGTAGAGCATGTGGATGAAGTCATCGGGCGACCACAGCGTCATGAAGCCCGCGATCTCGCCATCCGGCATTTCTGCGAGCCACAGAAGTTCGCCCTGCGTATGCGCGTGAAAATCCTCGTGGCGGAAAACCTGCGGGTCGACCCAGGTGAAGGTATCCCGACGCACCGCGAGATAGATATCCGCGAGTTCTTCCAGGTCGGCCTTTTCTGGCGATCGGATGGTCCACTGCATGGCTATGGATGTAGCGGAGACGGGATGGGCTGCCAATTACCTTATTCGGCTGCCTTGGCGCTGACCGCCGCGTTGAAGTCGGAAAAGAACCGCTGTGCGAGCTTCTGCGACGAGGAATCGATGAGTTTGGCGCCAAGCTGGGCGATCCTGCCGCCGACATCGGCGCCGGCGCGATAATGCAGGATGGTTTCGCCGCCGTCGTCCTCGAGCGTCACATCGGCCGATCCCCTGGCGAAGCCGGCGATGCTGCCCTTGCCTTCGGCAGACAGCGTGTAGCTCAAGGGCGCATCGATGTTGGAGACGCGGATTTCGCCGGTGAAGGTGAGCGGCACCATGCCGATCTTGACCCTGATCGTGGCGACGAGTTCGTTGGGACCCGTAAACTCCAGCGATTGGCAGCCGGGTATGCATCCCTTGAGGATATCGGGATCGTTGAGGCCGGCCCACACGACGTCGCGCGGCGCGGTAATCCGCTCTTGTCCGACGAAGTCCATCACAATCCTCCCATTTTCACCTTGTCGAACATATCGCGGCGGGAAAGCGCTTTGCCAAGGTGAAAATGGGATGCTATTTGCACGGGCTCTATCAAATTCAGCACGCGGAACACCACGTTGAGACAAAAAGAACGCCGGCCGGGCCAGAAATCCGGCACCGGCCCCGCCAGTGGACGACGCGGCGACGAGCGCGGCAACAGCCGCCCGCCGAAGCCCGCGAACAGACCCGCAGCGCCGCAACAGGCCGCGCGCGAGCCCGCCTCCGCGCCTGCGGCACTGGAGCGCCCATTGATGGAGCGCACCGGCGAGCGCCCGCCCGAGCGCGTTCCGATCATTCTCGAATCCCTCGGCGCCGGCGATTTCCACCTGATCGATAGCGGCAATGGGGAAAAGCTCGAGCAATACGGCCCTTACCGGATCATTCGCCCGGAAGGACAGGCGCTGTGGAAGCCATCGCTGCCCAAACATGTCTGGGACAAGGTCGATGCGGCCTTTACCGGCGATACCGACGAAGAAGGCACCGGCCGCTGGCGTTTTCCCAAGGAAGCGCTGGGCGAGACCTGGCCGCTCAACCTTCTCGGCGTCGATTTTCTCGGCCGCTTCACCTCGTTTCGCCATGTCGGCGTGTTTCCCGAGCAGATCGTTCACTGGACGTGGATGAAACAGCAGGTCGAAGCCGCCGGCCGGCCGCTGAAGGTGCTGAACCTCTTCGGTTACACCGGCGTTGCCTCGCTGGTGGCGGCTGCCGCCGGCGCCGAGGTCACGCATGTCGATGCCTCCAAGAAGGCGATCGGCTGGGCGCGCGAGAACCAGGCGATGAGCGGGCTTGAAAAAGCACCGATCCGCTGGATCTGCGAAGACGCGATGAAGTTCATCCTGCGCGAGGAACGCCGCGGCAACACATACGACATCATTCTGACCGATCCGCCGAAGTTCGGCCGCGGCCCGAATGGCGAAGTCTGGCATCTGTTCGAGCACCTGCCCGTGATGCTCGACATCTGCCGCGAGATCCTGTCGCCCAAGGCTGTCGGCCTCGTGCTGACGGCCTATTCGATCCGCGCCAGCTTCTATTCCATCCACGAGCTGATGCGCGAGACGATGCGCGGGGCCGGCGGCGTGGTCGAATCCGGAGAGCTGGTGATCCGCGAAGCCGGACTGGACGGCAACACGCCGGGCCGGGCGCTCTCCACATCCCTCTTTTCCCGCTGGGTGCCGAAATGAGCCACGAACACCGCGACAACGGTCCGCGCAGGGTCGGCCAGGTGAAGGAAGTCACCTCGCTTGCCAATCC
Source organism: Rhizobium sp. FG113 (assembly GCF_057809895.1). NCBI lineage: Bacteria > Pseudomonadati > Pseudomonadota > Alphaproteobacteria > Hyphomicrobiales > Rhizobiaceae > Rhizobium > Rhizobium sp. FG113. Next base: position 428,437 of record NZ_JBMDKV010000002.1, on the reverse strand, counting down.
CATCATCAAGGACATCAAGGCGCTCAGCGACAAGAAGACCCGCGAACAGAGCGGCACCTTCATGGCCGAGGGCTTGAAGCTCGTGATCGACGCGATCGAGCTTGGCTGGACCATCCGCACGCTGGTTTACGCCAAGGCCGCCAAGGGCAAGCCGCTGGTCGAGCAGATGGCGGCGAAGACCGTCGCCTCCGGCGGGCTGGTGCTTGAGGTCAGCGAAAAGGTTCTCTCCTCGATCACCCGCCGCGATAACCCGCAGATGGTGGTCGGCGTGTTCGAAAACCGCTGGAAGCCGCTGCGCGACATTCGCCCGACCAAGGGCGAGACGTGGATCGCGCTCGACCGGGTTCGCGATCCCGGCAATCTCGGCACGATCATCCGCACCGCCGATGCGGCCGGCGCTTCCGGCGTCATCCTTGTCGGCGAGACCACGGACCCGTTCTCGCTCGAAACCGTACGCGCCACGATGGGCTCGGTCTTCGCCATGCCTGTGTCGCGCGCAACGCCGGAGGAATTCATCGCCTGGAAGAAGCAGGCCGGCGTTTCGCTGGTCGCCACGCATCTGGCCGGCTCCGTCGACTATCGCACGATCGACTACAAGACGAAGCCGATCGTCATCCTGATGGGCAACGAGCAATCCGGCCTGCCGGAGCAGCTTGCGCGCGAAGCCGATGCGCTTGCCCGCATTCCGCAGCAGGGCTTGGCCGACTCGCTCAATCTGGCGGTCGCCAGCGCCGTCATGATGTTCGAGGCACGCCGCCACCTTCTCTCACTCACCGAGGCCAAATGACCGATCAGACGCTAGACCGCCCGACGCTGTTTTCGCGCCCGTTGCCGATCCTGATCTTCGTCGTTCTTGCCGTGGTGCTCGACCAGATCATCAAGATCGTGGTCGATCATACGCTGCCTTTGCAGGAGGCCGTGCACGTCATCCCGATGCTGGCGCTCTACCGCACCTATAATCTCGGCGTCGCCTTCTCGATGCTCTCAGGCATGGACGGGTGGTTCATCGTCGGCATGCGGCTGATCATCGTGGCCTTCGTGCTCTGGCTCTGGCATCGCACGGGCAAGCAGCGCACCTTCGCCCATCTCGGCTACGCACTGATCATATCGGGCGCGCTGGGCAATCTGCTCGACCGTTTCCTTTATGGACACGTGATCGATTACATCCTGTTCTATACCGAGACATGGTCGTTCGCGGTTTTCAACTTGGCCGATAGTTTCATCACCATCGGCGCGGGATGCGTGATTTTGGACGAGCTATTGCAACCCAAGACCGCCGATAAGTAAAATCTTAGCGGTTTACTGAAGGCATTTGGAACAGCCGGCGTGCTAATTTGAACCTATGGTCGGACTGGGTCAGTTACACGAGAAGCTTGCCGCTGCCTTCGGCGCGCCTGCCGCTCATCCTCAAGATGAGCAGGCCGCGATCCCGGCTGACATGTCGCCCGCTACCCCCGAACACAGCCCTGTCGTTACCCCCTCCGCGCGCAAGCTGATCTCCTACTGGCTCGGCGGCGCCGGCATTTTCTCCGCCATCCTCCTGCTCGCGCTCGGCTATATGGGCGGCCTGCTCTGGGTCGCGATCGGCAGCGGCGGGCTGGTTCTTGCCGCGATCGTCTGCTTCGCCGTTCTCTCGACGCGCCGCCATCACATCAAGGCCCGCGCCGGCGACGACACCGCGCGCGGCGGAAGCGATGCCGCGCTGTTTGCCAGCATCCACGACGCGCTCGGCGACATCACGGTGACCCGGACGATGGATCGACGGATCGTTGCCGCAAACGACATGTTCCGCCGGCTGACCGGGCGGCTAAACCCGATCGGGCAGACCTGCGAGGAGATCGGCATCGCCTTTCGCCCCGGCACGGAGCCGCATCGCTATGATGTCGAGATGTCGACGCCCGAGGGTCAGCGCATCTTCTTCTGGCGCGATGTCGTCACCCGCAACCCCTCGGACGGGAAGCTCTTGCTGCACAGCATCGCCCGCGACGTGACGGCCGATCGGATCGCGGCGCAGGAGCGCGAAGAGGCGCGGCAGAAGGCAGAGTTCAACAGCGCCTCGAAATCGCGGCTGCTCGCGACCGTCAGCCACGAGCTGCGCACGCCGCTCTCGGGCATTCTCGGCATGACGCATCTTTTGACCGAGACGCGTATGACGCAGGAGCAGGACAATTACCTCACCGGCATCCGCCAGTCCGGCCATGCGCTGACCCAGCTGGTCGAGGACCTGCTCGATTTCTCGACCATCGAGGTCGGACGCTTCCAGCTGCGGCCGCGCTCTGAATCAGTGCGCAAGCTGCTTGAAAGCGTTGTCGAGATGCTCGCCCACCGCGCCCACGAGAAGGGCATCGAGATCGGTTCGACCGTATCGTCGGATGTTCCCGAGCTCATGAACTTCGACGCGGCCCGCCTGCGCCAGGTCTTGTTCAACGTCATCGGCAATGCGGTGAAATTCACCCAGGTCGGCGGCGTGTTCATTCGCGTGTCGCTGCAGGATGGCGAGCTTGCGATCACCGTCACCGACACAGGGCCGGGCATGACGGAAGAAGAGCAGGCGCGTGTCTTCGGTGAATACGAACAGGCGGGCACCATGGTGGAGAAGAGCAACGGCACCGGCCTTGGCCTTGCCATCTCGGCGCGCATCATGCGCGAGTTCGGCGGCGCGCTGACCGTCGCCAGCGAAAAGGGCACCGGCACCGAGTTCTGCATCCGCTTCCGCACCGAGGGAGACGAAGAGCCCGCAGCCCGCCGCGACACGCTGCTCTCGGGCAATCTCGTCGTGCTGCTCGCACCTGCCGGTGCCGCGCGCATGGCGATTTCGGAGACCATCCGCACGCTCGGCGGCCAGTGCCACTTCGTCGAGGATGGCGAGACGGCGCGCTGGATCCTGCTCGACATGGCGGCCAACGGACGGCGTCCAACCGACATCATCGTCGACCACCGCATGTCGGCCGAATTCGCGGCACACTTGGCTGACCGGACGGATATCGCAGCCCTTGGCCTGCGCAAGATCTTCCTGGTCAATCCGGAAGAGCGCAACGCCCATTCGCTCGATCTCTTCGATGCCTGGCTGATCCGGCCGCTGCGCGAACAATCGCTGATCGACGTCTTGCGCGGTCGCATGCGCGGCATGGAAAAGCGCGATGCGCTGAACGACAACCAGCCCGGCTTCAGCCCCGGCATCCCGGAGGCGGGCATCCAGAGCGGGCTGAAGATCGTGCTTGCCGAGGACGATCCGATCAACGCCATGCTGATCCGCGCCATGCTCGAAAAAGCCGGCCATAGCGTGCAGCATGTCGAGCATTTCGAAGCGCTGCTCGATGCGGCGCTGGCGGAAGGCAGCGTGCGGCCGGATATCGTCATCAGCGATCTTTCCATGCCCGGCGGCGACGGGATCGAAATGATTGGCCGGCTACGTGGCCATGAGCGCCGGCTTGAGGTTCCCTCGGTGCCGATCATCGTTTTGACTGCTGACAAACGCGATGAATCGCGTCGTCAAGTCTTGCTGAACGGGGCAAACCGCGTCATGCTGAAACCCATAGACCCCATACGGCTGCTGACGGAAGTTCAGGCTGTCGCCGCGCTCTCCGCACGCCGCGCGGAGGCATTGTAGCGCCAGAGCCACCCATGTGTTTCTTGCGTATCTGGGGGTTTAAAATGTCACTTTGCTGTCGCATATAAGTGTTTTATGGCGTCCTAAAGCCGGCAATGAAAGATTCGTCATGTCCGTAGATATCTGCAACCGTGACACCCTCGTCGAGGCTCTTCCCCCTGCGCGGAAAGCCGAACAGATCGAGAGCGACGTGTTCGGCCGGATCGGCAATCTCGAGACGCGCCTTGCCCGTACGCCTGGCGAAATCGATGCCGCGCAATCCGTGCGCTACCGTGTTTTCGTGGACGAGATGAAGGCCGAACTGCCTGCGGAAGCGATGCGCCGCAAGCGTGATTTCGACGCCTACGACGACTTTTGCGACCACCTTCTGGTGCTCGATCGCTCGATCGAGGGCGACAGCGAGGACCAGATCGTCGGCACCTACCGCCTGCTGCGGCAGGATGTGGCGATGGCCAATGGCGGCTTTTACTCGGCTTCCGAATTCGACATCGACACGCTGATCGCGCGCCATCCGGATAAGCGTTTCATGGAGCTCGGCCGCTCCTGCGTGCTGCCGGACTACCGCACCAAGCGCATCGTCGAGCTTCTCTGGCAGGGAAACTGGGCCTATGCCTTGAAGCACGGCATGAGCGCGATGTTCGGCTGCGCCTCCTTCCCCGGCATTCACCCGGAACAGCATGCGCTGGCACTCTCGTTCCTCCGCCACAACGTCGCTGCCAAGGACGAATGGGCTGTCGATGCGCTGCCGCATCTCGCCCGCGACATGGACCTGATGCCGGTCGAAGCCGTCAATCCGAAGCGCGCGCTGATGGCCCTGCCGCCGCTGATCAAGGGCTACCTGCGCCTCGGCGCCATGGTCGGCTCCACCGCAGTGGTCGACAAGTCGTTCAACACGACGGATGTGCTGATCGTTCTGCCGATCGCCAGCATTTCGGATCGGTATGTGAATTATTACGGTGCCGATGCCGGGCGGTTTGCCAGCTGATTTCGGTGGCGTAATTAGCTTTCTTTAGCGGTTTTCCGTGTAGCCCCCTCATCCGACCCTTCGGGCCACCTTCTCCCCGCTGGGGAGAAGGGAAGATGGAACAAGCGGCCCGCCACGAGTCCCTTCTCCCCAGCGGGGAGAAGATGGCGGCAGCCAGATGAGGGGGCCACACGGCACGCCCTCACCCATAACCACCTCACCCCATAATCACCTCACGACCCCGTATAAGCCGCAATCGCGGCCATGTTCACGATGTCGCTGTCCTTCGCCCCCATCGAGGTGATCTGTACCGCCTTGTCGACTCCGACGAGGATGGGGCCGATGACGGTGGAGCCGCCGAGTTCCTGCAGCATCTTGGTCGAGATCGAGGCCGAGTGGAACGCCGGCATGACCAGCACGTTGGCGGGGCCGGACAGGCGGCAGAAGGGGTATTGCTCCATCGCCTTGCGGTTCAGCGCCACATCAGCCGCCATTTCGCCGTCATACTCGAAATCCACATGGCGGCGGTCGAGGATGGCGACGGCTTCGCGGACGCGCTCGGAACGCTCGCCGGAGGGGTGGCCGAAGGTCGAGTAGGCGAGCATGGCGACGCGCGGATTGTAGCCCATGCGGCGCGCGAAGCCGGCGGCCTCCACCGCGATATCGGCAAGCTCCTCGGCGGACGGCATGTCGTGGACCGCGGTGTCGGCCACGAAGACGGTGCGGCCGCGGCAGAGCGCGATCGACACGCCGATCACCCGGTGGCCGGGCTTCTCGTCGATGCAGCGGCGAACATCCTCGAGCGCAGTCGAGTAGTTGCGGGTGATCCCCGTCACCATGCCGTCGGCATCGCCGAGCGCGACCATGCAGGCCGCGAAGTGGTTGCGGTCGTTGTGGATCAGGCGCTGGGCGTCGCGGTGGAGATAGCCTTTGCGCTGCAGGCGCGCGTAGAGATAGTCGATATAGGCTTCCACCCGCGTCGAGATACGGGCGTTGACGATCTCCAGGCCGGGGCGGTTGAGATCGATACCGGCGCGCTCTGCCGTCGCATGGATCAGATCCTCGCGGCCGAGCAGGATGGCGGTGCCGAGCTGCTGGTTGGCATAGGAGAGCGCGGCGCGCATGACCTGCTCCTCCTCGGCCTCGGCAAAGACAACGCGCTTGGGATGGCGGCGGACGCGCTCATAGAGGCTGGCCAGCGTCGAGGCGATCAGATCGCGCCGCGCCGACAGTTCGCGGGCATAGGCGGCCATGTCGGGTATCGGCTTGCGGGCGACGCCGCTTTCCATGGCAGCCTGGGCGACGGCCACGGGGATTGCCGAAATCAGGCGCGGATCGAAGGGCACCGGAATGATGTATTGCGGGCCGAAGCGCGGACGGTTGCCCTGATAGGCGGCGGCGACATCGTCGGGAACGTCCTCGCGGGCGAGGCTCGCCAGCGCCCGGACGGCCGCGATCTTCATATCGTCGTTGATCGTCGTGGCGCGGACATCGAGCGCGCCTCTGAAGATATAGGGGAAGCCCAGGACGTTGTTGACCTGGTTCGGATAATCCGAACGGCCGGTCGCCATGATGGCGTCGTCGCGAATGCGCGCGACCTCTTCCGGCGTGATCTCGGGATCGGGATTGGCCATGGCGAAGATGATCGGACGGTCGGCCATCGACAGGATCATCTCCTCGGAGAAGGCGCCCTTCTGCGACAGGCCGAAGACGACGTCGGCGCCCTTCATCGCTTCTTCCAGCGTGCGCGCCTTGGTCTTGACCGCATGCGCCGACTTCCACTGGTTCATGCCCTCGGTGCGGCCCTGGTAGATCACGCCCTTGGTGTCGCAGAGCACGATATTCTCGGGCGCGAAGCCCATGGCCTTGATGAGCTCGACGCAGGCGATCGCGGCGGCACCCGCGCCGTTGCAGACGAGCTTCGTCGTCTTCAGGTCGCGGCCGGTCAGCTCCAGCGCGTTGATGAGACCGGCGGCGGCGATGATCGCCGTGCCGTGCTGGTCGTCGTGAAAGACCGGGATATCCATCAGCTCGCGCAGGCGGCTCTCGATGATGAAACAGTCCGGTGCCTTGATGTCTTCCAGATTGATGCCGCCGAAGGAGGGGCCGAGAAAGCGGACGCAGTTGATGAACTCGTCGACATTTTCCGTATCGACCTCGAGGTCGATGCTGTCGACATCGGCGAAGCGCTTGAAGAGGACGGACTTGCCTTCCATGACGGGCTTCGACGCCAGTGCGCCGAGATTGCCGAGGCCGAGGATGGCGGTGCCGTTGGAAATGACCGCCACCATGTTGCCGCGCGAGGTATAATCATAGGCGGTGGCGGGATCGGCGGCGATGGCCTTGACGGGAACGGCGACGCCCGGCGAATAGGCAAGCGAGAGATCCCGCTGCGTGGCCATCGGCTTGGTCGGATTGACTTCGAGCTTGCCGGGTTTTCCCTGCGAATGGAAGTCGAGCGCTTCCTTGTCGGTAATGCCGTTGGCGGGGCGCTGCTTGCTGTTCATGTCGGGCATATCTCCTCCAAATCTCCTGACAACCGGCCTTCGATTGCGCTAGTCGACCCTCTATAGACACGCTGTTTGGGGCTGACACGACGCCTTGCGAAAAAGCCGTACGGCTACAATCGATTAAAATATCCGGTGGAACTGACAGGCGCCCTTCCAAGGGGTTCCTGACCTTACGGCTCGTTGAATACTTCCCTTAATCCTCCTGTGGGCTAACGGCTCCCATTTCCCGATAGCTGTTGTCTTCTATAGCCGCGCTTCGATAGGGTGGCACCCTGTTTTTTAGGGAAAAGCCCACTCCGTGAACGATCGAATGACCTTGAGACACGAAGCCTTTTCGGCTGCCGAGCTTGCAACGGAAGAGAGCCGCGCCTCGGCCACGCCGATGATGGAGCAGTTCATCGAGATCAAGGCGAACAATCCGGATTCGCTTTTGTTCTACCGCATGGGCGATTTCTACGAGCTGTTCTTCGAAGACGCGCTCGACGCCTCGCGCGCGCTCGGGATCACGCTGACGAAGCGCGGCCAGCACATGGGCCAGGATATCCCGATGTGCGGCGTGCCGGTTCATGCGGCTGACGATTATCTGCAGAAGCTGATCGGGCTCGGTTTCCGCGTGGCGGTCTGCGAGCAGGTCGAGGACCCGGCGGAGGCCAAGAAGCGCGGCAGCAAGTCGGTCGTCAAACGCGACGTCGTGCGCCTGGTGACGCCGGGAACGATCACTGAGGAAAAGCTGCTTTCGCCTTCGGAATCGAATTATCTGATGGCGCTGACCCGCATTCGCGGCGCCTCCGAGCCGTTGATGGCGCTTGCCTGGATCGACATTTCCACCGGCGTTTTCCGTCTGGCCGAGACCGAGGCATCGCGGCTGCTTGCCGATATCCTGAGGATCGATCCGCGCGAGCTGATCGTGCCGGATACGATGTTCCACGATCCGGAATTGAAGCCGGTGTTCGACGTGCTGGGGCGCACCGCCGTGCCGCAGCCTTCCGTGCTGTTCGACAGCGCCACGGCGGAAGGGCGGATCGCGCGCTATTTCGGCGTTTCGACGCTCGACGGCTTCGGCACCTTCTCGCGCTCGGAACTCGCGGCAGCGGCAGCGGCTGTCGCCTATGTCGAGAAGACGCAGATCGCCGAACGGCCGCCGCTCGGCAAGCCGGAGCGCGAAAGCGCTGCCTCGACACTCTTCATCGACCCCGCGACGCGCGCCAATCTCGAACTTGCGCGCACGCTTTCCGGCGACCGCAACGGCTCGCTCTTGAAAGCCATCGACCGCACCGTGACCGGCGGCGGCGCGCGGTTGCTCGCCGAACGCCTGATGTCGCCGCTGACCGATCCCGTGCGGATCAACGAGCGGCTGGATTCGATCGGCTTCCTGATCGAGGAGCCCTCGCTTTCGGGCGACCTGCGTGATCTCCTCAAACACGTGCCCGACATGCCGCGTGCGCTGTCACGTCTGGCGCTCGAGCGCGGCGGTCCGCGCGACCTGGCGGCGATCCGGCAGGGGCTGAACGCCGCCACCGACGTGGCGCGGCTGCTCGAAACCGCGATGCTGCCCGAGGAACTGGCCGATGCGCTGGCGGGCCTTATCGCCCTGCCGCAACAGGTGGCGGCACTTCTCAGCGAAACGCTCGGCGACGAACTGCCGCTTTTGAAGCGCGACGGTGGCTTCCTGCGCGACGGGGCCAATGCAGAGTTGGACGAGGTGCGCGCGCTGCGCGACCAGTCGCGCCGGGTGATTGCCGGGCTGCAGCTGCAATATGCCGACGAGACCGGCATCAAGTCGCTGAAGATCAAGCACAACAACGTGCTCGGCTACTTCATCGAGGTGACGGCGGGCAATGCCGGGCCGATGACCGACACGCCCGAGGCCAAGGCGCGGTTCATCCATCGCCAGACGATGGCGAACGCCATGCGTTTCACCACGACAGAGCTTGCCGATCTCGAAAGCCGCATCGCCAATGCCGCCGACCAGGCGCTGTCGATCGAGCTTGCCGCCTTCGACCGCATGAGCGCGGCGGTCGTTGCCGAGGCCGAAACCATCAAGGCTGGTGCGCGGGCGCTTGCGATCATCGACGTTGCCACGGGCCTCGCGCTGCTGGCCGATGAGCAGGCCTATTGCCGGCCGCTGGTCGATGGTTCGACCATGTTCGCCATCGAGGGCGGGCGGCATCCCGTTGTCGAGCAGGCGTTGCGCCGCCAGTCGACAGGCCCCTTCGTTGCCAATAATTGCGACCTCTCCCCCGAGGGAGACGGCAAGGATGGCGCGATCTGGCTTCTGACCGGCCCGAACATGGGCGGTAAGTCGACCTTCCTGCGCCAGAACGCGCTGATCGCCATTCTCGCGCAGATGGGCTGCTTCGTGCCGGCGACGTCGGCGCATATCGGCATCGTCGACCGTCTGTTTTCACGCGTCGGCGCCTCCGACGACCTGGCGCGCGGGCGCTCGACCTTCATGGTCGAAATGGTGGAGACCGCCGCGATCTTGAACCAGGCGACCAGCCGCTCGCTGGTCATCTTGGACGAGATCGGGCGCGGCACCGCCACCTTCGACGGCCTGTCTATCGCCTGGGCATCGGTCGAGCATCTGCATGAGGCCAACCGCTGCCGCGGGCTGTTTGCCACGCACTTCCACGAGCTGACCGTGCTGTCGGAGAAGCTGGCGCGGCTTTCCAACGCGACGATGCGCGTGAAGGAATGGGACGGCGACGTGATCTTCCTGCACGAAGTCGGCCCTGGTGCCGCCGACCGCTCCTACGGTATCCAGGTCGCGCGGCTTGCCGGGCTTCCAGCGTCCGTCGTGGCCCGCGCCCGCGATGTGCTGACGCGTCTCGAAGACGCCGACCGCAAGAACCCGGCGAGCCAGCTGATCGACGACCTGCCGCTCTTCCAGGTGGCGGTGCGGCGCGAGGATGTGGCCCGCGGGCCTTCGAAGGTCGACGAAGCGCTGAAGAACATGAGCCTCGACGACATGACGCCGCGCGAGGCGCTGGACGCGCTCTACGATCTCAAGAAGAAGCTGAAGCAGGGGTAGGCGCATGTTCATGGACCGCCTGCTTCGCGAAACGCAGCTGCTCGCCAATATCTTCACGGCGATCGAGGCGCTTCGTCTTGCTGACGAACACGGCAATCCGCGCGGCTGGGCCTCGCCCTTCGGGCTGCTGCAGATCATCGCCTGCTGCTCGCGCATATCCGATCTGACGGCATCCATCGCCAAGGCGGGCTACCGCGAATGCGACAGGGAGATGCTCGAAGAGATCGCCAGCGAAAACCGCAAGGTGCTCTATTCCGTCAACGAGCAGATCGCCGCTTAAGCGCGACCGCCTAGCAGGCCGTCTCGGCTAACGATCACCTTTTCGCCAAAATTAAAGGTTCTTGCAGTATGAAAGCCCGTGTCAAACAGCGGGCAAAGAGGCTATAGCGCATGCAGACGAAACGAGAGGCGCAGCAGATGGCCGCGCCGCGCGAACAGGAAGCCGCCCAGCGCATGGCGCCGACGAACGATATCGATTTCTCCGACATTCTCGACACCGACTATCTGCGCAAGCAGTGCGACGCCGTGGTGGAGGCCAACAAGAACCGGCCGGACGCGATGCGCTCCGATCTGCTCGCTATCTTCAAGAAGGCCAGCACGGATGGGCGCAACAAGGCCCGCGAGCTGCTGTCTGCCGACGGCAGCGGCTTGAAATGCGCGCGACGAATTTCCTGGCTGCAGGACCAGATCATCACGGTTCTCTACGAATTTTCCACCGACCACGTCTTTCCCAAGCAGAAGGACAAGTTCTCGGTCACCGCCGTCGGCGGCTATGGCCGCGACACGCTGGCGCCGGGCTCGGATATCGACCTGCTCTTTCTGTTCCAGCCGAAGCCGGCGGAAGAGACGCATAAGGCGGTGGAGTTCATCCTCTACATGCTGTGGGACATGGGCTTCAAGGTCGGCCACGCCACGCGCACCGTCGAAGAGTGCATCGCGCTGTCGAAGTCCGACATGACGATCCGCACGGCAATCCTGGAGATGCGCTACATCTGCGGCCTTCGTTCGCTCGAAACGGAGCTCGAGGCCCGCTTCGACAAGGAGATCGTCACCGGCACCGGCCCGGAATTCATCGCCGCCAAGCTCGCAGAACGCGACGAGCGCCACCGCAAGGCCGGCGACACGCGCTATCTCGTCGAGCCGAACGTGAAAGAGGGCAAGGGCGGGTTGCGCGACCTGCACACGCTGTTCTGGATCTCCAAATATTATTACCACGTGCGCGACACCGCCGAACTGGTGGCGCTCGGCGTTCTCTCCAAGCACGAATATCGCCTGTTCGAGAAGGCCGACGACTTCCTCTGGGCCGTGCGCTGCCACATGCACTTCCTGACCAACAAGGCCGAGGAACGGCTCTCCTTCGACATCCAGCGCGAGATCGCGGCAGCACTCGACTATCATTCGCGCCCCGGCCTTTCGGCCGTCGAGCGCTTCATGAAGCACTACTTCCTTGTCGCCAAGGACGTCGGCGACCTGACGCGTATCCTTTGCGCGGCACTCGAGGACCAGCAGGCGAAATCGACGCCGGGGCTGTCGGGCGTGTTCAGCCGCTTCACCCACCGCACCCGCAAGATCGCCGGCAGCACCGACTTCATGGAGGATCGCGGCCGCATCGCGCTCGCCAGCCCCGACGTGTTCAAGCGCGATCCGGTCAACATCATCCGCCTCTTCCACGTGGCCGATATCAACGGGCTCGAATTCCATCCGGATGCGCTGAAGCGCGTGACGCGCTCGCTCAGCCTGATCGACAACAGCGTGCGCGAGAGCGAGGAAGCCAACCGGCTGTTCCTCTCGATCCTGACCTCGAAGCGCGATCCGGCGCTGATCCTGCGGCGCATGAACGAGGCCGGCGTGCTCGGCCGCTTCATTCCCGAGTTCGGCAAGATCGTCGCGATGATGCAGTTCAACATGTATCACCACTACACCGTCGATGAGCATCTGCTGCGCAGCGTCGACGTGCTCTCGGAGATCGACAAGGGCAAGGCCGAAGAGCTGCACCCGCTCGCCAACAAGATGATGCCCGGGATCGAGGATCGCGAGGCGCTCTATGTGGCGGTGCTGCTGCACGACGTCGCCAAGGGCCGCCAGGAGGATCACTCGATCGCCGGCGCCCGCGTCGCCCGCAAGCTCTGCGCCCGCTTCGGCCTGTCGCACAAGCAGACGGACACCGTGGTCTGGCTGATCGAGGAACATCTGACCATGTCGATGGTGGCGCAGACGCGCGACCTCACCGACCGCAAGACGATCACCGATTTCGCCGACCGCATGCAGTCGCTCGAGCGGCTGAAGATGCTGATGATCCTGACGGTCTGCGATATCCGCGCCGTCGGCCCGGGCGTCTGGAACGGCTGGAAGGGCCAGTTGCTGCGCACGCTCTATTACGAGACCGAGCTTCTGCTTGCCGGCGGCTTCTCCGAGGTGTCGCGCAAGGAGCGCGCTGCCGTTGCCGCCGAGGCGCTGTTCAACGCGCTTGCCGACTGGAGCCAGAAGGACCGCAAGATCTACAGCAAGCTGCACTACCAGCCCTACCTGCTTTCGGTGCCGCTGGAAGACCAGGTGCGCCATGCCGGCTTCATCCGCCAGGCCGACAAGGCCGGCCAGGCGCTGGCGACGATGGTGCGCACCGACAGCTTCCACGCCATCACCGAGATCACCGTGCTCTCGCCCGACCACCCGCGCCTGCTCGCCGTCATCGCCGGCGCCTGTGCTGCGGCCGGCGCCAATATCGTCGATGCGCAGATCTTCACGACCTCCGATGGCCGGGCGCTCGACACCATCCATGTCAGCCGCGAGTTCAAGGACGATGCCGACGAGCTTCGCCGCGCCGGCACGATCGGGCGGATGATCGAGGACGTGCTTTCCGGCCGCAAGCGGCTGCCCGAGGTGATCGCGACCCGCACCAAGAACCGCAAGAAGAGCAAGGCCTTCTTCATTCCGCCGTCGGTGCATATCTCCAACAGCCTGTCGAACAAGTTCACCGTCATCGAGGTCGAGTGCCTTGACCGTCCGGGCCTGTTGTCCGAGGTGACCGCCGTTCTGTCGGACCTCTCGCTCGACATCCAGTCGGCGCGGATCACCACCTTCGGCGAGAAGGTGATCGACACCTTCTACGTCACCGATCTCGTCGGCCAGAAGATATCGGGCGACAGCAAGCGCTCCAACATCACCGCCCGGATGAAGGCCGTGATCGCCGAGGAACAGGACGAGCTGCGTGAGCGCATGCCGTCGGGCATGATCGCGCCGGCGGCCACACCACGCACCCCCGGCCCCACCCAGGAGACGGCGGATTGAGCCGATCCGGCCGGTCCGCCTGAAACAACCGTCATGAGAGCGTCCGCATGAGCCTCGTCAAGAAATTCGCCACCGTCGGCGGTGCCACGCTGGGCAGCCGGTTGTTCGGCTTCGCCCGCGAAACGCTGATGGCGGCAGCGCTCGGCACCGGGCCGATGGCCGACGTGTTCTACGCGGCTTTCCGCTTTCCGAACCTGTTTCGCCGACTGTTTGCCGAAGGCGCGTTCAACGCCGCCTTCGTGCCACTCTTCGCCAAGGAGATCGAGGCGAACGGCACCGACGGAGCCAAGCGTTTTTCGGAAGAGGTGTTCGGCGTTCTCTTCTCGGTGCTGCTTCTCATCACCATCGTGATGGAGCTCTCGATGCCGCTTCTGGTGCGCTTCATCATCGCGCCGGGCTTTACCGACGATCCCGAAAAATTCTCGATCACCGTGCGCATGGCGGCGGTGATGTTTCCCTATCTGATGTGCATGTCGCTGACGGCGATGATGAGCGGGATGCTCAATTCGCTGCATCACTTCTTCGCCGCCGCCGTGGCGCCCGTCTTCCTTAACGTCGTGATGATCGGCGCGCTCTTCTACGCGCTCTACACCGGCGCCGAACCGCTGCAGACCGCCTGGTATCTCTCCTGGGGCGTGCTGGTGGCGGGCGTTTTGCAGCTCGCCGTCGTCTATTTCGGCGTGCTGCATGCGGGCATGAGTATCGGGATCCGCTTTCCGAAGATCACGCCCAACGTCAAGCGGTTGCTGATCCTTGCCATCCCCGCCGCCGTGACCGGCGGTATCACGCAGATCAACCAGATGATCGGCCAGGCGATCGCCTCCAGCAAGGAGGGTGCGATCGCCGCCCTGCAATATGCCGACCGCATCTACCAGCTGCCGCTCGGCGTGGTCGGCGTCGCCGTCGGCGTCGTGCTTCTGCCGGAGCTTTCGCGGGCGCTGAAGGGTGGGAACCTGCGCGAGGCGGGCAACCTGCAGAACCGCTCGATCGAGTTCGTGATGTTTCTGACGATCCCCGCCGCCTTCGCGCTGTGGATCCTCTCCGACGAGATCATCCGCGTGCTTTACGAGCGCGGCGCGTTCCACCAGGAAAACACCATGATCGTCGGCTCGATCCTGGCGATCTATGGTATCGGCCTGCCGGCCTTCGTGCTGATCAAGGCGCTGCAGCCGGGCTTTTACGCCCGCGAGGACACCAAGACACCGATGCGCTTCTCAGCCGTCGCCGTCGGCGTCAATTGCGCCACCGCACTGACGCTGTTTCCCTATCTCGGCGCGCCTGGGATCGCGGTCGCGGAAGCCACGGCCGGATGGATCAGCACGGTTCTTCTCTTCTCCACGCTCTTGAGACGCGGGCATCTGACATGGGAATGGGCGCTCGCGCGGCGCACGGCGCTGCTCGTCGTTTCCGCCGCCGTCATGGGCGCCGTCATCATGTATCTCCAGCACCGCTGGGAGCCGTGGCTCGCCTCCAGCGCTTCGCTCGCCACCAAGGTCGGCACGCTCGGCATGCTGATCGGCATTTCGATGGTCGTCTATTTCGCCACCGCGTTTTTGATCGGCGGCGCGAACCTCGGCATGATCCGCCGCAACCTCAACCGCAAGCCGGCGGTTACCAAGACCGACGGCTGAGCCGCCCCCGGCTGGCGCAGTTCTAACAGTGCGTCCAGCGGCGCTTCGGGCCGACATCGACATGGATGATGCCGTTGCAATAGCGGCCGATGCCACCGATGCCCGGCGCCTGCGCGGCGATGGCGATAATCGTCTTGTCGGACACGCCTGGCACGCGGATATCGGCGGCGGCGCAATTGCGATGCTGCGAATGCGAGCGGCCGGAATGCGCCCTCAGCCCCGAGGTGACCAGCGGCCGGCGGCCCGTCTTGTCGGCGATATAGGTGAGGATACCCCTCAGTTTCGGCGGAAAGCAGCCGGCGCGGACGCTGACGGTCTGCAGGCTGTAGGCAAGCGTTTCATTTTTCTTCAGCGGCCCGATCGAGAGTTTTCGAACATTCTGGGCCGTGGCGCCATTGAGGCTGGAGAGGCTGAACAAGCCGGCGAGTGCGATTGAGAATGCAGGATGCATCATGTCGTCCCCCAGTTGGGAGCGCCGCAAAGAACGGCGCTCGCGTTTGCGGGCGGAAAAACTCTCCTCAAAAATGGCCAATTTAAGGAAACTCCTACCTAGTATATCAGGTGAATGCCTTATTTTACGTCGAATTGCTACATTCAAGATACCTAAAATGAAGTATGAAATGCCCTTTTCGCGAGATCGGCGGAGCATGTTCACAAAAAATCGCCCGCCGATTTTCCCCGCCTCGAAAACCCCGCCCTACACTGTCGGCGTCCCGTCATCGGATACACCGGCAGGCGTGCCGGCGAGACGGGATCGGCGCGGAGCGTGAGGGTGAGACGCAAAACCTCATGACCCGGGTCCGGGGAAAATGATCTCCCTCCGGTGACGGCGGTATCTCTCGCAAGAGGGTGCCGAGTTGAGCCCGGACGTGCCTGTGAGGCACACATGGTTCCGCCGCGAAGTTGGGCGGAAAGGCAGAGAGATCGAAGTCGCGGACAAAAACCGCCGAACGGGGCGCTGGGAAGCGCCATATTTTACTTACTCAATCGAGGTGATTTCCGGCGCCCCGTCCGAGTGAAGTTGCATGGTGGAAACACGGGCTTTCGGGCGGCGTGGGGTTTTGGTGTGTCGTGGATTGGGGTGTGGTGATCGAGAGGTTTTGCCGTGGAATACCCCCCTCTGCCCTGCCGGGCATCTCCCCCACAAGGGGGGAGATCGGCAAGTGGCTTGCTCCCCAATCACCCAATGAAGGTAGAGCGAGCGGCCGCGCCCAGCCAATCTCCCCACCTGTGGGGGAGATGCCCGGCAGGGCAGAGGGGGGTATCACACAGCACAACAATCACGTTCGCAGCTGCCGCCCAACACCGCCATCCACGATTTCCGGATCCCAGCCGCAACACCTCCGATCTCATCCACCACAACCCCTTGATCACAAGCCATCCGACGTGCATAAGCCGCGACGTTAGCAACATGGGCCGTTGGCCCTGGGGCCCTCCACAAGCCTAATCGAGGACATGATGAACGAATTCAAGAAACTGGTCTTTTCGGGCGTTCAGCCGACCGGCAATCTCCATCTCGGCAACTATCTCGGCGCGATCCGCAAGTTCGTGGCGCTGCAGGACGGCAACGACTGCATCTATTGCGTGGTCGACATGCATGCGCTGACCGCGCAGCTGGTGCATGAGGACATGCCGAACCAGATCCGCTCGATCGCCGCCGCCTTTATCGCCTCCGGCATCGACCCGGTGAAGCATATCGTCTTCAACCAGTCGGCCGTGCCGCAGCATGCGGAACTCGCCTGGATCTTCAACTGCGTGGCGCGCATCGGCTGGATGAACCGAATGACGCAGTTCAAGGACAAGGCCGGCAAGGATCGCGAGCAGGCCTCGCTCGGTCTCTACGCCTATCCGAGCCTGATGGCCGCCGACATTCTCGTCTATCGCGGAACGCATGTTCCCGTCGGCGACGACCAGAAGCAGCATCTTGAACTTGCCCGCGACATCGCGATGAAGTTCAACCTCGATTACGCCGAGCATATCCGCAAGGCAGGATACGGGGTGGATATCACCGTCGGCAAGGAGCCGGTGCACGCCTATTTCCCGATGGTCGAGCCGATGATCGACGGCCCGGCGCCGCGCGTCATGTCGCTGCGCGATGGCACCAAGAAGATGTCGAAGTCGGACCCATCAGATCTGTCGCGCATCAACCTGATGGACGACGAGGACGCGATCTCCAAGAAGATCCGCAAGGCCAAGACCGATCCGGATGGCTTGCCGAGCGAACTCGACGGCCTGCAGGGCCGCCCGGAGGCCGACAACCTCGTCGGCATCTACGCGGCACTCGCCGACAAGTCGAAGGCCGAGGTGCTTGCGGAATTCGGCGGACAGCAGTTCTCCGTATTCAAGCCGGCGCTGATCGACCTCTCGGTCAAGGTGCTTTCGCCGATCACCGCCGAGATGCGCCGTCTGATGGCCGATACCAGCCATATCGACGCGATCCTGCGCGATGGCGGCGAGCGGGCCCGCGCCCGCGCCGAAGTGACGATGAAGGAAGTCCGCGACATCGTCGGCTTCCTGTACTAGCAACAACAGCCGGGCGGCTTCGGCCGCCCGGGCTTCTCCAGTCGGACTTGTCGAAAACTGGACTGCGGCGTACTCTCCTCAAAGCCATGAGGAGGCCAAGATGCGCAACCGGAACCTCATTCAGATTGGCATGATGGAGGTTCGGCTGCTGGTCGATGAAGACCAGAGCGCGGGCAGCATGGTCATGTTCGAATTCGTGGTCCCCTACCAGTCGCGCGTGCCGGCGGCGCACTATCACGAAGACGTCGACGAAGTGATCTTCGGTCTCTCCGGAACAATGACGACAACAGTCGACGGCGAGCGCTGCGAGGTGCGGGCCGGAGACACGGTGTTCATTCCGCGCGGCGTGGTCCACACGCATGAGAACCTGCATCAGGAAACGGCGCGCGCCCTGATCACCATGACACCGGGCCTGATCGGCAGGCGGTTCTTCGAGGAGATCGCATCGGTGATCAACGTGGCGGGTAAGCCCGATATCGAGCATATCAAGGAAGTGATGCTGCTATACGGGCTCGTTGCAGCACCACGATAGCCCCGACCGAACATCTGTCGGTGAGCGGACAATTTGCGGCAAAACGGGGACTTGCAAATCTCCCGGATCAAGTGTCAGAGTCGCGCCCATGGTATCAAAACGACTCTCACGGCTCGAAGGTCACCGCCGCAAGTTCATGGCCGTGATCGATGACACGCCCGAATGCCAACGCGCCGTCCATTATGCCGGCCGGCGCGCCAAGAATTCCAATGGCGGATTGGTGCTCGTCTACGTGATCCCCGACGGCGATTTCCAGCAGTGGCTGGGGGTCGAGGAGATCATGCGGGCGGAAGCCCGCGAGGAAGCCGAAGCGGTGGTCGCCAAGTCCGCCCAGTTGGTGCGCGAGAATATCGGCATCGAGCCGGAGATCGTCATCCGCGAGGGCGGGGCGGCCGAGCAGATCAACGCCGTCATCGAGGACGACCGCGACATCGCCATTCTGGTGCTGGCCGCAAGCTCCGCCAAGGAGGGACCGGGACCGCTGGTGTCGTCGGTTGCCGGCCGTGGTGCGGCTTTTCCCATCCCCGTTACCGTCTTGCCTGATACACTGAGCGATGAGGAACTGGACGCGTTGGCGTGATTGCGATTTCCTGAGTATCAGTCTCTTGAATTGCACCGCCAAACGGCTTATTTCTACTTTTGAAGAATTCTAAATACGTCGCGGGCGCGCGCCTGCCGCACGGAGAGCACCATGTTTATCCAGACCGAAGCCACGCCGAACCCTTCCACGCAGAAGTTCCTGCCGGGCAAGATCGTCATGGAGAGCGGCACCGCCGAGTTCCGCAATCGCGAGGAAGCAGCCGCTTCGCCGCTCGCCGCGCGCCTGTTCGAGATCAATGGCGTCACCGGCGTCTATTTCGGCTATGATTTCATCAGCGTTTCCAAGGAAGACCAGGAGTGGCAGCATCTGAAGCCCGCTATCCTCGGTTCGATCATGGAGCACTTCATGTCCGGCAAGCCGGTCATGGGCGCCTCCTCCGTGCTTGGTGAAGCAGCCGATGCCGATGGCGAATTCTTCGACGAAGGCGACGAGACGATCGTCCTGACCATCAAGGAACTGCTGGAAACGCGCGTGCGTCCGGCCGTTGCCCAGGATGGCGGCGACATCACCTTCCGCGGCTTCAAGGACGGCACCGTCTATTTGAACATGAAGGGCTCGTGCGCGGGTTGCCCGTCCTCGACGGCAACGCTGAAGCACGGCGTCCAGAACCTTTTGCGCCATTTCGTGCCGGAAGTTCAGGAAGTCGAAGCCGTCTGACGAGCTGAACCCACATCGCGATGACGCGGCGTTTGCAAACGCGGCGTCTTGCGATGTATGGACAGGTCAGGAACGGTTTATTCGGAAATAGATGCCATGATCATACTGGCGCTCGACACCGCAGGTGTGGATTGCGCTGCTTCTGTCTATGACAGCAGCAGGAATACGGTGCTGGGGGAGGCATCGGACATGATCGGCAAGGGGCATGCAGAGCACTTGATGGGAATTGTCGATCGCGCGCTGGATCAGGCGGGCGTTCAGCTCTC
This sequence comes from Rhizobium sp. FG113, assembly GCF_057809895.1. Taxonomy (NCBI): domain Bacteria; kingdom Pseudomonadati; phylum Pseudomonadota; class Alphaproteobacteria; order Hyphomicrobiales; family Rhizobiaceae; genus Rhizobium; species Rhizobium sp. FG113. Next base: position 408,824 of record NZ_JBMDKV010000002.1, on the reverse strand, counting down.
CGATGTCGAGCGTGTTGCCGTCACCATCGGTCCGGGCTCATTCACCGGCATCCGCGTCGGCGTCGCCGCCGCCCGTGGCTTTGCCCTTTCACTCGGCGTTCCCGCCGTCGGCATCACGACGCTTGCTGTCATGGCCGAAGCCGAGCGTGAGCGCTCGCCGGGCCGACAGGTGGTGGCCGCCATGGATGCCAAGCGCAACGAGATTTATCTGCAGGCCTTTGACGCCGACGGCACGCCGCTCGATGAAGCCAGGGCCGTGACCGTCGAGGACGCGCAGGCCTTCGCGGCGTCCTTCGACGGCGTCGTCACCGGCTCGGCAGCGCCGCTCCTGCGGCCTGACGCCACCGGCGAACACGCCAACCATTTCCCCATCTCCATCGTGGCGCGCCTTGCCGCTGCCGCCGACCTCTCTTCCGGAAAGCCGAAGCCACTTTATCTGCGCGGACCCGACGCCAAACCGCAGGCCGGGTTTGCGATTGCGCGAGTATGACCATGCTGGAATCCTATCTGTCGCTGAAGCCGGAATTCGAAATCATCCCTATGGATGCCGATGATTGCCATGCGGTATCGACGCTGCACGGCGAGCGCTTCGCGCGTCCCTGGGGCGACGGCGAGTTCTACAGCCTGCTCAGCCAGGGCAACGTCTTCGGCTTCGTGGCACGGCAGACCAACGCCTTCCTGAAGAAGCCGCTGCCGGGCTTTGTCCTGGCGCGCGAGGTTGCCGGCGAGGCAGAGATCCTGACGATCGCCGTTCAGGCCAAGGTCGGACGGTCGGGTCTCGGATGGCGGCTGATGCAGGCGGCGATGCGCGAGGCCAAGCAGCGCGGCGGCGAGAGCATCTTCCTCGAGGTCGACAAGGGCAACGCTGCTGCGCTCGGTCTTTACCGCAAGCTCGGTTTCGACCAGGTCGGAGAACGCCGTGGATACTACAAGGACGCCAATGGCGACGTATCTACGGCGCTTGTCATGAAGCGCATTCTTCGCTAGTTCCGTCTTGAGACGTTGACTATCGAAAGGCTCCTGATGACGGATGTGGCAAAGACCCTCGAGGAACTCTGCACCGAGCGCGGCATGCGCATGACGGAGCAGCGCCGGGTCATTGCGCGCATTCTCGAGGAATCCGAAGACCATCCCGATGTCGAGGAGCTCTATCGCCGCTCGGTGAAGGTCGACGCCAAGATCTCGATTTCCACCGTCTACCGCACCGTCAAGCTGTTCGAGGACGCCGGCATCATCGCCCGCCACGACTTCCGCGACGGCCGCTCGCGCTACGAGACGGTGCCGGAAGAGCATCACGATCACTTGATCGACCTGAAGACCGGCGTCGTCATCGAGTTCCGCTCGCCGGAAATCGAGGCGCTGCAGGAGCGGATCGCCCGCGAGCACGGCTTCACGCTGGTGGATCACCGGCTCGAGCTCTACGGCATACCGCTCAAGAAGGACGATCACTGATATCATGATGCGTGCAGCTGCGGAGTGTTCGATTTGATCGCCTGGCTGCGCGTCGCCCTCGCCGGCATCGTCATTCTCATCGCCAGCATCCTGCTCATGCCCTGGCAGCTCCTTGCCCTGCGCTACGACTGGAAGATGCGCCGCTGGCTGCCGCGCGTCTGGCACCGCATCATCTGCTTCTGTCTCGGCATCCGCGTTCGCGTTCACGGGCAGATGGAAACGCATCGGCCGCTGATGCTGTGCGCCAACCACTCCTCGTGGATGGACATCATGGTGCTATCCTCGATCGCCGACGTCGCCTTCATCGCCAAGAACGAGGTGCGCGACTGGCCGATCTTCGGCACGCTCGCCAAGCTGCAGAAGAGCGTGTTCGTGGTGCGCGAGGAAAAGCGCAACACCGGCAACCAGGTGAGTGAGATCGCCGCGCGCATGGCCGACGGCGAGATCGTGGTGCTGTTTCCCGAGGGCACGACATCGGATGGCAACCGACTGCTGGAGGTAAAATCCTCGCTGTTCGGCGCCGCCGCCATGGCCGTGCCCGCTTCGCCCACCGGCACCGTCATCGTGCAGCCCGTCGCGGTCGCCTATACCGGCGTGCATGGCCTACCCATGGGCCGCTACCACCGCCCACTCGCCTCCTGGCCCGGCGATGTCGAGATGCTGCCGCACCTGAAAGACATGCTCCGCTGCGGCGCCTTCGACGTCGATGTCCACTTCGGCGAAGCCGTCTCCTACAGCGCCGACACCAACCGCAAACAGGTCAGCGCCACGATCGCCAACCGCATCCGCGCCATGCTCGGTGCGGCGCTTAGAGGCCGGGACGCAAACTGAGGCAAGATTCCCTTTTCTCGCGCGTCAAAAACCACTAAATAGCCGGCATGACCCAGGACAGCGCCCTCCTCCCGGCCCCGGAGACAACACTCCGTGATGGCAGCAACAGCCGCAAGGTTTTCATCAAGACCTATGGCTGTCAGATGAACGTCTATGACTCCACGCGCATGAGCGATGCTCTGGCGCGCGACGGCTATGAGCCGACGGAGGACATGGAGCAGGCCGATCTCGTGCTGCTGAACACCTGTCATATCCGCGAGAAGGCGGCCGAGAAGGTTTACTCGGCGCTGGGACGACTGCGCGACATGAAGAAGGAGCGCAACAAGGAAGGCCGCGAGTTCATGATCGGCGTGGCCGGTTGTGTGGCGCAGGCGGAAGGCGAAGAAATCCTTCGCCGGGCGCCCGCCGTCGATGTCGTCATCGGGCCGCAGACCTATCACCGCCTGCCGGAAGCGCTGCGCCGCGCCAAGGAAGGGCAGCGCATCGTCGATACGGAATATGCGCTGGAAGACAAGTTCGAACATCTGCCGATCGCCGAGAAAGCCAAGATCCGGGCGCGCGGCGTGACCGCGTTCCTGACCGTGCAGGAAGGATGCGACAAGTTCTGCACCTTCTGCGTGGTGCCCTATACGCGCGGCTCGGAAGTGTCGCGCCCGGTTTCGCAGATCGTCGAGGAAGCGCAGAAGATGGTCGAGGGCGGGGTGCGCGAGATCACGCTGCTCGGCCAGAACGTCAATGCATGGCACGGCGTCGGCCCTGATGGCCAGGAATGGACGCTGGGCGACCTGCTCTATCGGCTGGCCGAAATCCCCGGCCTTGCCCGCCTTCGCTACACCACCAGCCATCCGCGCGACATGGACGACCGGCTGATCGAAGCGCATCGCGATCTGAGAGCGCTGATGCCCTACCTGCATCTTCCCGTGCAGGCCGGCTCCGACCGCATCCTGAAAGCCATGAACCGTCGCCATACGGCGGCCGAGTATCTGACGCTGGTCGAGCGCATCCGCGCCGCGCGTCCCGATATCGCGCTCTCGGGCGACTTCATCGTCGGTTTTCCGGGGGAGACAGACGCCGATTTTGAGGATACACTAAAGCTCGTTGAGAAGGTCCGTTATGCGCAGGCCTTCTCGTTCAAATACTCGACGCGGCCGGGTACGCCCGGCGCTGATCTGAAGGACCAAGTGCCGGAAGAGATCAAGGCAGAAAGGCTCGAACGCCTGCAGGCGCTTCTCCTAAAGCAGCAGCAGGAATTTGCCGAATCCTGCGTCGGGAAGACCATCGAACTGTTGCTCGAAAAGCCCGGTCGCATGTCTCAACAACTTATCGGCCGTTCCCCCTGGCTTCAGTCGGTGAATGTTGATGCAAAAGCATCGCAAATCGGTGACATTATTAAAGTGCGAATCACAGGTACCGGACCCAACAGCCTGTTTTCCGAGATGGTAGAGGCTGGTGCCTAACTCAAGGAGCTCGACCGCTTGAACGGACAAGAATTGGTTTCTTCTTCACCGCGCCACCCACGCATCGCGAGCGACGCCAATCACTTTATTCTGACGTTCGAAAACAATCGGTTCGCCAGCGAACTGTTTGGTCAATTCGACCAGAACCTCAAGCTTCTCGAGGAACGCCTGAACATCGACGCCCGAGCGCGAGGCAACTCCGTCGTGATCTCGGGTGACATCGTCACCACCAACCAGGCGCGCCGCACGCTGGACTATCTCTACGACAAGCTCCAGAAGGGCGGCAGCGTGGAACGCTCCGACGTCGAGGGCGCGATCCGCATGGCTGTTGCAGCCGACGATCAGCTGAGCCTGCCGACGATGGAGAAGAAGGCCAAGCTGACGATGGCGCAGGTTTCCACGCGCAAGAAGACCATCATTGCCCGCACGCCAACGCAGGATGCCTACCTGCGCGCACTCGAGCGCTCCGAACTCGTCTTCGGCTGTGGTCCCGCCGGTACCGGCAAGACCTATCTCGCCGTCGCCCATGCCGCCCAGCTTCTGGAGCGCGGCGTCGTCGAGAAGATCATTCTCTCGCGTCCGGCCGTCGAAGCCGGCGAGCGCCTCGGCTTCCTGCCCGGCGATATGAAGGAGAAGGTCGATCCCTACCTGCGCCCGCTCTACGACGCGCTCTATGACATGATGCCGGCCGACAAGGTCGATCGCGCCATTACCGCCGGCGTCATCGAAATCGCGCCGCTGGCCTTCATGCGCGGCCGCACGCTGTCCAACGCCGCCGTCATCCTCGACGAAGCGCAGAACACGACGTCCATGCAGATGAAGATGTTCCTGACCCGTCTCGGCGAAAACTCGCGGATGATCGTGACCGGCGACCCGAGCCAGATCGACCTGCCGCGCGGCGTCAAGTCGGGCCTGGTGGAGGCGCTGCAGCTCCTGAACGGTGTCGAGGGCATCTCGATCATCCGCTTCAAGGACACTGACGTCGTGCGTCATCCGCTGGTCGGCCGCATCGTTCGCGCCTACGACGCAACCTATCTGACTGATACAGCAGAGGCCGCGCAGCAGGACTGATGGCCGAACTCGACATACAGATCAGCATCGAGGAGGGCGAATGGCCCTCCGAAGACGCGCTTCACGCGCTGGCCGACCGCGTGCTGGAAACGGCCGCGACCTATCTGCGCGAGACCGAGAAGCAGCCGTTTCCGAAGATGGTCCCCGAGGTGTCTCTGGTCTTCACCGACGACGCTTCGATCCAGGACATCAATGCGGAATGGCGCGGCAAGGACAAGCCGACCAACGTGCTTTCATTCCCCGCCTTCCCGGTTCAGCCGGGCAAGGTTCCGGGGCCGATGCTTGGCGATATCATCATCGCCAGCGAGACCGTGGCCCGCGAGGCGGTCGAGCTCGAAAAGAGCTTCGACGACCATCTCACTCACCTAATGGTGCACGGCTTCTTGCATCTCTTCGGCTACGATCATAATAATGATACCGAAGCCGAGATAATGGAGGGGCTGGAGACTCGCATTTTGGCGAAACTCGGCCTATCTGACCCATACGAGGGTCAAGACCTTAAAATGGAACCATGAGCGACTTTACGACGAGACCGGCCACCGAGGCCAAGGACACCGCCGATCAATCATCCTCCGACGAGGGTGGCAGTAGTAGCAGGCAGTCCGGACGATCCCAATCCTTCTGGTCGCGGGCTGCCCGCATATTGAGGCCACAGCAGGGTTCGCGCATCCGCGAAGACCTTGCCGACGCGCTGATGACCGACGCGGCCGATGGCGATGCCTTCTCCGCCGACGAGAAGGCGATGCTCAACAACATCCTGCGCTTCCGGGAAGTGCGCGTTGCCGACGTGATGGTGCCGCGCGCTGATATCGAGGCGGTGGACCAGACGATCACCATCGGCGAGCTGATGATCCTGTTCGAGGAATCCGGCCGCTCGCGCATGCCCGTCTATGCCGAAACGCTGGATGATCCGCGCGGGATGGTGCACATCCGCGATCTCCTCTCCTACGTCGCCAAGCAGGCGCGCAACAAGCGCCGCGGATCGACCAAGGCCGCCAAGGGCGCCGAGCCGATCGTCGAGGTCGCGCTGGAGAACCTGCAGAAGGCGCCTCGCTCGGCCAAGCCGAACTTCGACCTCGCCCGCGTGGACCTGCAGAAGACGCTTTCCGAAGCGGGCATCATCCGCAAGATCCTGTTCGTCCCGCCCTCGATGCTGGCCTCCGACCTCTTGCGCCGCATGCAGGTGAACCGCACGCAGATGGCGCTCGTCATCGACGAATATGGCGGCACTGACGGGCTGGCCTCGCATGAAGACATCGTGGAAATGGTCGTCGGCGACATCGATGACGAGCATGACGACGAAGAGGTCATGTTCAAGCGGGTCTCCGAGGACATGTTCGTGGCCGATGCCCGCGTCGAGCTCGAGGATATCGCCGAAGCGATCGGCCCCGATTTCGACATCACCGAGCAGGTCGACGAAGTCGATACGCTGGGCGGCCTGATCTTCTCCGAGCTTGGGCGCATTCCCGTGCGCGGCGAAGTCGTTCAGGCGCTGCCGGGCTTCGAGTTCCACATTCTCGATGCCGACCCGCGCCGCATCAAGCGCGTGCGGATTACCCGCAAGCGCCAGGCGATCCGCCGGCGCGCGAAGAGCGACGGTGACGGCGCAATGGGTCTCGACCACGGCGACGAGCGGCAGAGCGAGACGCCGACGGCAAACTGATCACTGCCAACCACGACAACGGGCGGCTTTTTTGAAACACTGCGACCTCAGTTGATTCGCGGATTGGTGGGGTGCGCATGGAGCGAATTGCCGACAGGGTCATCCTGGTCTGGGGCTACAAGAGAGTGCTGCTGGCGATCCTTGCCGGCGCATTCGGCGTTCTGGCCCTTCCGCCCATCGGCTTCTTCGCCGCGATGTTCGTGTCCTTCACGCTTCTTGTCTGGCTGATCGATGGTGCCGCGGCCGCACCCGACAGCGGCATCATCGGCAGGCTCTGGCCGTCCTTCGTCACCGGCTGGCTGTTCGGCTTCGGTTACTTCGTCGCCGGTCTCTGGTGGCTCGGGCATGCGCTGATGATCGACGCCGAGGAGTTCGCCTGGGCGCTCCCGCTGGCGATCTTCGGGCTTCCTGCCGTGTTGGCGATCTTCTACGGGCTGGCGACCGCACTTGCCCGCATCCTCTGGTCGGATGGCGTCGGGCGGATCGCGGCGCTGGCGGCGAGCTTCGGCCTGCTCGAATGGGCGCGCAGCGTGCTCTTCACGGGCTTTCCCTGGAACGCCATCGGCTATGGTATGACGCCGGTGCCTGTGATGATGCAGTCGGCCCACATCATCGGGATCATGGGCATTACCGCGCTGTCCGTCTTCGTCTTCGCCGCCCCCGCCCTCATCGGCACCAAGCAGGGCACCAAAACCGGCATTTCGCTGGCGCTGCTGCTGCTTGCCGCGCATGTCGGATATGGCGCCTATGTGCTTTACGGCGCACCGAAGCCTGTTGCCGCCGCCGCCACCGACAAGAGCCCCGTCATCCGCCTCGTGCAGCCGATGATCGACCAGAGCGCCAAGATGGACAGCGACGCGGACCGGGCGGCGATCTTCGAGAAGCATCTGAAGCTTTCGGCCGAGGCGCCCAAGGATGGTGGACGCAAGCCCGACATCATCGTCTGGCCGGAGACGGCGATCCCATTCATCCTGACCGATAACCAGGATGCGCTGACAAGGATCGCTGATACGCTTGATGACAACCAGGTGCTGCTGGCCGGCGCCGTGCGCGTCGAAGACATGGGTCCCGGCAATCCGCCGCGCTACTATAATTCGATCTACGTGATCGACGGACGCGGCCAGATCATCGCCGCCTCCGACAAGGTTCACCTCGTGCCGTTCGGCGAATACATGCCGTTCGAGAGCCTTCTCAGCGAGTTCGGCATCCAGAATATCGTCGAGATGCCCGGCGGCTTCTCGGCGGCCGCCACGCGCCAGCTGCTGACGCTGCCAAGCGGACTGAAGCTCTATCCGCTGGTCTGCTACGAGATCATTTTCCCTGGCGAAATGACCGGAGATATCGGCTCGGCATCGGCCATTTTGAACATCACCAACGATGCCTGGTTTGGCGCCACGCCGGGGCCCTACCAGCACTTCCAGCAGGCCCGCGTTCGGGCCGTGGAAACGGGTCTGCCGCTGATTCGCGACGGCAATAGCGGGATTTCTGCCCTTGTCAGCCCCCGTGGTGAAATTATTGCAGGTCTTTCGCTCAATGAGACCGGCTTTATTGACGCAACCCTTGATAGTTTCGCCTCTCCGGCCCATCCGCCGCTGTCACGCGAAACGTACTTCTGGTTGATCGAGACACTTCTGCTTGCAATTGCAATGGCTTCGCGTTTTGGTTTTGTTTTCAAGCGTAATTGACCGAAAACCCCTAAAATTGCATAGTGGTTAGGATCGGCATTCTTAACGTATGGTTCAAGGTGAATAGATCGCACTTTGCAACGTGGCGTTTTGGGGATGGGTTTGGGCGTGCCGGTTTAAACAAGGGCAGAATTATTGTTAGGGCAGCACCATGATTGAGAACAAGAAGAAGCCGAACCCGATCGACATCCATGTTGGCAGTCGCATCCGTCTTCGCCGAACGATGCTTGGAATGAGCCAGGAAAAGCTTGGGGAAAGCCTTGGCATTACATTCCAGCAGATCCAGAAATACGAAAAAGGCACCAACCGCGTCGGCGCGAGCCGACTGCAGAACATCTCCAGCATTCTGAACGTTCCGGTCTCCTTCTTCTTCGAGGATGCACCCGGCGAGAACGCTGGTATGGCGGGTGGCATGGCGGAAGCCTCGAGCTCCAACTACGTGGTCGACTTCCTGTCCTCCTCGGAAGGGCTGCAGCTGAACCGCGCCTTCGTGAAGATCACCGATCCCAAGGTGCGCCGCAAGGTCGTCGAACTGGTCAAGGCACTGGCCGCCGAAGCCGACTCCGAATAAGCATCCCTCATAAGTCACAGTCGAGAAAGCGGTCGTAAAGGCCGCTTTTTTGCGTTTTTTGGGCAAAATTTGTCACTTCGTCGCAGATATAAAGATATATTTATGTCCTTCTGCGCTTGTTTTTCAGCCCTGAACTGAGTACCACTACGCAGCTTTTTATTCTTTGAGGGGAATCCCGGAATGCGTGCCAATTACCTCTTCACCAGCGAATCCGTTGCCGAAGGTCACCCGGACAAGGTCTGCGACCGTATCTCCGACGAGATCGTGGATCTGGTGTACCGCGAAGCCGCCAAGACCGGCATCAACCCATGGGGCGTGCGCATCGCATGCGAAACGCTGGCAACCACCAACCGCGTGGTCATCGCCGGTGAAGTTCGCCTGCCGCCGAGCCTGATGAAGAAGGACAAGAACGGCGCCGACGTCATCAACCCGTCGAAGTTCAAGACCGCCGCACGCCGCGCCATCAAGGACATCGGCTACGAGCAGGACGGCTTCCACTGGAAGACCGCCAAGATCGACGTTCTCCTGCACTCGCAGTCGGCCGACATCGCGCAGGGCGTCGACAACGCCGCCGACCAGCAGGGCGACGAAGGTGCCGGCGACCAGGGCATCATGTTCGGTTACGCCTGCAAGGAAACGCCGGATCTCATGCCGGCGCCGATCTACTACTCGCACAAGATCCTGCAGCTGCTCGCCGCCGCCCGCAAGGCAGGCAATGGCGACGCCGCCAAGCTCGGCCCGGACGCCAAGAGCCAGGTCACCGTTCGCTACGTCGACGGCAAGCCTGCCGAAGTCACCTCGATCGTTCTCTCCACGCAGCATCTCGACGACAGCTGGGATTCGAAGAAGGTTCGCGCCGTCGTGGAGCCCTATATCCGCGAAGCCCTCGGCGAGCTGCCGATCGCCAAGGATTGCGCATGGTACATCAACCCGACCGGCAAGTTCGTCATCGGCGGCCCTGACGGCGACGCCGGCCTGACCGGCCGCAAGATCATCGTCGACACCTACGGCGGTGCGGCTCCGCACGGCGGCGGCGCATTCTCCGGCAAGGACACGACCAAGGTCGACCGTTCTGCAGCCTATGCCGCTCGCTACCTCGCCAAGAACGTCGTGGCAGCCGGCCTTGCCGAGAAGTGCACGATCCAGATCTCCTACGCCATCGGCGTTGCCCAGCCGCTGTCGATCTATGTCGACCTGCACGGCACCGGCAACAAGGTGACGGAAGACCAGGTCGAAGCGGCGATCCGCAAGACCATGGACCTGTCGCCGACCGGCATTCGTCGTCACCTCGACCTCAACAAGCCGATCTACGCCAAGACCTCGGCATACGGCCATTTCGGCCGCAAGGCTGGCCGTGACGGCTCGTTCTCCTGGGAGAAGACCGATCTGGTGAAGCCGCTCAAGGAAGCGATCAAGGCTTAAGACGATGACTGACATGGAACGTCGCGGACGCGCGACCGAGGCTTTCTTCGGTCGCCGCAAGGGTAAGGCACTTCGCGGGCAACAGGCGGAGAAGCTCAGCACCCTCTTGCCGGCGTTCATCATCGACCTCTCGGCGGCTCCCCCGGAGCCGCTGAGCACGCTCTTTCCCGTCGAGACCAACCGGCTCCGTCTTGAGATCGGCTTCGGCGGCGGCGAGCATCTGATCCACCGCGCGATCGAGACCCCTTCCACCGGCTTCATCGGCGTCGAGCCCTTCATCAATTCGATGCAGAAGCTGCTTGCCAGCGTCGACAATGCCGGCGCCCGCAATGTGCGCGTCTACAACGACGATGCGACACAGCTGCTCGACTGGCTGCCGGATGGATCGATCGACCAGATCGACCTGCTCTATCCCGATCCCTGGCCGAAGCGGAAGCACTGGAAGCGCCGCTTCGTCTCGAAGACCAATCTCGACCGCTTTCACCGCGTGCTGAAGCCCGGCGGCCTGTTCTGCTTCGCCTCCGACATCGACACCTACGTGAACTGGACGCTCTTGAAGTGCCGCGACCACGGCGGCTTCGACTGGCAGGCCAGCAACGCGGCCGACTGGCTGACGCCCTATGAGGGCTGGCCGAGCACGCGCTACGAGGCCAAGGCTAGGCGCGAAGGTCGCTCCTCGGCCTATCTGACGTTCAAGCGCGTCTGATCAAGCGAGGTCGGCGAATGGCATCCTCCCTGACCGACCTTCGCCGCCTCATCGGCAATCGCCTCATCCTGCTTCCCGCCGTCGCCGCCGTCATCCATGACGAGGCGGGTCGCCTGCTGCTGCAGGAAAAATCATCCGGAGAAGCATGGAGCCTGCCCGCCGGCGCGATCGAGCCGGGCGAGACGCCGCAGCAAGCCATTATCCGTGAGGTCATGGAAGAGACCGGGCTTGCCGTCACCTCGACAAGTGTTCTCGGCGTCTTCGGCGGACACGAGTTCAGATATGTTTATCCGAATGGCGATCAGGTCGAGTATGTCGTGACGCTGTTCAAGTGCCGTGTTGGCGACGGCAACGGCGCCTGGACGGACAGCGAGACGAAATCCATCCGGTACTTCACACCAGACGACATGCCGCCGCTGGCGCTGCCTTATCCGATGTCCATGTTGTTTGGCCAAGACTGAGCATCGGGACTGATCATCGGCTTAGGCCGGTAGCGTCAATCAATATCCAGCAGGATAGCGCCTTCTTCCCATTCAGGCACCTTGCTCGCGATCACGCCATCAGGCCCGACGCTAAGCGTGCAGCCGCAGCTCATCCAGCCATCTCCCCTGTCGCCGACGACATCGGAGGAGATGACCCAGCTGCCCGTGCGGACCGCGCAGGCGCGAAGGCTCTCGATCGCGGGCTCGCGCCATTGATCCACCTTGTGCGCCCGGATCATCATGTTGAGCGGGGCGCAGACGACGGAGGCGCCGTTTGCCACGATGGCATCGGAGAATTCCGGATCGCGGAAGTCGCTGCAGATATTGATGCCGAAGCCGCGCCCGGCTCTCTGCCAAACGGGAAATGCATCGCCCGGCGTGCAGCCATCTTCGAGCGGGTTGGCCTTGGCGTATACGCCCGCCACGGCGCCGTGCTCGATCAGCATGGCGCTGTTGTAGACCAGATCACCCCGACGCTCGACAAAGCCGACGATGGCCGCTGTCCTGGTGGAACAGAGCGGTTCGAGCAGCTTGTGCAGCGCCGGATCATCGACGCAAAGCGCGCGCCGCTCGTTGATCGTGCGGTCGTAGCTGTGGCCCTGGAGGTAGCATTCGGGAAAGATGGCGAGATCGGCGCCGTGACTGTCGGCCCATGTCAGGTCGCGCAGGATCACGCCCGCCGCCTTCTCAGCGTCATCGAAAATGGGGAAACGCTGAAAGGACGCTATTCGCATGAGATGGGGCGTAGCATGAGTCGCCCCTCAGAAACAAAACAACGGCGCTCCAGGGAACGCCGTCTGTTTTCATGCTGACCCGCCTTTAGTGCAGGCTGACCGTCTTCAACTCGTCTTCAGCGGCCTTGAAGAAGGTGCTGGAGCGGTTGTCCGTGAGGAGGATCGGGGTTCCGTCCGCGCCGAAGAGCGCCCATAGATCGACGTTCGGATCGATATCGGGAGCTTCCGGAAAACACCGGGGAACATCCTCGGAGCGGATTTTCCTGATATAGGCGACCTCGCCGTTGCCGATGCCGGCAAGCTCGGTCTTGGTCAGGTGCGAATTGGCTTCTTTCATCAACATTCCTGTACCTCCAGAGAGAAGGGACCAACGGTGCGATTTGCGCCGTTGTCCTACTGTGGGACCGAAATGTTAATTTTCTTCACCATACGCGACGGCTCCGGGCGAATGAGATCCACCGACAGCAGGCCGTTCTTCAGGCCCGCGCCGAGAACCTGCATGCCATCGGCGAGCACGAAAGTGCGCTGGAACTGCCTGGCGGCGATGCCGCGATAGAGATATTCGCGCTCGCCCTGCTCGACCTGGCGGCCGCGGATGACCAGCTGGTTTTCCTCGACGGAGATGTCGAGCTCTTCCTCGCTGAAGCCGGCGACCGCGAGCGTGATGCGCAGGCGCTCCGGATCATCAGTGATGCGGTCGGCGGCGAGGCGCTCGATATTATAAGGGGGATATCCGTCACTCGCCTTGGAAATCCGCTCCAGCGTCTTTTCCATGGCGTCGAAACCCAGCAACAGCGGGCTGGCGAAAGGCGTCATACGGCTCATCAGCGTTCCAAGTCCTTGATGCAAGCGACCCTTCCGGACCTGAAGACAGCATCCGGATGTTGCTAATATGGGAACGAATGCTGTCATTCGCAAGACAGGGCGGAAGACAGCGAAGCAAGACGTGCGCCCATCCCAGCACGCGATTGCACCGCCTTGACAAAGCTCGCTGCGCCTCGCATCAAATCCTGCCCCGCGCCGGCTGTGCCGATTTGCGCCGGGAAGATAAACAGATGGTGCATGCATCGATATGTGCGTCGATAAAGGCATCGGGAGGATGGGACGAACGGAATGGCAAACCCGAGAAAGATCATTATCGACACCGACCCAGGTCAGGACGATGCGGCCGCGATCATGCTGGCCTTCGGCAGCCCTGAGGAACTGGAACTGCTCGGCATCACCACCGTCGCCGGCAACGTGCCGCTCTCCTACACCAGCCGCAATGCGCGCATCGTCTGCGAGCTCTGCGGCAAGACCGACACGAAGGTTTTCGCCGGCGCCGACAAGCCGATCGCCCGACCGCTCGTGACCGCCGAGCATGTGCACGGCAAGACCGGCCTTGACGGCCCCGAGCTCGACGAGCCGACCATGCCTTTGCAGGCCGGCCACGCCGTCGACTTCATCATCGAGACGCTGCGCAGCGAGCCTGAAGGCACGGTGACGCTCTGCACGCTCGGACCGCTGACCAATATCGGCCTCGCCTTCCAGAAGGCGCCAGATATCATCGGCCGCGTGCGCGAGCTCGTCATGATGGGCGGCGGCTATTCCGAGGGCGGCAACATCACGCCTGCGGCCGAATTCAACATCTACGTCGATCCTGAGGCCGCCGACATCGTGTTCCGCTCCGGCGTGCCGATCGTGATGATGCCGCTCGACGTGACGCACAAGCTCTTGACGCTGAAATCGCGCGTCAAGCGCATGGCCGAGATCGGTACGCGGCCGGCGATCGCGATGGTGGAGATGCTGGAGTTCTTCGAGCGCTTCGATATCGAGAAATACGGCTCGGACGGCGGCCCGCTGCACGACCCGACGGTCGTTGCCTATCTGCTGAAGCCGGAGCTGTTCAAGGGACGGGTCTGCAATGTCGAAATCGAGGTGAAGTCGGAGCTGACCGTCGGCATGACCGTGGTCGACTGGTGGCACGTGACCGACCGCAAGCGCAACGCGACCGTGATGCGCGATGTCGACGCGGACGGCTTCTTCGATCTCCTGATCGAACGCTTCGCCCGCATCTGACTGTCTTGATGAGATCAGGCGCGCTTAGGCGGGCCCGATCGGATCAGGCATCCTTCTGGTCGAAGACCGAGTTGGTTTCGGCTTCGACGATCTTCGGGCCGCCCTTGGCGACGCCGACCATGGCGGGGCGCAGGACGCGTTCGCCGATGGAATAGCCGGCCTGGACGACCTGGACGACGGTGTTGTTGGGCACGTCGGGGTTCGGCACTTCGAACATTGCCTGGTGGAAGTTCGGGTCGAACTTCTGGCCGACCGGCTCCAGCTTGCGCACGCCGTGGCGCTCCAGCGTCGACAGCATCGAGCGCTCGGTCATCTCGACACCTTCGATCAGCGTCGTCAGGCCGGCATCGGCGCCAGCGCGGGCCTCTTCCGGGATGGCGTCGAGCGCGCGGCGCAGGTTGTCGGAGACAGCCAGCATGTCGCGGGCGAAGCCGGCTGCGGAGTAGGACTTGGCGTCCTTGACTTCGCGCTCGGTGCGGCGACGCAGATTGTCCATGTCGGCGGCGAGGCGCAGATAGCGGTCGCGCAGCTCGGCATTCTCAGCCTTCAGGAGCTCGATCGGATCGGGCTCGGCTGCGGTCTCGTTCTCGACGTTTGCGGCGGCGTCGGCTGCGGCTTCTTCCGCGGCTGCGTCAGGTCCGTTCTTCGTCGTCTCGTCAGTCATGACGTTCTCCGGTCATTGGTGGCTTTTGGATGAGCCCGATATCGAACTTTGAACATCAAAAATCAAGTCTGCGTGACGAAGAAGGTCGCAAACACAGGCATGTTCGGCCCGTGGCCACCGCTTATGAAAGCGACAACGAGGCGGCAGCCACATGTCATTCTTACTTTCGCAAAACCTAATACGGTGCGACACTCATCTCTCAACCTGGGAGGTGCTGAGATGGCCGACGAAAACGTCTATGTCGGGAAATGCTTTTGCGGTGCCGTGGAACTGACCGTGACCGGCACGCCTGTCGCGATGGGCTATTGCCATTGTCGCTCCTGCCAGCACTGGTCGGCCGGGCCGATCAACACCTTCACGCTGTGGCAGCCGCAGGCGGTTCGCGTCACCAAGGGTGGCGAACATGTGGAGAGCTTCCAGAAGACCGATTACAGCGTGCGCAAATTCTGCGACACCTGCGGCGGGCATCTCTATAGCGAGCATCCGCTCTGGGGCGTGACCGACGTCTATGCGCCCGTTATCCCCGATCTCGATTACAAGCCGACCATGCATGTGAACTACGAGGACACGATCCTTCACGTGAAGGACGGGTTGCCGAAGTTCAAGGACATGCCTGCGGAAATGGGCGGCTCCGGCGTGCAGTTGCCGGAATAGCGCTATTTGGACGGGCGCGAGAGCCTTGCCATGAGCTGGGCGGTGTAATCGACCATCGGCACGATGCGCGAATAGTTGAGCCGCGTCGGGCCGATGACGCCGACGGCGCCGACGATGCGGTCGTCCTCGTCGCGATAGGGTGCGACAATCAGCGAGGAGCCGGAGAGCGAGAAGAGCTTGTTTTCCGAGCCGATGAAGATGCGCACCCCAGGGCCGCTTTCGGCCAGGTTCAGCAGCTCCAGCAGACTGTCCTTCTTTTCCAGATCGTCAAACAGCATGCGCAGGCGATCGAGATCATCCGGATTGCCCAGCCCCTCCAGGAGATTGGCGCGGCCGCGGATGATGAGCTGAGCCGGCTTGCCTTCATCCGCGCTGCCGGACCAGACCGCGATGCCGCGTTCCACCAGATCCTGCGACAGCGCGTCGAGCTCGTGGCGCACATCGGCCTTCAAGCGGCCGAGCTGGCTGCGCAGTTCGGGCAGCGTCTGGCCGGTCATGTGGGCGTTGAGGAAATTCGCGGCTTCGGTGAGCTGCGAGGAGGTGACGCCGGCGGGCAGCTCGATGATGCGGTTTTCGACCTGGTCGTGATCGCCGACGAGAACGGCCAGCGCCTTGGTGGGCTCCAGGCGGATGAACTCGACGTGCTTGAGCACGGGATCGCTCTTGGAGGTGATGACCAGACCGGCACCGCGCGACATGCCCGACAGCATGCGGCTTGCCTCGTTCATCATCGCTTCCATCGGGCCATCGCGGCTTTCCGCCCGCACCTGCCGGTCGATATTGGCGCGGTCCTCGGCGGAGAGATCACCGACCTGCATGAAGGCATCGACGAAGAAGCGCAGGCCCACCTGGGTTGGCAGGCGGCCGGCGCTGACATGCGGGGAATAGACGAGGCCGAGCTCTTCCAGATCGCTCATGACGTTGCGCACCGAGGCCGGCGACAGCGACATGGGCAGGATGCGCGAAAGATTGCGCGAGCCCAGCGGCTCGCCCGTCTCCAGATAGCCCTCGACGATGCGACGGAAGATTTCCTTGGAGCGTTCGTCCAGCGCGGCAACGGCGTCCGAAATCGTCGACGACCTGAATTCCATTAAGCCTTGCGCACCCATGCTGATAATGATGCCGCAAAATATAGCCAATCTCCCCGTGCGCGCAAAAGGGAATTTGCAAATGCGCGCCGCCAATCGTAGAAGCGGTCAACAACAGACCCGCACATAGGATGAAGCCTGGGATCGCGCCCGCGTTCCCGGTCCCGTGCACCGAGGAGAATTAGGATGCGGCCATCAGGCAGAAAAACCGACCAGATGCGCAAGGTCACCTTCGAGCGCAACTTTTCCAAGCACGCTGAAGGCTCCTGTCTGGTGAAATTCGGCGACACGCATGTGCTCTGCACGGCGAGCCTTGAAGAAAAGACGCCGCCGTGGCTGCGCAACACCGGCAAGGGCTGGGTCACAGCCGAATACGGCATGCTGCCGCGCGCCACCGGCGACCGCATGAAGCGCGAAGCAGCCGCCGGCAAGCAGGGTGGTCGCACCCAGGAAATCCAGCGCCTGATCGGCCGCTCGCTGCGCGCCGTGGTCGACCTCAAGGAACTCGGCGAACGCCAGATCACGCTCGACTGCGACGTGATCCAGGCCGATGGCGGCACCCGCACGGCATCGATCACCGGCGCATGGATCGCGCTCTACGACTGCCTGAAGTGGATGGAAAGCCGCAACATGATCAAGGTCGAGCGGGTCCTGAAGGACCACGTCGCCGCGATCTCCTGCGGCGTGTTCGCCAGCCAGCCTGTCATCGACCTCGACTACCTCGAGGACTCGTCGGCCGAGACCGATGCGAACTTCGTGATGACGGGCGCCGGCGGGATCGTCGAGATCCAGGGCACGGCCGAGGGCACGCCGTTCAGCGAGGAAGAGTTCGGCGCGCTGATGGCGCTTGCCAAGAACGGCATTGCCGAGCTGGTGGAGATGCAGAAGGCGGCGATTGCCTGAGGGGAGCTGAATAAAGACCCCTCCCCAACCCTCCCCACAAGGGGGAGGGCTTAACCCGGCCTAGCCCTCGACGCCCAATTTAGGCAAGCGGGCACGCCCAGCGGTTCTCCCCCCCTTGTGGGGGAGATGGCCGGCAGGCCAGAGAGGGTCTTAAGCCAGCACGCGAAGGCATCTCCCGGAGAATGACAGCATGATCGACGGCATTCTTGAAACCGCGCTTTATGTCGACGACCTCGATGCCGCCGAACGCTTCTATCGCGATGTTCTCGGCCTCGAGAAAGTTCTGCGTCATGAGAACCGGCATGTCTTCTTCCGCTGCGGCCCGGGCATTCTTCTGATCTTCAACCGTCACGAAACGATCAAGCCGCCCTCTTCCGACGCGCTGCCGGTTCCGCCGCATGGCACGACGGGCGCGGGGCATGCCTGTTTCCGGATGCGTGCGGAAGCGATTGACTTGATCGCGGAAAAGCTCAACAAAGCGGGCGTTTCCATCGAAAGCGATTTCTGCTGGCCGAACGAGGCGCGATCGATCTATTTCCGCGATCCTGACGGCAACAGCCTGGAATGCGCCGAACCCAAACTTTGGAATCTTTGAAGGACCGCTCATGCGCAAGCTCGATACCCGCACCATCGTCGTTGCCAGCCACAATGCCGGCAAGATACGCGAGATCGCCGACCTGATCGGTCCTTTCGGTTTTTCGGCGAAATCGGCGGCCGAACTGAAATTCGCCGAACCGGATGAGACCGGCACGACCTTCGAGGAAAACGCCGCGATCAAGGCGCTGGCTTCCGCCAAGGCTTCCGGCCTGCCGTCGCTCTCCGACGACAGCGGCCTTGTGATCGACGCGCTGGATGGCGCGCCTGGTGTCTACACCGCCAACTGGGCGGAAACGGCCGATGGTACGCGTGATTTCGCCATGGCGATGCAGAAGGTCGAAACCGCTCTTCAGGAAAAGGGCGCCACGACGCCGGAGCAGCGCACCGCGCGCTTCGTCAGCGTTCTCTGCCTGGCGTGGCCGGATGGGCACACCGAGATGTTCCGTGGCGAAGTCGAAGGCTTCGTCGCCTGGCCGCCGCGCGGCACGGAAGGCTTCGGCTACGATCCGGTCTTCCAACCCGAGGGCTACGACACCACATTCGGCGAGATGAGCGCGGAAGAAAAGCACGGCTGGAAGCCCGGCGACGCTGCCGCCCTCTCGCACCGCGCCCGCGCCTTCAAGATCTTCGTCGAAACCTGCCTGGACGCATAAGACCCGAATCGTGGACACTTTGGAACAGCCCAACCTGACGCGCTATGCATCTCTTTTGCCCGATACCGGCGAACCCGGCTTCGGCGTCTACGTGCATTGGCCGTTCTGTGCCGCCAAGTGCCCCTATTGCGACTTCAACAGCCATGTGCGCCACCAGCCTGTGGACCAGGAGCGCTTCACCGCCGCCTTCCTGAAGGAAATGGCGGCGATGCGGCAGCTGAGCGGCCCGAAGACGGTGACCAGCGTGTTTCTCGGCGGCGGCACGCCCTCGCTGATGAACCCATCCACGGTCTCGGCCATTCTCGACGGCATCGCGAGGGAATGGCACATGCCCGATGGCATCGAGATCACCATGGAGGCCAACCCCTCCAGCGTCGAGGCCGAGCGCTTTCGCGGCTACCGTGCCGCCGGCGTCAACCGTGTGTCGCTCGGCGTGCAGGCGCTGAACGACCGCGACCTGAAATTTCTCGGGCGTCTGCACGATGTCGAGGATGCGCTGAAGGCGATCAAGCTGGCGCGCGATATTTTTCCGCGCATGTCCTTCGACCTGATCTATGCCCGTCCCAAGCAGACGGTGGAGGAATGGGAGCGGGAGCTGCGCGAGGCGATCTCTTACGCCGTCGACCACCTGTCGCTCTACCAGCTGACGATCGAAGAGGGCACGCCGTTCTTCGGGCTGCACAAGATGGGCAAGCTAGTGGTGCCCGACGACGACCAGTCGGCGCTGCTCTACGAGGCGACACAGGCAATCACCGCCGCCGAGGGCATGCCCGCCTACGAGGTTTCCAACCACGCCCGCCCGGGTGCGGAGAGCCGCCACAATCTCACCTACTGGCGCTACGGCGACTATGCCGGCATCGGCCCCGGCGCGCATGGACGGCTGACGCGCGGGCCCATCAAGCTCGCCACCGCCACCGAGCGCAAGCCGGAAGCCTGGCTGGAGCTCGTGGAACGCGACGGCCACGGTGTGCTCGACCAGGAACAGCTCGGCTATGACGAACAGGCCGACGAACTGCTGCTGATGGGGCTCCGCCTCACCGAAGGCGTCGATCTCGCCCGCTGGCAGCAGCTCTCGGGGCGCGATCCGGATCCGAAGCGCGAAGAATTTTTACTGGAACACGGGTTTATCGAGCGCATCGGCAACTCGCGCATCCGCTGCACGCCGTCGGGGATGCTGATCTTGGATTCGGTGGTGGCTGATCTGGCTTGTTGATTTGCGAAACGAGCGTCTGCAAGCCTCACTCAGCCAGCTAGCAGTTCTGCTTGTTCTTCCTCGTCAAGCAAAGCAAAAGTCGCTGTTGCGGTTTGACCTTTCGCAAGCGAAAGCATGGCAATAAAGCTCTTGATGAGGAGCCGATCAGACGTATCGTCAAAGGCCTTCAACGACTCGTGAACCAGAGATTTGATGGCTTCGTGATAATCAGCTTCCAACTCCTGGGGGATCGTTGGACCTTTCCCTAGCTGACGCGCCTCTTCGATCGACGCGACAAGGGCATAAGGTTCCCAGCTGCCTCCCTCCTCTATCACGATGCGTGTAATGTAGGGCACTGCTGCAAAGGACGCATTGTTGATATCGCCCTGATGATACAACAACTCGAATAGTTGCGGCCAATCGGGAGATCCACCGCGTTGCCGAGCTGCGGTGAACCACTCACTAGGATCGAAGATCTGCCCGTACACATTCAAGTAAGACATTCTTTGGCACCTCACCGAAGCCCGGATGTCCGAGCCGACGCATCACGATAAGGTATCTACGTAACCTCAGTTCACCTGCCTCGTCGATAGGCAACGCGATACCCTGCCCCTTCAGTCAAACCGTTGGCCACTCACACCACCCTCCTCCGCACCCGCGCAAACAACCGCCCATCGATCGCCGCGAGGCCGATCGCGATCATCGCCATGCCGATCAGATGCTTGGCCTGTAGCTGCTCGCCGAGGATGGCGGCGCCCAAAAGGATGGCGCTGACGGGGATGAGGAAGGTGACGAGCATCAGGTTGGTGGCTCCCGCCGTGGCGAGGATGCGGAAGAAGAGGACGTAGGCGACCGCCGTCGACAGCAGCGCCAGACCAAAGAGCGCCATCCAGGTCTCCATGGAGGGGGCGGCGAGCGTCCAGGGGTGGTCGACGATGAGGGCGATGGGGAGCATCAGCACGCTGGAGGCGGTGACCTGGCCGGCGGCGGGGAGAAGCGGCGCCATTCCCATCTGGCGGAAGCGGCGGCCGTAGATACCGGCGAAGGAATAGGAGAGTGCGGCGCCGAGAACGGCGAGCTGCGCCAGCACGTTGGTTCCCAGATCGCGCAGCGCATCGAAGCCGATCATGTAGGCGACGCCGGCAAAGCCGACGATGACGCCGAGCAGGCGGTTGCCGGTCATCTTCTCATCCGCCGTCAACAGATGCGCGACGACGACGCCGAAGAGCGGCGTGGTGGCGTTGAGGATCGAGGCGAGGCCGCTCGCAATATGGGTCTGCCCCCAGACGATGAGGCAGAAGGGGATCATGTTGTTGATCAGGCCCATCACGAAGAAGGCCGCCCAGGACTTGCCATCACGCGGCATGGCGTGGCCGGTGGCGCGCACGATCAGGTTCAGCGCGACGGCTGCGATCAGCACGCGGCCGGTGACGATGGTAAACGGCGGCAGGGTTTTCACCAGGATGCCATTGAAGAGGAAGGAGCCGCCCCAGAGAAGCGACAGCACCAGCAACATTCCCCATTCGGCAAGGCCCATCTGTCTCTGCTGCATCGCTTCTCTCCCTTTTGCGGCATGGCTGGCTTAGCGCTCGGCGCTAGCCTGCGCCACCCGATTCCTGCGCGGCCTGTTATCGTTTGTCGAGTTATTCTTATCCGTTACGATCAAGCTCTGGCTTGGAATGATCGCCTTGATGCATATACTATGGCGGTCAGAGCCATGCGACAAACGAGTCTTTTTCGTTTCATGATTGAGCTGAGCTAAAGCATGAGTGATTTTCTTCCATCGCTTTCGGCGCTGCGCGCCTTCGAGGCCGCCGCGCGGCATTTGAGCATGACGCTTGCGGCGCGGGAACTCAATGTGACGCCGGGCGCCGTCAGCCTGCAGATCCGCGATCTCGAGGCTTCGCTCGGCGTGCGCCTATTCGAGCGCAAGGCGCGGGCGCTGGCGCTAACACCAGAGGGTGCCGACTATTTCACGACGTTGCGGGCGGCATTTCGGCTGGTGCGCGAGGCAACGGCAGCGATCACGGCGCGAAACCGCGGCACGGTGCTGAACGTGACATGCACCGCGGGCTTTGCGACCTACTGGCTGGTGCCGCGGCTTTCGCGCTTCGAAGCGCTGAACCCGGAGATCGACGTGCGCATCAGCGCCTCGCACAGGGTGATGGATTTCCAGCGCGATGGCATAGACCTCGCCATCCGTCACGGGCTCGGGGGCTATGACGGGCTCGTCAGCGAACGGCTGGTGGATGACGAGCTGGTGCCGGTCTGCACGCCAAAGCTCGCCGATGAGCTCGGCCCGGATCCATCGCCGGATGCGCTTGCGCGGTTCCAGCTGATCCACGACGTCTACCGCCACGACTGGCAGCTATGGCTGGAGGCGGCGGGCGCGAGCAATGTCGATGCCGCCCGAGGCCCTGTTTTCATGCACGGCAACGGCGCTTACGAGGCGATGAAGGCGGGGCTCGGCTTCGCGCTGATGCGGCGCTCCTTCGTCACGGCAGAGCTCGAAGAAGGCCAGCTCATCGCCCCCTTCCCCGTCGGCGTCGCCAGCCGGCTCGCCTTCCATCTCGTCTATCCCGGCCAGGCGCTGGAACGGCCGGCAGCGGCCGCCTTCCGCCGCTGGTTGCTGTCGGAAGCGCAGCGGTAATCCGCGCTTACTTCAGCAATCGCCGAAAAAGTGGACACCCGCACTCATAAAACACTTTCCTGCCACGTATTTGCTGATTATCATAGTCAGGATTAAGACGCATACGGGCAAGGCCGAACCTCAGTCATGGCAGTTCAACAGATCGCGCGGACGGCGCCCGGGCTCCCGCAGCCTATCGGCTTGTCGCACGCTTTTTCCGGCGATCACGCCTGGTGCCGCGAGAAGATGATGCTGGCGGATGAGCTGGCCGGTGGCGTCGCGCTCGCAACATTCTTCGAGGATGGCGGTTTCGAGCGGGCGATCCACCGGTACACCGAGGTCACCAAAGGTACCGATCGCCGCGCCGTCGTCTCCATGTGGTCGCTCTATTACTTCGCCGGGATCAGCATTCCCTATCTGCTCGCCCGCCGCCTGGCCGGCCAGGTGCTGCCGGTGACCTTCGATGAGATGACGATCGCGCTCACCGAGGACGGGCTGCCCCGCGCCTTCGGCGTTTCCCATCGCGGCATGATTGGCGAAGAGACGAGCGGCGACGAATTTTCCGTGGTCGGGCCGTTGATGTCCGGCCATCTCAACATGGCCGTCGAGCGATTGAAGCGCTGCGGCCTCTCGGCAAAGCTCCTGTGGAACAACGCCGCCGTCTACATCGACTATACGCTGCGGCTGACCGATAGCGAGGGCGGCGGGTGTTCCGCTCCCGACCTGCCGCTCTTCGTGCGCGGGTGCCTGCCGGATGGCGGGCCGAACCCCTTGTGCGGCAGCGTCAGACAGGTCGAGGAAGACGGGCAGATGATCCAGCGGCGCAAGCTCTGCTGCCTGCGCTACATGCTTCCAGGGGTTGCCAGCTGCGGCAATCGCTGCGCACTGCCCAGCCAGCGCAATCCGCAATAGCGGTGTCCACACCGCCGCCCCGAGAGCGGCGATGTGTTGAGATGCCGGCCGCTCAGGCTCTGCGGGACGCACCCGTCTTAAAGAGGCTGCCGGTCGGGGTCTTCAGGAACATGTCGAGCGGAATGTGCTCCTGGTGCAGGAAGCCGGTTGCGGGCAGCAGGCCGTCGCGAACCATTTCGATGACGGCGACGACGGATGCCGAGGTTGTCCAGGCAATCGCCGTGCGGCGGGCGCCTGATATCTCGATCGGGTAATAGGCGCGCACGAATTCCTTCCGGCGCAGGCTGCCGCGCTCGGTGCCTTCGGCGGCCACATGCACATAGACGACATCGTCATCGACGGGCGGCTTGGCTTCCGTCAGGATTTCGCCGGCGAGCTTGCGCTTGTCGCGCATCAGAAGCTCGTGGAAGAAGAAGTTCATCAGGTCCATGTGGCCCGGATAGCGCATGGTCTTGTAGTCGAGGTTCTCGACCTTGCCCAAGAGCGTGTCGCACATTGTGCCGAGGCCGCCCGAGGTCGTGAACGCCTCGAGCTTCACGCCCTCGACGTAGATGGTCTCCAGCCACTCCATCGGCGACACCAGCTTGCGCACGCCGCCTTCGATCACTTCGCAATCGTTGAGATACTCGTTGACGACGCCCTCCGGCGACCAGTTGAAGGCATAGCCCAGGAGACCCGTCGGATTTTGCGGCAGGGCGCCGACGCGCATGCGGATCGACCGGCAGCGGTCGAAGCCATCGGCAAGGCTCGAGCCGACGATGCCGACGAAGCCCGGAGCAAGACCGCATTGCGGCGCCATCAGGCCACGCGCGGTCTTTGAAAGCTCAATGATGAAGTTGGTGGTGGGCACATCTTCCGTCAGATCGAAATAATGGATGCCGGCGGCATGGGCGGCGCGCGCCAGCCCGATGTTCAGGTGATAGGGCAGGCACGACAGCACCGCATCGACGCCCGACAGCAATTCACCGATGACGGCGGGATCGGAGATATCGCCGCTATGGCACTTGAACGGCACCTCGCCGACAGGCAGCTGCGCATCCACACCCGTGACCTCGAAGCCGCCCTCATGCAAAAGCGTGGCGGCCAGCCGCCCGACCTTGCCAAGACCGAGTACGGCGATTTTCGTAAAGCTCATTTATATCCTCCCAAGGCGCGGCGTTTTCCTCCCGCCGCGCGTATGCTTGAAAGGGCTGTATAAAATAAACAGCGCATAAAAGGAAACGGCCGGGATCGCTCCCGGCCGCTTAATTTCGATGCTATGATCGCGACTACTCGTTGATCAGGCGCTTCAGCAGCTCGATCTCGTGCGACAGCTTGCTGTCACCTGAAATCAGCTCCTCGATCTTGCGCACAGCGTGCAGAACCGTCGTGTGGTCACGTCCGCCGAAGCGACGGCCGATCTCCGGGAAGGAGCGCGGGGTCAGGGTCTTGGCCAGATACATGGCGATCTGGCGCGGCTTGACGATGACGCGCGTACGACGGTTCGAGACCAGCTCCTGGCGCGACACATTGTAGTGACGGGCGACGATGCGCTGGATGTCCTCGATACGCACGCGGCGCGGCTCGCCGGAGCCGACCAGGTGGGCGAGAAGCTCGTCCACGCGCTCGACCGTCAGGTTTGGCTCGAAGGAGCGACGGAAGAGCAGCTGGTTGAAGGCGCCTTCCAGTTCGCGGCCGCTGGCGGTGATGCTGCGGGCAACGTGGTTGAGCAGCTCGGTCGACATTTCCAGCGACGGATCCTCGGTGCGGGCGACATCAAGACGGCGCTGGAGGATTTCGAGACGCATCTCGTAATCCGGGCCGTCAAGCTCGATCGCCACGCCGCCCTGCAGACGCGAACGAACGCGCGGGTCGAGCGATTCCAGCTCCCAGGGTGCACGGTCGGCTGCGACGACGACCTGCTTGGCGCTGTCGAGCAGCATGTTCAAGAGATGGCAGAACTCGTGCTGGATCATCTTGCCCTGCAGGAACTGCATGTCGTCGATGATCAGAAGGTCGATGTTGCGAAGCGAGTCCTTCAGCGTCAGCGCATCATTGTCGCGGATCGCGGTCGCGAAACGCCACATGAAGTATTCGGCCGTCAGGTAGACGACGCGCAGCTGGCGCGGGTTCTGTACGGCTGCATTGGCGATTGCCTGCAGCAGATGGGTCTTGCCGAGACCGACGGTGGAATGAACGAAGAGCGGGTTGAAGCGCACTGCGCCCTGACCGGCTTCGGCAATGGTCTTTGCGGCCGCCAGAGCGACGCGATTGGAGCTGCCTTCGACGAAGGTGTCGAAGGTGAAGCGGTTATCGAGCGGCGAGCCGAAGAGCGGCTGGCCCGATGTGGCCGGACGCGCGGCAGAGGCCGCCGAAACAGCCTGCTGCACGATCTGGCCGGCCTGCTGAGCGGCCGGGCGACGGATCGGCGCGACGGACGATACCGGCTCCTGGGTCGCCGTTTCTTCCGGCTTGCTGGTTGCGCGCGCTGCCGTGCGAACCAGGATTTCGACCTTCAGGATCTCAGCGTCTTCCGCCTGGAAGATGCCGGTGATCAGGTCGAGGTAGCGATTGTTGATCCAGGACTTCAGAAAAGTTGTTGGGACCGTCAGCCGTACGACACTCTTGGAGACGGAATGGAGCTTCAGTCGTGCAAACCAGCTTGCGTAGACATCCGGACCGACCTGCGCCTTCAGGCGTGCACTTGCTCGTTCAAAAAGTATGCCATCATTCTTCATGTCTCCCTTTTCCCCCGCCGCGTCTGGGCAAATAGAGCCTAACGTCTGAGATACCTTGTCCGAGTTGTCCAAAGCACTCGCCGCCATCGAATTCATGTGCATCTTGCCGCCTTATAGTTCCATCGGCCGACCTAATCCTGGTCGCCCGATCATTTCCCCGCTTATGACCAGACAGCATCACCCTCATGCTCTGCCGTCGGCCGGTTCACTCAAACGCGTGCCTCTTAACGAGAGGCGACTGTTGGAGGCGAAGCCAACCGCTTCATGCGGTCTTATTGCTTCTTGTCTCCTAGGTGCCCGCTCCTCGTCCAACGAACACCGCCTGCCTGCGTATGCTTTTTCCATTTCCCGAGATCGCACGCGCTGCGTGCAGCCCTCAAAAATGGCGCACAGATGATCCCGTTCCGCGGCAGCCACAGCCGCAGTCCAATCTGCATCAGTGCGTGAAAATCCGGAGGTCGAAACTTCCGCAACAAAAGACACTAAAGCATCGTCCTGCCGACGTGGCAGTTTCAGACCAAGCCTTAAAACAGGTGATGTCCGAGCCCCTTGTTGGGAGGCATTTAGGCAGGATCGGGGGTCGAGATCAACGGGCATATTTCCGCAAAATTAAGCGTAGCCGGTTGACTCCTGCGGCAGATTTAGGGCGCTGCATTAGCGCAAAAAAAGAATCGCCTTTGAATCAAGGAGATTCCGGAAACCGGCAATTTTGACACGCATAAAAAGAAAAAAAGAAAAAAGCTTCTTGACTCGTTTTAGACGCCGCAAGGGAAGGTCTGAGTCTCTTCGTTCAGGAACAACCTGACACAAGCCTTTGTAATTACTCATTTTTTTGTGTCATTTGCCAGACACGAAATCGTCGCCAAATTAACCATAGTTCGGGCAATTGGCGGAATCGAAAAAGCCCGACAAAGTTGCCGGGCTAATCATATAGCTGTCTTTATTAACGGAAGCTTAAGCGGTCGCGCCGACCGACAGAGCCTTCACACGAGCTGCGAGGCGCGAGACCTTGCGGGATGCCGTGTTGGCGTGCAGGACGCCCTTGCTTGCTGCGCGGGCCAGTTCCGGCTGCGCGGCCTGGAAAGCTTCCTTGGCCTTGGCAGCATCGCCAGCTGCGAGTGCTTCTTCGACCTGACGAACGAACGTGCGAACGCGCGAGCGACGAGCCTTGTTGACGTCGGTACGGCGGGCGATCTTGCGGGTCGCTTTTTTCGCCGAAGTTGTATTGGCCATGGATGCCTCTCTCAAGAATTCGAACAAATTCCGCTACCGCCGCGGGCCTTGCAGCCACTTCCTACACAGCAATGCGGGAGTATTATCGGAAAACCGGACTGGCTTCCCGAACCTTGGGCGGGCATATAACCCTAAAGCCGACCGGCGTCAACGCGCATTTTCAAGGAACCGTCGCCTTTTCTCTTCAGGGGTCAGCGGTTCTTGAAGGCGGGTTTACGCTTTTCGATGAAGGCTGTCATCCCTTCCTTCTGATCTTCCGTCGCAAAGAGACTGTGGAACAGGCGGCGCTCGAAGCGAAGACCTTCCTCCAGCGTGGTCTCCAGAGCGCGATTGACGGCCTCTTTGGCCATCAGCACCGAGGGGCGCGACAGCGACGCGATCTTGGCGGCCGCTTCGAGCGCTTCATCGAGCAGACGCTCGGGCGCCACTACACGCGATACGAGTCCGGCCCGTTCTGCTTCCGCCGCATCCATCATGCGGCCTGTGAGCACCATGTCCATCGCCTTGGCCTTGCCGACGGCGCGCGTCAGGCGCTGGGAGCCGCCCATGCCGGGGATGACGCCAAGCGTGATTTCCGGTTGGCCGAACTTGGCGGTCTCCGACGCGATGATGAAGTCGCAGATCATGGCGAGCTCGCAGCCGCCGCCGAGCGCGAAGCCGCTGACGGCGGCGATGACAGGTTTGCGCACCTTGGCGACATCGTCCCAGCCGCCGAGGAAATTGCGGGCGTAGACATCGGCGAAATCGAGCGACTGCATTTCCTTGATATCGGCGCCGGCGGCAAAGGCACGCTCGGAGCCGGTCAGGACGATGGCACCGATGGCGTCGTCATTCTCGAATGCGGCGTAAGCCTGCAGCAGTTCCTTGAGCACCGTCGAGTTCAAGGCGTTGAGCGCCTGCGGGCGGTTCAGCGTGATGAGGCCCACAGCGCCACGGGTTTCGACGATCAGCGTTTCATAAGACATGCGTTCCTCCCGGTCGGGCCAATGCCCAGGCTTATTTCTGACAGCCAGTTACTTCTGACAGGTGGGGCAATAGAAGGTCGAGCGCCCGGCCTGAACGATGCGGGCGATGGTACCGCCGCAATCGGGCGTACGGCAAGGCTGCCCTTCGCGATCATAGACGGAGAAGGAGTGCTGGAAATAGCCGAGCGAGCCATCCGTCTGGATATGATCACGCAGCGACGAGCCGCCAGCCTTGATCGCATCGGCGATGACGTCGCGGATCGAGGAGACCAGCAGGTCGAGCTGCTTGGTGGGCTTGCCGGTCGGCGTGACCAGCGTGGACGAAGCGCGCGTCGGCTTCAGGTGCGAGCGCCATAGCGCCTCGCACACATATATATTGCCGAGGCCGGCAATGTTCTTCTGGTCGAGCAGTGCGCTCTTCAGCGGCTGCGCCTTGCCCTTGAAGCGCTCGGCCAGATAGGCGGCGCTCAGTGCATTGCCCGTCGGCTCCGGGCCGAGGCCATAGAGAAAGGGATTGATGTCGAGCGCGGTGCGATCGGCCATATCCATGAAACCGAAGCGGCGCGGGTCATTATAGATGACGCGGCTTTGACCCGACGGCCCCTCCAGATGGAAGATCACGTGATCGTGCTTTTCATCCTTCGAGCGCGGGTGATGGAATTCGCCCGGCGTTTCGGAGATGGGGGTATCGGCGATCGGGCCGGCCTCGATGCGGAAGGAGCCGGACATGCCGAGATGGGCGATGATGGTGGCGCCGCTGTCGAGATCGATCAGCAGATATTTGGCGCGGCGGCCGAGCGAGACGATGGTGCGGCCGGACGCCTTTTCGCCGAAGGCCTCGGGAAACGGGAAGCGCAGGTCCCCTCGCCTAAGCTCCAATTTGACGATGCGCGCGCCCTCCATGGTGGGCGCGAGGCCGCGTTTGACGGTTTCGACTTCTGGCAATTCCGGCATCTTAACCCATCTATATCGAACATGTTTCAACCGCCCGCGATGTGCGCTATAGCGCCATGGTGTCGCGGACCGGACCGTTGCCCACAGATAGCGTCGCCTGCCTGATTTCGCTATGGTCGCCGCGTTGATTTAAGAGATTGGAGTATTCGATGTCAGACAGCCGCACCTCCGCCGACGGCGGCATGGAAACATCATACGGCTTCCGCGAAGTTTCAGGCGGCGAAAAGCAGGGCCTCGTCAACGAAGTCTTCCATAAGGTCGCCAAGCGCTACGACATCATGAACGACGTCATGTCCGCTGGCATGCACCGCGTCTGGAAGGACGCGATGATCGCGGCGCTGAACCCGCGCAAGGAACCCGGCTACAAGACGCTCGACGTGGCCGGCGGCACCGGCGACATCGCGTTTCGCATCATCGAGGCCTCGAACCGGATGGCGCACTCCACCGTGCTCGACATCAACGGATCGATGCTGGCAGTCGGCGCCGAGCGCGCCGCCAAGAAGAAGCTCTCCGACAATCTGACCTTCGTCGAGGCGAATGCCGAGGAACTGCCCTTCGAACCGAATAGCTTCGACGCCTATACGATCGCCTTCGGCATCCGCAACGTGCCGCGCATCGACGTGGCACTCAGCGAAGCCTACCGCGTGCTGAAGCGCGGCGGCAGGCTGCTGGTGCTCGAATTCTCCGAAGTCGACATGCCTTTGCTCGACCGCGTCTACGAAAGCTGGTCGTTCAACGCCATTCCGAAGTTCGGCAAAGCGATCACCGGCGATGCCGAGCCCTACCAGTATCTGGTCGAATCCATCCGCAAGTTCCCCAACCAGGAAAACTTCGCGGCGATGATCCGCAACGCCGGCTTCTCGCGCGTCAGCTACACCAATTATACCGGCGGTATCGCCGCCCTTCACTCCGGCTGGAAGCTTTAAGCCGGAATGAGCACTGTTTCGGCATATTTCCAGCTCTGGCGGGTTGGCTGGATTCTCGTGCGCGAGGGCGTCGTCTCGGCGCTGCCTTCCGACGAGCTTCCGCCATCCGTCGCGGCTGCCAAGTCCTTCGTCGGCCTATTTGCGCGCAAGCGTGCCAAGACCCAGAAGCGCAGCGACCGGCTCTCCAAGGCCGTCGAGCGGCTGGGGCCCTCCTATGTGAAGATCGGCCAGTTCCTGGCGACGCGTCCCGATGTCGTCGGCGTCGAGTTCGCCGACGACCTGTCGCAGCTGCAGGACCGGATGGCCTTCTTTCCTGATGCCGCCGCCAAGGCCAATATCGAGGGATCGCTCGGCCGGCCGGTGGATGAGCTTTACGTCAGCTTCGGCGAGCCGATCGCCGCCGCCTCCATCGCGCAGGTGCATCCGGCCGAGGTGATGACGCCTGCCGGACGCAAGAAGGTCGCCGTCAAGGTGGTGCGCCCCGGCGTGCGCCAGCGCTTCACCCACGATCTCGAGGCGATGTATCTCGTCGCCCATCTGCAAGAGCGTTTCATGCCCTCCAGCCGGCGCCTGAAGCCGGTTGAGGTGACGAAGACGCTGGAGCAGACGACCAAGGTCGAGATGGACCTTCGGCTCGAGGCGGCAGCCCTTTCGGAGATCGCCGAGAACACGCAAGATGATCCCGGCTTCCGCGTTCCGACCGTCGACTGGGAACGCACCGGACGCGACGTCATCACCATGGAGTGGATCGACGGCGTCAAGATGTCCGATGTCGAGGGCCTGAAGGCCGCCGGCCACGATCTCAATGCGCTGGCCGACACGCTGATCCAGTCCTTCCTGCGCCATACGCTGCGCGACGGCTTCTTCCATGCCGACATGCATCCGGGCAATCTCTTCGTCGATCCCAAGGGCATGATCGTCGCCGTCGACATGGGCATTGTCGGGCGTCTCGGAAAGAAGGAACGCCGCTTCCTCGCCGAAATCCTGTACGGCTTCATCACCCGCGACTATATCCGCGTCGCCGAGGTGCATTTCGAGGCGGGCTACGTGCCCGGCCACCACAATGTCGAGAGCTTCGCGCAGGCGATCCGGGCGATCGGCGAACCGATCCACGGGCAGCCGGCCGAGACGATCTCGATGGGCAAGCTGCTGACGCTGCTGTTCGAGGTGACCGAGCTGTTCGACATGGCGGCACGGCCCGAACTGGTGATGCTGCAGAAGACCATGGTCGTGGTCGAGGGCGTGGCGCGCATCCTCAACCCGCGCTTCAACATGTGGAAGGCTTCGGAGCCGGTGGTCGGCGAATGGATCCGCAACAATCTCGGGCCGAAGCGGATCGCGACCGATATCAAGGAC
Organism: Rhizobium sp. FG113; assembly: GCF_057809895.1. Lineage (NCBI taxonomy): Bacteria > Pseudomonadati > Pseudomonadota > Alphaproteobacteria > Hyphomicrobiales > Rhizobiaceae > Rhizobium > Rhizobium sp. FG113. The sequence continues at coordinate 377,249 of NZ_JBMDKV010000002.1, read as the reverse complement.
GGGCTGAAGGCCGCCGTGAAGCTTGCCGAGGCGGCACCCGAGATCGCCGCCAAGACCGAGAAGTTCCATCACGAGCTGCTCAGGATGAGCGAGAACGGCCTGCGCTTCGACGCCGAGACGGCCGATGCGATCGGCAGGTCAGAAGCCCGCCACAGCCGCTCCGGGCGCTTCGCGCTCTGGCTGATCGCGCTGACGCTTGTTTATATCGCCTGGGTGGTTAGCTGAGCGCTCCAAAGAGCGCACCGATAATGAGAAAGCCCGCCTTGCCGCGGGCTTTCTCTATTTTTGCTATCGGCGCGACAGTCTTGCTGCGGCGAGTGCGGCGGCCATGCCGATTGCCAAGAGCGTCAGCGTGAAGATGACGACCGCACTCCAACCATCGGCGCCCCAGAAATAGCCGCCGACGGAGCCGGCGACGCTGGAGCCGATGTAATAGGACAGGAGATAGAGCGACGAGGCATGGCCCTTGGTGCCCTTGGCCAGCCGTCCGACCAGCGCGCTTGCGACCGAGTGGGCAACGAAGAAGCCCGAGGTCAGGAGCACGATGCCGAGGATGATCAGCGGCAGCGAGGCCGAGAGTGTCAGCGCCACGCCGATCGCCGACAGCACGATGCCAGAAGGCAGCACGACGAAGTGGCCGAAGCGGTCTCCGAGCAGTCCGGCGATCCAGGAGGCGGCGATGCCGAAGATGTAGACCGTGAAGATCAGGCCGAGCTCGGTCTGGTTCAGATTATAGGGCGCTTCGACGAGGCGGAAGCCGATGTAGTTATAGACCGTGACGAAGGTGCCCATGGCGAGGAAGCCGATGGCAAACAGGAAGGGCAGCGCCGGGCTCCTGATATGGCCGGCCCAGGCACCGAGATGGAAGCGGGCGTTAAAGCCCTTGCGTGGGGTGAAATTGCGCGAGGCGGGCAGAAGCAGGAAAAAGCCGATGGCCGCCGCAAGGCCGATGGCGCCAAGCGTGCCGAGCGCGATACGCCAGGAGAAGAACTCGGCCAGCGTGCCGGTAACGACGCGGCCGGCCATGCCGCCAAAGGCGTTGCCGGCGATGTAGAGGCCCATGGAGGCGCCGAGGCCGCGCGGATCGATCTCTTCCGAGAGATAGGCCATGGCGACGGCGGGAACGCCGCCGAGGAGCAGGCCTTCAAGCGCGCGGATGACCAGCAGCGCATGCCAGCTCGGGACCAGCGCGCAGGCGATCGTGCAAAGCGCGGCACCCAGCAGCGAGGCGAACATCAGGCTGCGGCGGCGGAAGCTTTCGGAGACGGCGGCGGCGCAGAAGATGGCGAAGGCGAGCAGGCCCGTCGATAACGACAGGGAGAGCGAGCTTGCGGCCGGGCTGATGCCGAAGTCGCTGGCGAAGATCGGCATCAGCGGCTGGACGCAATAGAGCAGCGAGAAGGTGGCGAAGCCCGAGAGGAACAGCGCGAGGCTGGCGCGCCTGTAGGCCGGCGTGCCGCGCAGCAGGAACTGCTTTTCCTGCGCTTCGCTTCCCTGCTGCTGGGAGGCGACATTCTCGATGACGGTCAGATGAGGACGGGAGGAGATTTCCGAGGGGACGGACTGCTTGTCTGCGGCGCGTGGCATTGAGGACCAACCTTTCACGCCCTCTGATCTAGCCAACCGACCATCATTTGTCCAATATATGAAACTGGCTTTCTTGATAGGTTTTGGAGATACCGATGGAACTACGCCATATCCGCTATTTCCTTGCGGTGGCAGAGGAGCAGAATTTCACCCGCGCCGCCGCCAAGCTCGGCATCGGCCAGCCGCCGCTCAGCCAGCAGATCCGCGATCTGGAAAACGAGATCGGGGCGGCGCTGTTTCACCGTGTGCCGCATGGCGCGGAGCTGACGGAGGCGGGATCGGCGTTTCTGCCGGAGGCGCGCGCGGCGATTGCCTCGGCCGAGAAAGCGAAGCTTGCCGCACAGCGGGCGACGCGCGGTGAGACCGGGCGGCTGGCGCTTGGCTTCACGGCGTCGTCGGCCTTCAACACCGCCGTCAGCGGCACGATCCGCCGGTTTCGCGGGCAATGGCCGGATGTGAGCCTGTCGCTTACAGAGATGAACAGCAACTGGCTGATGGAAAAGCTGATGCGGCAGGAGATCGACGCCGCCTTCATTCGCCCCGGGCTGGAAGACCCGAAAGACGTCCTCCTGAAACGGTTGGCCGACGAGCCGATGCTGATCGCGCTTCCGGCGCACCATCCGCTGGCGAAGCTGAAGACGGTGCCGCTCGCCGCGCTTGCGGGCGAGCCCTTCATTCTCTTTCCCCGCACCGTCGGTCTCAGCCTCTACGACGATATCGTGCGTGGCTGCCGGGATGCCGGCTTCGAGCTTGTCGTGACGCAGGAGGCGCCGCAGATCCCGTCCGTGATCAATCTGGTCGCCGCCGATCTCGGCGTATCGATCGTGCCGGGCTCGCTCGCGCATCTGAAACTCGACGGGGTCGCCTATCGGCCCATCGAGGGGCCGCCACTTGTGGCGCGGCTTGGGCTGGCGATGCTGAAGGCGCGGCGGTCGCGCGTCGTCGGCAATCTTATGAGCCTGATCTGATCAACCTTCTGATCAGCCAGATGGATCCCAATAGGGCGGATCGCCAAAGGTCTTGCGCAGGTGATCGGCGACGGCGCGCAGCTTGGCGGAGGGATTGCGGCCCTCGGGGTGAGCCATATAGATGAACTCGGCTTCCGGCTTGTAGCCGACGTCTATCTCGCTCAGCCGCCCCTCGCTCACCGCCGGGCCGGCGATGAAGGCGGGGAGCAGCGCGATGCCGAGGCCGGCCACCGCCGCATCGCGGATCATGTCGCCATTGTTCATTCCCAGCACCTGGCTGGCGCGCACGACGATGGCGCCATCGGGCGTCTGGAAGCGCCAGTCGGAGACGCCGCGATTGGTGTAGAAAATGCCCTTGTGACCATCGAGATCATTCAGCGTCTTCGGCGTGCCGTGGCGTTCAAGATAATCGGGGGACGCGACCAGCAGACGGCGGCTGCGGCTGAGCTTCCAGACGACGAGACGGGAATCGACGATCGGCCCGTTGCGCACGATGGCGTCGTAGCCTTCCGATGAAACATCGACGCGGCGATCATCGATATCAAGCACCAGATGGATCTCCGGGTGTTTGGCCAGAAACGGATAAAGCGCCGGGCCGAGATGCATGCGGCCGAAGGTGACGGGGGCGGCGATCCTGAGCGGCCCGGAGAGCGTACCGCGCCGCTCGGCCATCTCGGCCGTGGCATCCTCGATCTCCCGGACAATGCGGGCGGCGCGTTCGAGAAAGGCGGTGCCGTCCTCGGTGAGCGTCAGCTTGCGGGTGGTGCGGTGGAGCAGCATGCCGCCCAGCGAGCGCTCCAGTTCGGCCAGTCTTTCGCTGACCACAGATTTCGACAGGCGGAGGCGCCGCGCCGCCTCGCTGACCGAGCCGGATTCCACCACCGACACGAATGCCGTTATTCCTTCAATCCTGATCATCGTTCGGCATTTCCGAATTCGAGTTCCGTTATTTGGAGACTAATCCGAACAAAAGGAAAATGCCATCTTCCACTCATCGAACGGGGCGGCAAACGCCACCCCAACCCAAAAAGGAGATGGAAGAATGAACCGCTTGAATGGAAAAGTCGCCATCATCACTGGCGCCAGCGCCGGCATCGGCCGCGCAACGGCCAAGCTCTTTGCCGCCGAAGGCGCCAAGGTCGTGGTCGGCGCCCGCCGCCAGGCCGAGCTCGACAGCCTGGTCGAGGAGATCAAGGCCGCCGGCGGAGACGCTGTCGCCGTTGCCGGCGACGTGCGCTCGGAAGACTACCACAAGGCGCTGGTCGCCGCCGCAGTCGAACGCTACGGCAAGCTCGATATCGCCTTTAACAATGCCGGCATTCTCGGCGAGGCCGGCCCGAGCACAGGCGTATCGGAAGCCGGATTCACCGAGGCGGTAACGATCAACCTGACGGCCTCCTTCCTTGCCGCCAAGCACCAGATCGGCCAGATGGAACAGAATGGCGGCGGCTCGGTGATCTTCACCTCGACCTTCGTCGGCTACAGCTTCGCCTTCCCCGGTGTGGCAGCCTACGCCGCCAGCAAGGCCGGCCTGATCGGCCTGACGCAGGCGCTGGCCGCCGAATACGGCCCGAAGAACGTGCGCGTGAACTCGGTGCTCCCAGGTGCCGTCGATACCGACATGTATCGCGAGATGAACGATACGCCGGACAAGCAGGGCTTCATCACCAACCTGCATGCGCTGAAGCGCGTGGCAACGCCTGACGAACTGGCCCGCTCGGTGCTCTACCTCGCCTCGGACGATTCCAGCTTCGTGACCGGTACGGCCTCGCTGGTCGATGGCGGCGCCTCGATCACCCGCACCTGATACGCATACTCGCCCGATCACCTTCGCCTTTCGGAGGGGGTGATCGCAACCGGACAGCAAGGCATTCTGCCGACCGCCCCCAACCCCCACAAGGATATCAATCCATGCCACGCCTTCAGAACAAGACTGCGCTTATCACCGGCGGCACCAGCGGCATCGGCCTTGAAACCGCCCGCCAGTTCATCGCCGAAGGCGCCCGCGTCGCCATCACCGGCAGCAGCGCCAACAGCGTCGCGGCCGCCCGCGCCGAACTCGGCGACAAGGCCATCGTCATCCAGGCCGATGCCGGCAATGTCGCCGGACAACAGGTCGTCGCCGAAGCGATCAGACAAGCCTTCGGCCATCTCGACATCCTCTTCGTCAATGCCGGAGTGGCCGAATTCGGCCCGGTGGAGCAATGGAGCGAGGCTGCCTTCGACAAGTCGATCGCGATCAACGTCAAGGGTCCCTTCTTCCTGATCCAGGCGCTGCTGCCGATCTTCTCCAAACAGGCCGCGATCGTGCTCAACACCTCGATCAACGCGCATATCGGCATGCCGAACTCCAGCGTCTATTCGCTGACCAAGGGCGCGCTGCTGACACTTGCCAAGACGCTGTCGGGCGAACTGATCGGCCGTGGCATCCGCGTCAACGCCGTCAGCCCCGGCCCGATCGCCACACCGCTCTACAGCAAGCTCGGCGCATCGGAAGCGGATTCGAAGGCGATGGCCGACCATATCCAGTCGCAGATCCCGGTCGGCCGCTTCGGCGACGCCGCCGAAGTCGCCAAGACCGTGATCTTCCTCGCCTCCGACGAAGCCGCCTATATCGTCGGCAGCGAACTCGTCATCGATGGCGGGATGAGCAATCTCTGAGATCGAGTATCAAGCTCGCATGGAAGGCCGCGGATGTTTCGTCCGCGGCCTTTCGTTCGCGTCAGGCGGCTTCGACCAGCCGCCGGATGGCTGTCTCCAGCGTCGTCGATCCCTTCTCGGGCTGGCCTTCGAAGCAGATCCAGCCTTCGTTGAAACCATCGATCATGCGGATGCGTGGTGTGGGATTGCGCATCCCCTGCCCTTCGAACAGCGCCTCCCAGCTGTCGCGCGCGACGATTTCCGCGCTGACCGGCTTGCCGAGCACCTTGGAGAAGGCGGCGGCGATATCGGCGGGCGTTACCTTCTCCGGCCCCTGCAGCTCGACGATGCGCTTGCCGGTCCAGTTCTCCCGCAACAATGACGCGGCCCTTTCGCCGACATCGGCGACCGAGACCATCGGATAGGCCTGGTCGAGCGGCTGGAGAAAGCTTGCGATGACGCCAGTCTCGCGCGCGGCCGCTACGTCCCAGGCGGCGTTCTCCATGAACCAGGCGGCGCGGAGGAAGGCGATCGGCAGCGGCAGCGTCGAAAGCTCCTGCTCGACGAGTCCCAGCTGGCTGAGCAGATTCGGCTCATCTGCCTGCGCGCCGATGGTGGAGAGGCAGACGACCCTTTGCGGCCGCGCCCGCAGCAGCGCCGTCTTCAAGGCGGCAATGACCGCACGCACTTCCGGGAAGCCTGATGTCGGGTCGAAGGTCGGCGGGATCAGCAGGAAGACGCCCTCCGCATCGGTGAAGGCGACGGTCAGCGCAGCGGCGTCGGTCATTTCGGCAAGCGCCAGTTCGGCGCCCTTCTCGCGCCAGACCTTGCCTTTCTCGGCGTTGCGAAGGATGGCGCGAACCGGCAAGCCGGCCTGCAGCAGCTGCGCGGCGACGATGCCGCCGACCTGTCCGGTTACTCCTGTAATGGCGAACATTGGAAACTCCTTTGGTTCAGTTTTCCGTTCGCCCGCAAAATGATCTTTTCCGATCTTTGATTAAAGTGCGCATATGTCATGGTATTGGTGACTGAAAATCACGGATGGATCGATGTTCGACGGACGATTGCTGAACGGGGTGAGCGTGCTGGCGGCCGTGATCGAAAGCGGCAGCTTCGCGCGGGCGGCGGACGCGATGGGTCTGTCTCCGTCAGGCGTCAGCCGCGCCATCGCCCGGCTGGAAGGCCGCATCGGTCTGCGCCTGCTCGACCGCACCACCCGCACCATGCGCCTGACCGACGACGGCGCCCGCTTCTACGAGCAGGTGGCGCCGCTGCTGAGCGGCATCGAGGAGGCGGCGATGGCGGCTTCGGGCGTGGCGCAGTCGGTGCGCGGGCGGCTCAGGGTCAATGTCGATCCGTATTTCTCGCGGCTGGTTCTGGGACCCAGGCTCGGCGCGTTTCTCGATCTCTATCCCGAGCTGCAGATCGAGATCATCACCCGCAACGAGATCGGCGATCTGGTGGCAGACGGCATGGACGTGGCGGTGCGCTTCGGCGATCCCTCGCAGACCACGCTGATTTCGCGGCTCCTGATGCGCACGCGGGTGATCACCATCGCAGCGCCCACCTATCTCGCCAAGCACGGACGGCCGACGGCGCCCGGCGATCTTGCCGACCACACCTGCATCCAGTTCCGGGATTCACTCACCGGGCGTCCCTTCGAATGGGAATTGCGGCGTGGCGCCGAGGTCGTGCCGATCGAGACGCGCGGACGCATTCTCGTCAACGACGCCGGCACGACGCTCGCCACCTGCCTTGCCGGGATCGGCATCGCGCAGGTGTTTTCGCTTGGAATGCAAGACTATCTGGAAAGCGGTCAGCTGATCGACCTGTTTCCAGACTGGCCCGACGAGACCTTCCCGCTTTACGCCTTCTATCCTTCGCGCCAGCATGTGCCGGCGAAGGTCAGGGCGTTCATCGATTTCTGTGTCGGGATCGTTCAGGAATAGGGAGTGAGGAGGCAGCAACGATGCCTCCTCACGGCTTTCAGATCGATCGGCGGCGGCGGGTTCTGACGTAGATCCAGTCGAGCGCCAGCATGACGACGAGCGACAGGCCGACCAGCGGGAAGATGATGCCGCCGATGGCGAGGATGGCGATCAGACCGCGAAACACCCGCTTGTCAGCCGGCATGGGCGGGACGCCGAGGGAGCCTGCGGGGCGGCGTTTCCACCACATGACGGCGGCTGATACCGCCAGCACCGCGATGCCGATGCAGGCGGCGAGCAGGACGAGCTGGTTCGCCAGCCCGAACTCCTGCCCCATATGAACGTTGATGCTCCACTCCAGCGCCTTGCCGAGCGGTCCGTAATCGGCATAGCTCATGTCGATCAGCGGTTTTCCCGTGAACTGATCGAGATGCACGACGCGCTGCTCGGCAAGATCATCCGGATAGACGGAGCCGGTGTAGACGCCCATCGCATCCGTGGGGATGTTGACGGCGTAGCCGCGATGCAGGCCGAGGCGGTCGAAGGTGGCGGCGGCTTCATCCAGGCTGATCGGCATCGCGCCATGCTGGTGGCCCGGGGATTGCGGGACCTGCGCCTGCTCGAGCGACCATGTGGTCTTGGCGATATGATCGAGATGTTCGTCCGACATCGGCACGGCGACGCGCACGCCGGCCGGATAGCCGAAATTGTTTCCGTTCGCCCACTCGTTGACCTTGGCGCCCCATACGCCGGACCAAGGCATGCCCGTGACGGCGAGGAAGACGATGAAGCCACCGACGAAGAGGCCGAGGACAGCATGGGTATCGCGCCAGAAGACGCGCTTTCGGGGCGTGCCGCGAATGCTGAGCACCCCTCCGGTCTGCTTGCGCGGCCACCAGAGATAGATGCCGGTGCCGACCAGCAGGATCGCCCAGCCGGCCGCGATCTCGATCAACGAGCGTGTGACGGAGCCGAAATATTTGAGGCTGTGGAGATAGCGGACCGTCCACATGATCGTGCCGCGATCGGGCAGCGCGCCGAGCACCTTGCCGCTATAGGGGTCGACATAGACGGCGATTTTACCGTCACCTGCGGTGTTGATGGTGATTTCCGCCGACGCGCCGGGATCGACGGGATCGGTGAACTTGATTGCCGTGCCCGGATGGGCGGCAAGGGCGGCATCCACCATCGCGGATGGCGGCTGCACTGCCTGCTGGCTGATTGCGACGCGCTTCAGATCGGCATGAACGACATTGTCGATCTCGTCCCTGAAGAGATAGAGCGCGCCGGTGACGGCGAGCGAAAGCATGAAGGGCAGGACGAGAAGACCCGCGTAGAAATGCCAGCGCCAGACGGCGCGATAAAGATCGGACGGGGAACGCACGGCAGCGCTCGCACCTTCCCGACCGATGGTGAAATCGGACATGATATGTCTCCTGATGATTAAGAAGGAAGCCGGCACAGGTCGCGCCGGCAATCGGACGTCAGGAGATTTTTGGTGGCGCGCGCGGTTGGCCTATCAGGCCACGCAGGCTGGGCGTGATGGCGTTGCCGGCGGTGAAGACGATCGCGGCTGTGCCGACGGCATCGACGTGAAGGATCGCAGTGTCCGCACCAAGGATGGCCGGCATTGCGTGGGCGGCGAGACGACAGAGCGTGCAGCAGGGGCAATCGGCGGCCTTGCCATGCGATCGATCATGCGATGTGCCGTCTTTGGTGTTTTCGGCATGATCGACGTGGCCGATGACGCTTTCGCCGGCCATGGAACAGATCGATTGCAGGGGATCCATGGCGGAGGTCGCCATCGATCCCTGTGCCTGGCCTGAGAGCAGGCCCTGGATCAGCAGCAGGAGGGCGACGAGCAGCGTGATGGCGCTTGCCGATACCCTGTCCCCCAAAACTGTCCTGATCATCCCCATATCCGCTGCATGCCACAGCGCGCGGACAATGTCACGCGGCCGGCCGGCGACGCCAAGGCTGCATTCTTTCTATCTATTCATAAGCTTAGGCGATCGGTGCCGGGGGATGCGACCTTTGGCCACCTCACTATCGGAGCCGCTCTCGAACGATTTGCAATCCCGGGCTGTCCCCTTCCCGCCTGCGCCATGTCGTTGGTGGACGCTTGCGCAAGCGCGATATCAGGCATAGTGGCATTTCCAGCTCTTCGCCTATCCCGATTCCTTCCCATTTCCTGCGGCTCTATCCGTTCCGGAGACCTCCATGCTGTTCGGCATTCTCTGCGGCATCGCCACCTGCGCCTTGTGGGGGCTGACCTTTGTCGTGCCGCGCGCCATCGCGCCGTTCACGACGCTCGACCTCACCGTGGCGCGATATGGCCTCTTCGCGCTGACCAGCGTGGTGTTGATGGTGCATCCGCGCTTCCGGCCGCGCGGCATCAAGCTCAAGCCGATGATCACCGCGCTGCTGCTCGGCGGTATCGGCTATGTCGGCTATTTCATCAGCGTCGCCTATGCGGTCCGGTTCGCCGGCGTCGCCATTCCGCCGCTGGTGATCGGAACGATGCCCGTCATCCTGGCGATGATCGCCAACTTCCGCGACCGTTCCGTCTCGTGGCGTCTGCTTGCGCTGCCGCTGATGCTGATCGCGGCCGGGATCGCCTGGGTGAACATCGCCGTCTTCGCATCGACGCCAACGGGCGACAGGATGATGATCGCCTACGGCATCGCATCCGCGGCGATCGGGCTCGTTCTCTGGGTCGTCTACGGGCTGGCCAGCACCGCCACCATGCAATCCCCCGATGCGCCCGACATCCTGCAATGGACGGGTCTGCAGGGCATCGGCGCCGGGCTTGGCAGCCTTGTGCTGATCCCGCTGACATCGCTGAACACGCCGATCGTCTATACAGACATCGACCTCATGCGCTTCCTTTTGTGGTCGCTGATCATGGGGCTTGCCGGCGCGTGGCTCGCCACGCTTCTCTGGATGATCGCCTCCAAGAGGCTGCCATTGGCTTTGGCCGCCCAGCTGATCGTCGCCGAAACCGTGTTCGGTCTGATCTTCGGCTTCGTCTTCGAACAGCGGCTTCCGACGCTTGCCGAGGCCGGCGGCTCGTTGCTGCAGCTTGCGGGCGTCGGCATGGCGATCGCGATCTTCAGCCATGTCAGGCAACAACAGCACGCGTGAGCGACGGAGCGAACTGCTCGCGCCGATTGCTTATTATCCGCCAAAGGCTTAGGGTTTACCCAGTAAATTCCAGGTTGGATAGAAGGCATGGTTCTCAGCGGCAAACGCATCCTCCTCATCATCTCCGGCGGCATCGCGGCCTATAAGAGCCTCGATCTGATCCGGCGCCTTCGCGAGCGCGGAGCCTCGGTTCGGCCGGTGATGACAGCGGGCGCGCAGCAGTTCGTAACACCGCTTGCCGTCGGAGCGCTCGCCGCCGACCATGTGTTCACCGATCTCTTTTCACGGCAGGACGAGCAGGATGTCGGTCATATCAGGCTGGCGCGCGATTGCGACCTCGTGCTGGTGGCGCCTGTGACCGCCGACCTGATGGCGAAGATGGCGAACGGGCTTGCCGACGATCTCGCCTCGACGGTGCTGCTCGCCACCGACCGCCCGGTGCTTCTGGCGCCGGCGATGAACCCACATATGTGGAACAACGCCGCGACCAAGCGGAACGTCGCAACGCTCCATAGCGACGGTGTCCATTTCATCGGGCCGATGGCCGGCGAGATGGCGGAAAGCCGCGAGGCGGGCGTGGGCCGCATGGCCGAACCGCTGGATATCGTCGCCGCGGCGGAGCGATTGCTCGACACCAACCCTAAGCCGCTTGCGGGGCGCAAGGCAATCGTCACATCGGGTCCGACGCATGAGCCGATCGATCCGGTGCGCTATATCGCCAACCGCTCATCCGGCCGGCAGGGCCACGCGATCGCGTCGGCGCTCGCAAGGCTTGGCGCGGATGTGACGCTGGTTTCCGGCCCGGTGACGATCGCCGATCCCGCCGGTGTGAAGACCATTCACGTCGAACGCGCCGAGGAGATGCGCGACGCTGTGCTGACCGCGCTGCCGGCCGATATCGCGATAATGGTCGCAGCCGTGGCCGACTGGCGCGTGGCATCCGCTTCCGATCAGAAGATCAAGAAGCATCCCGGAGAGTCCATTCCGACGCTGGCGCTGACCGAAAACCCCGATATCCTTAAGACGATCGGGCATCACACGCTGCGGCCGAAGCTCGTGGTCGGCTTTGCCGCCGAGACGCAGGATATCGACAGCAACGCGAAGGCGAAGCTGGAGCGCAAGGGCGCCGACATGATCGTCGCCAACGACGTCTCGCCGGCAACCGGCATCATGGGTGGGGTGCGCAACCGCGTGAAGATCGTCACGCGAGATGGCATCGATCAATGGCCCGACATGGCCAAGGAGGATGTCGCGATGAAGCTTGCGGAGCTGATCGCCGAACGGCTCAGGCGGGGATAGCGACGAGCGCGGGTTTGGCAGGTGCTGCGACCGGCTGGAACGGCGTGACGTCAAGGCCTTTGCCGGTCAGCGTGACGGCGCTGCCATCGGGAATTTCCGCCCAGGCATCGACATCGTCGTTGAGCGGCTCGGAGACGAGGCAATAGCCTTTGCCCACTGGAGACGCATAGAGCGTCGGCGCCTTGCGATCGGTCGCATAGCGGATGGCATAGAGCGCATTGCCATCGGAAAAGGCTGCGGTGTAGCGCACCAGTGTTGAGCCGAGGATGTTCTCCGAGAGCCCCTCGACGAAGCGGATCATTTCCGACATGGCGGCGATCGGCGTCTGGCGCAGGCCGAACTGGAGCGCGAGCAGAAACATCAACTCGGAATCGGTGGTGCCGCCGCGCGCATTGAAGAGATCATCATCGAGCATCGCCTCCATCGACCGGCGCAGCCGCTCGAAGCCCGTTATCTGGCCGTTGTGCATGAAGGACCAGTTGGCGAAAACGAAGGGATGGCAGTTGTCGCGCCGCGTGCCGCCGCCGGTCGCGGCCCGGACATGGGCGAGAAACAACGGCGAGCGGATCTGCCGTGCGATGCTTTTCAGGTTGCAATCCGACCAGGCCGGAAGCGTGTCGCGGTAGCGGCCAGGCTCGGGGTGATCGCCATACCACGCGATGCCGAAACCGTCTCCATTCGTCGCCGTTTTGGCGCGGGTGGCGCAGTGGGATTGTTCGATCAGGGAGTGCGCAGGCGACGAGACAAGCTCCTCAAGATAGAGGGGTTCTCCGCGATAGGCTGCCCAGCGACACATGCTATTCACTCCGCAACCCGCCCTTATCGTGGCGGGACAATGCTGAAACGCATCGACGATTGTCGAATCCGATGGTTAATAAGAACTAAACAAGCATGTGGCTTGCAAGGCGAACATGACGTTTTTCTGACATTGACGGCGATCAACTTCGGCAATGCAGCATTTTGTTTTGTGAACGGGGTTGTGGAGCGGCCTGCGCGAACCGGGCGCGGACCACCAGCACTGCGTGCGGTGTCTTGATGAAAATGAGGGAATGGCTTATATTCAAGGAGTGGGAGGCAGGTTGGCGCCTGCCTCCCACTTGTTCAGGCTATGATATTGACCCGGACCTCTAGCGACCAGCTGGTCCGGGTTTTTCTTACCCTAAACGTGATGCTAAGTGGAAACCACATAGCTCACCTCCTTGTGAGAGGGCGAGGCCGATCGCCGCGGTCGGGGTTGCCCATCTTCCCCGATCCCGCCGGCTGGCGCGACGGACGCTGCTTTGCCACTCACGGCGCAAGCAATATCATCCATTGGTTGCAATCTCCATTACCACCAAATTAGGCCTTGCATCCCGCTGAAATGCTCTTACCTTTCTTCTATCGGAAACAGAAAGAAAGGAAGGTGATCCAATGTCTAATGAGATTTCGGACCTCGTAACGGGCTTGGAAGTGGTGATGAAGGCGAGGCAGCCCTCGCTCTAAAACCCGCCTTCCTGGGATCGCCATAGCGGTCCGGCCGGTTTTACAGGCCAAAACTCATGGAAAGGGTCGCTAGCGCGGCCCTTTTTCCGTTTCAAGTCGCTAATTGACCAAAGGTAATTCCATCGCTATTCATAAAGTCATCAGATGACTTTATGGGGCACCTATGCAGCCGCTTTCGAAAACCAATCTTGCGGAAACCGCGACAGAGGCGATCCGCGCCGATATCCTTGCCAAGCGCTGGGCCGTGGGTGACAAGCTGCCCAACGAGGCGGCGCTGTCCGCAATGCTCTCCGTCAGCCGAGGAACGGTGCGCGAGGCCGTGCGGGTGCTCGTCTCGCAAGGCCTGCTCGAGACACGGCAGGGGTCGGGCACCTATGTGCTTTCGACCACCGACACCGCATTGCCGCTCACCATGGCGCGTCGCGCCGGGCTTCGCGATCTCTTCGAGGCGCGATGCGCGCTCGATGTCGAGGCCGCGAGATTGGCGGCGCTGCGCCACACGCCGCAGACGATCACGACGCTGCGCAAGCTGCTTGAAAGCCGCGGCAATTTCGACGGCGGCGACAAGGCAGCCTTCATCGATCGCGATCTTGCTTTCCACAAGGCGGTGATCGCCGCTTCCCAAAACCGCGCGATGATCGAAATCTACGACTTCTTTTCCGCCTCGATCGCCGAGACCATCGAGGCGACCCTGGGCGAGGATATTCCCGAGCCCGACATGCAGGCCCACGCCGCCATCATCGACGCGATCGCCACCGGCGACGCCGAAAAAGCGGATGCGGCGGTGCGCGCCTTCATGGCTCCCGTAATTACAGCTCTCGACCGGATGATCCTTTCATGACTACGCCTTTGCAAGACACCGCCCATCTTTACGATCACGCCGAGGAGCAGCTGATCGATGCGGAAGCAGACAGTGTGCCGCAACCGCAGCCACCAATGGGAACGAGCGCAACGGGGCGGTTCGTGCTCGGCGCCAGCCTCGTGCTGATCGCGTTCAACCTGCGGCCGCTGTTTTCCAGCGCCTCGACGCTGCTGCCCGAAATTCGCAGCGAGCTTGGACTGTCGGCGCTTGGCACCAGCCTGCTCACGACTTTGCCTGTTATCTGCCTCGGCGCCTTTTCGCCGCTGGCCCCGAAGCTCGCGCAACGCATCGGCGCCGAGCGGACGTTGCTCGGCGTGCTCTTGCTGTTGGCGCTCGGAACGGCACTGCGCGGCCTTTCCTCCATCCCGCTTCTGTTTATCGGTTCGGCGCTTGCCGGCGCCTGCATTGCCGTCGGCAATGTTCTGCTGCCCGGTCTGGTGAAACGTGATTTTGCTGATCGTGCGGCGCTGATGACGGGTTTCTATACGATGGCGCTCTGCGCGGGTGCGGCCGGCGCTGCCGGATTTACGCTGCCGCTAGAGCGCGCTTTCGGCGGCTCGATGGCGGCGGCACTGGCGATCTGGGCGCTTCCCGCGCTCGTGGTCGGCCTGATCTGGCTGCCGCAGGTGCTGTCGACGAAAGCACAGGTGAAGCGCAGCGGTTTCTCCGTCGAGGGGTTGTGGCGGGACAGGCTTGCATGGCAGGTCACGCTGTTCATGGGCCTACAGTCGGCGCTCGCTTACTGCGTCTTCGGCTGGCTGGTGCCGATCCTGCGCGAGCGCGGCATGGATGGCGTCACGGCCGGCGCGATCGTTTCCGTGTCGGTGATGGTGCAGGCGGCCTCGTGCCTGGTCGCGCCGCAGATCGCGGTGCGCGGCAAGGATCAGCGGGTGATCAACGCGGCGCTTTGCGGCATTGCCGTGGTCGCTTTGCTGGGTCTGCTCTTCGCGCCGCTTTCGACAGTCTGGCTCTGGGCGGTGCTTCAGGGGATCGGTCAGGGCGGGCTGATCGCGGCGGCGATGACGACGATCGTGCTGCGCTCGCGCGATCCGCATGTGGCGGCGCATCTTTCCGGCATGGCGCAATGCGTCGGCTATCTGCTCGCCGCCATCGGCCCACTCGTCGTTGGCCTTATCCGCGGCTGGACCAGGAGCTTTGCCTGGTGCGCGGTGCTGTTCGTGGCGCTCGGAGCGGGGGCCGCCATCAATGGCTGGAACGCCGGGCGGGCGATGCATGTGAATGCGCGAACGGTCGAGAAAGCCGCCGATTGAGGCCTTCACCATCTGTTGATGCCATTTGCGGCGGCGCCGATGCTAGGCTCCGCGCAAAGATGGCATCCGCGGAGGAACAGTCGTGCGTTTTCGATCCATTGTCCTGGCCACCATCCTGGCCACCGGGCTCACCGCCGCACTTGGCCCATCCCTGACCTATGCGCAAGACGCCGCGCGACCATCCGCTGGATCGCGCGAGGGCGTGCTCAAGCTGCTGCCGGCGGATTCCGTTACCGAGCATGAGATCACTCTCGATGGCCGCAAGCTCGCCTATACCGCGACGGCCGGAACGCTCGACATGTTCGGCCAGGATGGCGCGCAGACGGCGGCAATCTTCTATACCGCTTACGTCAAGAAGGATGGCGGGGCCAACCGGCCGCTGACCTTCGCCTTCAACGGTGGCCCGGGCGCTGCCTCAGCCTTCCTGCATCTCGGCCTCGTCGGTCCGCGCATCGTCGACTTCGGACCGAAGGGCGATGACGGCGCGGAAGCCAGGCTGGTCGATAACCCGAACAGCTGGCTCGATTTCACCGACCTCGTGCTGATCGACCCTGTTGGTACCGGCTGGAGCCGGACAGTGAAACCCGACGACGCCACCAAATACTACAATGTGAATGCCGACGCCGAGAGCGTGGCCAAGGCGATCGCGCTTTATGTCACGCACAACAACAGGGCTTCCTCGCCAAAATATCTGCTCGGCGAGAGCTATGGCGGGTTCCGGGCGGCGAAGGTCGCGAGCGCGCTCAAGGATACGCAGGGCATCATCGTCTCGGGCGCGGTGATGCTGTCGCCGCTCCTCGAGGGACAGCTGATGTTCGGCGCCGACGAATTCGCGCTCGGCGCGGCGCTGGAACTGCCGTCGCTGGCGGCAGCTCAGATGGATCGGCAAAAGGCATTCGACGAGACGAAACAGCGCGAAGCCGAGCGGTTCGCGCTCGGCGACTATCTGACGACGCTGGCAGGCGCGGCGCCCACGGGCGATGCGGCAAAGGCGTTCTATTCCAAGCTTTCTGATCTGACGGGTATCCCCGTGGATGTGGTCGAAAAGAACCGTGGCTTTCTTGGCAACGCCTTTGCCAAGGAGATCGGTAAGAGCGACGGGCTGGTTGCGAGCCCCTATGACGCCGCCTTCACCACGCCCGATGCCTTTCCCGAGACCGCCGACGCAAGGGGGGACGATGCCATTCTTGACGGTTTCACCCGTGCTTATGGCGGCGCTTTTTCCGACTACGCCCGCAACGAGCTCGGCTTCAAGACGGAGATTACCTACTCGCTGCTCGACAGCGACATAAACCGTCAGTGGGAATGGGGTCGTCGGGGTGGTGGGTCGCGCCTGCAGGCAAGCGTGACCGGCGATATCAGGCAGTTTCTCGCCGCCGTTCCAAGCTTCCGTTTGCTGATCGCGCATGGCTATAGCGATCTCGTGACGCCCTATGGCGTCAGCCGCTATGTCGTCGACCATCTGCCGGCTTCGCTTGCCGCTAACCGGGTGGGTCTGAAGGTCTATCAGGGCGGGCACATGTTCTACACACGCAGCGATCAGGGCGCTTTGTTCACGCGCGACGCGAAGGCCTTTTATGCGGCCAATGCCCCTGTGACGCCAGGAGATTGAGCGGCTGCGAACGCCTGCGCGCAGCCCTGCGAAGAGACCACGATGACTTTTTAGGGTTGCCATCGGGCCTTGCTGCCACATTTAGACCACATGTCCTATCCAGCGCAGCCATCCCGAACCCTGAAGCCGCAGCAGGTTTCCGGGACCTCGTTTCTGTTCAATCTGCTCCGGTCCTCGGCCGCCGATTGGGCGCTGTTTCTCGATATCGACGGCACCTTGATCGATCTCGCCGACACGCCCGATGGCATTGTCGTGCCCCCTGCCCTGCCGCAGCAACTCGATCAGCTGTCGCGCAAGCTCGGCGGCGCCGTGGCGCTGGTAACCGGGCGGGCGCTGCCCTACGCCGACAAGCTCTTTACCCCCTACCAGTTTCCCATCGCCGGCCTGCATGGGGCGCAACTGCGCCGCGCGGACGGGCGGATCGAGCAGGCCGAGCCGACAGCGCAATTCGAGAAACTGAAGGAGGAACTGCGCAAGGAAACGTCAGGCTTCGATGGCGTGCTGATCGAGGACAAGGGGGCCGCGGTTGCCGCCCACTATCGGCTCGCGCCGCAGCGACAGGCCGAACTCGAGCCTCTGATGGAGACATTTCTCGCCAAGGCCGGCGAGAACTGGACGCTGCAGCGCGGCAAGATGGTGCTCGAAATTCGTCCCGCCAGCGCCGACAAGGGGCATGCGGTGGAGACCTTTCTCTCCGAACCGCCGTTTGCGGGCCGCCGCCCGATCGCCATTGGCGACGACATCACCGACGAGGCGATGTTCCATGTCGCCAACCGGCTGGGCGGACATTCGATCCGCGTCGGAACACCACTCTCCGGCACGGCGGCGCAACTGACACTGCCGACAGCCGTCGCCCTGCGGGAACTCATCGCGCATCTCGCCGTTTGATGATCGCGACCTATCGATTGCCATTTTTGCGTACTGCCGTTTTTGAAAGGAATATTGCGTGAGCCGTCTTGTCATCGTTTCCAACCGTGTGCCCGTTCCCGAAAAGGGCGGAGCGGCAGCGGCGGCCGGCGGGCTTGCCGTGGCCCTGCAGGCAGCACTCCAGCAGCGCGGCGGCATCTGGATGGGCTGGTCGGGCAAGTCGAGCGGCGACGCTGAGCCAGGCCCGTTGCAGATCAGCGAGGATGGCCGGATCACCTATGCGCTGACGGATCTGACCGAAAAGGATGTCGAGGAGTATTACTTCGGCTTTGCCAACCGCGTGCTCTGGCCGATCTGCCATTACCGGCTCGATCTGGCGGAATACGGCCGTAAGGAGATGACGGGCTATTTCCGCGTCAACCGCTTCTTCGCGCACCGCCTTGCGCCGATGCTCGAACCAGACGACACGATCTGGATTCACGACTACCACCTGATTCCGCTTGCCGCCGAGCTGCGGCAGATGGGGGTGAAGAACCGCATCGGCTTCTTCCACCACATTCCCTGGCCGCCGGCCGACGTGCTCTTCACCATGCCGGTGCATGAGGAGATCATGCGCGGGCTTGCCGCCTACGATCTCGTCGGCTTCCAGACGGACCACGATCTCGAGAACTTCGCCGGCTGCCTGCGTCGCGAGGAGATGGGCGATGCGCTAGGCGACGGCCGCTTCAACTCCGGCGACAAGATCTTCAAGGGCGGCGCCTATGGCATCGGCATCGAGACAGAAGCCTTCGCCAAGTTCGCGCGCAAGGCCGTCAGCCACGCGATGGTTCACAAGGCGAAGGAGAGCATCATCGGCCGCGACCTGATCATCGGCGTCGACCGGCTCGATTACTCCAAGGGGCTGACGCAGCGTATCGACGCATTCGAGCGCTTCGTGCTCAACAACCCTGCCCACCAGCGCAATGTGACCTATCTGCAGGTGACGCCGAAATCGCGCTCGGAGGTGCCGGAATACGAGCAGATGCAGCGCACGGTCGCCGAACAGGCGGGCCGGGTGAACGGGGCGCTCGGCACCGTGGATTGGGTGCCGATCCGCTATATCAACCGCTCGCTGAGCCGGCCGATCCTGGCCGGGCTTTATCGGCTTGCGCGCGTGGGCCTCGTGACGCCGCTGCGCGACGGGATGAATCTCGTCGCCAAGGAATATGTGGCGGCGCAGGATCCCGAGAATCCGGGCGTTCTCGTGCTGTCGCGCTTCGCGGGTGCCGCCCGGGAACTGAAGGGCGCTCTTCTGGTCAACCCTTATGACATAGAGGGGACCGCCAACGCGATAGCGCGGGCGCTCAACATGTCGCTCGAGGAGCGGAAGGAGCGCTGGCAGCGGATGATGGACTATCTCACGGTCCACGACGTGTCGCGCTGGTGCGACGACTTCCTGCAGGATCTGGCCGCCTGACCTTCTACCGATTGAAAATAGGGATGTCAGAGACCGGCTTCGGCCAGCATCCAGGCGCCGAGTTCGTCGCTCCCGGGCGTGCGGCTTTTCGGCTGCAGCAGAAAATAGCCGCGATCCGGCGCTTCCAGCGTCGGGCCGGCGAGAGAAAGAATGCCGGTCGAAAGCAGCGTGTCGACCAGGCCCATCCAGCCGAGTGCCAGCCCCTGTTCGCCGAGCGCTGCCTGCACCACCAGCGAATAGGTGTTGAAGCTGAGATCGCCCTGCCCGGCAAAGGCCTCGCGCCCGACGCCGAGTTCGGCGAAATAGCTGCGCCAGTCGAACCAGGGCGATGGCGCCGCCGTGTCGAGGTGGATCAGCCTTTTGCGGGCGAGATCGGCGGGCGTCTCAAAGGGGCCGTTGCGTTCGATGAAGCCGGGGCTGCAGACGGGCGCCACCTTTTCCGGCAGCAGCAGCTTCGCGTCGCGGCCAAATTCGGCGCGGGTGCCGAAAACGACGGAGACGTCGCCCTCGCCCGAACGATGCCGCTCCATGCGCTGCGTGGCGATGATCTGGATATCCGTATCCGGATGGACCAGCCGAAACGCGTGCATGCGCGGGATCAGCCAGAGCGCGGAAAAGGCGTAGTCCGTATGCAGGCGTATCGACGGGCGCTCCTTTTCGCTGCGCAGCCTGCGGGTCAGCTGGTCGATCTCATCGACGCTTTTTGCAACGAGATCGAAAAGCCGCTGCCCCTCGGGCGTGAGCTCGACGCCGCGATGCTGGCGCTTCAACAAGGTCACGCCGATCTGCTCTTCCAGCCTGCGGATCTGATAGCTGACGGCTGGCTGGGTGAGGCCGAGCGCGCCGGCTGCGGCCGACAGGCTGCCGGCGCCGCCGATCTCCGCGAAAATGCGCATCCACCCCAGATCGATCGGCCGCTCTGCCATAAAAAATCCTGTTGGGAACCATCGAAAAAAGGCGCCTTCACAGGGACGATGCTAGTGTTGTTCAATAAAACTATCAAATGACAAAAAAGGGGAAATGAGATGACAGCAGTTTCCATGATCCGCCGTCTTGCCGCCGGCGTTGTATTTTCCGCTCTGGCCGTTGGGTCGGCCGCTGCCGCCGACGATGCGTCGTGCAAGACGATCCGCATGTCCGATCCGGGCTGGACCGATATCACCGCCACCAATGGCGTCACCTCCGTGATCCTGACGGCGCTCGGCTATGAGCCCGACGTGAAGACGCTCTCGGTTCCGATCGGCTACCAGTCGATGAAGAACGGCGAGATCGACGTCTTCCTCGGCAACTGGATGCCGGCGCAGAAATCCTTCATCGACGACCTCAATGCCGCCAAGGCGGTCGAGGTGATGAACAAGAACCTCGAGGGCGCGAAATTCACGCTCGCCGTTCCGACCTATGTGGCCGACAAGGGCATCAAGGATTTCGCCGACCTGCAGAAGCATGGCGACGAGTTCGGCAAGCAGATCTACGGCATCGAGCCGGGTGCGCCTGCCAACGGCAACATCCAGAAGATGATCGACGCCAACGACTTCGGCCTCAAGGACTGGAAGCTGGTGGAATCCGGCGAGCAGGCGATGCTGGCGCAGGTCGAGCGCGCGTCCAAGGACAAGGGCGCCGTGGTGTTCCTCGCCTGGGCGCCGCATCCGATGAACGAGAAGTTCCAGATCACCTATCTCTCCGGCGGCGATGCCTATTTCGGCGCGAACTTCGGCGGCGCCGAGATTTATACGCTGGCCCGCACCGGCTGGTCGGCGAAATGCCGGAACGCGGCCGCGTTCATGAAGAACCTGAAGTTCGACATCAGCATGGAAAACTCGCTGATGGGCTCGATCCTCGGCGGCGAGGACCCGAAGGCAGCGGCAACCGCATGGCTGAAGGCCAATCCGACGGCCGTCGACCCGTGGCTGTCAGGCGTCACGACGCTTGACGGCAAGCCCGCCGCGGATGCAGTCAAGACTTCCCTCGGCCTCTGATACTTCAAGGACACTAGAACAGCATGTCGCGCCCGAATTTTCTCATCCTGATGGTCGACCAGTATAACGGGACGCTGTTTCCCGATGGACCGGCCGAGTTTCTTCACGCGCCGCATCTGAAAGCCCTGGCGAAGCGCTCCGTGCGCTTTGCCAACACCTATACGGCAAGCCCGCTCTGCGCGCCGGCGCGGGCTTCCTTCATGTCCGGACAGTTGCCGAGCCGCACCCGCGTCTACGACAACGCCGCCGAATTCGCCTCCGATATCCCGACATTTGCGCATCACCTGCGTGCGGCCGGTTATCACACAGCACTTTCGGGCAAGATGCACTTCGTCGGTCCCGACCAGCTGCACGGCTTCGAGGAGCGGCTGACGACGGATATCTACCCTGCCGACTTCGGCTGGACGCCCGACTATACCAAGCCCGGCGAGCGCATCGACTGGTGGTACCACAATCTCGGCTCGGTGACGGGCGCGGGCGTGGCCGAAATCACCAACCAGATGGAATATGACGACGAGGTCGCCTACAACGCGACCCGCAAGCTCTACGACCTCTCGCGCCGGCAGGACGATCGCCCCTGGTGCCTGACGGTGAGTTTCACGCATCCGCACGACCCCTATGTGGCGCGCCGCAAGTTCTGGGATCTCTATGAGGATTGCCCTCACCTGGACCCTGAAGTCGGCACCATCCCGTTCGAGGAGCAGGACCAGCATTCGCAGCGGCTCTTGAAGGCCTGTGACTACGACGCCTTCGAGATCACCCCCGAGCAGGTGCGCAATGCGCGGCGCGGCTATTTCGCCAACATCTCCTATATCGACGAGAAGGTCGGCGAGCTCATCGACGTTCTCGAGCGCGGGCGCATGGCGGAGGATACCGTCATCCTCTTCGTTTCCGACCATGGCGACATGCTGGGCGAGCGTGGCCTGTGGTTCAAGATGTGCTTCTTCGACGGTTCCGCGCGCGTGCCGCTGGCAATCGCAGCCCCCGGCTGGGAGCCGAAGCTCATCAGCCAGCCGGTCTCGACGCTCGACGTGACGCCGACGCTGGCGGCGCTTGCCGGCATCGACATCACCAAGCTCAAGCCCTGGACCGACGGCGAGGATTTGACGCCGCTTGCCAAGGGAACAGGCACGCGCGGGCCGGTGCCGATGGAATATGCAGCCGAGGGCTCGATCGCACCGCTGGTCGGGCTGCGCGACGGCAAGTTCAAGCTGACGCTCTGCAACAAGGATGCGCCGATGCTCTTCGATCTCGACGCGGACCCGAAGGAATTGAAGAACCTCGCCACCGATCCTGCCTATGCCGACACGCTGGCGCATCTGACCGCACAGGCGGAGAAGCGCTGGAACCTTGCAAGCTTCGACGCCGCCGTGCGCGAGAGCCAGGCGCGGCGCTGGGTGGTCTACGAGGCGTTGCGCAACGGCGCTTACTATCCCTGGGACTACCAGCCGCTGCAGCGCGCCTCGGAGCGCTACATGCGCAATCACATGGACTTGAACGTGCTGGAAGAAAACCAGCGCTATCCGCGCGGCGAGTAAGATTGCCGTTTCGGTGGCGAATCGCTAAGTTCCGCCACCGAAACAAGGAGAACTCTCATGAAAATCAGCGCACGCAACCGCCTCAAGGGCAAGGTCGTCGAAATCACGCTTGGCGCCACGACGGCGCATGTGCGTATCGATATCGGGGGCGGCTCTATCGTGACGTCGTCGATCACCAACGAGGCTGTCAAGGAACTCGGGCTGACCGTCGGCTCCGACGCCTATGCCGTGGTCAAGGCTTCCGACGTGATGGTCGCCGTCGACTGACGGTCAACGGCGACATTGTGTCGATACCTCAGGCGTAGACCTTGAGGTTATGCAGCTTCAGCGGCTCGGCCAGGATGTCCTTGTGGAGTTCCACGAGTGCTTTCAGGTAGGGCTGCTCGAAATGCGCGGTCAGGGCCTCCTGGTCGCGCCAGCTTTCGCGGATGAAGAATGTGCCGGGCGCATCCGTGTCCTCATGGACGACAAACTGGATGCAGCCTTCCTCGCGACGGGTCGGCTCGACGACGGCGAGCGTCGCTTCACGCAGCTTGTCCTCGCTGCCGGGCTTTGCACGGAAGGCGGCAATGACTTCGATCATATTGATTGCTCCTAATCGATAAAACAGCGGCCACCCATGCTGGAGGGCGAGGCGGGCCGTGGGACGATAGCTACCGTTCGGATGCCATCGGGACAATGACGGATGGGCGGCAAAGCGTTCACAATGGCGATAGGTCGCAGGGGTGGTGGTGGCAGGACTCGGCTTCTCCGCAGGCAATGGCTGGCGGTGTGCCGTGTGGCCCCCTCATCGCCTCGCTGTCGCTCCGGCACTTCTCCCCGCTGGGGAGAAGAGACTCGTGGCGGGCGGCTTGCCGTCATCCCCTTCTCCCCCGTGGGGAGAAGGTGGCGGCAGCCGGATGAGGGGGCCGCGGGCGCGACGTCAGCGATCACGCCTTCAGGCAATAATGCGCCGTGCCCTCGTCTCCGGTCTGGAAATCGCCGGGCTGCGGCGGGGCGATCGGTTTGAAGAGGGTGCGATCCGGTTTCAGGTCGAGCAGCGGCGTGCCGT
The DNA here is from genome assembly GCF_057809895.1 of Rhizobium sp. FG113. Classification (NCBI taxonomy): domain Bacteria; kingdom Pseudomonadati; phylum Pseudomonadota; class Alphaproteobacteria; order Hyphomicrobiales; family Rhizobiaceae; genus Rhizobium; species Rhizobium sp. FG113. The sequence continues at coordinate 353,568 of NZ_JBMDKV010000002.1, read as the reverse complement.
CGAGGCAATCCATGCCGCGCACCAGAAGTGTCGATCCCTCCACGGCTTCCAGCTTGACGATGGAGGTTCCGATCGGGTTGGGGCGGACGGGGGAGCGGAGCGAGAAGGTGCCGTGCACCTTGCCCGAATTGGCCGGGCTCTGGAGCACGAGATCGCGGCGCGAGCGATCCAGCCAATAGAGGATTTCCAGCCGCTCGAAAGCCTCGACGCCCTGCAACGCCTGCGCCCAGGGCTCGAATATCTCGATCCGGCAGATCGGCCCGTCATGCCGCCCCTGGCGCGGGGTTTCCATGCGGGAGGTCCACGGCGTGCGGATGCGGCCGATGAAGACCAGGCCGGCATCGGTCGCAGCCGGGACATCAACCGCCACTTCGTTTTTCCGGATTTCGTTTTCGCGCACCATCAATCTTCTCCCGTATCCAGGCGTGGCGAACAGACGGGAGCATTGCCGCCCGGCAGAACGCCCATGACCACATCGACATCATAAAGCTGCTTGATCCGCTGCGGCGTCAACACCGTTTGCGGCGGCCCGAGCCCGGCGAGCTTGCCTTCGTGCAGCAGGGCCACCCGATCGGCGACCATGAAGACATGGTCGGGATTGTGGGTGGAAAGCACGATCGACATGCCCTCCCGCGCCAGCCGGCGGATATGCGAGAGCACGCGCATCTGGTTGCCGTAATCAAGGCTCGCGGTCGGCTCGTCCATGACGAGAATGCCCGGCTGCTGCGCCAGCGCGCGGGCGATCAACACCATCTGCCGCTCGCCGCCGGATATCTCCGTATACGGGCGATCGGCCAGATGCGTCATTCCGAGCCGGACAAGCGCCTCGTCGGCAATCGCGCGATCCGTGGCGCCGGGGGCGGAGAAGGGCGACAGGTGCGCCGCGCGGCCCATCAAGACCACGTCGCGCACGGTGAAGGGAAAGAGTGCGGCATGCGCCTGCGGAACATGGCCGATGCGCTTGGCGCGATCGGCCCGGCTGAGCGAGGTGAGCGGCACGCCGTCGAGGACGATCTCGCCCGCCTGCACCGGCAGCAGGCCGAGCATGGTCTTGAACAGCGTCGTCTTGCCGGCGCCGTTCGGCCCGAGCAGCGCCAAAACCTCGCCCCTCGCAAGCGTCAGCGTGACACCCTGGCCGACCGTGCGGGCGCCATAGCCGAAGGCGAGGTTGCGGAGTTCCAGCGTCATGACTTATCCCTCATGACCAGCCCCTTTTGCCTGACGCGAGCAGGAACAGGAAAAACGGCGCGCCAACCACCGCCGTCAGGATGCCGAGCGGGATCTCGATCATCGCGATGCTACGGGCCAGCGTATCGACGACAAGCAGATAGGCCCCGCCGAGCAGGATGGAGGCGGGCAGCAGCCGACGGAAATCGGGTCCAACAAGCAGCCGTGCGACATGTGGAATAACGAGGCCGATCCAGCCGATGATGCCGGCGATCGAGACGGAAGCGGCGGTGATCAGCGTCGCTCCTGTTATCAATGCCAGCCTTGTTAGCCGGGTATCTATACCGAGCGTACGCGCCTCCTCGTCGCCCAGGGTCATGACGTTCATGCGCCAGCGCAACAGGACGAGCGGAACAAGGCCGAGGATGATCGCCGGCAGGATGGAGCCGACATCGGCACGGCTCACGGCCGTCAGGCTGCCGAGCAGCCAGTAGGTAATGGCGGGCAGCTGGTCATAGGGATCGGCGAGGATCTTGATAAGCGAGATGCCGGCGCCGACCAGAGCGCCGATCGCCACGCCGGCCAGAACCAGCGTCAGCACCGGATCGCGACCGCGCACGGCTGCACCCACGGCATAGACCGCGCCGACGGCAAGAAGGCCGCCGCAGAAGCTCATGAGCTGGATGATCGCAACCGGCATTTCCATGAAGATCGCCAGTACCGCTCCGAGGCTGGCGCCGACGGAGACGCCCAGAATATCCGGCGAGACCAGCGGATTGCGAAACAGGCCCTGATAGGTGGCACCGGCCGCCGACAGCGCCGCGCCAATCAGCAGCGCGGCGGCGACCCTCGGCAGGCGAACGTTCCAGATCACGGTCTGCTGAATCGGATCGATATCGGATGGCGTGCCGGTGATGCCGGCCGCCAGTGCCCGCAGAATGGACGAGGGCGGGACTGTATATTTGCCGATCGCCATGGAGAGCACCGCCAGCAGCAGCACGAGCGCAGCCCCGAAAACGATCAGTTTCCAGCTTCCGCCGGCGGTTTGCCTATCCTTGCTCATTTCGACGACGGTAGCGCGCCTTTCAGCAGCGTGTCGAGATCGGCATCGCTCACATCCACCTGATAGAACAGCTTGAAGAATGCCCGCACGTCGGCTTTCAGATCGCCATCGAAGCTTTGAGGATAGAGCAGCGTCTCCAGCCAGCGGATGCCGATCAGGCGGTTGATGCCGGGCGGAGAATCGAACCAGCCGAAGGGCAGCGCGGGCGCGGTGAACACCTTGCCGCTCTTTACCGCCTCGACACTTGCCCAGGACGGATCGCTCTTCACGGCCTGGGCGAACTTGGGCGAGGCCGCGAGGATGATATCGGGGTTCCAGCCGAGAACCTGTTCCAGCGACACGTTGGTGAGCCCGCCCTTGCCGGCGGCGGCCGCAACATTGTCGGCGCCGGCCGCCTCCGGCATCTCCATGTTGATGGAGCCTGACAGGCCGGTCTCAAGGCCTTCAGGACCGCGCCCGTAATAGACCCTTGGGCGCTTGTCCGAGGGAAGCTTTGCCAAGCCGTCGTGAAGGGTCTTCAGCGTCGTCTCGGCATAGGTGGCCAGCTCCTGCGCACGCGGCGCGACGCCGAGCAGGTCGCCGACCTCTCGCAGCGTCTGCGGCGTCTTCTCGAAGCTGCCGTCGATCAGCACATAGGGAATGCCGGTCTGCTGCTGCACCTTGTCGGCCAGCGAGACATAGGTCGGGTTGACGGTGCCGACATCGATGATGAGATCGGGCTTGGCGGCGATCACCGCCTCCATATTGGCGGTGCCGCCCTGCCCCGTCAGCCGGCCATAGGTGGGCAGGTTCTGCACCGATGGCGCCAGGAACTGCTTCTCCTCCGCGCTCGGCTCACGCACCCAGCCGGTGAGCTTGTCCGGCGCCAGCACATAGACCAGAACCGAGGCCGGCGGTCCCGCTGTCAGCACGCGGGTGACGTGATCGGGAATCTCCACCGTGCGGCCGCCCGCATCGGTGAACGGGCGGGCGAAGGCGCCGGTGCTGTAGAGCGTTAGAAGGGCGGCAAGGATGGTGCTGGCGAGTTTGAGCATGGTGGCTTCCCGATGAAATCGGAGCCACTATGTCATGACGCTATATCCGATGGAATATGGCGAAACGCAGTCAGTCGCGCCGCTTCCCCGTGATAACGCAGGCGTGACCGGATCACGCCGGCATCACGCCGACATCACGCCGCCTTGGCGACGTGATATTCCTTGATCGCGACCATCTTGATCGCGGGGAAGCGTTCGGATTCGTAGCGCAGCGAGAAGCTGTCCTGCGCCAGGAAGACCGGGTCGCCGTCGAGGTCGCGGGCGATGTCGCCGCGCTTGACGTTCAGGAACTTGTCAAGCTCGGCCGGCTGGTCCGACGAGATCCAGCGGCAGACGGAGAAGCGCGACATTTCGAACGAGACCGGCAGCGTGTATTCGGCCGACAGGCGTTCCTTCAGAACGTCCAGCTGCAGGGCGCCGACGACGCCAACGATAGCCGGCGAACCATCTTCCGGGGAGAAGAGCTGCACGACGCCCTCTTCGGCCATCTGCTGCAGGGCTTCCTTGAGCTTCTTCGCCTTCATCGCATCTTCAAGGCGCACGCGGCGCAGGATTTCCGGCGAGAAGTTCGGCACGCCCTGGAAGACCAGCGCCTCGCCTTCGGTCAGCGTATCGCCGATCCTGAGCGTTCCGTGGTTCGGGATGCCGACGACGTCGCCGGCGAAGGCGGTGTCGGCCAGCTGACGCTGCGAGGCGAAGAAGAACTGCGGCGCCGTGAGGCCGAGCTGCTTGCCAGTGCGGGCGAGGCGCGCCTTCATGCCGCGCTCCAGCTTGCCGGAGCAGATGCGGGCAAAGGCGATGCGGTCGCGGTGGTTGGGGTCCATGTTGGCCTGGATCTTGAAGACGAAGGCCGTCATCTTGTCTTCGGCGGCATGCACGGTTCTGATATCGGCGACCTGGTCGCGCGGCGGCGGCGCGAATTCGCCGAGCGCGTTGATGAGATCGCGGACGCCGAAATTGCGCAGCGCCGAGCCGAAGAAGACAGGCGTCAGGTGGCCTTCGAGGAAGGCCTTGCGGTCGAACGGGCGGCAGGCCTCGATGGCCAGTTCCGTCTCGTCGACGAAGGCCGAGCGCTCGTTGTCCGGCAGACGGTCGGCGACGGCCTGCGGGCCGTTGACCTTGGTGGGCGTCACTTCCGTATCCGAGCCGCGCACCGTGTTGTCGGCAAGGTGATAGGAGCCGCAGAAGGTCTTGGAGCGACCGATCGGCCAGGTGACCGGAGCGGTATCCAGCGCCAGCTTCTCCTCGACCTCATCCAGGATCTCGAAGGGATCGCGGCTTTCGCGGTCCATCTTGTTGATGAAGGTGATGATCGGAATGTCGCGCATGCGGCAGACTTCGAAGAGCTTCAGCGTTCTGGGCTCGATACCCTTGGCGGCGTCGATGACCATGACGGCGGCATCCACCGCCGTCAGCGTGCGGTAGGTATCGTCGGCGAAGTCTTCGTGGCCTGGCGTGTCGAGAATGTTGAAGACATTGCCTTCGTACTCGAAGGTCATCACCGAGGTGACGACCGAGATGCCACGCTCGCGCTCGATCTTCATCCAGTCCGACCGGGTCTGGATGCGATCCTTCTTCGCCTTGACTTCGCCGGCGAGCTGAATCGCGCCGCCGAACAGCAGCAGCTTTTCGGTCAGCGTCGTCTTGCCCGCGTCCGGGTGGGCGATAATAGCGAATGTGCGGCGGCGGGAAACCGCCTCGGCGAGACTTTCGGCCATGCTATGAATCCTGTGGAGTTGCGGCGTATCTAGCGATTTAGGCGCCGCTTTGCAATTGACCTTGGCCCTGCGGGGGCAAAGTAATGGCGCATGACCATTCACACAGATACCCGCCCGACCCTCAATCTCCTGCGTCTGCCCCATGGCGAAGGCATCGAGCTGCCTGCCTATGAAACCAAGGGCGCCGCCGGCATGGACCTGCGCGCCGCCGTCGACGACGGGGCGCCGATGGTGCTTGCATCAGGCAAGCGGGCGCTGGTGCCGACGGGGCTGATCTTCGAAATCCCCGAGGGCTTCGAAGGCCAGATCCGTCCGCGCTCCGGCCTCGCCTTCAAGAACGGCATCACCTGCCTCAACACCCCGGGCACGATCGACAGCGATTATCGCGGCGAAGTGAAGGTGCTGCTGATCAATCTCGGCGAGGAGCCGTTCGAGATCACCCGCGGCATGCGCATCGCGCAGATGGTGATCGCGCCGGTGACCCAGGCGCGCGTCGCCGAGATCACCGAGGCGAGCACGACGGCGCGCGGCGCCGGCGGCTTCGGCTCCACGGGCGTGTGATGGAAAAGGCGACCGATAGTTCCGGCCTCACCTTCCGGCAGGACTATTTCGCCGACGACAAGGCCTGGGCGGCGCTGGTGTCGCTTCTCTCTGATACATTCGGCATCGATCTCGACCCGCTGAAGCGCCTCGGCGGCGCCGATCCCACCAGCATGCCCTTGGGCTGGTTCGACGAGACCGGTCTGCTGGCCGCCAATCTCTCGGCCTTCGCCATGCCTATCGTCATCAACGGCCGCAAAATCAACGCTGCCGGCCTGCAATCGGGCGCCGTGCGGCCGCCCTGGCGCGGGCGCGGGCTTTATCGCGACGTGACCCGAAAGGCGCTCGACTGGTGCGGGACCCAAGGCTTCGAGACGATCGTGCTCTATACGGACAAGCCTGATCTCTACACGCCCTATGGTTTTCGCTCGCTGCCGATGCATCTTCATGCCGGCGCGGCGCCTGAGCCCGTTATGAGCGCCCAGCCGGCGCGGACGCTCGACCCGTGGAAGCCTCAGGATCTCGCGCTGCTGCAGCGGGCGTTGAAATCCCGCACGCCGGTTTCCGACGCTCTGGCGGTCTGCGAGAGCGCGGCGATGTTCCTGATCAACACGCAGTTCGATCCGGATGTGCGGCTGAGCTGGTTTGAAGACCGGCAGGCGGTGATTGCCTGGAAGGTGGGGGACGACAACACATTCGTGCTATCGGATGTGATTGCCGCAACCATCCCGCCGCTTGAGGCCATTCTCGGAGGCCTCGGGATTGCGCCGCTAGCAGTCGAGGTTCTGTTTTCGCCGGACAGGCTCGGCTGGCAGGGCGAGGCGCGGGCGCTTGACGGCGGCACTGAGTTCATGATCCGCACCGATGCCGACATCAGCCTTGAGCGGCCGGCGATGCTTTCGCCGATGGCGGATTTCTAGGCTTTCAGCTCAGCGGCGGCAGGCGGCGTTTTACAGGCGAGGCCTTCACCATCGACGTGCTGGTCTCGGCCTTTTCCGCGACCTTGTCGAGGATCGTGTCCAGCTGCGCCATGGAGCGGACGACGAGGCGGGCGACGAAGCAATCATCGCCGGTGACCTTGTCGCATTCGACGAACTCCGGCGTCTCCTGGATGATCCGCTCCACCACATGTAGCTGCCCCGGCAGCGGCCGGACGCGGACGATCGCCTGCAGGGGATAGCCGAGGGCCGCGGGATCGATATTGACGGTGAAGGCGGAAATGACGCCGCGCTCCTCCAGCCGGCGCAGGCGCTCGCCGGCGCTGGGCGAAGAAAGGCCGGCGGCCTGCGCCAGCTCCTTCAGCGACATGCGCGCATCGGCGGCCAGCGCCTCGAGAATGCGGCGGTCGATATCGTCGAGATCATTGTTAGGTTGAACGCTCATTTCGCCTCACGATGAAAGGTGAAAGCCGCCATTCGGCGCTTCAAGATTATATAAATGGCACTACGCCCGCAATATCCTTGCTCTCAACAACGGGAGACTGCGATGCAACAGGATATCCGCAGCGGCAGCATTCAGATGACGGCGGCGATGCTGATTTCGGGGACGATCGGCTGGTTCGTCGTGATATCGGGCCAACCCGTCAGCGGCGTGGTCTTCTGGCGCTGCCTGTTCGGGGCGATCAGCCTGCTCGTCGTCTGCGCGGCGATGGGATTGCTGAAGCCCGGCGCGATCGGGCTGCGCGCCTTCGCGATCGCCGTGTTCGGCGGCGTCGCGATCGTGCTCAACTGGCTGCTGCTGTTCGGCGCCTATGGGCATACGTCGATCTCGGTCGCGACCACCGTCTACAACACGCAGCCCTTCATGCTGCTCGGGCTCGGCGCCCTGTTTCTCGGCGACAGGATCACCGGGGCGAAGCTGTTCTGGCTGGTGCTGTCCTTCATCGGCATGATCGGGATCGTCGAGGGCAAGCCGCAGGTGGCGGGCGCGGGCGGCGATTATGCCATCGGCATCGCCATGGCGCTGGGCGCGGCCTTCTTCTACGCACTGGCGGCTCTGGCCGCGAAATGGCTGAAAGGCACGCCGCCGCATCTGATCGCGCTGATCCAGGTTTCGACCGGTGTCGTGATGCTGGCGCCTATCACCGACTTTTCCGCCCTGCCCGGTGATATCAAGACATGGTCGCTGCTGGTGACGCTGGGCGTGGTGCATACGGGGCTGATGTATGTGCTGCTTTACGGCGCGATCCAGAAGCTGCCGATCCACCTGACCGGCGCGCTATCCTTCCTCTATCCGATCGCGGCGATCGTCGTCGATCGGGTTGCCTTCGGCCATGCGCTGCAGCCGCTGCAGATCGCCGGCGCCGCCATCATTCTTCTGGCGGCGGCGGGCATGAACCTTGGCTGGACGCCCGCGCGGCTGAAAGGTGCGCTGCGGGGCGCCCGGACCTGAGCGATGAGCTCAATGATGGCGATTATTTCGCCTGGCGGGTGATCTCGAAGAGGAACCAGTGGCGGCGCTCGGCCTCGTCGATCCAGTTTTCGAGAAGGCTCGTGGTGGCGACGTCATTGTGTTCGGAGCAGACGTCGTGGGTCTCGCGCATCAGCGAGATCAGCTGGCGGTTATCATCACGCAGTTCGGCCAGCATGTCCTCGGGCGTCACGTAGTCGGCATCGTTATCGGCAAGGCGCTGCAGGCGGCCGATATGGCCGATGGAGCGCAGCGTCGTGCCGCCGATCTTGCGGGCGCGCTCGGCCATCTCGTCGGTGATGGCGAAGATCTGCTCGGCATGCTCATCCAGCAGCAGGTGATAATCGCGGAAATGCGGGCCGGACATGTGCCAGTGGAAATTCTTGGTCTTGAGATAGAGCGCGAAGGTATCGGCCAGAAGCGCCGTCAGCGCGCCGGAGATATCCTGGATGGCGTTGCTCTTCAGATCGGTCGGGGTTGCCAGCGCCGCGGTCTTGCGCTTTTCGACGGGTGTCGACATGAAATTTTCTCCTTCGCCAGATCGGCGTGATACGGGTGCCGGAACGGGTTGCGTCCCCCATGTGGCCGACAGTTCCGGCTCCGGCTGAGGCCAGACATCCGCCACCAACCGAGAACTAGAACCGCGACCCGAGGCGTCAATAGCAGACGCCCGTGACAGATGGCGCGCGCCGGAAATCCGTCCCGTTGAGGTTACCCAACGGCCTGTTGAAACGGTCCTGCAAGAGGCGTAGAACACAGCCGATTGGGAGGCTCACATGTCGTTCACCGCACTCTTTGCCTATGCCGCGGCGCTGTTCATCGCCGCCGCCATTCCCGGCCCCGGCATTACAGCCATCGTTGCCCGCGCGCTGGGCTCGAACTTCCGCGAGACCTTTTTCATGGGCCTCGGGCTGGTGCTCGGCGACATGACCTATCTGACCGCCGTGATCCTCGGCCTCGCCTTTGTGGCGCAGACCTTCACCGAGGTGTTCATCGTCATCAAGATCCTCGGCGCGCTCTATCTCGGCTATATCGCCTACAAGCTCTGGACCGCCGGCCTGCTGCCGCAGGACATCGCCGCGAAGAAATCCAACAATATCGGCATGAGCTTTCTGTCTGGCCTGCTGGTTACGCTCGGCAACCCGAAGACGATGCTGTTTTACGTGGCGCTGGTGCCGACGCTGATCAGCATCGACAGCGTCGGGATGCGCGAATACGGCCTGCTGCTTCTCACCACCTTCGTCGTGCTGCTGGTGGTGCTGATCCCCTATATGCTGCTGGCATCGCGAGCGCGCACGTTGCTCAAACAGCCGCGCGCGCTGCAGGCGCTGAACCGGGTGGCGGCGAGCATTCTGGCGGGCACCGCCGCCTTCATCGCCACCCGCGCGGCCTGAAAAAATCATCCGCTAAACCGTGGTTCGCAAAGGGTTTTTTCTCTGAACCTCAGGGTTGGCGGGTGAAGCTACTCTGGCCGACCACCGGCTTAGACCCTATTCTCAGTCTATATTTCATCAAGGGAGCCTTATCATGTCGAAGAAACCGGGCCGCGGCCGCATCTACTCCTCGATCACGGAAACGATCGGCGATACCCCGATCGTTCGACTGGACAAGCTCGCCAAGGAAAAGGGCGTGAAGGCCAACCTTCTGGCCAAGCTCGAATTCTTCAACCCGATCGCCTCGGTGAAGGACCGTATCGGCGTGGCGATGATCGAATCCCTGGAAGCGCAGGGCAAGATTTCGCCCGGCAAGACTACGCTGGTCGAGCCGACCTCGGGCAACACCGGCATCGCGCTCGCCTTCGCCGCCGCCGCCAAGGGCTACAAGCTGATCCTCACCATGCCCGAGACCATGTCGGTCGAGCGCCGCAAGATGCTTGCGCTGCTCGGCGCCGAGCTGGTGCTGACCGAGGGCCCTAAGGGCATGAAGGGCGCGATCGCCAAGGCCGAGGAACTGGCCGCGACGCTGCCCGACGCGATCATTCCGCAGCAGTTCGAAAACCCCGCCAACCCCGAGATCCACCGCAAGACGACGGCCGAGGAGATCTGGAACGACACGGATGGCACGGTCGATATCCTGGTGTCGGGCATCGGCACCGGCGGCACGATTACCGGCGCCGGCCAGGTGCTGAAGTCGAAGAAGCCCGAGATCAAGGTGATCGCCGTCGAGCCGGAGGAATCGCCTATTCTCTCCGGCGGCCAGCCGGGACCACACAAGATCCAGGGCATCGGCGCCGGCTTCGCGCCCGCCATCCTCGACACCCACATCTATGACGAGGTCGTCACCATCAACAGCGCGACCGCGCTCGAAACCGCTCGTCATGTCGCCCGCCTCGAAGGCGTGCCTGTCGGCATCTCCTCGGGTGCAGCGCTGGCAGCGGCCATCAAGATCGGCTCCCGCGAGGAAAACGCCGGCAAAAATATCGTGGTGATCATCCCGTCGTTTGCCGAACGCTACCTCTCGACAGCACTGTTCGAAGGCCTCGGCGGCTGAGGATCGGCTTGGCTCGATGTCAGGGAGGGCGCTTCGGCGCCCTTCATGCGTTTACAATCCCGCACCAACCTCCAACCCGAAGCAAGCCACCCCATGCTGTTGATCGTCGGAACCATCCGCCTCCCCCATGAGAACCTCGCACTCGCACGCCCTGTGATGCGGCGCATGGTGGAGATGAGCCGCGCCGAAGACGGCTGCCTGGATTACTCCTACGCCGAGGACGTGCTCGAGCCCGGCCTCATTCACGTCACCGAACGCTGGCGCGACCAAGCCTCGCTCGACCGCCACTTTCAAACCGCGCACCTGAGCGGCTGGCGCGCCGCATGGCCATCACTCGGCATTCATGACCGCAACCTCCAGAGCTACGAGGTCGGCGCGCCGCGCGAGACCTGAGCACCGGACTACTCCCCTCCGTCAAGGCAGCGACGACGCTCCCACTGCGTCTCCGCTTTCGCTCGTCCCTCCCCCTTCATGCCACCGCCGTCAGCCGCTCACCCGCCATGCGGTAGGAGATCGCCTCGGCCAAGTGGATGCGGCCGACCATCTCCTGGCCGTCGAGATCGGCGAGCGTGCGGGCGACCTTGAGGACGCGGTGGTAACCGCGGGCGGAGAACTTCATCTTTTCGGCGGCATCACGCAAAAGCTGCAGGCCGGATGCATCGGGCGCCGCGTAGGTCTCGATCATCGCGGTGGAGCAGCGGGCGTTGGTGCCGGTCTCACTAAAGCCCGCGGCACGGAAGCGGTCCCGCTGCAGATCACGGGCGCGGGCAACGCGGCGGGCGACGTCGGCGCTCTTTTCGGCAGGCGCCGGGCGGATCAGGTCGAAGGCGGAGACGGCGGGGACGTCGATCCTGATATCGATGCGATCCATCAGCGGGCCGGAGATGCGAGCCTGGTAGTCGGCCATGCAGCGCGGGCCACGGGCGCAGCTATGGCCGGGCTCACCCGCCATGCCGCAGCGGCAGGGGTTCATGGCCGCCACCAGCTGGATGGTGGCGGGATAGCTGACGCGGTGATTGGCGCGGGCGATGATGCACTCGCCGGTTTCCAACGGCTGGCGCAGCGCATCCAGCGCCTGCGGCGAGAATTCGGGAAACTCATCCAGAAACAGCACACCATGATGGGCAAGCGACGCCTCGCCCGGACGCGCTCGAAAGCCGCCGCCGACAAGGGCCGCCATGGTGGCGGAGTGATGCGGGGTGCGAAACGGCCGGCGGTCGGAGAGCTTTCCGCCCGAGAGCTGGCCGGCGATCGAGTGGATCATCGAGACTTCAAGCAGCTCGGCGGCCGAGAGCGGCGGCAGGATCGACGGCAGTCGGGCGGCGAGCATCGATTTGCCGGACCCTGGCGGCCCGACCATCAGCAAATTATGCCCGCCGGCGGCGGCCACCTCCAGCGCCCGCTTTGCGCTTTCCTGGCCCTTGATATCGGCGAGATCGGGAAGATTGGCGGCGGTGGCGCGGATCGACGGCTCGGGACGCGAGAGCACCTGGGTGCCGCGGAAATGGTTGGCGAGCGCGATCAGGCTGCGCGGCGCCAGGATATCGAGCTCGGCGCCGGCCCAGGCGGCCTCAGGGCCGCTTTCGGCCGGGCAGATCAGGCCCTTGCCCATCGCATTGGCGCCGATCGCGGCCGGCAGCGCGCCGGTGACGGCGGCGATCGTGCCGTCGAGATTGAGTTCGCCGATGACGACATAACCCGAGAGCGCATCCGCCGGAATGGCGCCGAGGGCCGCCATCAGGCCGAGCGCGATGGGAAGGTCGAAGTGGCTACCTTCCTTGGGAAGATCGGCGGGGGCGAGGTTGACGGTGATGCGCTTGGCGGGAAGCGCCAGGCCGGAGGCGTGGAGTGCGGCATGCACCCGCTCGCGGCTTTCGGCCACTGCCTTGTCGGGCAGGCCGACGATCTGGGTGATCAGCTTGCCGGGCGCGACCATGACCTGGACCTCGACCGGAACCCCTTCTATGCCCTGGAATGCAACCGTGCTGACGCGCGCCACCATGCCCAACCCCTTGGCCCAGATCCCCTGCGGTGCAACCCCTTGCACCTGAAACCGCGACCCATCATGGTCGCGGATTGCAATCTGGCATAGAAATTGGAATGAAACAAGAACAATAAATGAACAATTGCGCGCCATTGATGTGGGGCGGTTGTGTCGGGTTGTATGGGCGGAACAAAGGTGGGAACGGAGCTTGCTGCTGGCGGGGTGCAAGCTATCCACTCACGTCGAGCTCGTTTCGGCGTGCTTAGATGCTCGGGACAAGCCCGAGCATGACGGTGGAGGGTGCGGCGGCCGCCGCGTCTCGCAACGAGATTCTGGCGCTAAGCTATTGAAGGGACGATGCTTTTCCCACACGAGACGTCATCCTCGGGCTCGTCCCGAGGATCTAAGCACGTCTCCACGGATGCAAGGGTGCGAATGGACCGCGATTGCGGCCACGGTCGTGCAAGCTGTCCACTCACGTCGAGCAAGTTCGAGGCTCAGCAGATGCTCGGGACAAGCCCGAGCATGACGACGGAGGGTGTGGCGTACGTCGTTTAAGACCGACGGGCGGGCCGCCGTCGCGCTATACGGGGACGTCAAGCGTCGCCGCCCGTCCCCTAGCCCATATTACGCGCGCTTGCGCTCGATCGCATCCCACAAGAGGCTGGCGATGTCGGCGCCGCCGAATTTCTTGACTTCGCGGATGCCGGTTGGTGACGTGACGTTGATCTCGGTCATGTAGTCGCCGATGACGTCGATGCCGACGAGGAGGAAGCCGCGTTCGCGCAAGGCGGGGCCGATGCGGGCGCAGATTTCCTTTTCGCGGGCGGTGAGCTCGGTCGCCTCGGCGCGGCCGCCGACGTGCATGTTGGAGCGGCTGTCGTGCTCGGCCGGGACGCGGTTGATGGCGCCGACGGGTTCGCCGTCGACGAGGATGATGCGCTTGTCGCCCTTGCGCACGTCAGGCAGATACTGCTGGGCGATGTAGGGTTCGCGGAAGAGCTGGCCGAACATTTCGAGCAGCGAGGAGAGGTTGCGGTCGTCCTTGGTCGAATGGAAGACGCCGGCGCCACCATTGCCGTAGAGCGGCTTCAGGATGATATCGCCCATCTCGTCGCGGAAGCGGCGGATTTCGGCGGGATCCTTGGTGATCAGCGTCCGCGGCATCAGGTCCGAAAATTCGGTGACGAAAATCTTCTCCGGCGAATTGCGCACCCAGGCCGGGTCGTTGACGACGAGCGTCTTCGGGTGGATGCGCTCCAAGAGATGCGTCGAGGTGATGTAGGACATGTCGAAGGGCGGGTCCTGGCGGAGCAGGATCACATCCATGGTCGACAGATCGACACGCTCGGGCGCGCCGAGATCAAAATGGTCGCCCTTGATGTCGCGCAGCGTCATCGGCTCGACGGAGGCGTAAAGCTTGCCGTCGAGGAAACTCAGGCGGTCGGGCGTATAGTGGAAGAGCTTGTAGCCGCGGGTCTGCGCCTCGAGGCTCATGGCGAAGGTGGAGTCGCCCGCGATGTTGATGGAGGCGACATGGTCCATCTGGACCGCTACGTTCTTGATCTTGGCCATTTCTGTCCCTTAGCGATTGCCGGACAGATGTAGGCCGCAGAGGGCGCGAACGCAACGGTCAATGGACGGCTTTTGTGCGGTGCGCCGGCGCAATTGGCCGGCGTTCCCTTCAGGCTTCAATTCAAGCCGTGTTTCAGGCCGCGATGCCCTGCTGGCCGCTGCCGCGCAGCAGGTTGCGCAGGCGATAGGCGAGCGCCACCGGCTTGGGGAAAGGCTTGCGCAGGAAGGCGACCTTGCGGACGTAATTGTCGACCCGCCAGCTGGCCCAGGTGCCGCCGGCGAAGAAGGCGACGTCGCCGGCGCGCAGCATGCGCTCGGTGCCGTCGTCGGCGGTGATATGGACCTCGCCCTCGAGAATCATCACCGTCTCGTCCCAGCCGAAGAACCAGCGGAACTCGCCTGCCGTGCAGTCCCAGATCGCCGTCAGCGCGGCGTCGTCGTGGCCGCGCGAATGCTCGCCGGTGCGGGCCTGCGGATCGCCGGCAACAATCCAGTCGGGATTGATCGGCGTCGACTTCATGGCGATGAGATCGCTCGAATGCGCGACGAAGGACTTGCCGCGCGGAAATGCCACGATGTCGGGCATGGAGCGGGCGGCCAAGGCCATCGCGCTCGCGAACATAAGATGCAGTGATGCCACCAGAACCCCCTGAATACACTATCCCCTAAAGTGGGAATATCAGGGAGTCCTGACGGAGCCGTTCAGACATTCGTTAAAGTTGTAACGAGTGCCGCGATATTGCAACGCCCGCCGAAAAGCGGGCGCTATCTTCAAGCGGGCTGGGCAGCCATGGCTGGCGCGGATGCGCCGTCAGTGTCGGCGGCGGCAATGCGCTTGCCTGTGTCGGCCGCGAAGAAGTGCAGCTTTTCGGGCGCGATGGTGAGACGCAGTTCGGCGGGAATGTCGATATCGGGCGCCAGCACCGCAGTGATCGGCTGATCGCCGAGCAGGCCGTGGACCAGCCGCTGGGCGCCGAGTTCCTCGACGTACTCGACGCTGACAGGCATGGCGTGCTGGTCGGGTCCGGCAAGGCAGAGATCCTCGGCGCGGATGCCGACGGTGACGGCGCCCGAGGTCGGAGAGAAACCGGAAAGGTCGATCAGGCTCGGCCCGAGCGCCAGCTTGTCGCCGTGCAGCTCTCCCTTCAAGAGGTTCATGGCCGGAGAGCCGATGAAGGAGGCGACGAAGGTGGAGGCCGGGCGGTGGTAGACATCGAGCGGCGAACCGACCTGCTCGATCTTGCCGCCGTTCAAGACGACCAGGCGGTCGGCGAGCGTCATCGCTTCCAGCTGGTCGTGGGTGACGTAGATGGAGGTGGTGCCGAGGCGGCGCTGCAGGCGCTTGATCTCGCCGCGCATGGACACGCGCAGCTTGGCATCCAGGTTGGACAGCGGCTCGTCGAAGAGGAAGACGGCCGGCTTGCGGACGATGGCGCGGCCCATGGCGACGCGCTGGCGCTGGCCGCCGGAGAGCGCCTTCGGCTTGCGCTCGAGATACTGGTTGATCTCCAGCATGCGGGCGGCCTCTGCCACGCGCGCATCGATCTCGGCCTTCGGCGTCTTGCGGTTCTTCAGGCCGTATTCCAGGTTCTGGCGCACGCTCATATGCGGGTAGAGCGCGTAGTTCTGGAAGACCATGGCGATGTCGCGATCGGCGGGCTCGACATTGTTGACGACGCGCGCGCCGATCTTCACCTCGCCTTCGGAGATGGTCTCGAGCCCCGCGATCATGCGCAGCAGGGTGGACTTGCCGCAGCCGGAGGGACCGACGAGCACGATGAACTCGCCATCGGCAATCTTGAGTTCGATGCTGGAAACGGCGCGAACGCCGCCGTGATAGATCTTGCCGACATTATCGACGTCGATGGAGGCCATTATTACTTCTCCGTCTCAACCAGGCCTTTGACGAAAAGGCGCTGCATGAAAATGATGACCAGAACCGGCGGCAGGGCCGCGAGGATGACGCCTGCCATCACCAGGTTCCATTGTGTATCGCCATCCAGCACCGCGGCCAGGCGCTTGATGCCCATGACGACGGTGTAGTAGCCGGGTTCGGTGGTGATCAGCATCGGCCAGAGATACTGGTTCCAGCCGTAGATGAACATGATGATGAAAAGTGCCGCGATATTGGTGCGCGACAGCGGCAGCAGGATATCCCAGAAGAACTTCATCGGGCCGGCGCCATCGACGCGCGCCGCTTCCATCATCTCTTCAGGAACCGTCAGGAAGAACTGCCGGAACAGGAAGGTGGCGGTGGCCGACGCGATGACGGGAATGACGAGGCCGGAATAGGAGTTCAGCATGCCGAGATCGGCGACGACCTTGTAGGTCGGCAGGATGCGCACCTCGATGGGGAGCATCAGCGTCATGAAGATTATCCAGAAGGCGACCGTGCGGAAGGGAAAGCGGAAATAGACGATGGCGAAGGCCGATATGATCGAAATCGCGATCTTGCCGATCGCGACCAGGATGGCCATCGCCAGGCTGTTGCCGAGCATCAACAGGAATGGCGGTGCGCCGGCGTTGGATGCGCCGGTGCCGAGCAGCACGCCGTAGTTCTCCAGCATCTGGTGGCCCGGCGTCATCGGCACGACGCCGGTCAAGAAGTCCGAGGGACCGCGCGTCGAGGCGATGAAGGCGAGGTAGACGGGGAACACCACCATGCCGATGCCGATGATCAGCACGAAGTGGGTGAGAAAATTGAGGAAGGGGCGGTTCTCGACCATGGCTGGCTCTCGCTTCAATACTGCACTTTGCGCTCGATCCAGCGGAACTGGACGACGGTCAGGACGACCACGATCAGCATCAGCACGACCGACTGCGCGGCCGACGGGCCGAGATTGAGACCGACGAAACCATCGGCATAGACCTTGTAGACAAGGATGTTGGTCGATTGCGACGGACCGCCCGAGGTGGCCGCGTCGATGATCGGGAAGGTGTCGAACATCGCATAGGTGATGTTGATGACAGCCAGGAAGAAGGTGGTCGGCGACAGCAGCGGAAAGACCACCGTCCAGAAGCGCTTGATGGGACCGGCGCCATCGATCGCGGCGGCTTCGGTCAGCGAATGCGGGACCGATTGCAGGCCGGCGACGAAGAACAGGAAATTATAGGAGATCTGCTTCCAGGCGGCGGCGATGATGATCAGGATCATCGCGTTGTTCGGGTTTAGGCGATGGTTCCAGCTGTAGCCGAAATGTTCCAGCACATAGGGAATGATGCCGACGCTCGGGTTGAACATGAACCACCAGAGCAGGCCGGATGCGGCCGGCGCCACGGCATAGGGCCAGACCAGAAGCGTCGTATAGAAGCGCTGCGAGCGGATCACGCGGTTGACGCAGATCGCGAAGAGCAGCGACAGGCCCATCGACAGCACGGTGACACCGATCGAGAAGACGAAGGTGACGGTCAGCGAATTCAGATAATCCGGATCTTGCAGCAAGCGCGTGTAGTTCGCCAAACCGACGAAGGTGTCCTTCAGACCGAAGGGATCCTGGCGCAGGAAGGACTGCCATACGGCCTGAACCGCCGGCCACACGAAGAAGACGATCGTGATGAGCAGCTGCGGTGCGATCAGGAGATAAGGCAGGAGACGGCTTTGGAAGACGGTGCGTTTGGTTTGCATGCATGACCCCTCAAGGAAAATGCCCTCCCCGGACGGGCCGGAGAGGGCTGACGGAGGGAGCGACCCTTAGTTGGAATTCGCGGCTTCGAATTCGCGCAGCTTGGCATTGCCCTGCTTTGCGGCTTCGTCGAGCGCTTCCTGACCGGTCTTCTTGCCGTTGAGAACGGCTTCGAACTGCTGGTCGATAACGTCGCGGATCTGCGTCAGGTTGCCGAAGCGAACGCCCTTGGAGTTTTCGGAAGGCGTGCCGCGCATGATCTGCTTGATGGCGATGTCAGAACCGGCGTTCTTTTCGTAGTAGCCCTGCTTCTGACCAAGCTCGTAAGCAGCGTTGGTGATCGGCAGGTAGCCGGTGAACTGGTGCCAATCGGCCTGAACTTCAGGCTGCGACAGGTAGGTGAAGAACTTGGCGGCGCCCTTGTAGACAGCCTTGTCCTTCTGACCGTTCAGAACCCACAGCGTTGCGCCGCCGATGATCGAGTTCTTCGGATCCTGGGTGACCGTGTCGTCGTAAGGCATCGGTGCGAAGCCGACCTTGAAGTCCTTGGCGTTGTTGATGACGCCGGCGCGCGAAGCGGACGAGTTCATGTAGGCTGCGCACTGCTGCGAATAGAAGAGCGGAGCAGCGTCGGCACCGGCGCTCGGGCCGCCGTACTTGTAGACGCCTTCATCCTGCCAGGTCTTCAGATGATCCCAGAACTTGGCCTGGTTCGGACCGTTGAAGGTGAACTCGGCGTTCATGCCGCCGAAGCCGTTCTGCTGGGTGCCGTAAGGCAGGTTCTGGATGGCGGAGTAGTTTTCCAGGCCAACCCAGGTCGCGCCGTAGGACATGGTGAAGCCGCACTTGGCAGCGCCGGAGGAGACGATCTTCTTGCCCATTTCGGCAAGCTCGGCCCAGGTCTTCGGAGCGACTTCAGGATCGAGGCCGGCCTTCTTGAAGACGTCCTTGTTGTAGTAGAGGATCGGGGTCGACGAGTTGAACGGCATCGACAGGATGTTGCCCTCAGCGTCGGAATAGTAGCCGACGACAGGCGCCAGGAACTTCGACGGATCCCAAGGCTCACCCTCGTCCTTCATCAGCTGGTAGACCGGATAGACGGCGCCCTTGGCGGCCATCATCGTGCCGGTGCCGACTTCAAAAACCTGAACGATGGCAGGCTGCTGGCCGGCGCGGAAAGCGGCGATGGCGGCCGTCAGCGTCTCGGGATAGGTGCCCTTGTAGACAGGAACGATCTTGTATTCGCTCTGGCTGTCGTTGAACTTCTGGGCAACTTCCTCGAGCTTCTTGCCAAGCTCGCCACCCATGGCGTGCCACCAGGTCACTTCGGTTGCAGCAAAGGACGCGGAAGCGGACAAAGCAACCGCAGCAGCGGCCAATGAAATCGACTTAAACATGAAAAACCCTCTCCACCGTTGTTGGCGTGAGGACGCAATAGAGGCCTATTGTGACACCTCCTTAACGCTTTCATGACAGGCCGATTACAAATTCCGAAAATGTTAACCGACTAACGAAAGCGATCAGAACGCATCGCGCAAATGGACCGGCCATCGCCCGGGCAAGATGGCGACGATGTCGTAGCGTTGAGACAGGCGGGCCTGGTCGCGCTGCCGGGCGAGCCAGAGGTCGCTGGCGCCACGGATACGGGTCTGCGCGAGATGCGACACGGCATCGACGGCCGCGCCCTCGTCGCGACGCGCCTTCACCTCGACGAAGACGGCCAGATCGCCCTTGCGGGCAATGATGTCGATCTCGCCAAGCCGCGTGCGATAGCGCAGCGCGACGATGCGGTATCCTTTGAGAATGAGATAGAAAGCGGCGATGTATTCGGAGACATGGCCCCGACGCAGTGCCTTGCGGCGAAGACCCTTTTGATGCGGGTCCGTAGCGTCGTTACCTGACATCGCCCGCCTTTCGATCGAGCAGGCGCTGGTAGAGCTCCTTGCGCGGGAGACCGGTGATGCGTGCGGCCTCGGCGGCGGCCTTGGCGGTCGGAAGCGTTTGCGAGAGGTCGGCGAGGATCGCGTCGATGTCCGTTTCCTCGATGGCGCGCTCCGGCGCCGGGCCGATGACGAGGACGATCTCGCCTTTGACATTGTCGACATCGGCATAGTGAGCGGCGAGCTCGGCGAGCGTGCCCCGGCGGAACTCTTCGTAGCTCTTGGTGAGCTCGCGACAGACGGAGGCTGGGCGATCGCCGCCGAGAACGTCTGCGGCGGCAATGAGCGTGGCGCCGATGCGGTGCGGGGATTCGAAGAACATCAGTGTCGCCGGCGTGGCGGCGAATTCAGACAGGCGGTCGCGGCGGGCCTTGTCCTTGGTCGGCAGGAAACCGGCGAAGAGGAAGGCATCGTTGGGAAGGCCGGAGCCGACGAGAGCTGCCAGCGGCGCCGAGGCGCCAGGGATCGGGATCACCCGATAGCCGGCTTCGATCGCCGATTGCGCGAGGCGGTAGCCGGGGTCGGAGACCAGCGGCGTGCCGGCATCGGAGACCAGCGCCACGGATTTCCCCGCTTCGAGCGCGGCAAGCAGCCGGGGGCCGGCTTCGTCGGCATTGTGCTCGTGGTAAGCGTATGGGCGGTTCTGGATGCCGTAGCGATCGAGCAGCACGCGGGTGACGCGGGTGTCTTCGCAGGCGAGCACATCGGCGCCGGCGAGCGTTTCCAGCGCGCGCAGCGTTATGTCGCCGAGATTGCCGATCGGCGTCGCGACGAGATAAAGGCCGGGCTCCTGCGGGCGGGCGGGAACAGCCATGTTGTGCAGGCGGAAGCTGCGCTGCCTGCCGCCCTCTGTCGTCGTCTCGTCATTGCTCAAGATATGTCTGCCCTTTCTGGCTTCCGGCCTTTATGGGCGACACCCTTCTCTTCGGCAAGGGGCAGGACTTCGCCGGTAACGGTGATTTCTGTGAGCATCCGCAGCGAAAATGGCAATTGCAGGGGCAGCGACCTTTGCGCCTCTTGCATTCGTCCGCAAAATTCTGCCATTTTGCGCGTCCAATCCTCCGATCCCAGCTTTTGGGAAAGGCATTATTCAGGCGCGTTCAAGCGCGCCCGGGCAGTAACGGTCGAAAGCGGTAGCATCCCATGCGTATTACTATTGAGCGGTCCAACCTTTTGAAGTCGCTGAACCACGTTCACCGCGTGGTTGAACGCCGCAACACGATCCCGATCCTGTCGAACATCCTGCTGCGCGCCGATGGCCAGAACCTCGACATGAAGGCAACCGACCTCGATCTGGAAGTGACGGAAGCCACGCCCGCCAATGTCGAGCAGCCCGGCGCGACCACGGTTCCCGCCCATCTTCTCTACGACATCGTGCGCAAGCTCTCCGACGGCTCGGAAGTGCTGCTCGCCACCAGCCAGGATGGCGGCTCGATGACGGTTCAGTCCGGCCGTTCGAAGTTCTCGCTGCAGTGCCTGCCGGAATCCGACTTCCCCGACCTCACGGCCGGCACCTTCACGCACACCTTCAAGCTGAAGGCGACGGATCTGAAGATGTTGATCGATCGCACCCAGTTCGCGATCTCGACGGAAGAGACCCGCTACTATCTGAACGGCATCTTCTTCCACACGATCGAAAGCGAAGGCGACCTGAAGCTGCGCGCCGTCGCCACCGACGGCCACCGCCTGGCGCGCGCCGACGTCAACGCACCCTCGGGCTCCGAGGGCATGCCCGGCATCATCATTCCGCGCAAGACGGTCGGCGAGCTGCAGAAGCTGGTCGACAATCCGGAAGCGATGGTGACGGTCGAAGTTTCCGACGCCAAGATCCGCCTTTCCATCGGCTCGATCGTCATGACCTCGAAGCTGATCGACGGCACGTTCCCCGATTACCAGCGCGTCATCCCGACCGGCAACGACAAGGAAATGCGCGTCGACTGCACGAGCTTCGCCCAGGCCGTCGACCGCGTCTCGACCATCTCGTCGGAACGCGGCCGCGCCGTGAAGCTGGCGCTTTCGGACGGGCAGCTGCTGCTCACCGTCAACAACCCGGATTCGGGCAGCGCCACGGAAGAAGTGGCCGTCGGCTACGACACCGATGCCATGGAAATCGGCTTCAACGCCAAATACCTGCTCGATATCACCGCGCAGCTTTCCGGCGATCAGGCGATCTTCCTGCTGGCCGATGCCGGCTCTCCGACGCTCATTCGCGACACCGCCGGCGACGATGCCCTTTACGTGCTGATGCCGATGCGCGTGTAGCGCGTCGCATTTGCCGTTCAAACTTTGTCAATTGCGACGCTTGGCCTTGTTTTAGCGCCGTATTGCCTGCACATAAGCATGCAGCATGTGCTGCACGAAGGAGAACGGCATGGGTGGCTTGCGCCTCAAGGAACGGCTGGGCAAGAAATTCGACGAGGAGATCCGGTTTTTCAAGGGGATGATGCAGGGGCCGAAGACAGTCGGCTCCATCGTGCCGACGTCGTCGATCACGGCGCGCAAGATGGCAAGCGTCATCAACCCGAACTCCGGCCTTCCGGTTCTCGAACTCGGGCCCGGCACCGGCGCCATCACCAAGGCCATCCTGCAGCGTGGCGTGAAGCCTGAAAACCTCGTCGCCATCGAATATTCGACAGACTTCTACGAGCATCTGGTGCGGCTCTATCCCGGCGTGAACGTCATCAACGGCGACGCTTTCAATCTCGACAAGACGCTGGCCCACATGGATGGGCAGAAATTCGATAGCGTCGTTTCCGCCGTGCCGCTTTTGAACTTCCCGATGCAGGCGCGCATCGCCATGCTGGAAAGCGTGCTCGACCGCCTGCCGGCCGGACGCCCCTTCGTGCAGATTTCCTACGGCCCGGTTTCGCCGATCATCGCGCGGCCGGAGCGCTACCATATCCAGCACTTCGACTTCATCGTCCGCAACATTCCGCCGGCGCAGCTCTGGATCTACCGCCGAGGCTGACGTGTTCGGTCTCTACATCACCCACCCGCAAGTGAAGATCGACGCCGCCGTCCCGGTGCCCAAATGGGGATTGTCGGATGTCGGCGCCGCACGCGCGCGGCTGGCGGCGGATAGTCCCTGGGCGTCGCAATTGCGACGTATTGTCAGCAGCGACGAGACCAAGGCGATCGAGACTGCCGCCATTCTCGCCGCCGTCTCGGGCGTTTCGGTCGAGATCGTCGAGGGCATGCACGAGAACGACCGCTCCGCGACCGGTTTCCTGCCGCCGCCGGAATTCGAGAAGGCAGCGGACTGGTTCTTCGCCAATCCGGAGAAGAGCTTCAACGGATGGGAGCGGGCGATCGATGCGCAGCGGCGGATCGTATCCAACGTCGAGCGCATTCTCTCCACGCACGATACCAGCCTGCCGATCGCATTCGTCGGCCATGGCGGCGTCGGCACGCTTCTGAAATGTCACCTCGAGGGCCGGCCGATCGGACGGGATCGTGACCAGCCCGGTGGTGGCGGCAATCTCTATTGTTTCCGTCTTGCGGATCGGCGCCTATCATGCGACTGGACGCCTATCGAAGACTGGCACGGATGGATGTGAGATGGACGCGCGCGAACGGTTGATCGTCGGACTGGATGTTCCAACACTCGGTGAAGCCGAGAAGATGGTCGCGACGCTCGGCGATACCGTCTCCTTCTACAAGATCGGCTACCAGCTGGTGTTTGCCGGCGGTCTGGAATTTGCGCGCGATCTTGCCAAGGACGGCAAGAAAGTCTTCCTCGACATGAAGCTGCTCGACATCGACAACACGGTCGCCTCGGGCGTCGAAAACATCGCCAAGATGGGCATGTCGATGCTGACGTTGCACGCCTATCCGAAGGCGATGCGCGCCGCCGTCGAGGCCGCCAAGGGCTCGGGCCTCTGCCTGCTCGGCGTCACGGTGCTGACCTCGATGGACGAGGCCGACCTCACCGAGGCCGGCTATAGCGGCGATCCGCGTTCGCTGGTGCTGCGCCGCGCCGAACAGGCGCGCGAAGCCGGCATGGGCGGCATCGTCTGCTCGGCCGAGGAATCGTCTGTCGTGCGCGAGGTTGTCGGCCCCGACATGGCGATCGTTACCCCCGGCATTCGGCCGAGCGGCAGCGAGCGCGGCGATCAGAAGCGGGTGATGACGCCCTATGACGCACTGCGCGCCGGCTCGACGCATCTCGTCGTCGGCCGCCCGATCGTCAAGGCGCCGGAGCCGAAGGTCGCGGCCAAGGCCATTCTCGACGAGATGGTCAGCGCGCTCTGGCCCGCCAACCGCTGACCGCTATCTTCGTTTCACATCATCATCCTCGGGGAGAATACACCATGGCCAAGGG
Source organism: Rhizobium sp. FG113 (assembly GCF_057809895.1). Classification (NCBI taxonomy): domain Bacteria; kingdom Pseudomonadati; phylum Pseudomonadota; class Alphaproteobacteria; order Hyphomicrobiales; family Rhizobiaceae; genus Rhizobium; species Rhizobium sp. FG113. The sequence goes on along the minus strand of NZ_JBMDKV010000002.1, from coordinate 329,704 downwards.
ATACTGGATCGCTCGCGTGGATGTGCGCGATGCCGAGCGCTACAAGGATTATGTCGCCGCCGCCAAGCCGGCCTTCGAGAAATACGGCGCCAATTTCCTCGCCCGCGGTGGTGCACTGACCGAGCTCGAGGGCAAGGCGCGGGCGCGCAATGTCGTCATCGAGTTCCCCTCGATGCAGCATGCGGTGGATTGCTACAACTCGCCTGAATACCAGATCGCCGCCAAGATCCGCCAGGAAGTGGCCGACGCGGAAATGGTTGTCGTCGAAGGCGTTTGAGGCAGATCAAAGTCGTGGCAAGCGTGGTGCGATAGGTCTTTTCGTCGCACCCTGATTGGGCTAAGACGAGATCACCCGCCAATCACATCAGCCTTCCGAGGAACCTGCCATGACCCTTGCCAACCTGCCGCCACTCGTCACCGTGTTCGGAGGCTCCGGCTTCGTTGGCAGGCACGTCGTACGCGCGCTGGCCAAGCGCGGCTACCGCATCCGGGTTGCCGTCCGCCGCCCCGATCTCGCGGGTTTCCTGCAGCCGCTCGGCAATGTCGGCCAGATTTCCTTCGTGCAGGCCAACCTGCGCTACCGCCAGTCGGTCGACCGCGCCGTCGAGGGTGCGTCCTACGTCGTCAACTGCGTCGGCATCCTGTTTGAAAGCGGCCGCAACTCGTTTGAGGCCGTCCAGGAATTCGGCGGTCGGGCCGTGGCCGAAGCCGCGCGCGGCGTCGGCGCCAAGCTGGTTCACATCTCGGCGATCGGCGCCAACGCCAACTCCGATTCGTCCTACGCCCGCACCAAGGGCCGCGCCGAAGCCGCGATCCACTCTGTCGCGCCCGATGCCATCATCTACCGTCCGTCGATCGTGTTCGGTCCGGAAGACGGCTTCTTCAACAAGTTCGCCGGCATGGCGCGCTCGGCGCCGTTTCTGCCGCTGATCGGCGGCGGCAAGACGAAGCTGCAGCCGGTCTATGTCATGGATGTCGCCGAGGCGGTGGCCAAGGCTGTCGAAGGCAAGGTTGCCGGCGGTAAGATCTACGAACTCGGCGGGCCGGAAGTACTGACCTTCCGCCAGTGTCTCGAAGCGGTGCTGAAGTCGACGGCGCGCACCAACCCGCTGGTCTCGCTTCCCTTCGGCGTTGCTTCGCTGATCGGCAGCGTCGCCTCCATGATCCCGCTGATCGCACCGCCGATCACCTCTGACCAGGTGAAGCTCCTGAAGAAGGACAACGTCGTTTCCAAGGAAGCGGAAACCGAGGGACGGACGCTGAGGGACCTCGGCATTGCGCCGACGATGGTAAGCTCCGTCATCGACAGCTACCTCGTGCAGTTCCGCCCGCAGGGCCAGTATACGAACAGCGGCAAGGCCGCCTGATCCACGCCGATTTTCTTAACGACAACGCCGCTCGCGGACCCCGCGGGCGGCGTTGCGCGTTTTGAGGCAGGGGTTAAAAAACAGGCTGAATGCGCGGCTTTCGCGGGGTTGTGCACCGCCGGGCGTTGCATAAAAGTCGCATGAAAAGTTTAGCGGAATTAACAGGAAATTTAGCAGGAACATTTATTGCTATTTCCCATTCCTCTGACTACACACCCCGCGCGTCTGTGCTTGGACTCAGCGCCTCAAACAGGCGCGCTCAAACGACTTGAAAGGTTACTTCGATGGGTAGGTCAATTGCGCTGCTTTTTGCTTCCGCGGCGCTGGTGATTCTGGCTGGTTCTTTCGTGGCGCCCGGTTCGGTCGCTGCCGTGAAGGGCGAATGCTCGCCTGCCTATGGCGTCGATCCCTGCGAAACCGCAGCTCTCAGGTAAAAGAAAAACCGGCGCCCCAAGACGCCGGTTTCTTTTTTTTGGTTGGGGAGCTTTGCTTCCCGATCAGGCGATCATACCGACCGATGCCATGCCGAGAAGGATGGCGCCGAGAATGATGCGGTAGATCGCGAAAGCCGTGAACTTGTTGCTCTGGATATAGGAGAGCAGCCATTTGACGGCGACGAAGGCAACGATCGTCGACACGACGAAGGCGATGCCGAGAGCGGTCCAGTCTTCATTGGCCGCGCCACCATCCTTGAACGTCTTCAGCAATTCATAGGCGCTTGCCGCATACATGGTCGGGATACCGACGAGGAAGGCGAATTCCGTGGCGGCCGCGCGGTTGCCGGTGCCAGCAAGCATGGCGACGAAGATCGTGGACGCCGAACGCGAGGTGCCGGGAAAGACGCCGGCGACGACCTGCGCGATACCAACAAGGATGGCGACCAGCCAGGTGATCTCCTTGTGCGGCGGGCGACGGGCGGCGAGCCATTCGGCAACCATCATCCAGATACCGCCGATGATCAGCGCCCAGGCGATCGGGGTGGCCGTGCTCGGGAGCTCGAAGCCGAGCTTCTTGACGATCAGGCCGAGGACGGCGGTGATCAGGAAGGCAAGGATGAGCTTGAAGAGATAGGAGCGGTTTTCGGGATCCTGCCAGCCAAGCAGAAGCGTCATGATACGGCGCCAGTAGATGATGGTGACGGCGAGGATGGCGCCGGCCTGAATGACGATGTTGAAAAGATCAGACCGGTGGCCGAGCCATTGCTCCGCAATGATGAGGTGGCCGGTGCTTGAAATCGGTAGAAACTCGGTAATGCCTTCGACTATGCCTAGGATTATCGCGTTTATGTAATCCATCAATTGTCTCCGTTTCGGGGTTCGGTCAGACGGGAATTGTGCTGTGCCGCTGGGGGAACGACACCAATTTTCACCAGACGAGGATGCGACGAGAACCTCTGATCGGTTGTCGGCGATTTTTGGGCGAGGTCGATTTCCTTCGTCAGGGTTTCGGGCGGCCCGACTCGCTTGTGTTGGAGGGGCCAAACTTCTATAGCTTCAACGAATGAGTCATGACTAGGGCGCTATAATCATCGCGTCCATGCGACGTGCACCCCCAGCCATCCAAAAATCCGAGTCTCGATGCCCACGCTCTATCATCACCCCATGTCATCCGCATCACGCTTCGTCCGGTTGATCCTGACGGAGTACGGCTATCAGGCAGACCTGATCGAAGAGCAGACCTGGGAGAAGCGCCGGGATTTCCTGGCGCTCAACCCGGCCGGCACGCTGCCCGTCTATGTCGACGACAGCATGCGCGCGCTCTGTGGCTCCACCGTGATCTCCGAATATCTCGACGAGACCCACGGTGTGCTGAAGCGTGACCGCCGGCTGCTCGCAGAGGACCCCTTCCAACGCGCCGAAATCCGGCGGCTGACAGAGTGGTTCATGGTCAAGATGGAAACCGACGTCACCCGGCCGCTGGCGCGCGAGCGCGTCTACAAGCTGCAGATGACGGCCGACCAGGGCGGCGGCGCACCGGATTCAAAGATCCTGCGAACGGCACGCGCCAATATCCGCCAGCACATGAAGTATCTCACCTGGCTCTCCGGCTCGCGCCAGTGGCTGGCGGGTGACCGGATGAGCTATGCCGATCTGGCGGCCGCCTCTTCCGTCTCCATTCTCGACTATCTCGGCGAGATCGACTGGACGGAATCGCCGCTCGTCAAGGAATGGTACCAGCGCATCAAGTCGCGCCCGTCGTTCCGCCCGCTGCTCACCGAGCGCGTGCGCGGCCTGACCCCTGTTTCGCACTACGCCGACCTGGATTTCTGACGGGGCCTCTCATGCCCGAACGATCCGCACTGACCAAGGAAGACAAACGCCTGCAGACGCTGACCGCCTTCGTCAAGGCGGAAGCGCAGGCGCTCGGCTTCGATCTCTGTCGGATCACGCGGCCGGACAGCATTCCCGAGGCGAAGGAACGCCTCGGCCAGTTCATCGATGCCGGCAGGCACGGGACGATGGAGTGGATGGCCGAGACGCGCGAGCGGCGCGGCGATCCCCGCACGCTTTGGAGCGACGTGAAATCGGTCGTCGTCTTCGCGATGAACTACGGGCCCGAGGAAGACCCGCGCGGCATTCTCGAGAAGCCGGACAAGGCGGCGATCTCTGTCTATGCGCGCAACCGCGATTATCACGACATCATCAAGGGCCGGCTGAAGGAGATCGCCACGCGGTTTGCGGCGCGCGCCGGCGAGGATGTGAAGGTGTTCGTCGATACTGCCCCCGTGATGGAGAAGCCTCTGGCGGCCGCGGCCGGGCTCGGCTGGCAGGGCAAGCACACCAATCTCGTCAGCCGCGCGCATGGCTCCTGGCTGTTTCTCGGCTCGATGTTCACCACGGCCGACCTTTTGATCGATGCGCCGGAGATCGATCATTGCGGCTCGTGCCGGGCCTGTCTCGACGCCTGCCCGACGGCAGCCTTCCCCGCGCCTTATCAGATCGACGCGCGGCGGTGCATCTCCTATCTGACGATCGAGCACAAAGGACCGATCGATCCGGCCATCCGGCCGCTGATCGGCAACCGTATCTACGGCTGCGATGACTGTCTTGCCGCCTGTCCCTGGAACAAGTTCGCCAGTGCTGCTTCCGAAATGAAGCTGAAGGCGCGCGAGGATCTGCAGGAGCCTGATATCGCCGCGCTGCTTTCGCTCGACGATCCCACCTTCCGCAGTTTCTTCAGCGGCTCCCCGGTCAAGCGTATCGGCCGCGACCGCTTCGTGCGCAATGTGCTGATCGCGGCCGGCAATTCCGGCGACCGCCGATTCCTCGATGCCTGCCTTTCTCTTGCCGCCGATGCCTCGCCCGTGGTGCGGGCCATGGCGATATGGGCGCTGTCGCGGCTGATGGAGGCTGGCGAATTCCAGCGCTTTGCTGCACAAAGGCCTCAGGATGAGTCGGACAGCGATGTGCTGAACGAGTGGAGACTGGCGGGAGCGGCGTGATGCATCTTGTGATTTTCGGTTGCGGCTTCTCCGGCACGGCCATCGCCAAGGCGTTCATGGCCGAGGGTTTTCGCGTCTCCGGCACGACGCGCTCTGAAGAGAAGGCGGCCGCGCTGAGAGCGCAGGGTGTCGAGGCCTTCGTGTTCGATGGCGAGACGCTCGATGCGACACTCATTGATGCCATGCGCTCGGCCACGCATCTGGTGCAATCGATCGCGCCGCGCGAGGCGGGCGATCCGCTGCTGAAGCTTGCGGGCGAGCGCATCGAAACGCTCATGCCCGAACTCTCCTGGATTGGCTATCTCTCGACGGTCGGCGTCTACGGCGACCACAAGGGCAATTGGGTGAGCGAGGAGACGCCTTGCGTTCCGGTTTCGGGACGCTCCAAGGAGCGCCTGGAGGCGGAGGCGGCGTGGATTGCGATCGGCGAACGGATCGGCATTCCCGCGGCGGTGCTGCGCCTGTCCGGCATCTACGGACCGGGCCGCAATGCCTTCGTCAATTTGGCGCGCGGCACGGCGCGGCGGCTGATCAAGAAGGATCAGGTGTTCAACCGCATCCGCGTCGAGGATATCGGCGCCAGCGCGTGGTTTCTTGCCGAGCATAAACTTGGCGGCATCTATAATGTAACCGACGACCGCCCCGGCCCGCCGCAGGATGTCATCGTCGAGGCGGCCCGCCTGATGGGTGTCGAGCCGCCGCCGGAACAGGCCTTCGAAACGGCCGAACTGACGCCGATGGCGCGCTCCTTCTATGGCGAGAACAAGCGTGTCTCGAACGCCAAGCTGAAGGCCGCCGGCTTCACCTTCGCCTTCCCCACCTACCCGCAATCACTCGCGCAGTTGTTGCAAAACGAGCGCTGGCGCGGCTGACTTAAACGCCGCTGATATCGCCATATCGCACCAGATGAATTGGTAGGAAATTCCTACTCCAGGCAGATTTCGTTAAAATTTGGCGCAAAAATTGGGCGGAGGCCTTGGAAATTGCCCAAATGGGGCGGGAATTATGACGCCCGCGCAAAATTATTTTCGTGATTTTTGTGATCGGGGGAGTCGTGAACGGCTTCCCGCAAAAAAAGTTCTAATTTTACTTGATTCAATTGCGCTTTTTTCATTCGGAACCGCTTGACGACGGTTCGAATCATTTTGCCGGCTTATCACATATATTTCATAATGTAACATTCCGTGATCACTCGGGGCACTTTTCTGCCACTTTTCGACCGGTTTAAGCCCCCGCCGCCCACAAGGCGTAGGTTTAACAGTTGAGGGACACCCCGTTTTGAAGAAAATTTGTCGTTCTATTATCGCCGTCACAACTATAGCAGCCTGTTCTACGATCCTTCCGATGGAAGGTTTTGCTGCAAATGGTTGCGGTGGCGCGTCGTGGTACGCACTTCACTCCAAAACCGCTTCCGGCGAACGCATGAACCCGACCATCAATACTGCCGCGCACCGCTCGCTCGCTTTCGGCACCAAGGTCAAGGTCACCAACCGCAACAACGGCCGCAGCGTCGTCGTCCGCATCAACGATCGTGGTCCTTTCATCCGCGGCCGCGTTCTCGATCTTTCCCGTGCAGCCGCCAGCAACATCGGCATGGTCAGCACCGGCACCGCCAAGGTCTGCTACGAAGTCATCGGCTAACGCCTGATATAAGCCACCGCTTGCTCTTGCCGCCAATCGCGGATACCACGCGGTTGAGACTTGTGTACCATCCGCTGCGTCTGTCGCGCTTCCTGCGGATCGTTCACAAGCCGCCGGTCCTTGAAGGTCCGGCATTGATCCAGGCAATAGGAGCGTTGTGAATGCGATTGGGCGGTAGGCTCGAAGGGGCGATTTCGGTTCTTGAAGACATCGATGCCCGCAGACGGCCTGTCGCCGATGCCCTCAAGGATTGGGGGCTCGCGCATCGCTTCGCCGGCTCCGGCGACCGCGCCGCGATCGGCAACATCGTCTACGACGCGCTTCGCATGCGCCTCTCGCACGCCTGGCTGATGGATGACGACAGCGCATCGGCAATCGCCCATGCCGTCATGTTCCGCCAGTGGGGATTTACGCCCGAAACGCTCGCCGCCGAGCTTGCCGATGACAAGTTCGCGCCGGCAGCACTTTCCGAGGCAACGCTTTCGGCCTTTCACTCCCGTGATCTCAAGGACGCTCCTTCCCATATTCAGGGCGATATCCCGGAGTGGATACAGCCCACCTTCGAAAAATCCTTCGGCGATACCTGGCTGAGGGAAGCACAGGCGCTCGCCGAGCGACCGACGCTCGATCTCCGTGCGAACATCCTGAAGGCCACCCGCGAAAAGGCCGTCAAGGCGCTCGAAAGATCAGGCGCGCAGGAGGCCAGCATCGCGCGCTACGGCATCCGGATTGCCGCGGGCGAAGGAGCGTCCCGTCTTCCCAACGTGACAGCGGAGCTTTCGTTCCAAAAAGGTTGGTTCGAGGTTCAGGACGAGGGATCGCAGATCGTGGCCGATCTCGTGCTGCCGCAGGATGGCGAGCAGGTGCTCGACTACTGCGCCGGCGGCGGCGGCAAGACGCTCGCCATGTCGGCGGCGATGCACAACAAGGGCCAGGTTCACGCCTATGACGCCGACCGCAAGCGGCTGGCGCCAATCATCGAGCGGCTGAAGCGCGCCGGCACCCGGAACGTCCAGGTGCACGACAATCCGAAGGCGCTGAAGAACCTAGAGGATCGTTGCGACAAGGTGCTGGTCGATGCGCCCTGCACGGGAACCGGCACATGGCGCCGACGCCCGGATACGAAATGGCGCCTGACGCCCAAGAACCTCGACGAGCGCACCGCGCAGCAGCAGGACGCGCTGAGCCAAGCGAGCGCCTATGTGCGCCCCGGCGGTGAATTGATCTACGTGACCTGCTCGGTGCTGCCGCAGGAAAACGAGGAGCAGGTGCGCGCGTTTACCGCCGCCAATCCCACGTTCGAGATTGCGGGTGCGCTTGAGGGCTGGGATCAGCTGTTCGGCAAGGATAGCCCGCATCCGCGCTCGTCGGACGGCCAGACGATCACGCTGACGCCCGCATCGACAGACACGGATGGCTTCTTCTTCTGCCGGATGAAGCGCAAAGCCTAAATCAATAGAGCCTGGATCAGTGCGGGGCCCGCAGCGGATATTGATGCCGCGGCGGGATGAAGTGATGCAGCACGGCGATCGCGATCAGCAGCGCACTGCCGAAACCGACGATCAGAAACAGCATCGGTCCGCCCATATGCGAGCCGAACGCCACCAGCGGCACGGCGCCCGCCGGCGGATGGGTGACGCGCAGCATCAGCATGCCGGCAATCGTCAGCCCGACAGCAATCGCGCCGACCCACCAAAGCCCCGGAAATAGGAAGACCGCCAGGCCGCCGATCAGCGCCGCCAGAAGGTAGCCGCCGATGACGTTGGCCGGCTGCGCGAGCGGGCTCTTCGGCTGGCCGAAGATCAGCACCGCCGTGGCGCCGAAGGGCGCGATCAGCAGCGGAATGCCGGTGAAAACGGTGAGCGCGCCGACGGATGCCATGCCGATCATGGCGCCGATGCCGGATTTCAGATGGAGATGAACGGTACCCTTCGGCTCATGGCGATGGGTGAAATGCTTGAGATGTCGGCGCATACGCGATCAATCCGGACAATGTTTATGCAATTGCACAGTGATTACTCATATATCGCCCATTTTCCAAGCAATTCGATTTCGATTTCATGGCCTTTCGGCGGATTTCGTTTCCTTAAAACCATTCCAAACTAGAGTGTTTGACACCAGTTTGCTTTTGCGCGAAGACATTTTCGTCGGGCCTTATAAAGCTCGCCCGTCACAGGAGAGGATCCCATGAAACTCAACAAAAATTTCTGCGCAGCCCTGGCGCTGGCGGTGGCCCCAACCGCTCTGTCCGCCATACCCGCTTACGCGGCCCCGGATGCTGCTGCCGTTGTGAAATATTACACCGAAGTCGGCCACGCGAAGTATGAAGACGCGCTGACCACGGCAAAGGCGCTCGACGCCGCGATCGACGCCTTCTTGAAGGAGCCGACAGACAAGACGCTGGAAGCTGCCCGCGCCGCCTGGATCAAGGCCCGCGTTCCCTATCAGCAGACGGAAGTCTATCGCTTCGGCAACCCGATCGTCGATGACTGGGAAGGCAAGGTCAACGCCTGGCCGCTCGACGAAGGCCTGATCGACTATGTCGACGCCTCCTACGGCACCGAGAGCGACGAGAACTCCCTTTACGTCGCCAACGTGATCGCCAACAAGACGATCAAGATCGACGGCAAGGATGTCGACGCTTCGAAGCTGACGCCCGAATTCCTCTCCGGTACGCTGGCTGAAGCGGGCGGCGTCGAAGCCAACGTCGCGACCGGCTATCACGCCATCGAATTCCTGCTCTGGGGCCAGGATCTGAACGGCACCGGCCCAGGCGCCGGCAACCGCCCGGCCACCGATTACGACCTGAAGAATTGCACGCACGGCAATTGCGACCGCCGCGCCGAATATCTGAAGTCGGCATCGACGCTTCTGGTCTCCGACCTGCAGGAAATGACCGACAACTGGAAGCCGGATGGCGAAGCCACGAAGCATGTCGAAGCCGATCCGAAGGCCGGCCTCGTCGCCATCCTGACCGGCATGGGCTCGCTCTCCTACGGCGAACTCGCCGGCGAGCGCATGAAGCTCGGCCTGATCCTGCACGATCCGGAAGAAGAGCATGATTGCTTCTCCGACAACACCTACAACTCGCACCTCAACGACGCTGTCGGCATCGCTGCCGCCTACACGGGCAACTACACCCGCGTCGACGGTACGAAGATGAAGGGTCCCTCGCTGCACGATCTCGTCGCCGCCAAGGACAAGAAGCTCGACAAGGAAATGCAGGGCAAGCTCGACGCGACGCTGAAGGCGATGGCGATCATGGCCAAGCGCGGCCAGAACGTCGAGAAGTACGACCAGATGATCGCCGAGGGCAACAAGAAGGGCAACGCCGTTGTCCAGGCTGCCATCGACGGCCTCGTCGACCAGACGAAATCGGTGCAGCGCGTGATCGCAGCCCTCGATCTCGGCACGGTCAAGCTTGAAGGTTCCGACAGCTTGGATAATCCTACTGCCGTCTTCAAATAATTAAAAAGGCGGGCCGCTTCGCTATCGAGGCGGCCCGAACTCCGAAATGTCGCCTTTCCCGGCCCGTCGTCTTCTCTTCAGCGCAACCATCTGCGCCACGATCGCCGGCCTTTCCGCCGCCCTTGCGGATAATTTCGACCTTCCCACGAAGCGCACCGATCTCACCGAAGCAGACGCCAAGCGCGTCGCCGACGTGACGCGGCCGACCACCGACTTCTCCAAGGCCGAGCAATACGAGGCCATGCAGGCGGGCGGCGCGACGTCGATCGATCCGGTGACGAAGAATTCCTTCTCGCATATCTCCGCGAACATTCCCTTCGAGGAGGAGCAGCCGTTCAAGCTCGGCAATGCGCTCTTCAAGAAGCTCTGGGTCTCCGCCCCTTCCTCGACGCAAGCCTCCGACGGGCTGGGGCCGCTGTTCAACGCGCGCTCCTGCATGAACTGCCATCTCAACGACGGGCGCGGCAAGCCGGAGCCCGACGCCAGCACCAGCTCGATGTTTCTCAGACTGGCGCGGACGGCCAAGACGCACGACGAGGAGCGCGCCGTCGCCAATGCCGAGACCATCAACTTCCCCGATCCCGTCTACGGCCACCAGCTGCAGGACCGCGCGGTACCCGGCCTTCCTGCCGAGGGGAAGATGGCGGTCAGCTACACCGAAGAGCCGGTGACGCTCGCAGGTGGCGAGACCGTATCCTTGCGGCGGCCGCTCTACGCAATCGACAGCCTTGGCTACGGCCCGCTCGACCCGTCAACGACGATCTCGCCGCGCGTGGCGCCGGCGATGATCGGGCTGGGGCTGATCGAGGCCATTCCCGAGGCCGATATCCTCGCGCATGCGGATCCCGACGACAAGGACGGGGACGGCATTCGCGGCAAGGCGGCGATCGTGCGCGATCACCGCACCGGAAAGATCGCGCTCGGCCGCTTCGGCTGGAAGGCGCAGAACGCCAGCGTGCGCGACCAGAGCGCCGATGCGTTCCTGAACGACATCGGCATCTCCACTCCTGACCAGCCCGACCCGCATGGCGATTGCACCGAGGCGCAGGCCAAGTGCAAGGCGATGCCAACAGGCGTGCAGAAGCGGCTCGGAAACGAGGAAGCGCCGGGGCCGATCCTCGACCTCGTGACCTTCTATTCCGCCAATCTGGCCGTGCCGGCGCGGCGCAAGGCGAGCTTTCCGGAGACACTGAAGGGCAAGCAGGTTTTCTACGAAAGCGGCTGCACGGCCTGCCATGTTCCGAAGTTCGTGACGCGTCGCGACAGCCTCGACAAGGCGCAGTCCTTCCAGCTGATCTGGCCCTATTCCGACTTCCTGCTGCACGACATGGGCGATGGGCTGGCGGACGGACAACAGGTTGGACTTGCAAGCGGACGTGAATGGCGCACGCCGCCACTATGGGGTATAGGTCTCACCAAGACTGTCAGCGGACATAGCTTTTTCCTTCATGACGGCCGGGCCAGAAACCTCACCGAGGCCATTCTCTGGCACGGCGGCGAAGCACAAAAGTCGCGCGACGCATTTGCCTCCCTGCCTGCGGATAACAGGCAGGCACTGATTACGTTTTTGGAGTCTCTTTGATGCGCCTTTGGTACCCTCTGGTTCTCTCGCTTGCCCTTGCCTCCAATGCCGTGGCGCAGACGGCCGCTCCGCAGGCGGGCCAGGCGGCCGCACCGGCGGGCCAGACTGCTGCGCCCGAGGCCCAGGCTGGCCAGGCTGCCGCTCCGGCCGGATTGAACGAGGATGCCGTGCCTGCCGTGATGCAGCGCGCGGTCGACGAGGTGATCCGCCCGGGTTACCGCAATGCCCAGCAGTCCGCGGCGCGGCTGACCACGGCGATGAAGGATCTTTGCGACAAGGGCACGCCCGCCAGCCTCGACAAGGCGAAGTCGGCCTTTGACGACATCATCCGCTACTGGTCGGCGATCGAAATGGTGCAGGTCGGCCCCGTCATCCAGGATAATCTCTTCGAACACATCCTGTTCTACCCGGATCGCAAGGGCGTGGGTCTCAGGCAGGTGCAGACGCTGATCGCCAAGGCGGATCCCAAGGATACGACGGTCGATGCGATCGCCTCCAAGAGTGTTGCCCTGCAGGGTCTGACGGCGCTTGAATACGTGCTCTATGGGACGGGATCGGAAGACCTCACCAATCAAAAGAGCGGTTTCCGCTGCCTATATGGCGCGGCCGTTGCCGGCAACATCCAGCGCGAGGCGGCCGAGGTGGTCGCCGCCTGGGAGAAGCCTGACGGCATCCAGGCGAGCTGGAAACATCCGGGTCCGCAAAGCGCCGATTTCATGGACAACAAGGAAGCCGTGACCGCGCTTCTCGGCACTCTCGTGCACGGTGCCGAGAATGTCCGCGATCAGCGCCTCGAGCAATTCTACAAGGGCAAGGACACGACGCCGCGCCCGAAGATGGCGATCTACTGGCGCTCCAAGAACACCTGGAAGTCGATGACATCCAATCTGGAGGGGCTGCGCAACCTTTGGCAGAAAGCCGAGATGGCCGACCTGCTTCCATCAGACAAGAAGCCCGTCGCCGACGCGATCGACGCCAAGCTGAAGTCGCTTCTGGAAACGGTGCCCAAGCTCAACCCCGATATCGAGGTCGCCACCAGCGACGCCGAAAAGGCAAAGCTCGACCAGCTCCTGGTCGACACGCGCGACCTCGTGACCATGATCAGCGACAATTATGGCGCCGCGATCGGCCTTTCGGCCGGCTTCTCCTTCTCCGACGGCGATTGAGCCGATGATCAGGAGTGCCGCGATCGACCGGCGCAGCTTCGTCAAGGCGGCCGGGCTGACCTTCCTGGCGGCCCTTCAGCCGCGGGCGCTGATGGCGCTCGAGCGCGCCGACGCCGTCTATGCCTCGGGCGTGCGGCAGGCCAATGGATCCTTCGCGGTCGCGACCGTTTCAGAGCGCGGCGAGATCATCGATCAGGTGGCGCTGCCGGCGCGCTCGCACGGCATGGCCTTCAGCGCCGCCACCGGCAAGACCGTCGCCTTCGCGCGGCGGCCGGGCACCTATGCGATGATCTTCGACCCGCACGGAAAAACCAAGCCGATCGTGATCACGGCCGCCGAGAACCGGCATTTCTACGGCCACGGCGCGTTTTCGCCTGATGGGCGCATCCTTTACGCCAGCGAGAACGATTTCGACGGCAATCGCGGCATGATCGGCCTCTACGACGCCACCGACCGCTTCGAGCGGATCGGCGAGTTCGAGACCTATGGCGTCGGTCCGCACGACATGACCGTCAGCGACGACGGGCACACGCTCATCATTGCCAATGGCGGGATCGAGACGCATCCGGATTTCGGCCGCACCAAGCTCAACCTCGGCAACATGCAGCCCTCGCTGACGCTCGTGGATGCGGAAACCGGCGCCCTGATCGAGAAGCACACGCTGCCCGCCGAATGGGCGCAGGTCTCGACGCGGCATGTCGATGTCGACGACAGCGGCCGCATCTGGTTCGCCTGCCAGTATGAAGGCCGCCGCAACGATCTGCCGCCGCTGGTCGGCTCCTTCGCCAAGGGCGAGGATCTGCGCTTCGTCGATCTGCCTGAGGAGACCACACGCCGGCTCGCCAACTATGTCGGCGCCATCGCCGTCAACCGCAAGGACGGGCTGGTGGGCGTGACCTCACCCAAGGGCGGGGCTTCGGTGACGATCGATGCCATAAGCGGCCGGGTGCTGCGCGAGGAGATCGTGCCCGAGGCGGCCGGCATCGCGTCCGCAAGCACCGGCTTTGCCGTTTCCTCCTACGACGGCGATTTCCTTGGTCAGCGCAGCAGCGTGGCCTGGGACCAGCACATCGTCAGGATCGCACCCTCACGACGCGTGTGACCATGTTTTCTGCTCGGCGCCGATCTGCGCTGCCGCAGCCTTCGCGTCTTCCACCAGCCAGCCCGGCTTGCGCGCCTTGAGGTCGCGCAGGATCGCGTCAACGGCCGCGGGGTCGTTGGCGTGGCAATTGCCGATCTCGAAGCCCATCAGGTCAAGCATATCCGGCGACAGCAGCAAATCGGAATTGCCGTCGATCTCGATCTTGGTGCTGCTCGGCGACAGCCGCCGCACCAGAACCGAGCTGATCAGCCGGTAGTGCGGATCGGGAGAGCGCATCTGACCTGTCGCAATCTCGACGGCATGGATGGCGCGATCATCGGGCGCGTGGGCGAGCGACCAGGCCGATTGCAGCATGGCCTTGGCCTCGCGCAACACCGGCCCGCCCCGCCAATCCGTGTAAGCGATGAAACGCGGACGCCCGAGGCTGCCGGTGCCCGCGGTGCGCGGCTTTGGAGCGTAAGCGGCATGGCCCGACGGCAAGGACGCGTCGAGCGCTTCGGCATAGGCCGATGGTGCCGGTTTTTCGCCCGGCGCAAGGCTCGCGAATTTATCCCAGAACGCGCGGCGCTCGCTATCGGGCAGGGTCAGCGCCTTGCGCAGCCATTTGTGATCGCGCTCGAGAATGATGGGCATGGGCGTCTGCAGCGCCCTCAGATAGCCCGTCAGCACCGAAGCCGCGATCGTCTGCGCCGGCGGGCCGCCCTCGGTGACTGCCAGGAGCGCGCTTGCCGTCAGCCGGATGAGATCGAGCGCGTAAGGCATAAAGGCTGCGTCGTCGAAATCATTGGCGCCCCAGACGAGGCGTCCCTCGACATCGCGCCAGGTGCCGAAGTTTTCGAGATGCGTATCACCGATCGCCAGAACCTTTGGCGCGGCGGCAGCGTCAGGACAGATATCGAGAATGGTTTCTGAAAAGCGCCAATAGGTGGCGCGCAGGAATGAAAAGCTGCTTGATCGCATCTTCATGTGCTTGCGCAGAAGATCGCTTTCGACCAGATCGGCCCCGAGTTGGCCGCGAAGCCAACTTTCGTAGGCCTGTGTGGACTGCACGATGCCGGCCATTTCGAAGCACTCCAATTTCCTGCTTCGCCAAGCATATCCCGAAGCGCATGACGGGCAATCGGGATCATTGCACGATCATTTGAATCGTATGCGATATGGCTCTGGCGAGGCGACGCCCGCGCCCTATCTCCGCCCGCATGAGCAAAGCCCTGACCTACATCATCTTCGTTGCGATCGTGCTTGGCGGCGGTCTCGTGATCGGCGTCAACAATCTTCCGGGCGAATGGTATCAATCGCTTGCCAAGCCGCCCTTCAACCCGCCGAACTGGGTGTTCGGGCCGGCCTGGACCATTCTCTACGTGCTGATCGGGCTTGCCGGCGCGCGGACCTGGATGCGCGGGCATCTCTCGGTGGGCATGCTGATCTGGGCGGGACAGATGGTGGCGAATTTTCTCTGGTCGCCGTTCTTCTTCGGCATGCAGGTGCCGACGGTGGCGTTGATCGTGATCCTCGCACTGCTGGCGCTAATCATCGCCTTCATCGTCAACCGCTGGAATGCCGACCGGGTCGCCGCGCTGCTCTTCCTGCCCTACCTCGCCTGGGTTTCCTTCGCGACGCTGCTCAACGCCTCGATCGTCTATCTCAACTGAGATTGCCCTCGATGCCGCGCCCCGCTAACACGGGCCGCATGGAGACACGGCCGATCCCCGATCACGGCGCATGGGACGCCTGGCAGCCCACGGAACTCGCCTTGCGGCTCACCGGCATTGCGAAGCCATGGTGCGTGGTCGGCGGCTGGGCGCTCGATCTCTGGCATGGAGAGAAGACACGCGATCACGAAGATCTGGAGTTCACGGTGCTGCGCGGCGATGTCGCGATGTTTCGCGCGGCACTCGGCGACATAGATTTTTACGCCGTCGGCAGCGGTGTGGTCTCGCCTCTGCCGAATGACGCTGCGCCGCCCGCCGAGATCGCGCAAATATGGTGTCACGATCTCGCCGCCGGCTGCTGGCGCGTCGACATGATGATCGAGGAGGGAACGGCCGATCGCTGGGTCTACAAGCGCGATCCCTCGATTGCGTTTCCCCGCGCCGAGATGATCGCCACCACCGTCGACGGCATACCCTATCTCAGGGCGGCCGGCGTGCTGTTGTTCAAGGCAAAATACCTGCGCGACAAGGACGAGATGGACTTTGCCAAGGCGCTGCCGAAGCTTGGCCCCTCCGAGCGCGACTGGCTGAAGGCCACGCTGGGGCAAGCGCACCCCGGCCACGCCTGGCTGGACCGACTCTAGAGAAATTTCTCCATGCGGAAATTGGTGAGGCGCTGGCCGCGTTTCTCGACGCTCTGGCGGGCGATGACGCTGAAGCCTCGACGCTCGAAGAAGGGCCGCGCGGTGAGGCTTGCCTCGGTGAAAATGCGGCCGATGCGTTGCCGTCTCGCCTCCTCCTCGACCGTTGAGAGCAACAGGCTGGCGACGCCGATGCCCTGATGGGCGGGATGGACGAACATCATGTCGAGATGGCCGTCGGGCTCGAGATCGGAAAAGCCGATTGCGCGTCCCGCATGCTCGGCGATGAAGGTTGGCCGGCTGGCGCGGCGTTTCGCCCAGGCGGCGCGATCCTCGACCTTGGCCCAGGCTTCGATTTCGGCCGGGCTGTAATCGCGGGACGCCACCTCGCGGATCGCCGCCAGAAAGATCGCGATCGTGTCGTCGCAATCATCCGCCGTGTAACGCCTCACCTGCAGCATGCCGACACCTCCGCTTCATCTCAACCCCGATCTAGCACGACCTGCCGCCGCCGTTGAGTGCACAATCGTACCGGCTGCGATCCATTGCGCTTGTGTGGCGCGGCGACGCATGGCACTTTCCGGCTCGCACGAGGGCAGACAGATGACCAATACCGATAGCGGCGATTTCCGCGATCGCATCCAGACCAATTTTTCGCGCCAGGCGGCGCTGCACACGATCGGCGCCGAACTCACCCGCGTGGAGCGGGCGATGGTGGAGATCGAGCTGCCGTTCGACGTGAAGCTGACGCAGCAGCACGGCATCCTGCATGCCGGCATCATCTCGGCCGTGCTGGATTCGGCCTGCGGCTTTGCCGCCTACAGCGTCATCGACCCCGACGCCTCGGTGCTGACGATCGAATTCAAGGTCAATCTGCTGTCACCAGGGCGCGGCGAGCGCTTCCTGTTTCGCGGCGAGATCACCAAGCCCGGTACCAATATCATCGTCGCCGACGGGCGCGGCTACGCCATCAGCGACGGCCCGGCCAAGCTGATCGCCTCGATGACCAGCACCATGATGATCATACGCGGCAGAGAGGGCATTACTGGATGACGTTCGAACTGAAATCGGTCGCGGGAAAATCCATCCTGTTCGTGATGGCCGCCGAGGCCGAGTACGGCCCCTTCCTGCGCTCGCGCTTCGAGCCGCTGATGACCGGTGTTGGCCCGGTCGAAGCCGCCGTGGTGTTGACGCGGACGCTGGCAGACCTCGACCACGCCGGAGACCTGCCGCAGCTCGTGGTATCTCTCGGTTCGGCCGGCTCCGCAAAGCTCGAGCAGACGGCGGTCTATCAGGTGACGTCGGTTTCCTATCGCGACATGGACGCCTCGCCGCTCGGTTTCGAGAAGGGGCGCACGCCGTTTCTCGACCTGCCTGCCGTCATCGACCTGCCGCTGCGCATCCCCGGCGTCGCGGAAGCGACCTTGTCGACCGGCGGCAATGTGGTCTCGGGCGCTGCCTATTCTTCCATCGATGCCGACATGGTCGACATGGAGACCTTCGCCATCCTGCGCGCCTGCCAGGCCTACAATCTGCCGCTGATCGGCCTGCGCGGGATTTCCGACGGCGTCGAGGAGCTGCAGCACATCTCCGGCTGGACCGAATATCTGCATGTGATCGACCGCAAGCTATCGGATGCCACCGACAGCCTGTTCACCGCGCTGGAAGATGGGGTATTCTGGTTCTAGCGCTTTCGACGCCCAAGAAAACCAGCTCCAGGCCCTGCGAAAGCGGGACAATCGATGCAATAAAATCCCGCGGCGGCGGATTTCCCGCATTGCAAGACCGGGTGCTTTTCATTAAAGGCTCGCCATGACCCAGACAGCACATCCCGACAGCGTTCTCATCGTCGATTTCGGCAGCCAGGTAACCCAGCTGATCGCGCGCCGCGTGCGCGAAGCGGGCGTCTACTGCGAGATCGTTCCCTTCCAGTCCGCCGAAGAAGGCTTCAAGAGCCTGAAGCCGAAAGCCGTGATCCTGTCCGGCAGCCCGGCCTCGACGGTCGATGAGGGTTCGCCCCGCGCGCCCCAGATCATCTTCGACAGCGGCCTTCCCGTTTTCGGCATCTGCTACGGCCAGCAGACGATGTGCATGCAGCTCGGCGGCAAGGTCGAGAGCGGCCATCACCGCGAATTCGGCCGCGCCTTCCTCGAAGTCGACGAAGACAGCGCATTGTTCGAAGGCCTCTGGTCCAAGGGCTCGCGCCACCAGGTCTGGATGAGCCATGGCGACCGCGTCACGGCGCTCCCCGAAGGCTTCAAGGTCGTAGCGACCTCGCCGAACGCGCCTTACGCCTTCATCGCCGACGAGAAGCGCAAATATTACGGCGTGCAGTTCCACCCCGAGGTGGTCCACACGCCCGATGGCGCCAAGCTGATCGGCAACTTCATTCACAACATCGCCGGCATCAAGGGCGACTGGTCGATGTCTGCCTACCGCCAGAAGGCGGTCGAGGAAATCCGCAAGCAGGTCGGCAACAAGCGCGTGCTCTGCGCGCTGTCCGGCGGCGTCGACAGCTCGGTCGCGGCTCTGCTGATCCACGAGGCGATCGGCGACAAGCTCACCTGCGTGCTCGTCGACCACGGCTTGATGCGCAAGGACGAGGCGGCCAATGTCGTCGCCATGTTCCGCGAACACTACAATCTGCACCTGATCCACGTCGACGCGGCCGACAAGTTCATCGGCGAGCTCGAAGGGGTTTCCGACCCGGAGACCAAGCGCAAGATCATCGGCCGCCTGTTCATCGAGACCTTCGAGGAAGAGGCCAAGAAGCTCGGCGGCGCCGATTTCCTCGGCCAGGGCACGCTCTATCCCGACGTCATCGAAAGCGTTTCCTTCACCGGCGGCCCGTCGGTGACGATCAAGTCGCACCACAATGTCGGCGGCCTGCCTGAGCGTATGAACATGCAGCTCGTCGAGCCGCTGCGCGAACTCTTCAAGGACGAAGTGCGCGTGCTCGGCAAGGAGCTCGGCCTGCCGGACAGCTTCATCGGCCGCCACCCCTTCCCCGGCCCCGGCCTCGCGATCCGCTGCCCGGGTGGCATCACCCGCGAAAAGCTGGAGATTCTGCGCGAAGCCGACGCCATCTATCTCGACGAAATCCGCAAGGCCGGTCTCTACGACGCGATCTGGCAGGCTTTCGCCGTGCTGCTCCCAGTCCAGACCGTCGGCGTCATGGGCGACGGCCGCACCTACGAATTCGTCTGCGCCCTGCGCGCCGTCACCTCCGTCGACGGCATGACGGCGGATTTCTACCACTACGACATGGAATTCCTCGGCCGCGCCGCCACCCGCATCATCAACGAAGTGCGTGGGATCAATCGCGTGGTCTACGATGTGACCAGCAAGCCGCCGGGCACGATCGAGTGGGAATGATTTTTGCCCCTCCGGCAGTATCCGATTGTACGCCAGGGTACGGCATAAGTATCTGAATAACAAAGATAAAACTGTCATCGTCTATCGCCATCTATCGAGGGACAGTGCTCCGGTTTGACGGTATAGTGGACGGTATGGGGGAACTTGTTCGGTTAGAGATTTCGCTATACCGTCATGGCCAAGAGAGCTGCTGACGGTATAGTTTTTGGCCTTAAGGCATTGAAAGAGCGAATGAAATTCACTTTCAGTGACCCCAGTTTTGGGCTGACGGTATAATCGGTGCCTCTCTGCTGTTTTTGGACAGATTTGGAGGTCTCCATGCTCACGGACACAGCGATTAAGGCGCTGAAAGCACAGAAGAAATTGTACAAGGTGAGTGACCGTGACGGTATGTATGTCGTGGTCCAGCCGTCCGGGGCGATCGTGTTTCGGTACGACTATCGACTCAACGGACGGCGCGAGACGCTGACGCTCGGCCGATATGGCCCTGACGGCCTCTCACTTGCCAGGGCTCGCGAGAAGCTGATCGATGCGAAGCGGGCCATTTCAGAGGGGCGGTCGCCTGCTCAAGAGAAGCAGCATGACAAGCGGCGACTGAAGGAGGCGAAGCGATTCGGCGAGTTCGGCGAAAAGTGGTTCCAGGAGTCGCGCATGGCGGACAGCACGCGGGCTATGCGGCGCTCCATCTACGAGCGCGACATTCTGCCGACATTCCGAAACAGGCTCCTAACGGAGATCACGCCGGACGATCTCCGTATGATGTGTGGGAAAGTGAAGGATCGCGGCGCTCCAGCCACGGCCGTCCATGTGCGCGATATCGTGAAGCTGATCTTTGCATTCGCCATCCTGCATGGCGAGAAGGTCGCCAACCCAGCGGATGAGGTTGGGCCTGCGTCCATCGCGACCTTCGTGCCGAAGGATCGGTCCCTATCGCCCGCGGAGATCCGCGTCATGCTCGGTCAGCTTGAGCATGTGCCGACACTGCCGACCATACGGTTGGGAATGAAGCTTTTCCTCCTGACGATGGTCAGGAAGAGCGAGCTCCAGGATGCCACCTGGGATGAGGTCGATTTTGAGAACGCCGTCTGGTCGATACCCAAGGAAAGAATGAAGCGGTCGAAGGCACACAACGTCTACCTGTCTCAGCAGGCCATCGACATCTTCATCGCGTTGAAAACCTGCGCCGGCAATTCGCGCTATGTCCTTCCGTCGCGATATGACGCTGACGCGCCAATGTCGCGGGCGACGTTCAACCGGATCACGACCGCCGTGGTCGCTAGAGCGAAAAAGGAGGGGCTGCCACTTGAGCCCTTCACTGTTCACGATCTTCGACGCACCGGGTCCACTTTGTTGAACGAACTCGGCTTCAACAGCGACTGGATCGAGAAGTGCTTGGCGCATGAGGACGGACGGTCCTCGCGTGGCGTCTACAACAAGGCGGAGTATGAGCACCAGCGCCGGCATATGATGCAGGAGTGGTCCAACCTGGTGGACGCTTGGGTCGCGGGTCGGAAGTATGTGCCGACCCTGCTCCCGGCCACGATGGAGCTGCTTGAGCTCGAGCCTAGTGTTTGACAGGCCGAGAGCGGCGCAATCTCACGTCGGGGCTTGGAGCGCGTTCGATAGCATTGGCCCGAGAGGCACGGCGTCGAGCGTCAAGCCAAGCTTCGACTTCTGCCAGATCCCAGACGACGCAACGCGAGGTGAGATAGAAGCGCTGCGGGAATTCTCCTCGCTGCTCCATGTCGTAGATTGTGCTGTCGGCAAGCGGCACGATCTCTCGTAGCTGATGCCGGCGAATTGTCCTGCGGGCGACATGCGGCGCAACGCTCATACCGTATCTCCACTTCTTTACTCTTGTGGAGATAGAAGGCGATAGATCTTCCGATTTGAAGCCGCCGCGTGAAGGGATGCGGTAATATCGGGCTATAGCGTGCACATCGGACGGGCCGTCTCAACGGGCAAGTGCCATCTAGGAGTGTCGGCTGACCCTTGGGTTCTTGTTTGAAGCGCCGTCATCCGTGGAATAGCAGCCCGATGAAAGCCGCGACTCACTTCAAAATCCGCCGTAGAAATACGTGTCGGTTCGAATCCGACCGCCCGCACCATCTACCCAAAGCGGCACCCTAAATGGGTGATGAGAGACGTTGTCTCGTAAGGAACCCCGTTCCCGATCGCCGCCTAAGTCCTCCGCTGCCCGGAAAGCTGATTGACTGCATCCTACAGACAGTTGGGATATGAGATCGCGACCTGCACGACAGCCCAATTATTCATTCATCGCGGCAACGCGATCTCCGAAAAATGCTTCCGGATGAAATCCAGCTTTGGATCGATGTAGCGCTGGCAGAAGGGCCTGCTTGGATCGGTGCGATAATAGTTCTGATAGCGCTCGTCCGAAGCTTTGAAACCCTTGAACGGGAGCACCAGAGTGTGGACAGCCTTGTCTGTTTCAGCGGCAAACTGCGCGATTGCCTTCTCGGCTTCTATCCGCTGACCGACTTCAAAGACATAGATGGCGCTTCGATATTTTCCGCGCGGTGAGCGAGCTCTTGTGGCGGAGTGCGTCCTTAGATGCACTTCGGCGAGCGTGGCCAATCCAATAGCCGCAGGGTCGAAACTTACGACCACACCTTCGGCCCACGTGTCGGCCGGCGTTTCTGATTGCAGAAAGCCCTGATCGACTTGGGAGACGCCTCGCAGCGCCTGAAAGACGCCCTCGGTGCACTAGTGGCATCCGCCGCCGAAGCCGACTTTCTCCATTCATCAGCTCCTATGCAGTCGGGTGATCCCGGCCGCCGCCGGCGCGGGCGATAAGCTGCCGAGGAACGAGATGATCCGCGGCGCCACTTGGTCGGCCATTTCGACGTGGGGATAATGGCCGGCACCTTCCACGATCATTGTCTCGGCATGCAGCCGGCTTGCTAGGTTCTGAGCTTCCTCGACCGGGTTTGGGAAGTCCGGATCCTTCGTCCCCATCACAACAAGCGCGCGAACGGCGCTGTCATCTAGAATGGCGGCCGTGTCGGCTTTCGAAAGCGAGAGCATCGTCAGCAGCGCCTGCATCCGTCCCGGCTCTCTGAGATTTCGAGCGATGGCCGACTTGATCGCCTCGTGGTCAAAAGCTCGCTTCGTTGGATAGAGGCTGCTCCAGTATGTCGTCCAAAACCACGTCCGCCATGGCCCGGCGAACCCTATCGAAAGGACGAGCTTCTGGACGCTCGTCAGTGGAAGGTCTCGGACTATCGGACCGAGGAGCACGACACTGCGGACCAGGTCCGGACTCTCTCTCGCCGCCCTATAGAGCTGACCCGGCCGCGAAAGAGTTGCCAGTGATGGTGGCAGGGCCTGCGCCCAAGCGTCTCACGATAGAGATTGCGTCCAGGCCCACTGACCGGGCGGAGTAGTCAGTCCATCGCGCTGACGTTTCGCCGAATCCCCGCACATCCATCGTGACGACGCGGAATTCTGCCTGCTTTAGGTCGGGCCCTAGGAGCCGATATTCGGATCGCAGATCGCCCATCCCTGGAATGCACAGCACGATGTGCCCCGGACCGCCGGTGTCGTCGCAGGCGATACGGCCGCTGTCGACCTCGATGTACTCGGTGCGGACAAGAGACGAGGCCATCGAGTTTCCCTTCCCGTGAGATCGAGCTTCAGGCTGGTCGACCGACTTCGAACAAGAACCAGGCGCGTCGCTCCGCCTCGTCGGTCCAGGTGTCGATCAGGCCGGAAGTTGCGTTGTCCTTGGCTTTGTCCGCCACGTCCTTGGCGCGACGCAGTGACTCCACCATGTGTAGGTTGTCAGCGCGCAGCTCAGCGAGCATGTCCTGCGGCGTCACGAAATCCGCGTCGTTGTCCTTGATCGTTTGATGGCGAGCGATATCGCCGATCGATCGTAGCGTGGTGTTACCCGTCTTCCGGGCGCGCTCTGCGATCGCGTCAGTGGCAGCGAGTATCTCGGCCGCCTGCTCGTCGAGGAGCAGGTGATAATCCCTGAAATATGGCCCGGAGACGTGCCAATGGAAGTTCTTCGTTTTCAGGTAAATAGCATAGCTGTTCGCCAAGATGATCTTGAGAGCATCGGCGACAGTCATGGCCGCGCTTTCGTCGAGGTCAGATGGCGTCGGAGCGGGTGCGGAACTAGATTTCGTCATCGCTAGGACTTCCTCGATTGAATATTCTGCGGGATATCAGCGTCGTGCCTCCTCTGACGCTGCGGTGTAGAAGAAGGATTTACTGAATGATCCCGTCCAATAAATCGTCGCTATAGTTTCGATATCCTTGGTGGAGCCGAAAGGCGCTGCTGAAATTCGATGCCTAGGGACGCTGCGAGCGCCTTGTTCTTCAGGCGTCCGGTCGATAGCTCAGAACGAACGCTACAACCTTATCCGCCGACATCTCACACGGCTTGAGCGACGCCTTCCCGGAAGAGACGCGATAAAGATTGAAGCTGATAAGGTCTGAGCCTGCCAACTCCCGGGCGAAAAGACTGTTCCGTCGTCCATCCTTCGATCGACGCACGGTCACGCCGAACCGTCGACCGTCGTAGATGCCTTCGCTGTAACCTTCCGGCAGTTCCTTGAAGGCCGCATCAAACTTTGCCCGCTCCATCCGACCCCACCACACTCATCTGAAGGACGGTTTGAACCCCGTTGTTTCCCTAACGGCCAACGAGTCCAGAGTCAGCCGACCGCGCTCAGACTTCTAATGTCGGCCAAGCGTCATCCGCACGTTATCATCCCAAAGAAACCCAGCTTTGTGAGCGTTGGAAAATGACCGACCGCTACGCAACATCCACGCCTTTCCAGAAAGCAAAGTAGCCTCTAATCGCTTCAGCGCTGGCCGTTGGGTCAGGATAGGTCCAAGCGGCATTTAGGTTGCGCTCGCCGCCTACACGAATGTGGAAATAGTGGGCGGATCCCTTCACAGGGCAGACCGAAGTCTGCTCACTCCGTTCGAGCCGGCTGTGGTCGACGTCTTTGGGCGGGAAATAGTGATTGCCGTCGACGACTACCGTTTCGTCGCTCGTAGCGATGGTGGCGTCTTTCCAAATTGCTGAGACCATAAAAACCTCCTGTGTCGCCTATCGCCCTCGGGCCGGCAGGCCGAGGCGAAGCCCAGTCAGTTCGCGGGCGCCCCGCCCGCAAGAAGCTTGTCCAGTTCGCCATCGGCATCGAGCCGGGCGAGATCGTCGGAGCCACCGACGTGCGTTCCGTTGATGAAGATTTGGGGCACGGTGCTGCGGCCCGACGCCTTGATCATCGTCTTTCGGTGTGCCGGGTCGGACTCGATGTCGTGCTCGGTCCACTGCACGCCTTTTTCAGTGAGAAGTGCCTTCGCGCGACGGCAGAACGGGCACCAGCTCGTGGTGTAAAGGAGGATGTCTGGTTTCATTTCCTCGTCTCCGATCGTTCATGTGTGGGGTTGCGGCCGATGCTTGGGGGACGTCGACCTCTGCGAAGGTGTAGGCATGGGACCGAGCGGCGGGCTCAAGGGTTTCGGTTTCGAAAGTCCGATTGCGGATGAGTTGGGCCATCACGCTGCCATCCTTCGGACCGTGTCTAAGACGCGGTCCCGGCGATAAGGCTTTTGAAAGAAGACGATGTCCTGCGGCACGACCGCTGCTTCCGGCCACGGCCTGCCGGACGTGATGATGATCTGGATGGCGGGCCAGCGCTCGCGAATGCGGATGGCGAGCATGATTCCATCGATGCCGCCGGGCATGTTCACATCAGTGAAGACGACACGGATGTCGAGCCGATCTTGCAAAGTTACGAGCGCATCGGACGCATCCGACGCCTGAAGCACTTCGAATCCTGCTTCCTCGATCATGTCCGATGCGAACAGACGAAGGAGTGGCTCGTCTTCGACGACGAGCACCACGGGTTTCACCATTCCACGCATACTCCCATCAACCTTGAACCAGGTGACGCATGGAGGCGTGTAGATCAGCAGCTAACCCGGAGGGCTCGTAGCGGACATCGACGCCTCCTGTGCCGACAAGGCCGATGTTGATCAGCTTCGAACCAAAACCTCTGCGCGTCGGCGGGACGACGGGTGGTCCCCCGCGCTCACGCCATTGGATGCTTAGAAGATCGCTCTCCTGCCCGTTCAGTATGCCCCACGTCAGAGACACCTCGCCGTGATCATTGCTCAGCGCGCCGTACTTGCAGGCGTTGGTCAGCAACTCGTGCACTATCAGCGAAAAAGAGAGCGCCGCTCGCGGCCCAAGGGCCACCGTAGGGCCACTCATGTCGACCCGATCCGAGAATCCTATCGCGTCAATCACGGTCGCGGCGATCGTTTGCAAGTCAGCCTGCGTCCAACTCATTTGAAGCAAGGCGTCGTGCGCCGCGCTAAGAGCCATCAGACGGCGCTCAAAGGCGTAGACTGCATCGCGATCGGTGACGTTTCGCAACGTTTGGCTCGCGATGGCCTGAACCATAGTGAGCATGTTCTTCAAGCGGTGAGCGATCTCACCATTCACGATGACTTGCTGCTGCTCGGTGCGGAGCCTCGCGACCCCAGCCTCGAGCCGGTCCGCCGCGCTCCGCAGGAACGAGATTTCTTCTGCTGGCCACGGTCGGGGGTGCGCCGAATGGACAAAGAAGACGGCGATGGTCTTGCCTCGATCTCTCACTGGCATGTCGACCAGAGACCGAACGCCGACACGCACTGCGCTCTCGAGATTATGGAGCGTGCGGTCGTCGGTTAGGGCGTCCCAAACGATCAGGGGGTCGCCACCGACGAGCGGCTTGCGCAAGCTTCCGTACTCTTCGAGACGGTGGCGGCCGGCGATGCTCATAATCCCGGGCGCCGTCCAATCTGTTTCGACGTCAATGGTCTCGACGTCATCGTCGACGGATCCGAACCCGGCCCGGTCCGTGGCAAGCGCCCTGCCCACGATGGCGGCGGTAGCCGACGCCATCTCGGCGGTGTCGTGACTGCTTCGTATGGTCTCGCCGATCTCGACCAAGGCTGTCTGCAGCCCCGTGAGGCGCTCGCTCGCGTTGGCGACACGGCGCAGTTCAAGATTTTCGCTGGCGAGGCGAGCAAGTGCCTGAAGCATCGCCTTTTCCGCTTCGCTGAGCCCTTTAGGCCGCGGAGCGGTATCGATGACGCAGAGCCGACCAACGATCGCGCCGGATCGCAGCATGAGCGGTGCGCCAGCGTAGGCGCGAAAGTGCCTGACGCCGGTGACGAGCGGATTGCGCTTGGTCCGCGCGTCATTTGTGAGATCGACGATTTCCAAGAGGTCGCCCTGATCGATCTCGATCCGACAGACCGAGTGTTCGATTTCGGTCTCGCACACCTCGAGCCCGTACTTGGCCTTGAACCATTGACGGTCGGTGTCGAGGAGAGTGATGAGCGCGATCGGAACGTCGCAAGCCTTTGCCGCGACGAAAACGAGATCGTCGAAGGCTTGCTCTTCCGGCGTGTCGAGGACCATGAGGTCCGCAAGCGCCTTCGCCCGCTGTGCCGGCCCGAAATCTGTTTTGTCAGAGTTCAGGCTCACCAGAGCTCTCCCGGTCGGGGCCTTGAAGCCTGAACATGGCCGATCATGCGCTTTGGCTTAGTCACGTCAGTGCCCCCTCACGCGCGGCGGCCACTGCGATGACGGGCCCCCCGTGTCGCGGCTCTGATCGGCGGCGGCACCAATAGTCAGAACGATCTTGCCCTGGATGTGGCCTGCCTCTGCTCGATGATGAGCGGCAGCCGCTTCGGAAAGCGGGAATGTGCTGTCCACGGCGACGCGAACCGCACCGCTATCGAGTAGTTGAGCTAGCTTGGCCAACTGATCGCCGTTGGAACGAACCTGAGTCGCCGAAACGGTCACCCCCCGGCCGGCAGCCTCGTCATGTCCGGCAAAGCCGAGGGGAAAAATCGGGAACAGCGCGCCGCCCGGACGGATGGTCTGCAGAAAGCGGCTCGCGGCCGGGCCGCCGACAGCGTCGACGACGAGATCGACGTCGCGCACATCGTCTTCGGGCTTGGTCTGCGTGTAGTCGATGAACTCGTCAGCACCCAGTTCGCGGAGGAAAGCCTCGTGCCGGCTTGACGCGACAGCTAGTGGCGCATCCTCATAGCGGAGGACCTCGGGAGCGCCGAACTCATGGAAGCGGATCGCCTTCATCTCATACCCCCCAATCAGACGCGTTCGAGGAGGGCGACGGTGCCTTGACCGCCGTCGGCACAGATGCTGACGATCCCGAGAGACCCGACCGGCATGGCCCACAGCTCTTTGACGGCTTGGCTGAGGTCACGCGCGCCAGTCGCGCCGAAGGGATGCCCGATAGCTACCGAACCGCCGTTGGGATTGACGCGATCCCAGTCGAAGTTACCCATCTCGGGCGAGACGCCGGCCTTCTCTCGGACCCAATTCGGATCGGTGATGGCTGCGACATTGGCCAAGACCTGTGCCGCGAAGGCTTCGTGGATCTCCCAAAGGGCAATGTCGGAGAATGCCAGCTGATGTCGCGCGAGCAGACGCGGAATGGCATATGACGGTGCCATCAGAAGCCCCTCCGTGTGGAGGTCGACCGCAGATATTTCGAAGTCGACGAGCCGCACGTGAGCCGTGCCTTCGGGGAGCCTCTGCAAACCTTCTTCATTGGACACCCAACAGCCGGCCGCCCCATCTGTGATCGGAGAGCTGTTGCCAGCTGTCAGGCTACCCATGCCGCTCTCGCGATCAAAGGCCGGCTTCAGACCTGACAGCCGTTCGGCGGACGTGTCCGCACGCGGGTTTGCATCGCGGGCAAGTTCCGGCAGTGCAATCACGAGGTCATCGAAGAAACCGCTGTCCCAACCGGCGATCGCTCGCTGGTGGCTCTTGAGAGCCCAGTCGTCCTGTGCCTCACGCGAGATCCGCCACGCCTTGGCGGTCTCCTCCATGTGATCGCCCATCGTCCTGCCGGTAAGGCGGTTGGCCCATCCCTTCGTCGGGAGCACATAGTCGGTAGGAGCCAGCGCCCCCAAGGCGGCAAGTGCTGCTGCGGCATCCTGCGCGAACAAATCGGTGAGCCGCTTTGATGCCTCGGGGGTAAGCGCGAGCGATGGCCGGCTCATGACCTCAGAGCCGCCGACCATGATCAAGTTAAGGCCGCCACCGAGCATGCCGGCCGCAGCGAAACACGCGGTCATGCTGGTTGAGCACGCAAGAACAACGGAGAATGCCGGGACATTGGGATTGAGTTTCGCGTCTAGCCATACCTCACGAGCGATATTGCTCCAGCCCAGGTTTGGGATGACGCTTCCCCAGACAACGAGGTCGGGCTCGGCAAGCTTCCCCATCTCCTGAACGACGGGCACGGATAAGGAGACCGCGTCATAATTCGCCAGTGCTCCCCCGCCGCGCCCAAAAGGGGTCCGAAGGCCTGCGGCTACGAAAACTGGTTCTGCAAAGCGGCTCACAGTGGTCTCCCGAAAGACAAAGGTTCGAATAAGCGACGCGGCGTAGTGCGCTCAGGCTCCCCGGCCTGGGCCGTAGTTGAGCGCTTTCGTCTGGAGGGATTCGACCATTTCGCTGCCTCTACCCTCCATAGCGCTCAGTCTTAATGATCGAGGCGTCGAGCCCGGCCGCTAACGCGCCGTCCGTCGCGATGTTGACGAAACCGTTGGACCCGCAAACGAACACGTGGGCAGGATCTCGACCCAGGCGGGCGATCGTCTCCTTGACCATCTCGGCGTCGATCCGTCGGCCAAAGTCCGAGGCGCGCATTGGCGCTTCGCGCGTTATCGCGACGGCTAGGACCAACGCAGAATCACGCATCTCGATCGAGCGAAGTTCGCTGGAGAAGAGTACGTCGCGACTGGTCCGAGCGGACAAGAGCAGCGCAACTGGAACGGCCTGGGCCAGTGCTTGGCGCTGCCTGATCATTGCCATCAGTGGGACCAAGCCCGAACCTGCGCCGATCAGCAGCACCGGGTCGTCAGCAGGTTCGGGCCACAAAAAGTGGCCACCGAGAGGACCTCTAAGTTCGATTTCGTCGCCAGGAGCGGCGACGTCGTGGAAGAACGGCGAGACTTCGCCATCGGGCAGACGCTCTATTGCCAACTCGAGGATCGGGGACGAGGCAGCCGACGATGCAATCGAATAGCTGCGCATCGCTTGATAGCCATTGGGGGCGGTCAGGCGCACGTCAACGTGCTGGCCGGCGGTATGGAAGAAAGGCTCCCGTAGCAGCAGGAAAAAGCTCTTTCTACTTGGGGTCTGCTGGACGATCTCGTCGATCACACATGACTGCCACGACGCGGGTTGCGCGTCGATCTCAGTCATGGGTGTACCGTTGTTCGCGCCACGGATCGCCGTAGATGTGATAGCCGCGCAGTTCCCAGAAGCCAGCTTCATCACGCGTCGTGAACTGCAGCCCATTCACCCATTTGGCGGACTTCCAAAAGTATAGATGAGGTACTAGCAGGCGCGCCGGTCCGCCATGATCACGGGGAAGCGGCTCGCCCGCATACCCAGTCGCGACCATCGCCTTACCGGCCAGAAGGTCGGCGAGCGGGACATTGGTCGAATAGCCATCGTAGCAGTGGGCCAAGACGAAATCGGTGGGCCGCTCGAGTCCTGCATCCGCGAGGATGTCTTCGATCAGCACGCCTTCCCACTTGGTGTCGAGCTTCGACCATGACGTAACGCAGTGTATGTCTTTAGTTACGTTGGTTTTCGGAAGGGCGTTAAACTCGCTCCAGGTCCAGACCTTGATCGGCTTTGGACCGATCTTGACCGTAAACTTCCAGTCGGATGTCTCGATACGTGGCGTCGGTCCCGCGGTCAGTACGGGAAAATTTTCTACGAGATGTTGACCCGGCGGAATGCGGCCATCGTGGTCGCCGCCTGAACCGCGGCCGGTGAAACCTCTGGTGACCATGCCGAACCCCCTTGCTCGTCACGACAGACCGGAACCGACTTAATCTCAGGCTACTGCGTAGATGATCTTCGCACTTGCATGATGCCGAATGGATCGACAGGCTGAAACTCAGACAACCGAATGCCGTATCAGTATAGATCTGTTTATCATCACTATGAATCGCGCTAATCGCACCTCGACTATAGCGGTAGAGCAGCATCTTTGCCCAATGTCTGCTCGCTATAGTTTCAATACCTTCCGACCAGCGTTGCACGCGTATGTGCGCCCGTGGGATGTTAGGCGAACGCCGCCGGCTGTCGGACGGAGAAGGCACGGTCATCGCCTGCTTGCGGTTCACGTCATGAGGTCGCCATGCACGCTCAAGCTGAAATCATCGCAGCGCTCGGCGTCTCTCAAACGTTCGATGCTGAACAAGAGGCCGCGAGCCGTATCGGCTTCCTTCGCGATTATTTGAGAAGGTCTGGCCAGCGAGCGTATGTGCTTGGAATCAGCGGGGGCGTCGATTCCCTGACCGCGGGCCTGCTGGCGCAATCGGCCGTGAAGGAGCTTCGCCGCACCGGGTACGAGTGCGAGTTTCTTGCGGTGCGGCTACCTTATGGCATTCAGTCGGATGAGCACGATGCTCAACTTGCTCTCTCGACGATCAAGCCTGACCGTACGGTGGCGATCAATGTGAGGCCCGCAACGGACGCTCTTTGGGCGGAACTGACGTACTCCGGATACGATCCAGTTGATCCTCACGACCGCGGCAGAGCGCTAGGTAACGTCAAGGCGCGCCAGCGCATGATTGCTCAATTCGCGCTCGCTGGAAGCCTGGGTGGCCTAGTGATCGGTACGGACCATGCAGCGGAAGCGGTCATGGGGTTCTTCACCAAATTTGGCGATGGCGCCGCGGATGTTCTGCCTCTCGCGGGTCTCAACAAGCGACGTGTTCGCGCGATTGGGGTTCACCTTGGCGCCCCGCCTGAGATAATCGGCAAGGTTCCGACTGCGGATTTGGACGATCTCATGCCGTTGCGCCCAGATGAGGATGTCTACGGCGTGACCTACGATGAGATCGACGATTACCTCGAGGGACGCGTCGTGGCGCCGACGGCTGTAGAGACAATCGAAGAAGCGTACCGAGCGACAGCCCACAAACGTAAGCTACCTGCTGCGCCCGCTTTCCAGATTTGACGTCACCCAGGTCGAACGCACGCTCCGATTTGCTCCCGTCGAAGATATAGAAACTATGTCACGTCGCTATTGGAAAAGTTCAGCGTGGGAATTCATAGTCGATCACGCGAACGCTTTGTTTCGATGGGTATAGTTGAGAAGAGCATTGGTCTCATCGACCACGCGACCCTCTGGCTCAGGGAGCAGTAACGCATAGCAAAGCCGCTGTGGACGCGATGTTTCGCCAGGCATCGGGTGTCTGCATCGTGGTTGGAGAGAAGAATGAGCCCGGCCGAACGTCAAGCTCCTCAGCTTCGTGTGCAACGGTGGATCGGTGTAGATGGCGGCAACCTCGCCACGCCGATCCAACTATCGGATCTGGGCGTAGGCCCGAAGATCGTGTTCGCGTTTCAGCATTGGTGCCGTGGCTGCCATCTGCATGGATTTCCCACTCTGCAGAAATTGCACGGAGCGCTGGAATCCAGAGGTGTCGGGTTTGCAGTGATCCAAACGGTCTTCGAAGGTGCCCACGAAAATACCTTCGAGAAACTGCGCATCAATCAAGTCGAATACAATCTCCCCATTGCTTTCGGGCATGACGAGCCGCCAGCTGGCGCGGCTTTTCCCACATTCATGGAAGATTACAGAACACGGGGAACGCCGTGGTTTACCGTCATCAACGCCAACGGTCGCATCGTCTTCTCGGATTTTCATCTCGACGCGGATCGTTTGGTGGCGGAACTGGAGAGCACGTGAAAGATGCCACGTTGGCTCATTCTAGCCGCCACCCATATCGCCGCCGCCGCCGCAGGCTTTGCTGGTGGCATCTACATGCTCCCGATCCTGACCGCGCCGGTTTCGCCGACCGAAGCTGTCCTGCGCAGCTCGACGCCTGAAGCGCTTTATTCCGGAAGGCTTGTTCGGGATCTCGCCGGCAGCGACCTGCTGCATTGGGGCGAAGGTGAAGTGCGGGTCTTGCCTCTCCGGATCGCGCACATCGGCCGCCTCTCGCCGGGGCCGGACTACAAGCTCTATCTCACCCCACACTTCGTCGACACAGAGGAAGCGTTCCTCGCGATCAAGGACGCATCCGCTCGGGTGGGCGATGTGAAAACGTTCAACGGCTTCATCGTAGAGGTGCCCGCCGATATCGATGTTCGAGACTACAGCACCGTTGTCATCTGGTGCGAAGCCTTTGCTCAGTTCATCAGTTCCGCGGAGTATCAGCCTCCGCGTCAGGCTCGGAAATGAGCCAGGCGATGGACGACGTAAAGGCAGCGTGCGCGCGGGGACTCGTTTTGGCTCCGGTTGCGGCGCTGTTGTTAAGTGTCGCCACACTGCTCCTGGGCAATGGTCTGCTGGGTACTCTCCTGATTGTGAGAGCTGGTCAGGAAGGCTTCTCGGCCGGGACGATCAGCGCAATGATGTCCTTTTATTTCGCGGGCTTCACGATCGGCGCGCTGGTTTTGCCCCGGATCATCGTGTCTGTCGGTCACGTCAGGACCTTCGCTGGCTTCGCGGCGATCGCTTCGATGACTTCTCTCCTCCATGTCGCATTCGTAGACGCGAGCGCATGGATGCCACTTCGGCTTGTAACCGGCTTCGCCTATGCCGGCATGATCCTTGCGACTGAGAGTTGGCTCAACGCTCACGCTATTCCGTCCACACGCGGTCAGCTCTTGTCGATCTTCGGCGTCGTTTCGATGGGCTCGTGGGCTCTTGGCCAAGCACTTCTAAACGTGGCCCCACCTGCAGACGTGACCCTGTTCCTGATCGTCTCACTGCTGATATCGGCGGCGGTCGTCCCAGTCACTCTGCTGCCCAGCCATCCGCCGGCCGATGTTCGACAGGAACCCGTCGCCTTCCGCGATCTTTTCGCGGTCTCGCCTCTAGCATCGGTCGGCGTCTTCCTGGCGGGCCTGGCCATAGGCGGTTTCTGGGGCTTGGGACCTAACTTTGCACAGAGGATCGGCCTCGATGTGGGCGGCATATCCGCGTTCATGGCGGCAGTCCTTGGTGGGACGCTCGCCCTGCAATGGCCTCTCGGATGGCTATCGGACCAGGTGTCGCGAAACCTCGTCATCGCCGGCGCGGCCCTGGCTTCCGCAGCGTCCGCTATCGCCGTAGCGATGGCGGCGGACGCGCCTCTGCCTCTGCTACTCGCCGCGGGCGCGCTGTTCGGCGGCTTCGGCATTCCCATCTATTCGCTATGTCTAGCCGTCGCCAACGACGATCTTCCTGCGGGTCGGCTTCTGGGCACAGCTCGCGGGCTTCTTCTGCTCAACGGTATCGGGACCGCTGCTGGGCCGCTCATCGGGGGAGTAGTGATGGATTTAGTGGGGCCCGGCGGCTTGTTTCTCTACGCGGCGGCGTTGCTCACTGCGCTGGCGGTGTTGGCCGGTGCGCGCAGGCGTACTCACCGCGCCATCGAGACACGCGCCATACGCTGCCCAAGCACGGCGATGATCACCGGATCCCTCGATGCGATGATAACAACGCAAGCTAAGCCACAGAAATGATCATTCGCGGCCGAAGGCCAGTCAGCTGATGCAGACGCTTGGCCCAAACGAAGCGAAGCCCGCCATGGACGAGACAGTGTGTGCTCCCGCTCAAAGCGGGGCCCATGAAATGAAGCGGGGTGCTCTTGCCATCCTTCCCTTGGCGTTGGGAGCCAGCGTGTATGGCATGGCCTTCGGTCTTCTGGCTGTGCAGGTAGGCTTTCCGTGGTGGGGCGTGGGGATCATGAGCGTCTCTAGGGGCATAAACTCAACATCGGTTCGATGTAACGGCCCCGGGAGATAGCCGTTGGGTCGGCAAGGCTTTTGACGCTATCTGTCCGCAGCCTCACCCCCCAGATGTTGTGTGTGCCAACCGCTGGGCCGCGGCCGCCTAAGATCCGGATTGAATTTCTGTGGGGCTGCATAATGCAGCACGGCGGGTCCTCGCCTAGGCAACGGCCTCAACGGTGAGGTCCCGGCCGTTGAACTGCACGGTTTCACCCGCCCGCGCACCCTCGATCGCCTCGAAGATCGGGGCCATCGTGGAAATACCCATGAGCTCACGCCCATGACAGGTAAACCTACTCGTCGACACTGCGATCACGAAGTACTTGCCGGACAGCTTGATGACGGCGCCCTCCGCAACGGCTGACTTCGGCCCGAAATCGATCGCACGCAGCTTGTCGAGCTTATCCGCATAATCATCGAGAGTGTCGTCGAGCGCTTCAGCGAAATCGCTTGCGACCTCGGCTTGCGCCTGCTCGTCGTTCTCTATCGGCTCGCTCCGATCGAGGCGCGCGGTGGAAACGTAATCGAGATAGTTGTCTCGAGCGCTGTGTAGTGCGGCCGTCTCAAGCGACAGCATGGTCTCCCGAATGTGGTCTTTGTTCCAGTCCATCTTGTCCTCGTTACTTCGTGATTTGGAGCCGACGCACATCCTGGGCGATTGCTCGAGAAGCGGTCTCCGCGAACAGCGAACGAGTCATTCGTCGCTAATGACGTCTTCGCCCTGGTAGGGAATTCTGATTAGCCGAGGGTCCCGAATGATGCTCGTGACGAGCCAAACGTAGGACTGTTCTGCAGTATCGAAGCCGAGGATGCTGAATGCGCCCCCGAACGGACACGCTGGAAAGTCCGGAAAGCCCTCTCTCAACACGTAGCGCTCCGGATCGCGATCGAACTCGCTTTTATAGACCTTGCGCAGCCCATGCTTGCTCGGGACGTCCTCGTCGCCAGCCGGGGCTGTCTCGCGGTGCTCGATAAGCCGTTCAGACAGGTCGCGGTGACATATCTCGTCAAATACGTCGAACGCATCGATCAGCAGGCCTTTGTGCTCGGTCGCCGGATCGGTGATGGCGTAAATGTTGGACGCGTCTTCGGCCCCGTCCCCGCTTTCGAGACGCAATGCTGCGTCGACGCGAATGCTGCATGGATCGAGCGTTGATCCGAGTTCGAGATCGACGAGAGCGCCGTCCTTCACGCGATATTCTCGGTCATAGCCTTTCGCCACGAAGGACTGCACGGCATCCAGAACGTCTGTCACTTGGGTCGGCATAAACGCACCTCGAATTCGCATTGGAAGGATCGCGCCAGGGCGGAGAGCACGCAATGGCGCATCGACCAATCAGCGCGCGAAGCGTGGGCTTCCGTCATAGCCATTTTGCTCGCTTGAAGCGCACGAACAGGAACAGGCAGAACGTCAACATCAGTCCGAGCACGACGAAGTAGCCGTAGGCTGTATCCAGCTCAGGCATGTTCCTGAAGTTCATCCCGTATATCCCCGCTATGGCCGTCGGGACCGCAAGGATGGCCGCCCAGGCCGCGAGTTGGCGCGTGATGACACCTGTTCTCTGCGCTTCCAGCAGGCTGCTGAATTCGAAAACAGTGGACAACACCTGGAGGAGGCCGTCGACCATGGACTGAACGCGATCGACATGGTCCGCGACGTCGTTGAAGTAGGGGCGAACTTCAGCGCTGATGCATGGAAAGTGTCCGCGCACGAGCTTGCGCACCAGCTCCGCCATAGCGCCGAGCGTACGCTGAAAGCGCGTTAGCTCGCATCGTAAGCCGAAGATGCGGGCGACTTCCTCTCGCCCGAGGAAATCGTCGAGCGACCGCCTCTCCATCTCGAGAACGTCATCTTCGATCATTTCGAAGATGGGAAGATACTGATCTACGATCCGGTGCAGGATCGCGTGAAGGACGTAATCGACGCCCTTTCCGAACTGGGCGGGCGAGCCCTCCAGTTGCTCTCGAAGATTGCCCAATGCCCCGGCGTTGCCGTGGCGCACGGTGATGAGGTGGTTATGGCCAGTGAACATCGTTTTGCCGTAGCGTATGCGATCTCCAACCAGCTCGGCCGTCTGGGCGACGACGTAAAGCTCGCCATTGTAAACTTCGAGCTTCGGCGGGCACATCGGGTGCATCGCGTTGTCGATCGCCAATGGATGCAGATTGTAGGTCGCCTGAAGCGTCTTCAGTTCGCCTATTGACGGCTCGCTGAGCCCAATCCAGCAGAAGCCCGAACGGCTCTTGTCGAGGTCGACGCGCTCGTCGATCGCGACTTCGCGGATCCGCCGACCCTCGTTGTAGTAATACGCGGCGATGACGCTCATGCCGGCCTCGCCGGGATGAGCAGGCCCCGCTGCACAGCTGGCCGAGCAAGGCCGCGGTCTAGCCACGCTCGGACGTTCCGGTGATCGTCAAGGCGCAGCAGGTCGCCGGCGTCATAGCTGCCGACCAGGGCATTGACCCAGCCGAGCGTCGCAATGTCGGCGACGGAGTAGTCCTCGACGATCCAGTTGCGCCCTTCGAGCTGGCGATCCAACACCCCCAGGAGGCGCTTGGACTCGTCGGCGAACCGCTGCTGAGGCCGCTTGTCCTCATAGTCCTTGCCGCCCCAACGCAGGAAGAAACCCAGTTGACCGAACATCGGGCCGATCGCCGACATTTGGAAAAATACCCAACTGAGCGCTTCGTAACGCCTGGCTGCCGCCGCTGGGATCAGTTGGCCGGTCTTCTCGGCAAGATAGACGAGGATCGCACCGGATTCCCAAAGACCGAGCGGCTCACCGTCCGGACCGGATGGGTCAATGATCGCGGGTATGCGGCCGTTGGGATTTAGAGACACGAAAGCCGGGTCTTTGGTCTCATTCCGGCTGATGTCGATGAAGTGCGGCTCGTATGGGAGGCCGGTCTCCTCCAGCATGATGGAGACCTTGACGCCGTTTGGCGTCGGAGCCGCATAGAGCTGCAACAGATCAGTGTTGGAGGCGGGCCAGCGCTGAGTGATCGGAAACGATGAAAGGTCTGGCATGCTGGGCGATCCCACAACGTGATTTCAGCGAAGAAGCGTGACCGCCTGATTGGCTGGCTCGGGGACCGCATCGCTGGTCGATGCGGTCCCGATGCTTACGATCCAGGGGCTTAGCCGCGCTGGCCGTTGCAGCTATTCCGCTGCCTCTCCGGCGGTGCGCTGAGTGTCGCCAGCGTCATTACGTTTGGGGAGCACCCAGTTTGCGCGAGGGAAATGGCAGGTGTAGCCACCCGGCCGCTTCTCCAGATAATCCTGGTGCTCTGGCTCTGCTTCCCAGAAATCCCCAACGGGTTCGACTTCGGTGACCACCTTGCCGTCCCACAGTCCGGATGCGTCAACATCAGCGATCGTGTCTTCTGCGACGCGCTTTTGTTCGTCGTCGACGTAGTAGATGCCCGACCGGTATGAGAGTCCGCGGTCATTGCCCTGACGGTTCTTCGTGGTCGGATCGTGGATCTGGAAAAAATACTCCAGGATGTTGCGATAGTTCGTCACCTCGGGGTCGAAGATGATTTCGATCCCTTCGGCATGCGTGCCATGATTGCGATAGGTGGCGTTTGGCACGTCGCCACCGGTGTAACCCACGCGGGTCGAGACGATTCCGGGCTGCTTGCGGATCAGATCCTGCATACCCCAGAAGCACCCGCCTGCGAGAACAGCGCGCTGCTGCATGTTAGGCCTCCTCTACTTGATCGAGATATTCACCGTAGCCCGCGGCTTCCATCTCATCGCGTGGGATGAAGCGAAGCGCTGCTGAGTTGATGCAGTAGCGCAGGCCGCCGCGGTCGGACGGACCATCCGGAAACACGTGACCGAGATGGCTGTCGCCGTGTACTGAGCGAACTTCAGTCCGTACCATCCCATGCGAGCTGTCTCGAACCTCGTTGACGTGCGCCGGGACGATCGGCTTGGTGAAACTCGGCCAGCCGGTGCCCGACTCGAACTTGTCCGTCGACGCGAACAACGGCTCACCGGATACGACGTCGACGTAGATGCCCGCCTCCTTGTTATCGTTGTACTCGCCGGTGAAGGGCCGCTCGGTGCCGTCCTGCTGGGTGACCCGGCGCTGTTCCGGCGTCAGGCGCTCAATTGCTTCCTTTGATTTCTCAAACTTCATGATGGTCTCCAATACTTAGTTAGAGGTCCAGGCACACTACGTTCAGTTTATCTTTGCGGTGGTCGCCTCAACTATCGCAGCGGCTCCAGTTTTTATCCAATACGTCGTGTGTATAGTTTTGATACCGCCCGTGCACTTTGCTTGCGAGGTCAACTCCACTCGTAACGCGCTGCGAGTTGTGCAATTTTCCGTATCTCGACCGGCGCCGTGGACCCTGAAACGGTCGCGATCACCACCTCACGTTCCAGGGCGAAACCCTCAATCGGTCTGGTTACCAAGCCAGGCGCGGCAGCCGATCGTTCAGGCAGAATGCAAATCCCCCGCCCTTCAGCGACGACACGCTGGACCCAATCATCTCGATCTGAGCGAAAACGAGGGCGGACGAGCACCTCCCGCCGAGCGAAGTGATCGAGGATCTGATCGCGGAACTCGCATTTCAGCCGATCCACGAACGGGAAGGCCAGGAGGTCTTCGCCGCGAACGGTGTCGGTCTCCGCTAAAGGGTGATTGACGGAGCAGCCCAGCACGAACCGTTCCTTGAACAGGGGCCGGACATCGAGCTTGCGGTCCGGTCTCGATTCGCGGGGTAGGATGCAAGCATGGTACTTACCTGAGAGCACCTCCGACGTGTCTTCGCTCGACTGTAGCGAATGCAGTTTGATCTCGATTGACGGAACCTCTTCCAAGGCGCTGTCGAAAAATGTCGTGAAAGCCTTTGGGCCGACCGTCGGAGCGACCGCGACATCGAGAACGCGGTGTCGTCCCATGGCCCAGTTTTCCGAGTGATGCCTTACGCTTTTCATCGCGACCAGCATGCGGCGGAACTCGAGTTCGACATCCTGACCGAGGCCGGTGAGCCTGCTGTTCTTCCCGTCACGATAAATCAGCGGTCCACCAAGTTCTTCCTCCAGGCGGCGGATCGCGCGGGTCAGGCTTGGTTGGGAGACACCACTAAGACGAGCAGCTGCCGTGAAATTCAGCGTCTCGGCCAAGTTGATGAAATAGCTGACCTGATTGAGTTCCATAGCCCTTCGGCCCGTGCGCCTGACAGATGCTACCGCTGACTGAACGTCCCCCGCGGACGCCCTACAGAAGTATGCGCGACGCATATAATCATGACCGAGGGGCTTGTCTATATGCGCCACGCATATAAAAGAGATGTCCTGCGGTGCTGGGTTTGGTCGCGAATATGTCGATCGGTTCGGCCGAGTTTGCGCGCTGGCACGCTCGCACCGCGGCGTGTGGGAGGCTCGAAGACATGGCAGGCACTGCGTTCACGTTTCTCAACGCGGCAGGTTCACGGATTTCCGGGCGGCTAGAACCCCCGGAGGGAACACCTCGCGGCTGGGCGATTTTCGCCCATTGCTTCACCTGCGGAAAAGACAACCGTGCCGCAGTTCACATATCGCGCGCGTTGTCGCGCGCGGGCATCGGCGTCTTGAGATTTGACTTTGCCGGCGCTGGGATCGGCGAGCCGACCGCCGATGCTTTGAACTTCGCCTCGGACGTTCAGGATATCAGGTCAGGCGCAAAGGCGATGAAGGCCGCCGGTAAGACCCCCTCTCTTCTTATCGGGCATAGTCTTGGCGGCCTTGCAGCAATCGTAGCCGCGTCAGAG
This sequence comes from Rhizobium sp. FG113, assembly GCF_057809895.1. Taxonomy (NCBI): domain Bacteria; kingdom Pseudomonadati; phylum Pseudomonadota; class Alphaproteobacteria; order Hyphomicrobiales; family Rhizobiaceae; genus Rhizobium; species Rhizobium sp. FG113. The sequence continues at coordinate 289,687 of NZ_JBMDKV010000002.1, read as the reverse complement.
CTACCAGATGTCGCTGCGGTGGCAACGATCGGTGCGCCGGCGGACCTGCACCATATCCTGAGCATCTTTAAGCAAGATGACCTCGACGCCATCAGGGAAGACGGGGAAGCCTCGGTCGAAATCGCCGGTCGATCATTCGTGATCAGTCGTAGCTTCATCGAGTCTTTGCAAGCAATCGATGTGGAGACGGCCATCAACTCACTACGACGTCCGGTGCTGGTTATGCACTCCCCGGTCGATCAGGTGGTTGGGATCAACCATGCGTCGCGCATCTTCGTCTCCTCGCGCCACCCAAAGAGCTTCATATCGCTTGATACGGCGGATCACCTCCTCAGCGATGCAGGCGACGCGAACTACGCTGCCGCTATGGTCGCTGCCTGGGCCAACCGCTTTCTTCCGCCACTCGTGGACGACCTCCCGCAAGTTGAAGCGGCGAAGGGCGTGAGCGCCACGGAGACGCTAGCCGGAAAGTTCCAGCTTACGGTGCGCAGCGGCGAGCACACTTTGTTTGCGGACGAGCCGCCGTCGGTCGGCGGACTTGGCAGCGGATTGTCCCCTTATGAATTGGTGTCAGCCGGTCTAGCGGCCTGCACCGTCATGACGATGCGACTTTACGCGAACCGCAAGGGATTTCCGCTTGAGCGCGCGAGCACGACCGTCGAGCACATGAAAGTGGCAGATATGATGCCCCCCGATCGCTTCAAACGGACGGTCGTTCTGGAGGGGCCGTTGAGTGATGAGCAGCGTGCGCGGATACTTGAGATTGCTGATCGCTGTCCGGTGGACTTGACGCTCCTCCGAGGGTCGGATGTGCAAACCGAGTTGATAGACGGATTAGCATTCATCACGCCCACGAAGGTGGAGCCGTAATCGTGACTTCCGCAAAAAGTCACGGTCAATCAGTTAGCGAAACCATGCGTCGAGAACGCGCAATCCTTGCTGGTGGGTGTTTCTGGGGCTTGGAGGATTTGTTTCGGCGAGCCAGGGGGGTCGTAGGCACGCGCGTTGGCTACATAGGCGGAGAGATGCCTGACCCTACATATGCTCGTCATCATGGCCATGCGGAAGCGGTTGAGATCACATTTGATCCGGCGGTGACGAGCTATCGCAAGATCCTGGAATATTTCTTCCAGATCCACGACCCGACAACTTACGAGCAGCAAGGTAGCGACGTCGGTCCAAGCTATCGTTCGGCGATCTTTTACACGTCGCAGGCCCAAATGGACGTGGCCTTAAAAACGATCGCCGAGATCGAAGCGTCAGGCCGCTGGCCTGGCCCGGTGGTATCCGAAATCAACCCGGAGGAGCCGTTCTGGGAGGCGGAAGCTGAGCACCAACTCTATCTCGCCCGGAATCCCCAGGGTTATAGCTGCCATTTCGAGCGAGCGAATTGGCGCTTGGACAGGTCAGATCGATGAGTTCCAAACTGGCGCGGCTTTGTCTCATGTTCGGCTTCGCGTCTCGCGATGCGAAGCGAGGTCGTGATGCCTGAGTACGTGATCGCGGGCCTGTGGGGATTGCTGTCAGGCAGTGGGCTGCTTGTCGGCGCGATCGTCGCGGATGCCCTCTTTGGCAAGCTCACTCACCGCATGATTTCAGCCGTCATGGGCTTTGGCGGCGGTGTTCTGATAGCAGTTGTAGCCACCGAGCTCATTGGAGAACGGGTCTCGGACGATCTCGGGCCCACAGCGGTCATCGCGCTGCTTGCCGGCGCTGCGATCTTCAGCGGAGCCAATTTCTACCTGTCTCGGCGTGGCGCGAAGAATCGCAAGCGATGCGGTGAATGCACCGAGCAGCCGCGTGAGGGCGAGCAGCACGGGAGCGGCGCTGCGATCGCGCTCGGCAGCGTCCTTGACGGCATCCCGGAAGCGATGGTGATCGGGATGTCGGTCGCGAACGGCGGCGCGATCAGCGTTGCGGTGATCGCTGGATTCTTTCTCGCAAACGTGCCGCAGGGTCTGTCGAGTACATCGGGTATGAAAGTCGCCGGGCGATCTCGACGCTACATCTTCACGATCTGGATCGGCATCCCACTTCTCGTGGGCATTTCAGCAGCTTTGGGCAATCTGCTTTTTGGTTCGGCCGATACGCAAGCTCCCGCAATTCTTTCCTTCGCTGCGGGCGCGGTCATCGCGATGCTGGCTGAGGCAATGATTCCAGAAGCCTTCGAAAAGGCGCCTCCGTTCATCGGTTTCATAACCGTTGTGGGCTTCCTCGCAGCTTATTTGATCGCGCAGCACTGACGCCGCCACGTCAACAAGCTGGTTACGCGCCGTCGCTGCCTTCTCGATCCACGCCTCTTTCGTGCAGTTCGGCGTCGATTGGACAGTTGGTGCAGCCATCGTAGCAGCAGAGCCGACAAATCCGATATGAGTGCTCGAGGTTCTCCAAACGAGCGCGGAGGACGCGTTCGGCGATATCGCACAGGAGCTTCACTTCGGCAGGATCGAGGATCGAAAGACCCTCGGCGATGACTTCGTCCCGCGATGCGAGCACGCCGTCGCTCGCAACCTTCCCTGACTCAGTGAGATAGAGAGACCGCGTGCGTCCGTCTGTTGAATGACCCCGGCGTTCGATCAGCCCTTCGGCCGCTAGCCGGTCCACGAGACGAACCGTTCCTGCGTGTGACAGGCCCACGCCGACCGCGAGCATACGAATAGATAGCCCAGGCTTGTGCGCGAGCAGCGCCAATGCAGAGGCAGCAGGGCCAGCTTCCGGCGCCCGCGATGAACTAGCGCGAACGATGTCGTCGCTGATCATGAGTGAGAACGCCCCGAAAATGTTGCGATCTCGAGGTCCATCCATTGCCGCATCTATATGTGCGCGGAGCATAGACAGCAAGCCAAACTCTTACACGATTTGCGGTGTAAATAGGCGTCGAACCGGGACCCCATATCGGCGTGCAATAGGGACCCCCTTTGCGGGTTGGGGGGCGGTTGTCCCGGTAGTCCATAGGAGGGACCCACGGCCGGCGCCGCGCGCCCCCCCTCAAGCGCTGGCGGTGCCGGCCGTGGGAGGTTCCTGTGGACCCACCGGGTCAACCGCCGGGTGGGGGGGTCTGGGGGGAGGGTTTTAGCTCCGGTTTCTGAGCCGCCAGCTGTCGTTGCCAGTCTCGACGATGTCGCAGTGATGGGTGATGCGGTCGAGCAGCGCGGCCGTCATCTTGGGGTCGCCGAAGACGGTCGGCCATTCACCGAACGCCAGGTTCGTGGTGATGATCACCGAGGTGCGCTCGTAGAGCTTGCTGACGAGGTGGAACAGCAACTGGCCGCCCGAGCGGGCGAACGGCAGATAGCCGAGCTCATCGAGCACGACGAGGTCGAGGCGGGAGAGCTGGGCCGCAAGCGTACCGGCCTTGCCGAGGCGGCTCTCTTCCTCGAGCCGGTTCACCAGATCCACGGTGTTGAAGTAGCGGCCGCGGGCGCCGGCACGCACGACGCTGGCGGTGATTGCGATCGCCAGGTGAGTCTTCCCAGTCCCGGTGCCGCCGACCAGGACGATGTTGCGCTGGCCGGGCAGGAACGAGCCGGCATGTAGCGAGCGCACCAGTTGTTCGTCGATCAGCGTCCCCTCGAACACGAACGCATCGATGTCCTTCACCGCCGGCAGCCTGGCCGCGGTCATGCGATAGCGGATCGATGCCGCATGGCGATGGGCAGCCTCAGCGCGCAGCAGATCGGTCAGGATCTCCATGGCGGTGCGCTTGCGCTGGATGCCGGTGGTGACCGCCTCGTCGAAGGCGCCAGCCATGCCCTTGAGGCCCAGGCCGCTCATGGCGGCGATCATCTCATGCCGCTGCACGGGCGCCTCGCAGCAGGTCGTAGCGAGCACAGTCCGCGGCCGGCGGGCGGCTGAGCGCCAGCGCTTCGGACGTGGCGATGGTCGGTGGCCGGGGCGGCTCACGACGCCGTGCCAGGATATTGAGGATCACGTCATCGCTGGCAGCACCGGCGGCCAGCGCCTCGCGGATCGCGGCCTCGACCGCTTCGAGCCCGTCGGTCAGCACGGCAGAGAGCACGCGCACGAACCGGCGGTCGGCTTCATCGCCCGTCCCCAGCTTGCGCCTGAGCCGCGCCAGTGCCGGTGGCAGATCCCAGTCCTGGAACGGTGCCCCGTTCCTCAAGGCGCCCGGCTTCTTGGCCAGCACTGGCAGGTAATGCCAGGGATCAAGGATCATCCGATCCCGGCCGAAGAAGCGGGGATGCTCGGCGACCACCTCGTCGTCCAGGCGCACCACGATCCGGTCGGCGTAGGCGCGCACCTGCACCGCGCGTCGGGCCGCCTTGGCCATGACCGAGTAGCGGTTGCGGTCGAAGCTTATCAGGCAGGTGCCGGTCACCGCGTGCGGCGTCTCGTGGAAGCCATCGAACGGCGCCAGCATCACCTGGAGCGACGGGCGCTCGGCGTCCCATGCCTCGGCGATGGTCAGCTCGCGCTGATCGGGATGAGGATGCAGCGCTGCCCAGCGGCGGCACTCAGCCTCCAGCCACCCATTCAGCTCCTCCAGGCTCGCAAAGCGCAGCCGGGGCTGGAAGAACCGGCCCCGGATCGTCTGCACCTGGTGCTCGACCTGGCCCTTCTCCCAACCGGCCGCCGGCGAACAGGCGACGGGCTCGATCATGTAGTGGTCGGCCATGATCAGGAACCGGCGGTTGAAGACCCGCTCCTTGCCCGTGAACACCGTCGTCACCGCGGTCTTCATGTTGTCATAGATCCCCCGCGTCGGCACGCCGCCGAAGAAGGCGAACGCCCGCGCGTGGGCATCGAAGACCATCTCCTGCGTCTCGCGAGGATAGGCCCGCACGAACACCGCCCGCGATGCGCAAAGCCGCATATGCGCGACCTTCACGCGCATCGGCTTGCCAGCGATCTCCACATCCTCGTGGCTCCAGTCGAACTGGTATGCCTCGCCGGGCCGGAACATCAGCGGGATGAACGCCGCTGCGCCGTCGCCCGCATCCTTGCGCCGGTTATCCAGCCAGCGCTTCGCATAGCGCCTCACTGCATCGTAGGAGCCGTCGAACCCCTCGCGCAGCAGCAGGTCATGGATCCGCGTCATCCGCAGCCGCTCGCGCCGGGGCCGTGCCTCGTTCTCCGTCAGCAGAGTGTCTAGGCGCTCCTGGAACGGGCCGATCCGGGGAAGCGGCTGCACTGACCGCCGATAAGCAAAGCCCGCCTCCGGAGCGCGGATCGCCTTCCTCACCACCTTGCGCGACACCCGCAGGTCTCGCGCGATCGCCTTGATCGACTTACCATCGGCGTGCTCGCGCCGGATCCTTACCACCGTCTCCAAAATCAACATCCCGATCCCGCCGCTTGGCTACAACCAAGCCGACGCACCTAAACCATCGAGATGGGGGTCCCTTTTAGACGCCGATCACCCCCATAACGGGGTTCTTTTTGCACGCCGATCCACACCCTGAAAGCCGAGCAGGAATGGCAGCGCAATAAGGGCGGCAGCGGCGACATAGTCAAGCACGCCATGCAGCGCAGGGGTAAGGAATTGCAGTTTCATGGCAAGGGTTCCCTATGGAAGTGATTGAGGAGCGGGCCGATGTCCTGCACCGGCCCGCACGCATTATGATCAGGCCGCAACCGCCACATCGACGACCGGGAAATCGATCTTGGTCTGGGCGACGTTGTTCATGAAGTTGGTCAGAACATTGTGCGCGACGTTACCGACGATTTCGACGATGCGGGCGTCGTCGAGGCCGGCAAGGCGGGCTGCTGACAGATCGCTGTCGCTCACCTGACCGCGTGTTTCAACGATGCGCAAGGCAAGCGTCGCGATCGCATCGTCGAGGGGATCTTGGCCCTTGCCCAGACGGGCGGCGCGGATAGCCTCTGGCGAAAGGCCGGCACCTTTCCCGAGCAGCGTGTGCGCCGACAGGCAATAGTGGCAGCTGTTGTACTGGGCGACGGCAAGCGCAACGATTTCGCGCTGTGCAGCGGTCAGCACACCACTTCCCAGTGCATCTGCGAAGGCGAGGTTGCCATTCAACACGGCAGGAGCATGAGCGAAGGTCGCAAAAAGGTTCGGGACCATGCCAATCTTCGCCTTAACAGCGCCGAGGGTGGCCTGGACGCCGGTGTCGGCAGTGGCGAGTTCTACGGGGTTGATGCGGGGCATTTGCGTTTCCTCTGTTGGTCAGTGCGGGCTTGCACAACGCCTCTATCGGCTGTTATCGGTGCAGATTGGTGCCAACTTCATTGCAGATCGTTCACATGGACATCTTTGCCGCTCTCTTTGCCCACACTGCCGTGAGCGCCCGGACATTCTTTACCGGCAACTTGTGTACGACCGCGCAATTTGCCGATTGCGGCTACCTCCACCTTCTCAAGAGCGGCGCGTTGACGCTGAGCCGATCTGGTGAGGCCGATCTCATTCTGAACGAACCAACGCTGCTCTTCTTCCCGCGCGGACAGGCGCATCGGTTCACTGGCGCTGCGGAAGGCGGGGCTGATCTGGTCTGCGCGAAGGTCGATCTGGGCGGCGATAATGGCAACCCGATTGGCGAAGGACTGCCCGACCTTGTCATCCTGCCGCTGGCCGAGAACCCGACGCTGGGGCCCGCCTGCGATCTTCTGCTTGTCGAAGGATTTGGCGACAATAATGGGCGTCAGGCCGCCATCGACCATTTGTTCGACTATCTCTTGATCCTGGTAGTGCGTCATGTTGTCGCCAGTGGCCTGGTGAATGATGGTGTGCTGGGCGGCCTTGCCGATCCGCGATTGGCCAAGGCGCTGACGGCGATGCACGAACAGCCAAGGCATTCGTGGACTCTTGATGATCTGGCAGAGGTGGCCGGCATGTCGCGCACCCGTTTTGCCACGCATTTTCGCGCCTGCGTTGGGCGGACGCCGATCGACTATCTGACCCGGTGGCGAATGACGATTGCGCGTGACCTTCTTGCCGCAGGCAAGCCGGTCAAGACCGTGGCCGACAGCGTCGGATATGATAGTGCCGCAGCCTTCTCACGGGTGTTCGCTCGCGTCACGGGAGAAGCACCGCGCCAAGTGAAGCAGAGATTAAGGTAACATGATCAGTTGGTAGACATGGATGCGGCAGTGAACGCGAGACCGCCTGGACATGGATCGCGCGGCGGCATGGCTGAATGCTGGGCTAGGATGCAAGCTGCGGTACCCAACACCAGCATTGCGCGCGCGTTCGATTGAGCGAGCACCTTCCGCCTTGGCCGATCAGTATCGCTGATAGGACCGCATGCCGGAAAGACGGATCGAACTAGGACATAAATGGGGATCATTGGATATGGCGCTCAGACGGGACGGAGGCGCGTTATGACCCCGAATGGTGCATCGCTGGGCTCGAAAACATTGCTGTGCGTCCCAATCAGGGCACATTGCACTGTGCGTTGACGCCGTGAACCTAGCCAACCGGCTTTGCCAAATCCAACTCAACAGCCGGTACCTGCTCCATCGTCGCCTTCCTGTCTGACTTATTCGCAGAAGATCCCGTAAAGTGGAGACCCCTCCACCACATTAAATGGGCCCTTTTCCGACCGCTTGTCACTTGCCCATTGGCCAACTAAGAGAAGCCAGTTGATGCTAGTCGACGGCGTGAGAGTAGCGCCCAGCGCTCCAGACCAGACAAGCGGTATCGAGATAAGGCCCGCAGCTGCTGACGCCGCTAGAAATCCAACAAACATCCTCGGCGGGCGTCGCTTCTGGATTTCGTGAGCAGCGACGACTAGGCACGTTCCACCTTGATTGGCGGAATACCCAAACCAGAAGGCAAGCACGCAAAGCAGAAATTCGAGGGCTATCGAAGCCAATTGTAGACCTGCTCAATCATCTTGTCAGCCTCAACGGGCAACGTTTCGGCGCCGGGACCGCCCTGTCTGGCCCACGGGTCCTGAATGGACTTGTTTTCCGTAGCCGAGCAGTTGGCAGAGGCTGCTAGAGCCGGATTTGTCGAACCCATTAGCTGAAAGCAGCCGTTCGGATAGAGTGCCGAGGATGTCGAGATCTCCGCGCGACAACGCAGAGACACACTCATCGATGACGCGCTCTCGCGCTTTGAGTAAAGCTCCAGTCAGACGTTCCCCCGAACCGGTGAGGTGGATAAGTCGCGCGCGTTGGTCTGCATTATTCCGGCGTCGTTCCACCAAATCGTCCTGTACCAGTCTGTCGATCAGCCTCACTGTTCCAGCATGCGACAGCCTAATCCGGGTCGCTAGAACACTGATTGGAAGCCCAGGCTCCAAACTCAGAAATATCATCATCGCGGTCGCGGAGCCGCTGGGTGAAAGCGAGGCCGAGACGCTGGCGATGCTTTCGGCGACCGCCAGCGCCAGAGCACCAAAATGATATTTGGCGACCTCAGGCTCCATTCCGAAATAATATATGCGTCGCGCATAGACATCAAGATGGGAGAAATGTATGACCGACGCATACATCTCTCACGGATTCGGATATGGTCATGCTCAACAAAGGGCTCGGCTCGGATTCCACATCTGGGATCGATACGCATGCAACCTTTTCATGCGCGAGGCGGCTTGAGCGGGCGCGCTTCCGACGGCTCCGGCTTCTGGGCTCGATCTCCTGCAAGCGGGCCACAGCCATGGGAAAAGTGTCATGCCCGATCTGACGCTGGACCTTCGATACTTGAAGTACGCCGTTCAGGTCGCTGAGGCGGGTAGTTTTCGACGCGCGGCCGAGCGCCTTGCGATATCGCAATCCACCGTGAGCCGTCGGGTTCAGATACTTGAGCGCCAGCTTGGGTGCTCGCTATTCCACCGCACGCGATCAGGCGCTGATTTGACGCCCGAGGGGGAACGCTTCCTTCAGCAGGCGGTAGTGGGTGCGAGATTCCTTCGCGAAGCCGCGACGGAAATCCGCACTACACGGAAGCAGACGACCGGTGTCGTCAGGTTCGGAATGCTCGAAGCATTTCCCGCGTGCCCTATCATCGACCTTCTAGCGAGCTTCCGGCTCCGATACCCGACGATTGAGGTCAAACTCGAGGAAGGAACGTCAGAAGCAAACACACTGGGTGTCAGACGGGGGTTGCTAGACGCGGCAATCAGCCTGGGCGCGACTAGAGACCCTGCGCTCCAAATCCGACGCCTATGTGAACCGGATCTGTTCGTCGCGCTGTCCCCAGGTCACAAATTGGCATCGCGGCCTAATCTCGTCTGGGATGACCTCTGCGGAGAAATCTTTCTGTCCCGCTCCGATGGGGCCGGACGAGAACTCGCTGCGATGCTGCGACGGATGGTCGGGGCGGTCGAGAGTGCCGTCCAACTTTCAATTCAACAGGTCAGTCGAGAGACCCTGCTGACGATGGTCGAACAGGGGTTTGGGGTTACCATCACGAGTGCGGTTCGCCGTCCAGACCTTGCTCTGGTGCCACTTCGATCCAGCCGGGCGCCGACCGCAGCAATGATCTCGTCTAGCGACAACGATAATCCAGCGCTGCCCCTTCTACTGAAGTGTTTCGACGCTCTACCCGGTATGAAAGTAGGCGCCGCCTAATCAGCCTTCCGCTGCGTGGACGCTCGCCGCGCCTTCGCGAAGCCGCGATCTGTAGCGATGAACCGCTGTAGCATCGGGACGATCAACCGAGCGGGTTCCACCGCCGGCTGGCCTTGCTCGCGGCCCAGGAGGTCCGCGTAATCGGCCAAGTCCTGATGCAGAGGGGCTGGCAGCTCGACCTGAACCTTTACGGGTTTATCGTCCGCGAGGGGACCTAGCTTGAGCTTAGACATATTCATTCCCCATAGGGTTCGAGCACGAGATCACGCGTTACGATGACGCGGACTGGGTAGCCTGGGCGAATTGTGAGAGTGGGCGCCACGTTGAGCTGACGGCGGACGATCTGCTGTCCGGCGTCATTGATCGTGTCCTGGCCGCCATTGCGGATCGCCTGGATAAGCCGGTCATCATTATCGACGGCAAGTTCGGCGCCAACGCTGAGGAGCGTCGAAAGTCCTGCCGCCTTGGCGAGATCCCACCAATGGTAATCCACCCCATCCTGCAGGCCGGCATATCCCTCGGCGTCGGCACCAGGCTGGCGCTCGAGAACGATCGAGCGACCATTCGGAAAGATCAGCCGGTTCCAGACAAGCAGCACACGGCTTTGCCCGAACTGCACATTGTTGTCGTACTGGCCGATGACGCGCGTGCCCTGTGGCACGAGCAGGATGCGTCCTGTGGGACTGTCGTAGATGTTTTCGGTCACCTGGGCGGTGATCTGGCCCGGGAGGTCCGATCGGATGCCGGTTATGAGTGCCGCCGAGATGACTGCGCCGGCCTGAAGGATGTTCGGCGACGCCGGAGCAACGACGCGATCGGGAGACACCGTTCGTCGATCGGTGGCCGCGTTGAGAAAGGCGTTCTGACGATCCTGTGCGGAGGGAGTTGCTGGCGGCGGCGCGAGGCCAAGGCTCGCCAAATCCGGTGCGGGCGGGAGTGCCGGGGCCGCCCCCGCCGCAGCGGGCGCACCCCGGCTTTCCGATCCGGAGAATAGGCGACTCGTCCGCGCGGTCTCGATCTCCTGTAGGCGCCGCTGCTCTTCCGGGCTGATGCCGGGATTGGGCGTGGCGATGCCAGGGGTCGGCACTGGCTGGCCGCGATCCTGTGTGCTGAGGATAGGCCGGCCGAGGTCTCCGGGAAGCGGCGGACCAAGCCGCGGCACGCCAGCATAGTCTCGCGGTAGCCCGGCCAGGCCATCGGCTGTGGAGCGGTTCTCGGTGGAATACAGCTCCTCATTCGGCCGGGCGCCGTCCCGCGTTTGAAGCGCGTAAATCAATGCGCCGCCAAGCCCGACGCTGGCGATCAGGCCGAGCCCTGCCAACACCTTACGCGACAGCCGCGTCACACGCGGCGGCTCGGCCCGCAGCCGCATTGGCGCGGGACCGGCGGGTTCGCCGGTCAAGGGCTGCGGATCGTCGTCCGGGGCATCCCCACTCCGGGGCGGGCTCTCGCTCACGAGGTCGGCCTCCCATCGGTGCGGGTGATGCGAACGCGCCGTTGCCGGTCGCCGGAGCCGAACCTCAGTTCGGCCGCGGCGAAGAGCCGATCGACGATCATGTGATGGCCGCGGACGCGATAGTTGACCAATTCGGAGGTGTTGCCTTCGGCGCCCACGACGAAGAGCGGGGGCATCTCGCCCTGGCCGATGCCGCGCGGGAACTCAATGAAGACCTGTCGGCCGTCGTCAAAGGCGCGGAGCGGCCTCCACGGCGCGCGGTCCCCCTCGATTGCGTAGCGGAAGTTGACGTTGGCGAGATCGACGCCGCTCGCCACGGGTTGGGCGGCTTGCGCCTCGGCATTCTGCCGACGCAATGCGATAAGCTGATCCTGTGGATACTGCCACGAGACCGATGCCATATAGGTCCGCTCGGTCGAGCGAAGCTCCATGTGATAAGTGCGCATGTTGGTGTTGATGACGAGGTTGGTCATCAGGTCGGCCCGTGTCGGCTTCACCAGGATGTGGACTTGGCGCGTCGCACCCGATCCGCTCTCGGTGTCGCCGATGATCCACCGTACCGTGTCGCCTGCGGCGACGGGTCCTGCGCCGACGAGCTGCTCGCCGGGCTGGAGCGCGATGTCAGTGATCTGTCCGACCGCCGTATAGACTTGGTAGAGCGCACCCTGCGTCCAGGGATAGACCTGCATCGAATTGATAAATCCATCACGCACCGGCTGGACGCGGGCCGCCTCGTTGGCCTGGTTGACGCGCGCCGTCGGGTTGGCCGGCTCGGGCGCGCGTCGCGTCTCCGGCACGCGCTGCAACTGGCCGGGTAGCGGGAGCGGCCGCGGCAGCTCGACCACAGTGACGGGCGCTGGTGGATCGACGGTCTGCACCGCGGGAGCCGCGTTGTCGTAGGATATTTCAGGCGGGGGGTTGGTCGTAGCGCAGCCGGCGAGTGCGGTTGTCGCCAGCAGGACCATCGGGATTGCGGCCCTGCGGAGAGCCGGGAATACGAATGTGTGTAAAGCCGGGCTTCCGGCTTTACGGAAAGACGGCTTCATTGCCCAAGCTCCCGTGACCAGTTGATGGCGTTGACGTAGATGCCGAGCGGGTTCGCCCTCAGCCGATCGGCGTTTCGGGGGACCTGCACGACGATCGTCAGGATCGCAGTCCAGCGGGTTGTCTCGGCGAGCTGGCCGTTCTCGTAGCGGCGCTCCACCCACGCGACGCGGAAGCTGTCCGGCGAAGCGCGGATGACGCTGGAGACGTCGACGGCGACCTGCTGGCGGCCGACCCGTGTGAACGGGTCGTTGGACCTGGCGTAGTCGTTCAACGCCATGGCACCGCGATCGGTCGTGAAGTCATACGCGCGCAGCCAGTTTTGCCGCACGATGATCGCGTCGGCCGGGATCGAGCGAACCTGCTCGATGAAGCGCGCCAAGTGGAAGGCGATCTGCGGATCGGTCGGACGGTAGTCCGCCTCGGCGGGAGCGACCGCTTGTGCCTGACCGAGTCGATCGACCTGGACCACCCAAGGAACTATCGTTCCCCGTGCCGACTGCACGACGAGCGCGGTGGCGAAGCCGGCCGACAGGATCAGCGAGCCGAATGCCATCAAGCGCCAGTTCTTGGCCTGCACGCGCGGGGCGCCGATGCGTTCATCCCAGACCTGGCCGGCACGCTGGTAGGGCGTCTCGGGTTCGGGGGCTTTGCCGTAGTGGGTAGAGGGTCGTTTGAACATCAGCGATCGCCTTCGGACAGGTTGACGGAGGAGCCGCCGCCGTGGGCGTCGCCGGAGCGGACAGCGTGGGCCGTGGCTTGCACGGCATGGGTCATGTGTTGGGAGCGGCGCATCCGCTGCGCCCAGGCGGGTGGCCCGCCGGCACCGGCGGAACCCGAGGACGCGGCACCGTCACCGGCAGCGTCACCGCCGATCGAGCCCATGGTGGAGGAGCCGCCCGTCGCCTCGAAGGCGGCCTTGCCGCCCGCGTTGAAGCTGGACTTCATGCTTTCGGCGGCGCGCGATGCGGCCCGACGCAATGGAGAGACAGCGGCACTTCCGCCAGCGCGGGCAACGCCACCGAGACCGGAAGCGACACCAGCCGCGCCCGACTGACCGGCAGAGCCAAGGCTGTAAGCGGTCGAAGCGCCGCCGGCGACCGCAGCGCCGCCACGAGCCGCAGCGGCGGCGCCGCCAGCCAGGGCTGCACCTCCGGATGCGGCGGCACCGACAGCGCCAGCACCGAGTGCGACCATTCCGCCTGCGGCTAGGCCGGTACCAACCGCAGCGCCAGCGCTGAGTTGCGGGCCGCCGGAAACGATGCCGCTGGCGATGCCGGGGCCGAAAATTCCCAAACCGAGCAGCGACAAAGCTGCAAGGACGATCGCCATAGCCTCGTCGATCGACGGGTTCTGCCCCCCGAACCCGGACGTGAACTCGGAAAATAACGTCGAGCCGATGCCGATGATGACGGCGAGCACCAGGACCTTGATGCCGGAGGAAATGACGTTGCCGAGGACGCGCTCGGCCATGAAGGCAGACTTCCCGAAAAGACCGAACGGGATGAGCACAAAGCCGGCCAACGTGGTCAGTTTGAATTCGATGAGCGTGACGAACAGCTGGATCGCGAGAATGAAGAAGGCGAGCAGCACCAGCACCCATGCGAGGAACATGCAGGCGATCTGGATGAAGTTCTCAAAGAAGGACCAGTAGCCCATCAGGCTGGAGATCGAGTCGAGCAGCGGCCGGCCAGCATCCAAGCCGGTTTGGGCGACCTTGCCCGGGCGCATCAGGTCGGCGGTCGAGAAGCTCGTGCCGCTTGCCTTCAGACCTAGACCGGCGAAGCTCTCGAAGATGATCCGGGCGAGGTTGTTCCAGTTGCCAATGATGTAGGCGAAGACACCGACGAACAGCGTCTTCTTCACCAGCCGCGCTACGATGTCGTCGTCGGCGCCCCACGACCAGAACAGCGCCGCAAGCGTCACGTCGATGACGATGAGGGTGGTTGCGATGAAGGCGACTTCGCCGCTGAGGAGGCCGAACCCGCTGTCGATATAGCGGGTGAAAACCTCGAGGAAGTGGTCGATGACGCCGGTGCTGCCCATGATGCTATCGCGCCTCGTCGAGCTCAGGCGTGGCGGGCGTCGCGGCTGGTGCGTTGCTTCGTTCCGACTGAGGCGTGAGGCCATCGCGCTGCGCGGGCGGCATGTCCGGCAACCGCTCGGCGGGCCGCGCGCCAGGCGCGAGGAAGCGGTGACGGTTTTCCGCCCAGGCGCGTAGGCAAGCTGAATCGCGCGGGCCGGCTTCGCCGAGCGCCTGGCAACGGATCAACTCGTCACGCAGCGGATCGCTCTGCGATTGAGTGGCGCGGCCGGACGGCCATAGCTCGGGCGGCTCCTCCTTCCGGGTCATCTCGATCGCCGTGGCGGTGACCGCGACCGCGACGAATACAACCGCCCCGACCCGCGCGAGCATCTTGCCGTCCATGACCACGTCCTCAGTTGCCGCTCGGGAACATGCGGGCGTTGCCGGGCTGATAGCCGCTGCCTGGCGTCAGAAATCGGCGACGCTGTTCGCGACCCTGTTCAGCCGCGGCGGCGCGCTCGGCCTCGGAAAGGCTCTGGGCACGCCCGTTGGCGGCGACGACGGCGGTGAGGTCGGCGAGCTGCTGGGCTTGAAGGGCGAGAAGCTGATTGCCGGCCTGTGTCGCCTGCAAGGCGCCCGTCGCGCCCTGGCTCTGGCCGACCAGTGCCGACATCTCGCCGCGATTGGTGTCGATGTTGCCGACGACGCCCGCCTGCACGCGCATGGCGTCCTGCAAACCGCCGACGGTGTTCTGCCAGCGCTCGCGCGCTCCGGCGACGAGCGCCTGATCGGAGGCCGACATCGAGGCGTTGCCGTAGGTCGACGTGAACGCCTGGTCGATGCGCTGGACATCGTAGGCGATGCCCTGCGCTTGTTGCAGGAGCTGCTGGGTTCGCTGGACGGACTGCTGAAGCTGCTGCAGCGAGGAGTAAGGCAGGCTCGCCAGATTGCGCGCCTGGTTGATCAGCATGGTGGCTTCATTCTGAAGCTGGGTGATCTGCTGATTGACCTGCTGAAGCGTGCGAGCGGCCGTCAGGACGTTTTGGGCGTAGTTGGTCGGATCGTAGACGACCCACTGCGCGGCTGCCGGCGGGGCGAAGATCGGCGACAGCGCGAGCGGCGCGGCGAGTAGCGCGGCGCTCATGCGCAGCGCGCGCGAGCGGGAATGAACGGAACGGGTCATGGGCGTGCCTCCGGATTATGTTGGGGGGTGACGTTGGTGAGGTCGGCTACGAGGTCGGCGGCCCAGGCGAGCCGGTTTTCGGCCAGCCACTCGGTGAGAAACCCGTCCGTGCCGCTACGGGCGTGAACCGCGGCGATCAGTGCCTGATGCTGTTTCGACGAGGCCGCGCAAAGCGCGAGCGCCACATCCGACAGGCCCAGCTCGAAGAGCCTGTTTCCCCTGCGGCTCTGGCAGTAGTAGTCGCGCTTGGGCATCGCCCGCGCGAGGATCTCGATCTGGCGATCGTTTAGGCCGAAGCGGCGATAGATGGCGGTGATCTGCGGCTCGATCGCGCGTTCGTTCGGGAGCAGGATGCGGGTCTGGCAGCTCTCGATGATGGCGGGCGCAATCGCCGATCCGTCGATATCGGAGAGGGATTGGGTGGCGAAGATAACGCTGGCGTTCTTCTTCCGGAGCGTCTTCAGCCACTCGCGGAGCTGACCGGCGAAACCGTCGTCGTCCAACGCGAGCCAGCCCTCATCGACGATGAGCAGCGTCGGCCGCCCGTCGAGGCGGTCCTCGATACGGTGGAAGAGATAGGCCAGCACGGCGGCGGCAGCACCGGTGCCGATCAATCCCTCGGTCTCGAAGACCTGAACATCGGCTTCGCCGAGATGCTCGGCCTCAGCGTCGAGCAGCCGACCATAGGGCCCGCCGACACAATAGGGTCGGAGCGCCTGCTTCAGGTCGTTGGACTGGAGCAGGACGGAGAGGCCCGTCAACGTGCGCTCCGCGACGGGCGCCGATGCCAGCGAGGTCAGGGCCGACCAGAGATGCTCCTTGACCTCGGGCGTGACCGTTACGCTCTCGCGGGAGAGGATCGCGATCAGCCAGTCGGAGGCCCAGGCCCGCTCCGCGACGTCGTCGATGCGGGCCAGCGGTTGCAGCGACACCCTGTCGTCGGCGCCGTCCGTTAGGCCACCGCCCAGGTCATGCCAGTCACCACGCATGGCGAGCGCCGCGGCGCGGATCGATCCGCCGAAGTCGAAAGCGAAGACTTGGGATTGCGGATAGCGCCGGAACTGGAGCGCCATGAGTGCGAGCAACACCGACTTGCCGGCGCCGGTCGGCCCGACGATCAGCGTATGACCGACATCGCCGACGTGGATGGAAAGCCGGAACGGGGTCGAGCCCTCCGTTCTGCCGTAAAGCAGTGGGGGTGCATCGAAGTGCTCGTCCCGTTCCGGTCCCGCCCACACCGCCGACAGCGGGATCATGTGGGCGAGATTCAATGTGCTGATGGGTGGCTGCCGGACGTTGGCGTAGACGTGGCCGGGCAGCGAACCTAGCCAGGCGTCCACGGCATTGATGGTCTCGGCCATCGCGGTGAAGTCGCGGCTCTGAATGATTTTCTCGACCAGCCGGAGCTTCTCGGCGGCGATGCGCGGATCGTCGTCCCAGACCGTGATCGTGGCCGTCACATAGGCCTGGCCGGCATAATCGGCGCCCAGCTCCTGCAGCGCCATGTCGGCGTCGGCCGCCTTGTTCGCCGCATCGGTGTCGACGAGCGCCGAGGCCTCGTTCGTCATGATTTCCTTGAGGATGGCCGCGATCGACTTGCGCTTGGCGAACCATTGCCGCCGGATCTTGGTCAGCAGCTTGGTGGCGTCGGTCTTGTCGAGCAGTACCGCGCGCGTCGACCAGCGGTAGGGAAAGGCCAGCCGGTTCAGCTCGTCGAGAATGCCGGGCGTGGTCGCGGTCGGGAAGCCGACGACGGTGAGGATGCGCAGATGCGCGTTGCCAAGCCGGGGCTCGAGGCCGCCTGTGAGCGGCTGATCGGCCAGCAGCGCGTCGAGATACATCGGCGTCTCGGGAACACGGACTCGATGCCGTTTCGTCGAGATGGTCGAATGCAGGTAGGTCAGCGTCTCGGCATCATCGAGCCACGCGCATTCCGGCATGAAAGCGTCGATGAGGTTGAGGATGCGGTCGGTGCGGTCGGCGAAGCCGCGCACGATCTCATGTGCGTCAACGCCGGTATGTTCGCGGCCCTCGTAGAGCCAGGTTTCGGCGCGCGCCGCATCCTCGGCCGGGGGCAGATAGAGAAAGGTGAGGAAGTAGCTGGACTCGTAATGCGCGCCGGCTTCCTCGAAATCGGCCTTGCGTTCGGCATCGACCAGCGCCGAGGCGCTGTTGGCGAACATGCTGGCGGGATAGGTCGCAGCGCCGTGCCGCTGTGCCTCGACGAAGATGGCCCAGCCGGAGCCGAGGCGGCGAAAGGCATTGTTGAGGCGGCCGGCGACCGCGACCAGCTCGGCCGGTACGGCGCTGTCGAGGTCAGGTCCGCGAAAGCGTGCAGTGCGTTGCAGGCTGCCGTCCTTGTTCAGTACGACGCCTTCGCCGACCAGCGCGACCCAGGGAAGGAAGTCGGCGAGCCGGGTGTTACGATTACGATATTCGGCAAGGTTCATCATCGGTGTCGCTCCTCAGACCGACAGGTGGCCGGGGATGCGCAGATGCTTGCGCACGACGTCGACGAACTGCGGATCGCGCTTGGCTGCCCAGACGGCCGCGAAGTGCCCCACCGCCCAAAGGGCGAGACCCACTAGCCAGAGGCGGAGGCCGAGACCGAGCGCGGCCGCCAGTGTGCCGTTGAGGATGGCGAGCGAACGTGGGGCGCCGCCGAGCAGGATGTGCTCGGTCAGCGCCCGGTGGACGGGCACGGAAAAGCCCGGAACCTCGCCGCCATGATCCGCGCCGTCGGCCATCAGACGAGCGCCCCGCCGCCGAACGAGAAGAACGACAGGAAGAAGCTGGATGCGGCGAAGGCGATCGACAGGCCGAACACGATCTGGATCAGCTTGCGGGCGCCACCCGACGTGTCACCGAAGGCCAGCGTCAGCCCGGTGATGATGATGATCATGACCGCGATGATCTTGGCGACCGGTCCCTCGATCGATTCCAGGATCGACTGGAGCGGGGCTTCCCACGGCATCGATGAGCCCGACGCATGCGCGGCCGGTGCCAGTGCGAGCGTGAGGAAGGTGACGGACGCCGCCGTGGCGATGTGGCGGCGAAAGCGCAAAGCATGCTTGATCATGACGGGTCTCCTGTGAGGGGTTGGCTTGCGGGCGTGACGCGGTAGTCGCCGTTGGGGCCGAGGCCCTCGATGCGGGCGAGTTCGGCAAGCCGGCGCGAGGCGCCGCGGCCGGAGAGCACGGCGACCAGATCGATCGTCTCGGCGATCAGCGCGCGGGGGACCGTGACGACGGCTTCCTGGATAAGCTGTTCCATTCGGCGCAGCGCGCCGATGGCGGTGCCGGCGTGGATCGTCCCCACGCCTCCCGGGTGGCCGGTGCCCCAAGCCTTGAGAAGATCGAGCGCCTCGGAGCCGCGGACCTCGCCGATGGGAATGCGGTCGGGTCGCAGGCGGAGCGAGGAGCGAACAAGATCGGAGAGCGAGGCGACGCCGTCCTTCGTCCGCATGGCGACGAGGTTGGGCGCGGCGCATTGCAGCTCGCGCGTGTCCTCGATCAGGACGACGCGATCCGAGGTCTTCGAGACCTCTGCCAGCAGCGCGTTGGTGAGGGTCGTCTTGCCGGTCGAGGTTCCGCCGGCGACGAGGATGTTGCGCCGATCGGCAACGGCCTGGCGCAGCGTTTCGGCCTGATCCGCCGCCATGATTCCGGACGCCACATAGTCGCCGAGCGTGAACACAGCGACGGCGGGCTTGCGGATCGCGAAAGCCGGCGCGGACACCACGGGAGGCAACAGCCCCTCGAACCGCTCCCCCGTCTCGGGCAGTTCGGCCGAGACCCGCGGGGCGCCTGGATGAACTTCGGCGCCGACGTGATGGGCGACAAGGCGAATGATCCGCTCGCCATCGGCGGGCGACAGTCGTTCACCGGTGTCGGAAAGACCCTCTGAAAGCCGGTCGACCCAGAGCCGCCCATCGGGATTGAGCATCACCTCGACGATCGCGGGATCTTCCAGAAACGTGGCGATCGCTGACCCGAGGGCTGTGCGCAGCATGCGCGCGCCGCGAAGGATCGCCTCCGATTTCTGGTGAGGTGCCGCCACGTCGTCCCCGTTCTCTTGCGGGTCCGCGATGCGCGGCCCTGGATCGGGGATGAGTAGAAGAGGCAGAAATCATGGCCTGACAACAACCATGATGTGGCAGTCGTACTGTGGCGTACAAAGACAGGAAAACGGCGGAACGCCCGAATACTTGTGATGCGCGGATCAGTGATTATTCCGCGTCACGCGCGGGCGGGATGTCTTCCGCAATCTCCTGTCTGAGCTTCGGTCCCTGCGCGAGTCGTCGGCCGAGCGCGGTCACGAAGGCTTCGTAGCGCTCGGCCGCCTTGGCGCGTGCCGCGACCTGGGCCGGCTCCGGCAACGGCGGATTGGACGTCAGCCAGAAACGGATGAATACAGCTAGCGTCTCGACCGATATGCCGAGGTCGCGCTCCATTCGCGCCAGGCGACGGTCGAGTTGATCGAGCCGCTTCGTCGTGGCTGCCTCCTGCCGCTCAGCGGCGTCCGGCGAGAGAAACGAAGCAATGCCAGCCTCGGCAACCAGCGATAGGGACAGGTCTCGCCGCGCCGCATGGGCCGCGAGCGCCTTCATGACATCCGGGTCGAGATACACGGAGAGGCGTTGCTTTTTCGGAGGCTTGCTCACCGACACATCCTAAAGTTCGATACCGTCGCCCGGATCGAGCGAGGCTTGGCGGGCGACTTGGCGCATCGTCTGCGTCATGCGGCTCAGGCGTGCGGCATCCTCGTCGACATCGTCACGGGGATCGATCTCGAATTCATTTTCGAGCACCGGCTTTCGCTCGACGGCCTGGGTCCGGCTCAGTTCGGGTTGATGCCGGCGTTCGGAATCCGTCGGATCGTCATCGGACCCGTCCTGCACTGCGATGACCGTGCTCAGCTTGGGAGCCGCCGGTATGGCGAGCGTGCTCCAGTCGTCGGTCATTGCGCTCGCCGGCTTGGTGAGTGTGGGCGGCGTGAGGATGCGTTCCTGAAATCTGCGATCCTCGTAGTAGCGGGCCTTCTTCGCCCGGATCGGCGGAATGCCGGCGACCATGACGATCTCGTCGGAGGGCGGGAGCTGCATGATCTCGCCGGGCGTCAGCAACTGTCGGGCGGTCTCCGAGCGCGATACCATCAAGTGGCCGAGCCAGGGCGATAGCCGGTGGCCAGCATAGTTTTTCATCGCCTTCATCTCGGTCGCGGTGCCGAGGGCATCCGAAACGCGTTTGGCCGTGCGCTCGTCATTGGTCGCGAAGCTCACGCGGACATGGCAATTGTCCAAAATTGAGTTGTTAGGGCCGTAGGCCTTCTCGATCTGATTCAGCGATTGCGCGATGAGGAAGGCCTTGAGGCCGTAACCGGCCATGAAAGCGAGCGCGCTCTCGAAGAAGTCGAGGCGGCCGAGCGCGGGAAACTCATCGAGCATGAGCAGCAGGCGGTGCCGGTTGCCCTTAGCCTGCAAGTCCTCCGTCAACCGGCGTCCAACCTGATTCAAGATTAGGCGGATCAGTGGCTTGGTCCGATTGATGTCGGATGGCGGGACCACGAGGTAGAGCGTCGTCGGACGCTTGCCGCCGACCACGTCAGCGATGCGCCAGTCGCAGCGGCGGGTTACTTCCGCGACCACCGGATCGCGATACAGACCGAGAAAGGACATCGCGGTCGACAGCACGCCCGACCGCTCGTTGTCCGACTTGTTGAGCAGTTCACGAGCCGCGCTGGCGATCACCGGATGAGGCCCGGCCTCGCCGAGATGGGCGGTCTTCATCATCGCCGCGAGCGTCGATTCGATCGGCCGCTTCGGATCGGACAGGAAGGCCGCGACACCCGCCAATGTCTTGTCGGCCTCGGCATAGAGGACGTGCAGGATCGCGCCGACCAGAAGCGCGTGCGACGTCTTCTCCCAGTGGTTCCGCTTCTCGAGCGAGCCTTCCGGGTCAACCAAAATGTCGGCGATGTTCTGCACGTCACGGACTTCCCATTCGCCGCGGCGCACCTCGAGCAGCGGATTGTAGGCCGCCGACTTCGCGTTTGTGGGATCGAACAGCAGCACGCGGCCGTGCCGGGCGCGGTAGCCGGCGGTCAGGGTCCAGTTCTCGCCCTTGATGTCGTGAACGATCGCCGAGCCCGGCCAGGTCAGGAGCGACGGCACGACCAGGCCCACGCCCTTGCCGGAACGTGTCGGCGCGAAGCACAGCACATGCTCCGGGCCGTCGTGGCGAAGATACTCGCGCTCATGCCTGCCGAGCACGACGCCGTCTGGACCGAGGAGGCCGGCGGCCTTCACCTCTTCAGGCCGCGCCCAGCGGGCTGAGCCGTAGGTCTCCACATTCTTCGCTTCGCGTGCCCGCCACACGGACATGCCGATGGCGACGGCGATGGAGATGAACCCGCCGGACGCTGCGATATAGGCGCCCTCGACGAAGATCGGCGGGGCATAGGCGTCATAGAAATACCACCACCAGAAGAAGGCCGGCGGATAGTAGATCGGCCATCCGACGAGCTCGAACCAGGGCTGGCCGAGCTGAGGCTGGAAGCCAAGACGATAGGCCGTCCATTGCGTCGCGCCCCAGGTCGTCATCAGCACGATCAGGAAGACGGTGAGGATCTGGCCCCAGAGGATCTTCGTCGCCGACATGGCGGGCACTCCTTTCTTAGTTGGGTTACATGCCGAGGCCGCGATTGCGGCCGAAGCTCCAGTCGACGCCGCCGGGGCCGCGCGAGACGCCCGAGACGTGCTGACCGTGCTGCCGTTCGAGGGAGGGCGACCAGGGCACGAGCTGGAACCCGAGGCCGTCGTCGATCATGGCGAAGCGGCCCGAGGCGAGCGCGAAGCGCTGGCGGTAGGTGCCCGCCACATACTCGCCCGATCCGGCCTTGGTGAACGGACGCCCGGTTTCGGCCGCGAGCTTTTCGCCGAGCGCTTCGACCTCGCGCTGGCGCAAGGTTTCGATGAGGCCCGGCGAGAAGCTGACGCCGCGCGTCTGCCGCTCGGCGAGGCCCTGGCCAACGAGATGCTCGGCACGTCGGTCCATCGCTTGGCGCACCTCCGCGCCGAAGCCGCCACCGCCAAGGGCTACCGGCTCGCGGGCGATCGCCTGCCGGTCGAGCCAGGTGGCGCCGGTCGCATGGACCTGCCGCTCAATATCGAGATCCGAGCGAACGGCGAGCGCGACACGCCGGCGGCCCTGCGCGTCGTCGAACTTGCGCAGCTCGACGATCGAACCCGGTGCGCTGTCGCCGGCGGCGTCGAGATCGGCGAGCTTGATGTGGTGGGTGCGCCCGTCGGTGCCGTCGACTACGGCATAGGCCGTGCCCTTCAGCTCGTCATCGAGGCCGCGGTCGACCAGCCGGCCGATGACCGGATCGTCGATGCTCTCGCCGGCGAGCACATAGCTCGCGGCGCCGCGTTCGATGCCGCGTTCAGTCAGGCCGCGGTGGATGCGCTTGATGATGTCGCCACGCTCGCCGAGCGCGCGCAGCGTCTTCTCGGCATTCTCCGATACGACCCATTGGCCGGGGCCGACCTGATCGGCGAGGCCGAGTGTCTCCAGCTTGCGCAGCCGACCGACCTTCAGCGCGTGGAATTCGTCTGGCTGCCGATCGGGATGTGGGGCGAGGTCGGCGACGCCGGTGCGATAGCTATCGCGGGCAATCTGGCGATCGAGATCGGTCCAGCGTTCCGCCTCGACCTGACGCCCCAGGTTGCGGCGGATCTCGTGATCGGTGCGCGGTCCCAGCTCCTGGGTGACGAGGTCCTGCGCGCGGGCGCGCATGCCTTCCTTGATGTAGTCGCGGGAGATGACGAGGTCCTGGCCGTCGTCAGTCCGTCCCCGCAGGATGATATGGACATGCGGGTTGTCGGTGTTCCAGTGATCGACGCCGACCCAGTCGAGCTTCGTGCCCAGGTCCTTCTCCATCTGCCCCATCAGTTCGCGGGCATAGGTCTTGAGGTCGCTCATCTCGGTCGCGTCCTCTGGTGAGACGATGAACCGGAAGTGATGCCGATCGTCCTGGGTGCGCTCGGCGAAGGCCTTCGGATCGGAGTCCTCGGTCTCGGCACCAAACAGGTGGGCCTTCTCCCCATCCCGGGTGACGCCCTCGCGGCGGAGATAGCTGAGGTGGGTGGAGAGCGGCGCAGCCCGCGCGCTATGACGGACGACGCGTGTCTTGATGACCGTGTTTCGCGATCGGCTCGTGAGCAGCCGATTGGCCTGCACGGTCGCGCGCTGTCCGCGTCCAAACCGCGAGCGATTGCCCTTGCTGATCTGGCCGGAGCGCGAGACGCGTCCACCGGCTCGCTGCGCGGCTGCCAGCGCCTGCGCGATAAAGGGCCGCGCAGCTTGAGCCCGGGTCGAGCGGATGCGGCCAGGGCGAATGCGGAAATCGTCCTCTCCGCTCATGGCCAAGGCCCCGCACATCGCGCAAAGCCAAGGAAATTCCTCAATAAAACGCGAGAGCGCAGGCTGCGCCGATCAGGCGCACCTCGCGCAAATGCGCCATAAGTCTCTGAAAAAACACGACCGCACCAAGCCGCACCTCGCGCGCTTTTATCTCGCCATCGTGCGGTTGTGCTGACTGCTCCTCCTCTCCGGACCGCCATTTGCCCGCCAGACCACGCCACAATGCGAACGGGTGCGAACGCGGTCATTGCGGGCCACCGGCGACATTGCGCGCGACGAAAAGGCCATCGGTGCGCGAAGCCGCCGGGCCTTGATCGCGCTCCGGTGCAGACGCCGTGCTGTTACCGGGCGCGCCTTCGGACTGCGTTGGCGCGGCAGGTCCGCTGCCGGCCGACTGCACGACGAAGAGCGGCGCCCGCGTCCAGGCGAGCGGATCGGCAGCCGCCACCACGACTGGGCCGGCGAGTTCTCCGCCGCCGACAATTGGGGCGAGCGTCGTGACATAGGCGCGCGTCTCGGCCGGCAATGGGCGACCGGCGAGATACTCTTCGTAACGGCCCGGTCCGGCGTTGTAGGCCGCCAGGAAACCGGGCGATCCGTAGCGATCGTGCATGTCGCGCAGATACGCGGCGCCCGCCAGGATGTTGTCGCGAGGATCGTAGGGGTTGCTGCCGAGTCGATGGCGAACGCGCAGTTCGGCCCATGTGGCGGGCATGATCTGCATCAGGCCCATCGCCCCGGCCGACGAGATGGCGCGCACGTCGCCGGCGCTTTCGACGCGCATGACGGCGCGAATCCACGCTTCCGGGACGCCGAACCGCTGCGCCGCCTCGGTGATAAAAGCACCATAGGGATCACTGCGCGACGGCCGCTCGGCGGACGCCTGCTGTGCTCCGGCCGGGCTCGCCCCCGGCGCGGCGAGGATCAGGCCGGAAAGGAGAAGGAGGGCTGCACGTCGGAGGGTGATCCTCCCTCCGACGGCAGGCTGACGGCGCGCGGCGGGCATCGTTAGTCCCGCTCGCCGCGCTTCGGCGGGCGATTCCAGTGCAGGCCCCAGGCGGACTTGTCGTCGGCCGACTGGAACAGATTGGCGCGGATCGGATGTTCGAAGGTCGGATCGTCGAGCTGCAGCGAGACGTATTCGCCGGCCTTCTCGCCGGTGCGCTTCCAGCCCGCGCCGATCTCCGCGCCGGTCTCGTTGCTTATGGTGTCAAGCACATGGACGCGGTAGTCCGGCGCGTTCTCGGCATCGGACGGTTCGGCCGCGACGATGATGATGTCCTGATGCAAGGACAGCGTCGTCAGGTGGCCGATGAAGCCATCATTTTCGCGCATGAATTGACCGATCACGGGCATGGGTCGTCTCCTTCAGATTGCGGTGGGCAGGGTCATGGGCGGGCCGTCACCGCGTCGGCGCGCGCCAGACGAAGCGGCCATCGCCGTCCTCGTCGGTGTAGAGGGGGGTGGCCCGGCCGATCACGGCGGTGGCCGGAAGCGGGCCGAAATAGCGGCCGTCGAGGCTGTCGCGGACCTGCCAGTTCATCAGGAACAGTTCGCCGTTCGCGACCAACCGGCAGCCCTGCCAGATCGGGAGCGGGCGACCGCGACGATCGCGATCAAGGGCTTCACCCATCGGTACACCGTCGACCGTGATGGCGAGCCCGGACCGGCAGACCCGCTGTCCCGGTAGCGCGGCGACGCGCTTCAACAGCGGCACGCCGCGCGGCAGGTAGCCGCCGTCGGACAGGAAAGTGGCGAGTGGCTCGGGGGCATCCACCGCGACCAGATCGGTCACGGCGACCGGGCCGGGTTCTTCTATCGTGTAGAAGCCGACGGGCGTGCTGGCGGACGCGTTCCAGATCAGCTTCGGCGCGAACGATGCCACGGAGGCGATGCCGAGAAGCGACACGGCCACTGTCGTGACGATGGCATAGGAGAGCCGGGTCATGCGCCGATCTCCCGGCGCAGGAGAAATGCGCGATGCTGCCGAAGGCCATAAGCGCGTGGCGTTTCGCCGACGGTCATCCGGTTGTGGACGTGGCGCCAATGGTCCGGCGAAACGTCGATCGGGTCGATGCCGCGCGCCTCGATGGCGTCGATGAGCTGGAGCACGCGCTCGACCTTCGGCCAGCCATCGACATGCAGCAGAACCTCTGCGCCGGGCGCGACCGTCGGAACGGTCTGGCACGCTGCGTTGCGCTCGACCGTGCGCAGGATGTCGAGCCGCGAGAGGACAGTGCCGTGCTCGTTGGCCGCCCAGCGCACGAGCGCGAAGACGCTGCCGGGAGGGAAGAAGAGGATGCGACGGCGGCGGTCGAGGATCTGCTCGCGCCGCTCGCGGCCGAAGCGGACCCAGTACTCCGTGTGCTTCTCGATCCAGACGAGTTCGACCTGGGTGAACGCTTCGGGCGGCAGCTCGTCGGCAGCACGGCCGACGCGTTTTGGCACGGCGACAAGGCCGGTCATTGTCCTTCTCCTGACGGGGGTGGAAACTCGCGCTCGAACAGCGCACGCAGCATGTCGGCGACGGTCTGGCCGCGCTGAAAGGCGGCGATCTTGATGCGGCCGCGCATGTCGGCGGTGACGTCGATCGTCAGCCGGGCCGAGAAGTCCTCGGCGGGCTGACTGCGGGAGGCATGGCGTTCGGGCGCCTTGATCCAGTCTTCGGGATCGGCCGGACGCGCCGCAAAACTGCGCTTCGGGGACCGTTCGCTCATGCGCCGATCCTCGCGACTTCCGCTGCGAGCGCGGCGATCTCGCGCGCGCCAGGGCAATTCTCGTCCTGCTCGGCGGCGAGCCGGCCGGTCTGAACGACATCGGCGAAGACGATGCGCTGGCCGATCGTCGTCGAGAGCAAGGGCGGGTCGTGATCCGCCAGCGTCTCGGCGGTCTCGCGGGCCAGAACCGTGCGGGCCGCGCAGCGGTTCAGCACGAAGCGTGCGGCGAGCTGCGGGCGATAGATGCGCGCCTCGCCGAGCAGCGCGAGCATTTCGGCGGAGGCCCAGCCATCGAGCGGCGATGGCTGCACCGGGATCAGCACGAGATCGGCGGCGAGCAGCGCCGAGCGCATCAGCCCGGCGACACGGGGCGGGCCGTCGATCACGACATGGTCGGCGTTGCGGGCCAGTTCCGGCGCTTCTCGGTGGAGCGTGTCGCGGGCCAGGCCGACGACACCGAACAACCGCTCCAGCCCCTCCCGGCTGCGTTGCTGGGACCAGTCGAGCGCAGACCCTTGCGGATCGGCGTCGATCAGCGTGACGCGCTGTCCACGGCGAGCCCATTCGCCAGCAAGGTGCAGGGCGAGCGTGGTCTTGCCGACGCCGCCCTTCTGGTTGAGCAGCGCGACGATCATGACGATCTCCCGGCGATCGGGGACTCGTCCACAGCGGCCGAAAAACGCGGTCGCGTTAGAAAGATTCCGTAGGAATCTAAGTTAGATAAGTTAGAGGGCTCGCAAGCTACTGATTCACCGCGAGGAATCGATGATTCCGGTCCCCGATAGCACGAGAGTCCGGTCCCCGATGGCACGATAGTGCCGGTCCCTGATAGCACGAGACGATTCACAGCTTATCCCCAGGGCGAGAGTTGCTCCGGCGACGACGGCGCGGGATGCCGAGGGCATCCGGGTCGGTCGGCACGAAGGAGAGGATTTCCGGTCCGCCGAGGCCCTGCTCGATGGTCAGGCGGTAGCCCGGCAGAGGCTGCCGGCGGACGATGTCCCGCAGGTCGTAGGCGAAATGCTTGAGCGGCGAGAGCGAGCCGGACTTGGCGTGGAGATGCGGAAAATCGAAGCTCCAGCCGAATTCCTGCTTGCCGCCGTGCTTGCGCACGAGGCGATAGAGCCAGCGCTCCAGGCCGCCCGTCAGGCCGAAATAATTGCGGTCGATCGTCAGTACGAGCGCGTCGTCGAGCACGGCGGCGTAGAACCAGTCCGGCACGATCAGCTCGAGGCCGAGCGGGCGGCCTTTGCCGTCGGCGCGCTCTTTCCACTCGTTGATCCAGGAGAAGCGGTGCAGCCGCCGCTCCGTCGGCTGGCGGATCGACGTCGCGATGGTGGTCGACTGAAGTCGGTCGAGCGCGGCCTTCAGCCGCTCATAGTCCCGCAGGCTGACGCCGCGGCCGATGAACTGAAGAATCTCGTAGGGCGTGGTCGCCATCAGACGCGATGGGCGCAATCCGTGGTCTCGTGCCTCGACGATCTGGGAGGCCGCCCAGATCAGCACGTCGGCATCCCAGATGGTGGCCATGCCGTGCTCGGGGACGGCTTCGACACGGATGACGATGGAGCCGGTTTTGAAGTCGATAGGCGCCACCCGCTTGGACTTGCCGAGCGCGAAGAACGGGTACGCCATCAGGTCCTGCGCATCGCGCAGCGCGAGATCGCCGGGCAGCGCCCGGAAGAGATCGAGCTGCTCGCGTTCGCTGCTGTGATGGCGCGCCGACATGCCCGGACTCAGCGCGGGAAACGTTCGGCGACCGCAGGGGAGACGGCCTGGCGCTTGGCCGGAAGAACGGTGCCGCCGCGCGGATCGGAGGTCGAGGTGACGAGACCGCGATCAGCCCAGGCTTGAAGGTCGTCAACGGAATAGACGACGCGGCCGCCGAGTTTGCGGTAGGTCGGGCCGGTCCCGTAGGTGCGATGCTTTTCGAGGGTGCGCTCGGAAAGCCCGAGGAAGCGGGCTGCCTCCTGCGTTCTCAGGTATCGTGGCGGTAGATTGGCGGCTTTTTCGGCCATGATCGAACCTCCGTGGTCTCGCGGGTGGCCGCTGCGAATAAGCGGCGGGTTGCGAGCACGGTGGCGCGAAGACGGCGCCCCGGACGATGTCGAAGTAAGATGCTAAAATCGACACGCGAGCGGGTATCAGCGATCCCGGCGTGGGCGACGCAGCAATGTCCGATAGCCGCCGCGAACGAGCTTCATGCCGTCGCGGGCAAGACGGATGGTGATCTCCCGGATCGGGTCGCCGACCCAGGATGCTGCATCGATCTTGTGCTGGGGGAAGAGATGCTCCGCGACGGTGCGGTAGATGGCGCCGCTCGCGCGCGCGTCGATGGCGCGCAACATCTGGCGGGCGCGCTGACGTCTTTGTGGCGTCAGGCGTGGATCGGGCGGCACGCGCTTGCCGAACATAGCGTGCCAGAGGCGTTCAACCGCGGTCAGCCGGTCGGGTGTCAGTTCATCGAACATGATGAACGCGCCAAGAGGGCGGGCATCATCAACGCCGATCAGGGCGACGTCGTGGGGTTCGCCGCGCAGTACGAGCCGGATCAGACCAGGATCATGCTCGATGATGGCGTGGGCGTGAAGATCCTCAACGCGGAGGCGGAGATGTCTCGCCGGGTTAGGTCCGACGGTGAACGGAAGTGTCGCGGGATCGGTTTGCGGGGTCCAGAAGATCGGCTGGATTAGCGCCGAGTTGCGAGGGTCGGCGACGAAATCGCAACCCCCATCGTTCAGCGAATTCCTGAGCGATAGCTTCGGTAAGGCGCCCGGTGGCTACCAAGTCACGGTATGCGTTCCGATAATCGGGGTTACGACGCAAGAACTCCCAAGCAAGATCGCCGGGGGTCAACTTATCGATGTAGTCATAGGCGGCCTCGGACCGCCAATCTTCATCTTCGGACATCCTTCTCTGCCTCTGCGCAAATTCGTGCAACGCGAGTTATGCGGCAGATACGATTCCCGGTTGAACGAGGCGGGGGAAGGACGAAGTGGGCGCGACGTGATGCGGTTTGCGCATCACCTTAATGAAGGCGACACTGAAGAAGCTCGCAGAAGCCGCTTTTCGTCATCCATTTCGCGCGGTCGAGATGGCTGGTGTAGACGTGCAAGGCGCGCTCCGGATCGGCGCCCGCATCGAGATTGAACAGCACCGCGACGACCTCACGCCAATCCGCGCCCTCACTCTCGGCGTCGAGCAGCCGGACGTAGAGCTTCAGATGTGCGTGGTCATAGGCCGTGAGCGCTGCCCCGGACGGCGGCTGATCAAGAAAGTCGTCTTTGGTCACAACATCCCCCGATCGCGAGATGTATCCAATCCGGAGGGAATTGTTAACGATGATTTTATCGGAAGGATGACGCAAGGCCCGGCTGCGGGAGGTTGAGCCAACGCGGCGAGGTGTCGAACGTCAGGTTTCCTTCTTTGCATCGACGAGTAGCACTCCCTTGCCCTGATCGGAGTTCAGGAAGACGATGCCGGCGCGTTCGAAGGCCCTTCGTACCTCATCGCGCGTACTCTCAAAGACCTCGAGACCACTGGTGGATTCGAGGCGCTTGAGCGCAGTCAATGAGACCCGGGCCTTGTCAGCGAGCGTCTCCTGTGTCCAACCCAGCAACGCGCGTGCGGCCCGAAACTGTCGGGCGGTGATCATGCATGATCACCTCCCATACGGACCTACGCGCACGCCAAAACTACGACTATAATAGTCGTTCTCGGCGTGATTTTCTAGCAAGAAGTGCCTGCGAGGGCTCGGTGCGATCCAAAAACGCGGCGACTGATTCGGTCGCTTGGCTGTCACAACCGAAGGCCCCGACCTTCCGGCCGGGGCCTTGCGCGGAGCCTCAGTCGCCGCGCCGCCCGTTGGGGCGGGACCAGATCAGCGAGAAGGTGTCTTCGCCTTCGTCGTCGAACAGGTTGGCGTAGATCGGTGCGTTGAAGCTCGGATCGTCGAGCTTGAGGCCCAGATAGTCGCGGCCCTCGTTGGAGCGCTTGGACCAGGCGGCGCCGATCTCGGCGCGGCCGACCAGGACCCGGTGGCTGGGAGCGTTCTCGCCGGTGGCGCGCTGGTCGGGGACGATGCGTACGTTCTTGGCCTGGACGCTGAGGGTGACGATGTCGCCGGTGAACTCGTTCGAGCCGCTCTTCTTGAAGGTGCCGATGGTCGCCATTGTAAGTCTCCGTTTTCCGTTCCCGAGCCGCACCATTGCGGCCTCGATGGCGATCGGTTGGCCGGAGGCGATCGACGGCGCACCCCGAAGGGGCCTGACAGCTAAGGAGGGCTTTCTTGTCTCGCGAGGAATGACGGCGCAGCCGGCAGGGGAAGAAAGTTTGACGCGGCTGTTGCGTCATAGGCGATCGAGGCGAAGCCGGCCTTCGGCCAGATCAGGCCATTGGAGAGGCCGTTTGGAGCGGTCGCGTGACGGACAGAAAGGAAGAGATGGCGGCCCGCCGCTGCCGCCAAGATGACATCGCCACGAACCTCACCGGCGAGCTGTCGTCCTTTGTCTGGGCCGATCACGGCATCCTGACCCGGCCTGCCTCCGGCGGACGTCCCCGCATCAACGGATCTCGGTTCTCGCTACGACGGCTGACGCTTCGCCTGCGCCCGCCGTGGGTCGCTCTCAGGGCCGAACGACGATCCGCTTTCCAAGCCCCGCAACCGCCCATTCTCCTGACGGGGATCGCCGCTTCGATCATCGCGCTGGCCCGCACCATGACGACATGCGTGACGTCAGGCCCGCGCGAGGTCCCGGCCGGTGGGGCCGCTGGCCGTGGCCATTCCCGCGACCCGGACGAAGGCCGTGATGCCGACAGCGATGGCCCCGACGACGGAGAATGTGATCTGCCAAGCGTCCGACGGCATCAGGTGCTTCACGATGCCATGGGTGGCGTGGAAGCCCGCGACGGCGGCGGGCGCGACGAAGATGACGGCGACGCAGAGCTTCAGCCACATCGGCCGCGCGAAGGTGATGAGGAGCTGGCCGACCGCGAAGGTGACGGCCGCGGCGACGAGGCCGACCAGGATCGCGCCGGGAATGCCGGCGCCGGTGCCGTGGGCCCAGGCTCCTGCGGCGAAGCCGACGAAGGCCGGCAGCGCGAAGACGGCCAGCGTGAACAACAGCCAGCAAAGCAGGCCTATTGCTGCGAGGGATGCGAGTATAGCGAGGATGATCATAGTGGTGGCCTCCGTGCCAAAAGGTCTGACGGTTGCGCCTGCCACCACCACCACGGCGCGACCGCACTATAGCTGAAGGTCGACTGCGCCGGGAGCGGAAATCGCGGCGGATTTCCGCTTCGGCGGACCGGGTTGCCCCGGTCAGGCGAAAGGATCGATCTCATGGACAATCGCGGCGGTGTCGCCGTCGTACTCGCTGGCGGGCATCACGGAATGCGTGCCGTCGCCGGCCTGGAAGATGACGATGGCGGCCATCAGCGAGGTGGCGAGGCTGAAGGCGAAGGCATGTGCTTGCTTGAGGGACATCGACCCGGCTCCTGTTTCGAGCGGAGGACCATCCCCCGCTGACAGGCGCCCGAAGTGTCGGACTGGTCGCTGCAATCACCGCGCAGGCGCAGCCGCAGCGGCGGCATGCTCGCATAGCCGACCCTTTACGGGTTGATGGCACCAAGCGGCCAGTCTGACCAAGGATCAGCGCAGAGAAGCGGGTGTGGTGCTCGGCGCCGCGAGCCGGTCCTGTCCCGTCAGTCGGGAAGCACCTGCATTCGCCATGCCGGTGCGTTGGCGATGAAGTCCCGGTAGGCATAGTTGATAAGGTCGCGAACCAGCTCGAGCAGCCCGCCGACCGGCAGTCCGTCGAAGGGATCGCCATGCGCCATGCCGTTGCGCCGCTGGCTGAGGCTGGGCTTCGCGTCGCCGGTGACGAAGCCGATCGCGGTGCCGCCGGTGCGGACGGTCATCGGGATGTGCGCGTCGGTCAGGCCGTCGACGTCGACCATATGCTTCAGCAACGCCGCGAAGGGGCGGCTCTTCTTCGGAATCTTGTCGCCATATCGGTCCATCGTGGCGAGTTCGAGGGCGATCAGCGCCGCAAGCTCGCCGGCTTTCAGCACGTCGAGGTCGACCCAGCCCAGGAGGTAGAGCGTCTGCGCTCGTGCGAACTTCGCGCGCACGACGTCCGGGATGCGCTCGTCGATGCCGAGGCTGACGATGAATTTCCGCCAAGTCTCGGGATCGTTGAATTGAAGGAATCCACCGGGCATTCCCGGCGATGGCCAGGGAATGATGAGTGGTTCTGAGCGCGGCGGAAGGTCCAGGTCGAGATTCAGCGGCGTCTCCTTTCTGATATTCCGGCGCGCAATAATACTCGCGATCGGCAAGTATTGCGAAGTCTGACGGCGCTCACGCGCCGCCGAACTTCCAGACCGGGATGCCGAGCTTCTTGGCCTTGTCGGCGAGGTTGTCGTTGATGCCCGTGCCCGGGAAGTGCATCACGCCCTTCGGCACGATCTCCAGCATCTCGTCGTTGCGCTTGAAGGGCGCTGCGCGGCCGTGCTTCGTCCAGTCGGGCGCGAAGCCGATCTGCGGCACGTTGCGGTTCTTCGCCCAGAGCGAGGCGATCTTCTCCGCGCCCTTCGGCGACTTGCCGTGAACGAGGACCATGTCGGGGTGCTTCTCGTGCACCTGGTCGAGCTTGGCCCAGATCAGCGGGTGATCGTTGAAGTCGAGCCCGCCGGTGACGACGATCTTCGGGCCGGGAGGAAGAAGGACTTCCTGTTCGGCACGCTTCTTCGCCATAAGGAAATCGCGGCTGTCGATCATTGCCGAGGTGAGATTGCGATGGTTGACCTTCGATCCGCTGCGCGGGAGCCAGGGCTTGCCGACGTGGCGCTCGTAGTGCTCGGCGGCCTGGTCGCGCATGAGCTCGAAGGCGGCTTGGCGCTCGATGAGAGTCATGCCCTCGGCGATCTGGCGCTCGAGTTCGACCGATTTCACCTCGCTGCCGTCCTGTTCCCGCTGCGAGCGCTTCTGGGCCTGCTCGTTATCGTCGAGCTCGCGTGCGATCCGTTCGGTGGCGCGATGGAAGACGTTGACGGTCGACCAGAGGAGATCGTCGAGGTCGGGTTCGAGGCGTGTGTCCTCCAGCGTGACGATCAGCGCGTCGAAGATGTCGGCGACGGCGCCCGCGACTGCGTTTCCGTCCGGAAGAAGCCGCTGGTCCGGTTCGTCGGCGAAGGGCCGGTAGCCGTGGAGCTGCAATTCGTTGAGGACGTGGTCGGTGGGTGAGGATTCGTGGTGGGGTTCGAAGTCGTCGTGGTCGTCCATGGGATGCTCCGTCGGTAGGACCGCGACCGTCGCGGCCTTCATGGCGACGAAGCCCATCGGCGGGACGGCTCTGCACCCGGAGCGCAGCGAAGGGCAGGAGCGTCAGCGGAGGATGGCGAAGGCCGGCTATTTTGCCTCGCGATGGAAAGGCGCGGCACGCGCCGCCGGAAAATAGTCGGCCGCCGCCATTGCCGGGCCGGCCCGACTGTGGGCCGATCGCCCTCTCGAAGGCCGAGGCGCGGTCCTCTCAGACGGTATGGGGCATCCGGACGGGCCTGACGGCACCGCCGCCGCCTTCCTGCCTGCCGGCTATGCCACTAGCGCCATGAAACGCACCACGTCCTGCGGCCCGATCTGCATCCGGGTCTGGCTTCTGAGCGCGTCGATGCCGAGGGTGCGGAGATCCTCGTTGAAGTCGCCGAGCTGGGGCGAGATGACGATCGCCTCGATGCCGGCCGCGTTCGCCCGTTCGACCAGGCTGTCGCGCGCACCGTCACCGGCCGGATCGTCGTCGCGCAGGACGTAGAGCCGCCGCAGCGTGTCCGGGAACAGGATGGCGGCGAGATGGGCTGCGGAGAGCGCCGCCAGCATCGGCATGTCGGGCAAGACCTGCCTGACCGACAGTACGGTCTCGATGCCTTCGCCGGCCGCCATGACTTCGCCGCCCGTGCCGAAGCGCACCGCGTTGCCGAGAAGATCGCCCATCGCCCGCCTCGGCGTGTCGAGTGGCGCCTTGTCGCGGCGTCGCGGGTCGAGCCAGGTCCGATGCGCTCCGGTGATCCTGTCGCGGAGGTCGGTGACGGCTGCGATCATCGCCGGCCAGGTCTCGGTCGGAGAATGCTCGTCGGGCCGATAATAGCAGCGCGGGTGGAAGCGCAGGTTTCCGGTTCCGCGTAAATCCGTAATGCCGCGTTCGCGTAAGTACGATTGTACGAGCGTGCCGGTGATCGGCTGCGACATGCCGATCAGGCGGCGGGCTGCCTCGGGCGATCCGTGCGGCGCTGGCGCCTGACGTGGGTTCGCCGGCATCGGCGTGGATGCGGGCATGCTGAGGAAGGTCCGTGCCTCGTCGGCGACGTCCTTGAAGTCGATGAGGCCGCAGCTCTCCCGGATCACGTCGAGAAGATCGCCATGCTCGCCGGTCGCGGCGTCGGTCCATTTGCCGGCCGGACCTTTCGGAGAGTCCTTGAGCCGCACATACATCGAGCGACCGGGCGTGTTGCGCACGTCGCCGACCAGCCAGTAGCGGCCCTCGCGCCGCCCGCTGGAGAGGTAATGGCGACACACCGCCTCGGCCTGCCGGCCGAGACGCTGCGCGAGATCGGAAGCATCGCGACGCGACATCACGCGGCCTCCCGTTCGGAGATGCGCGCCACCGGATAGGTGTCGAGTAGCTTGGTGAGGATGCTCACGCCGCTGGCGTCGGCCGGTACGAAGAAGCGGAGCTTCCACGAGATGATCTCGCTGAACAGGCCATAGGCCCGCAGCCGCTCGCGCATCGCCTCGGTGAAGCCGGTCAGCTCCAGGCGATAGGCGCTCATGACGCGGGCGCGGCGAAGCTGGAGGCCCTCGGCGAGATCGAGGACCGTACTGCCCTCCATCAGCGCGGCGAAGGCATGTTCCGGCGTCAGCGTGCTCGCCCCCTGCGAGGCGGCGTTGGCGGCCCAGGCCGGCGAGACCCGGCGGCCGATGATGCGCTCGCCCGCGTCGGTCTGGAGCCGATACACCCGCGTCGACTCGTCCGGCAGGCGCTTCCAGATCGGCAGCAGCAGGCCAGCGACGATGTGGATCGTGCTGTCGGAGAACTCCGGGATGTCGGCAAGCTCCGCTTGCCATGCCGCGGCGAAGCGAGCGCGATCAGCTTCCTCCCAATGGCTTTCGTCCATCATGCGCAGTGGCGCATAATGCTGCTCCATCGGCCGGATCAGGCAGACGCGGCGTTCGATCTCGCCATCGTCGAGCATCATCGACGGCGCCGGCATCTGCACGGCGGAGCGCCCCGAGCGACCGTTCACCAGCGGGCGCGCGCGAGGATCGGCGAGATGGCCCAGTGCATCGGCGAGTGAGATCGGGCGATTGCGCTCCCGGCGTGTGATGGTGAGCAGCCGCGTCTCGGCGCCGGTGCCGGGATGGACGTGGATGACCTGGCTGTCGGTGACCACGAAGCTCTCGGCCTGCAACGTCTCCAGCCCGACGTCATAGTGACCGCTGCGGATCGCGCCCTCGATCTTCGCCGTCAGAAGCTGCTCGAACGCGGTGAAGAGGATACCCTGCAACTCGATGGTCAGCGCCAGCAGCCGGTTGAGGAAGGTCGTGATCGGCGGCAACTCATCCTTGATGCCGTTGTCGTCCATCAGCTTCAGGCCGGTGGCGGACTCGAAGCGATCGAGCGAGCAGCCCTCGACCTTGCCGCGCACGAGCAGCAGGTAGAGCTGGCGCAGCGCGTCGCGCGCATAGTGGGATTCGAGATTGTCCTCGGACCGGAACAGACCCTGACCGCCGGTCTGGCGCTGGCCGCGCGTGATGGCGCCGAGCGTGTCGAGCCGGCGCGCGATGGTCGAAAGGAAACGCTTCTCGGCCTTCACGTCAGTCGCGATCGGCCGGAAGAGCGGCGGCTGCGCCTGGTTTGTACGGTTGGTGCGGCCGAGCCCCTGGATCGCCGCGTCAGCCTTCCAGCCGGGCTCCAGGAGATAGTGGATGCGCAGGCGCTGGTTCCGGGCGGCAAGGTCAGCGTGGTAGCTGCGACCCGTCCCGCCGGCATCGGAGAAGACGAGGACGCGCTTGTCGTCGTCCATGAACGCGGCCGCCTCGGAGAGGTTGGCCGATCCCGCCCGGTTCTCGACCGTAAGGCGGTCGCCTTTGCGAACCACGCGCCGCGAGCGGCCGGTCACCTCGGCGACCACGTCCGTGCCGAACCGCTGGACGATCTGGTCGAGG
Organism: Rhizobium sp. FG113; assembly: GCF_057809895.1. Taxonomy (NCBI): domain Bacteria; kingdom Pseudomonadati; phylum Pseudomonadota; class Alphaproteobacteria; order Hyphomicrobiales; family Rhizobiaceae; genus Rhizobium; species Rhizobium sp. FG113. The sequence goes on along the minus strand of NZ_JBMDKV010000002.1, from coordinate 253,121 downwards.
GCTCCGGGCACGGGCTCCAAGGATGCGAGGCGCTCGATCAGCTCATCGCGGCGAGCGACGGCATCCCGGCTCTCGACCGGCTGGCCGTCCCGGTAGACCGGCCGCGACGACAGGTTGCCCTCGCTGTCGGAAAACGGCTCGTAGAGCTGTACCGGGAAGGAATGGGCGAGGTAGTCGAGGACGTATTCGCGCGGCGTGATGTCGACGCGGACGTCATTCCACTCCTCGGTGGGGATCTCGGCCAGCCGCCGCTCCATCAGGGCTTCGCCGGTCGAGACGATCTGAATGACGGCGGAATGGCCGGCCGCCAGGTCCTGCTCGATCGAGCGGACCAGCGTCGGCGTCTTCATACTGGTCAGCAGATGACCGAAGAAACGCTGCTTGGCGCTCTCGAAGGCTGAGCGCGCGGCGGATTTCGCTTGCCGGTTCAGCGTGCCGGTATCGCCGGTGATATTGGCGGCGCGCATCGCCGCGTCGAGATGATTATGGATGATGGCGAAGGCGCCGGCATAGGCATCGTAGATGCGGGTCTGTTCGGGTGTGAGCTGGTGCTCGACCAGCTCATATTCGACGCCGTCATAAGAGAGCGAACGGGACGTATAGAGGCCGAGCGCCCGAAGGTCGCGGGCCAGCACCTCCATCGCCGCGACGCCGCCATTCTCGACGGCTTCCACGAATTCCGCGCGGTTGGCGAAGGGGAAATCGTCGCCGCCCCACAGGCCGAGCCGTTGGGCATAGGCGAGATTGTGGACGGTGGTCGCGCCGGTCGCCGAGACATAGACCACGCGGGCGTTCGGCAGCGCGTGCTGGAGCCGGAGCCCCGCACGGCCTTGCTGCGACGGGGCGACATCGCCCCGTTCTCCCTTGCCGCCCCCGGCGTTCTGCATCGCGTGGGACTCGTCGAAAATGATCACTCCGTCGAAATCGGAGCCCAACCATTCGACGATCTGCTTGACCCGTGAAAGCTTCTCGCCGCGGTCGTCGGACCGTAGCGTGGCATAGGTGGTGAATAGGACGCCTTCGGGCAGCCGGATCGACGTACCCTGAGGGAAGCGCGACAGCGGCGTGACCAGCAAGCGTTCCATGCCGAGCGCCGACCAGTCGCGCTGGGCGTCTTCGAGCAGCTTGTCGGACTTGGAGATCCAGACTGCCTTGCGGCGGTCCTGGAGCCAGTTATCGAGGATGATGCCGGCAGACTGGCGGCCCTTGCCGGCGCCGGTCCCATCGCCGAGCATGAAGCCACGGCGGAAGCGGACCGCGTTCGGGGCATCGTCCGGCGCGGCGGTGACGAGATCGCCGGTCTCGTCCACGGTCCAGGCCCCGGCGAGATATTCGCCATGCGTCTCGCCGGCATAGATGATCGTCTCGAGCTGGGCGTCGGATAGGATGCCGTCGGCGACGATCGGCGCCGGCAGCGTCGGTCGGTAGCTCGGCTTTGGCGGCGCGACCGAGGCCATGGCGGCGGACTGCACCAGCTTGGTCGGATGCGGCTGTGCGCCGGCGATGCGGATCGACTGGAGCGCATAGGCCTCATAGATCGACTCCGACAGGCGGCCGGTCTCCGGCGGCGTCCAGTCGATGGTCTCATAGTCGAGCGGCACGCCTTCGAGCTGGGCGATACGGCGGGCGGGCTGGGCCGTCGCCGCGCGGGCGAGATAGCCTCGCACCGTGCGCGGCGTTGCGGCCGGTGTCGCGGCGGGACGCATGATCGAGACCGGCAGGCGTGCCGGAAGCTGCGCGTCGATCCAGCCGAGCAAGGTCGCGACATCGGGTGCGATCCCGGCCGAATCCGGGAAATGCTCGGGGTCCTCGGCCGGCGCTTTGTCGATGACGGTCAGGCGGGTCTCGATGGTCGTGCCGTGCTTGGCATAGACCGAGCCGGCGATCGCGGCGGTGAACACGACGCGGCCGCGTCCCTGCAGGCGCACGAAGGCGTCCCGCCAGGCCGGAAGCTCGGGCGAGAAGTTCGCGCCCGTGATGGCGACGAGGCGTCCGCCGTCGGCCAGCCGGGCCAGCGCCGAGGCGATGTGCCGATAGGCGGCGTCCGCGACCCGCCCGGTGACGTTCGCCATCACCGAGAATGGCGGGTTCATGATGACGACGCTCGGCACAGCGGCCGGATCGAGATGGTCGTCGATCTGGGCGGCGTCGAAGCGCGTGACGGGCATGGCCGGAAAGAGAGAGGTGAGAAGATCGGCGCGGGTCTCGGCCAGCTCGTTGAGGATGAGCGATGCGCCTGCGGTCTCGGCGAGGACGGCGAGCAGTCCGGTCCCGGCGGACGGGTCCAGCACGCGATCTGCCGGGGCCAATGTTGCCGCCGTCAGCGCGGCAAGGCCGAGCGGGATCGGCGTCGAGAATTGCTGGAAGGCCTGCGCCTCCTCGGATCGGCGCGTGTGCGTCGGTAACAGTCCGACGATCTTCACAAGCGCGGAGAGTCGTGAAGCCGGCGATGCGGCTTTACGGAAAAGCGGCTTTCCGTATTTGCGTAGGAACAGGACGGTCGCGACCTCGCAGGCGTCATAGGCGGCTTTCCAGTCCCACGCGCCGGCTGCGTCGGACGCGCCGAAGGCATCCTCCATGGCGCTGCGCAGCATGGCGGCATCAACGGTGCGGCCCTGTTCGAGGTGGGAGAGGATGCGTTCGGCGGCGGCGAGGATAGAGGCGGCCGGCGGCGTGTGGGGGACAAGCGGGAGCGAAGCCGCGTGAGCGGCTGGAAGCGGATCATGAAGCATGAGAGGAACCTCGGAGAGCGGAACAGGAGCGAGCCGGCCCGGCGCTCTCTCTCGACCGGACGGGCTCAAACCCGTCCCGGCCACCCTCTCACTCTGGCGCGGCCGGAACCCGGCCTGTCGCACCGGCTTCCGGCGGTGCGGATGGGACGCTAAGTTCTCGTAGGAAAACAAGCCGCTGTGCCTCGCACCATTCGCGCGTGCCGCGCCGGCTGAGTGAGCATCGGAGGCGAGATGAAGGGCAGTGCGATTGGCATTCTCGGCGCGGCCTGTCTGGCTGTCGGCTTCGGTGCGGGTTTCGTGCTCAGGCCGGTGATCTCGCCGGTCACTGCATCTCCGGCCGTCGCCGCCGGCGTCGCAGAGCCGAGCGAGGGCGAAGCGACCGCGGCCGTGCGGCGCCATCGCCTGTTCACGGGCACGTCGCTGGCGAACGCGACGCTGAAGCTCGGCGATTGCTCGCCGGGTGGGGTCGGTCCGGGCGTGACCTGCATGACGCAGATCGTGCTCGATCCGACCAGGCCGAACGCGAGCCCGCAAAACCGGCCAATCGGATTTGCCCGCGTCAACGGGCAGTGGGAAGTTGCGGTCTGGTAGCGGCGAGCGAGGACATTGGGCGCGCGCTCGCCTATGTCGACGCGTCCGGCGGGCTGTAGATTTCGAAGGGATTGCCATCGGCGAGATGGCCGAACGGTGTGAAGACGAACTCGCCGTCATCGCGGCCGACGGCGCAGATCACGTAGCGCGGTTCGCCGGTTGCTACGTCGGTGCATTCCATCAGCGCCAGGTCGCCACTGTTCGCGGCGCGCAGGAGCGTCTGGAAGTTGGCGCGGGCATGGTCGGGGATGCTCATCGCGCGCCTCCCCTGGCAAGCCGGTCGGCGAGCCAGCGGCCGGTGCTCGTCCATGCGATCGTCTCGCCGGTGGCAAGATCGAGCACATGGGTGCCGCCCGAGAAACCATCGACCACGGGATCGGAGGCGATGCCGGCCCATTGAAATCCCCAACGGCCGGTCAGCGCGAGGGCCTCGGCGCAGCGCGTCACGAAGGTGATCGCAAGCTGCGGATCTGCGGTGCCGGGATCGCGCAGCCAGAGCCGCGACGCACCGTGATCGGGTGTCACAGATAGATGAAACGGCTCGGCCGGCGGGTCTTCGCGGTCGTTCTCGGCCATCAAGGCGGCGTAGATGTCGAAGGCCCGGGCGACGTTGGCGGAGGTGCCGACATCGAGCAGGCAGGAATAGCGGGTGGAGAAATCGGTCATGGCGGGCTCCGGAAACGAAAAGAGCCCGGCGCTCGGGCCGGGCTCGGAGTGGGTTCGGGGTGGCGCGGCTAGTAGCCGAACTGCCAGGATGGCCAGGCCTGGCCGTCGTCGGCGGCGCGGATGGCGTCGGCGAGATAGGCGGGATCGCCTTCGACGACGACGGGGGCGCGCACCGGGGTTTCGTCGATGATCGTCACGCGGCCGACGATGCCGTCCTCGACCTCGACATGTACGGGAACGAGGTACTGGAAGACGACGCGGCGTGGCGACGGGTTGGATCGCGACATGGCGATGCTCCTTCAATCGGGGAAAGGACCGGAGCGGCCGAAGCCGCTCCGGGTGCTCGTCATTCGGCTGCGACAAGGTGCGCTTCGTCGTCGGTGGCCTCCGCCGTGACAACCTCGTCGTCGCCGGCGAGGAACGCGGGCAGCGCCGCATCGTCGTCCTCGCCGCCAGCCTCGACTTCCGGCGTGGGCGCCTCGGCATCGTCGATCAGGCGCAGCGGCTCGGGCAGCCAGCCGGTCTCGGCGAGCAGCCTCTCGGCCTCCTTGGCCATGTCGCCCTTCTTTAGGTGGTCGATGAGCTGCGCGGCCTGCTCGCCGATGCCCTCGCGAACCGCCTGCAGGATGCGGGGCTTGGTGACACGGTTGAGGTAGTTGCCGAAGGTCGGGCGCCAGCCGGCCTCCACCAGATCGAGCCCCGTCGCTTTGGTCAGGCGGTCGGCCTGGGCGAGCCGCATGTCGAGCGTGTGCTGCGACACGCCGCCGGCGCTGTGCGGGTTCGGCCGCTCATAGAGCGCGTTGACGCCGTAGCTGACGCAATGCGCCAGCAGCGCCATCCGGCTGGCGTCGTCCAGGCCCGCGAGCCAATCCCACAGTGCATCGTCGTCCTTCGGGATGTCGCCGGCCCAGGCGGCGTGACGGTCCTGCACCGCGCGGGCGGACGGGCTGTCCTTCAGCCCATCGTCCTGCGCCGGGAAGAAGACGTGCTTCACCCCGGCCTCCATGGCGCCCGTATACATGCGGGTCATGAAGGTGTCCGACACCAGCTTGTGGAGCAGCGCGGTCATGGCGACGTGCGGGTTCTCCGCGACGGCGTTGCGCAGCGCGAGGGTGCGATAGGCCGTCAGCTCGATGACCAGGCGCTCGGGGAGCGGCTTGATCGCGTCGTCTTCGTCGTCCTCCGCCTCGACGGGCTGGCCGCCGATCGTGATGACGGCGCGCTGCAAGGCCGGCACACCGGGTTCGCCCGGCTGATGCTCGGTGTCGTCCCCATCGGCCTCGATGCCGGGCTCGGGAGCCTCGTCCTCGGCCCGGACATAGCCGCGATCGATGGCGATGCTGCCGTCATGGGCGATGCTGATGAAAGCGCCCGCGCGGGCGATGTCGACGGCCTCGAAGCGGACCGGACGGGTTTCGAAGGCCGACAGCGCCGTCTCGATCTCCCCAAGCCGCAGGTCGACCTCGTCGGGCAGCTCGTCGGCGTCTTCATATTCCGCCTCGAGCTTCTGATATTCGGCGTTGAGCGCCTCGATCGTCGCCTGTTCTTCCGCCGTCAAGTCGAGCGGCTCGCCCTGCAGCTCGCGCAGGCCGCGCGTGGCGTCGTAGGGGAAGCTGACTGCGACCTCGATCCACTTCCAGCCCTCGGCGGCGATCGTCTCAGCCGTCGCCTTCAGCTTCTCGGCGACCAGCCGATCGAGCAGCGCCGCATCCTGCAGCCAGCCGCCGTCATCGGACTGGAACAGGTCTCGCATGACGATGCCGCCGGCCGCCTCGTAGGCGTCGACACCGACGAAGACGGCGCGCTTGTCGGAGGCGCGCACCGTGGTCTCGGTGAGCATGCGACGGATCTGATAGGGCTCCTTCGACCAGGCGTCCTTGATCGCCTCCCAGACCTGCTCCTGGCGGGCATGGTCGTCGGTGACGGTGAAGGCCATGAGCTGGTCGAGCGTCATGCCGTCCTCGGCATAGACGTCGAGCAGGACGGGCGATGCGGCCGCGAGGCGCAGGCGCTGCTTGACCACCTGGACCGGGACGAAGAGCGCTGCGGCGATCTCCTCCTCGGTCTTGCCCTTCACCCGCATATCCTGGAAGGCGCGGAACTGGTCCAGCGGATGAAGCGGCGCGCGATCGATATTCTCGACCAGCGACACTTCCTCGGACAGGACCTCGTCGTCGCGCTTGCGCACGACGCACGGCACGGGGGCGATCTTGGCGAGGCGCTTCTGCTTGACCAGCAGCTCCAGCGCACGGAAGCGGCGGCCGCCGGCCGGGACCTCGAACATGCCGGTCTCCTGACCTTCGGCGTCGACCACGGGCACGACGCTGAGGCTCTGGATCAGGCCGCGACGCGCGATCGAGGCCGCCAGGTCCTCGATCGAGATGCCGGCCTTCACACGCCGGACGTTGGACTGGCTGAGCACCAGCTTGTTGAAGGGGATGTCGCGTGAGGACGACAGGATGATCTTCTGAACTGCAGTAGCCATCGGGGATTACTCCGCGACGGGCGCCGAGAGACTCTCTCTCAGCCCTAAACCCGTCACGAAGCGAAGCGCCGCCCTCTTCCTCTAAAGGGGGCAGCGCCACGGACCGGGAAACCAGAAAGGCACGGAAGCGCAGAGCCGGAGACACGCAAACCGCATCCCCGGCCTTGCGGAGATCAGGCCGCCCGATCGAGCAGCTTCTTAGCCTTGGCCTCCATGTCGAGACGGGCGTCCTGATGCGCCTTGTCGCGGGCAACGGCGGTGATGCCCTGCACGAAATCGAAGATCGACTCGGGCGGCCGGCCTTCCTCGGCCAGCACGGTGTCGATGATCTTGCTGGTCTCGGCCTTCGAAAAGCCGCGGCGGCGCAGGAAGTCGGTACGGTCCTCATCGGTGCGTGCCACGATTCTCTCGCGGGCTGCCTTTATGCCGTTTACGAAAGGCAGGGCTGAGGAGTTGGCGAAGTTCGCCAGCGCCGGCGCCGCCTCATGGGCGAAGCGGTTGGCGGCATATTTGGAGTGGCGGATGGTGATTTCCTCGAAATCCTCCACGCCCCATAAATTGCGATTCTGGCAGACCGCCCGCAGATAGAAGCTCGCCATGCCGAGCGTCTTGGCGCCCACCTCGGAGTTCCAGCAGTAGAAGCCGCGGAAATAGAGATCCGGCGAGCCGTCCGCCAGCCGTCCGGCCTCGATCGGGTTCAGGTCGTCGACGAGGAACAGGAAGACATCCCGATCGGAGGCATAGAGCGTCGTGGTGTCTTTGGTGATGTCGACGCGCGGATTGTAGATGCCGGTCGACCAGTCCAGCACGCCTGGCACCTTCCAGCGTGTGTCGCCCGTGCCGTTGCCGGCGATGCGCTGCACCGCCTCGACCAGCTCGTGGTCGAAGATGCGGCCATAGTCCGGGCCGGTGACGGCGCGCAGTTCGACACGGCCGTTATCGGTTTCGAGCGTCTTGATCTGCTCGGCCCGATTGGACGGTCAGGCCATATTGCAGGTTGATGGCGGCGAGCGGCGCCGGGAGTTGGCGCAGATAGGCGGCCGGCGCGCCGACCAGGCCGGCCAGTTGGCCGAAGCTCCAATGGGTCGGGGCGATAGGCGTATCCGTGCCGGGAAGGATCAACGCCAGGCGTTCCGGGTCGCGGCGGTTCGCCTCCACATGGATGAGTGCGCTTTCCACGACACGCGTCCGGCTGCGGTCGGCCCGGTCGCGAACGGAATGCGCCAGCTCGGACAGAGATAGATAGCGCTCATCCGCTGGCCGGGAGAACCATTCGGACGAGACGCGGCCGATCTGCTCGCCACGGCTGACATCGACCTTGTAACCGCCACGCGCATCACTGCGCGCATCGAGGACCTGTATGTTCATGGGACCAATCTCCACGACGGGCACCGGAAGCTCTCTCCCAGCTCTCAACCCGTCACGGAAAACCGGTCCGCACTCTCACTCTCAGGGGGCGTTGCGGGGTCTCCCCGCAGAAGGGGTCGACCGAGACAAAGGCTCGGCCGCCGGGGAATGCTTTCCCCTCAAGGTCATCTCTGGAAGCCTCGACGGCCCACAACTAGGACATCGGCCGCGCGATCAGCTCCCGCAGGGGCCGCAAGCACCCCGTTGAATCCCCAGGATGGGTTCGATATAAAGTTCCTGTTTTGTTCCTGCGTTGATTGAGGGAAGCACAGCCGGTCGAGATGTCGCCCACACTGGTCTGGCCGGCTGGGCGGCTGAGCTTCGCATCCCACGGGTCGAAAGAATGGTTAGGAAACTCTGTGGTAGAGAGGAAACGGTGGCGCTTTTGGCCTGATTCCGATAGCGTTGGCGAAGCAAGCGAGAGCCAAAAGCATCTGAGCAGGCAACAGTATAGCGAGGCCCAACCAAAGAAAGGAGGCGAGCATGTCGACTAAGCAAATTCTCGCACTCCTGAACTCGCATATCGACGGGGATGAGGACCAGCTCCTGTCGATCGCCTTGCAGATCGCCGCTCAGGAAGCTCGCCAGGGCCGTGCGGATGACGCTGAGAAGCTGAAACGGCTTGTCCAGAAGGCACGTGATCAGCGAGGGACCGGCAAACCTGCCGGCGGACAGACCCCGATCCCGCTCGCCCGGCCGCGCGGCGAATTGCAGGGCCTCGTCGAGAGCGCCTATCCGAAGGTTGCGCTCTCGAGCATGGTGCTCTCCGATGAAATTGCCAAGCGGCTGGGCCGTGTCGTCCGCCAGCAGCAGGAGCGTGCGACCCTGCGTGAGCACGGACAGACCCCCGCCACGCACATGCTCCTTGTTGGCCCGCCCGGAACGGGCAAGACGATGACGGCCTCGGCCTTGGCCGGCGAACTGCGGCTGCCGCTGTTCACGGTCCGGCTCGAATCGCTGTTCAGCCGGTTTTTCGGCGAGACCGCCGGCAAGCTGCGCTTGCTCTTCGACCAGATTGCGCAGACCCGCGGCGTCTATCTACTTGATGAGTTCGACGCGATCGGCTCTCGCCGAGGCCACCCGAACGATGTCGGCGAAATACGACGGGTTCTGAATTCGGTGCTGGCCTTCATGGAGGAGCCAAATTCAACCGACAGTCTCGTGCTGGCCGCGACCAATCATGTCGAGATCCTGGACGAAGCTCTGGCGCGTCGTTTCGACGAAGTGGTCGAATATACATTGCCAGACGCGACGTCAGCGCGGGCCATCGTTGAACGTCGGCTTGGCAAGTTCAAGTTCGCGTCGACGGTATGGCCCGGCATTGAAAGCGTGCTCGAAGGCCTGAGCCAGGGCGAGTTGGTCCGCGCGGCCGATGCCGTCGTCAAGGACGCCATCCTGGAAGGCGCCTCGAAGGTATCGCCCGATGCCTTGCGTGACGCGCTCCAAAATCGACAGACTTTGAAGGGCAAGTTCCGTCGCCAACCCGGCCGTTAGGCAGGCTCCGCCGAACGGATCGAACGGAACGCGAATGAAGAAGTAGGAGCCTATGGCAGAGCCCGATAATTTCGACACGAGAGACCGCGCGCATATCTCGATCGACGTCTTTCGTGAGACCGCGGCCTATACCTTTCCCTCACGCAATCAGGAACGCAAACCCCTCCGGGGAGACTATACGGCGCATGCGACGCAGCTCCTCGACCAGCTCGCAGCGGCGCTGGGGACGGTTCCGGCTGCCGCTGCCGACCCGCGCCTGCCCATACAGGGGCTGAAATCCGGTACTGTCGTGGAGGTCACGACGCTGCCGCCAGCGGAAGACTCCCGGATCAAGGCCGTGAAGGTGCCCGCGGCGCTGGAGTTTCCTACACAGGACGTTGTGATCTTGCGATCGGAGCGCAACGAGGACCGCACCGAAAGCGCCTTGGTGTTCGTGCCGGATGATGCCCGCGCCTTCCTGCGCAATCGCATCGCTGACTATGGACGCGATCCCGGCAATCAGAGACGCCCCGATGCCGAGCGGTTCGAGGTGATCGAGGAAGTCAGGGCTGCAGAAGCCGTATCGCTGTTCACCGGCGAGGTGGATCTGGCTGCGCCCGACATCCTATGGTGGGAGCTCTGGGTTCGCCAGCCGGTCGCACTAGCGGATCGCCTGGTGGCGGCGGCCCGCAATGCGAACATCGATGTGCACGGCGATCGCCTGATCTTTCCCGACACGACGGTTGTCTTCATTCACGCGGTTGCTGCGGCGGTGGCAGCGTTCGCGGCGCGCGTGCCAGGCGCCATCACCGAAATTCGCCGCGCGACGGGAACGATCGAGCCTTTCCTCGACCGTGGGGAGACCGGTCTTGGACAGCATGACTGGGTGGAAGAGCTGGCGCAGCGCGTGAGCCCGCCGTCTCCTGACGCTCCCGTGGTCTGTACGCTCGACACTGGCGTGATGGCGGCTCATCCGTTGATTGCGCCCGGCCTGCGCGGCGCTTGGGCTTACGATCCCGCCTGGGGTGCGGACGATCACCAGCCGCATGGCGGTCACGGCACGCCGCTTGCGGGGCTCGTACTCTACGGCGACCTGGAACCGTTGATGAACGATGAGCGTCCTGTCGAACTCACCCATGGCGCCGAATCCATGAAGCTGCTGCCGCCCGGCGGGTTTCCGCCAACAAAGCCGCCCAGCTACGGTGTGGTGACCCAGGGCGCCGTCAGTTCGGTCGAGATCGAGCGCCCGGATGTGGTGCGGAGCTTTTGCATCGCCACGTCCGCCACCGATTTCCCTCCAAGCCGGCCATCGACTTGGAGCGGTGCGATCGACCAGATCGCGGCGGGGGCCATGCCAGGCGAGGCTGATGACACCGTCCCGGCCGCGGAACGACCGAAGAGGCTGATCGTCGTCGCCACCGGGAACGTCTCTGGTGGCATGGCGGTGGACGTCCTTCCTTCGCAGCCTCTGGAAGACCCGTCACAGAGCTGGAGCGCCCTGACCATCGGCGGCTTCACGCGCAAGGAGCAGCCGCCGGCGCCGCCGCCGGTGTTGCAGGCCGCCGTTCCGGCCAATCACCGCAGCCCGTTCAGTCGTGGCTCACAGTCGCTGCCCGACGACCTGACGCCGATTAAGCCGGAAGTCTTGTTCGAGGCCGGCAATATGATGTCGGACGCGACCGGCTTCTGCGGCTGGGACCCGGCCGTCTCTCTCCTGTCGGCCGGCTCCGATGTGACGGCTGAACCGCTTGTCCCGTTCTGGGCGACGAGCGCTGCCGCCGGCATGGCCGGAAACTTCATCGGCCGCCTGCAGGCGGCTCGGCCGGACCTGTGGGCGGAGACGCACCGCGCACTGACCGTGGATTCGGCCCGATGGCCCGAACCGATCCGGAGAAAGTTCATCGGCACCGGTGCCCACTGGAAGACCGGGAAGGCGGCCACCAAGGGCAAGAAGCAGGAGATGCTTCGCGAGTTCGGTTACGGCGTACCGGACATCGAGCGAGCGATCCTGTCGGCGCGCAATGACGCCACGCTCGTCGCCCAGGCCGAGATTCAGCCCTTCGCGATCGGTGCGGACGGCCGGACCGGCGTGTTCAATGAGATGCACTTCTACGATCTGCCTTGGCCGAAAGCAGCGCTGGAGAAGCTCGAAAACGAGATTGTCACGATGAAGGTGACCTTGTCGTATTTCATCGAGCCGAACTTGGCGGGCAAGGCGGCGACCCGACCGGACACCTATCGTTCTTTCGGGCTGCGGTTTGACATGAAGAAGCGCACCGAGACGGCAGCGCGCTTCCGTAGCCGGATTTCAGCGAGCCAGGCCAAGGACGGCACCGAAGCCGATGGCGAGGCCAGTTGCTGGCTTCTAGGGCCAAAAGCTATCCAGGCGGGGTCGCTGCATTGCGATCTGTGGCGCGGCAGGGCGATCGAACTGGCAGGTCACGACGCCATCGCGGTCTATCCGGTCGGGGGATGGTGGAAGTCGCACGTCGGCCAGAAGCGGGTGGCTGATAAGGCGCGGTACGCTCTGGTCATTTCCATCTCTGCGCCCGGCCAAGATGTCGATCTCTACAGTGAGATCAGCACGCTTGTTGAGAACAAAGAGATAGAAGTGCTACTCGGTTAGCGTACCGATTAAGAGGGCGGGACAAAGCCGCAGTGGGCGGGTTGGGCGGGCATGGACGCTCTCGTACCGGTGTTCAAGGGGCACTTCACTCTTGAAGGCCTACGGCGTTACGCGAACAGGCGAGCGACCTCGGCCATCGGGAGGAAAAGACGGCGGCCGGCGTTATCCAAGGGAAGGAAGTCGTAGGCGCGGTAGAAAGCTCCTGCGGCTTCGTCCTTCGCGTCGACCAGGATGGCGAATGTGGTGATTTCGCTGCGCAGCGCTCGTGCGAAGGCGTCCAAAAGCATGTGCTCGCCCAGTCGGCGTCCGCGATGGCGCCGATCGACGGCGAGTCGCCCGAGCAACGTCGCCGGTACGACGGGGTAGCGCGGCAAGCGCTTCGTCAGCGTTGCCGGAAGGTTGGACAGAGCGATCGATGTTCTGGCAAGTGTCGAGAACGCGAGAGGCGTGAGATCACCCTCTACGAGGACGAAACAGGAGGCGACGCGTCGGCGAACGTCCTGACTGGCTTGGGTGCGGAAATATCGGTCTAGCGCGTCCACGCCGGACTCGAACCCGGCGCGATCGTGAGTGTCGTCGAGTGTCTGGATCAACAAGGGCTAGCGAGCATTCGGCTCATGCGCCGCGACCGACGCCATATAGCGCCGAGCGGCCGCGGAAAGTCGCGAGCCGGGCTCTCGGGGGTTCAGGAGAGCCTCGGCGAAAGCGCGGCTTTCATCAACCGCTAGCTTGACCGACTGCAGGTCCTCAAGGGTGCGCACGGCGGCCTCATGCACGCTCGAGATGACAAAATCCGTGAGCGTTCGGCCCTGCAACTCGGCAGCACGGAGGAAAAGTTCCTTCTGATCAGAGGACACACGCGCCTCCAATCGCTCGCTGCGGGCCGCGACCCGCCTTTTCGCCGCCGTATGTTTCATGGGCCATTGCCTTAATGATCGCCTGAAGGCTATTGTACGGCTTACAGCCGGACGCATCAAGGGGGTGAAGGCGAGCCTTTGGGCGGTTCAGCTTCTTGGTGCGCGGTAATAGGCGCACAAGACCATGAGCACGAACGACGATCAGACACCTTCTCGACCCGACCTTCCGGCCGGCTGGGCGGTGGTCCGCGTCGACCAGGCCGGCGCCGTTCGACTCGGCCGTCAACGGTCCCCGGATCAAGCCATGGGCGAACACCTGACCAAATATATTCGAGCCGCGAATATCACCCCTGCGGGTATCAATCTTGATGACCTGCTGGAGATGAATTTCACCCCGGCCGAGCAGCAGGTGTTCGGTCTTGAGGTGGGGGATGTCCTGCTGACCGAAGCCTCGGGGAGCGCTAGCCAAGTCGGCCGATCAGCGATCTGGCGCGGTGAGGTGCAGCCCTGCTGCTATCAGAACACGGTCATCCGTTTTCGCCCCCATCTAACCACGCCCGAGTATGCGTTGATCGTATTCCGACAAATGGCCGTATCCGGCGCCTTCGCTCAAGCCGCTCGAGGTGTCGGCATTCAGCATCTCGGCGCTTCGCGATTCGCAGAACTAGACTTTCCATTGCCACCGTTGAAGGAACAGGCGCGGATCGTTGCCATAGCTGACCAACGCTTGACCGAAATCCGCGAGGCCGAGACGCGACTCCAGTCCGCATTGCGGCTTCTGGATGAGCAGCTCCGAGAGGTGCTCGCTGCGGCCGTTGCCGGTGAGCTGGTCGCGCAGCGGGATGAAGAGCTATCCGAGCGCAGCCGCACGCCGGCGAGCGCGGCGCGCGCTGAACCAGATCTATTCGGTCAAAGCGAACGGGCGCCTAACCTAGAAGGCTTTGACCCGGTGCTTCCCGCGGGCTGGGCTTGGTCGCGCGTCGATGGGGCGGGCGAGGTGACCCTCGGCCGCCAGCGTTCACCCAAGCATGAACGCGGCAAGCACATGCGGCCCTATCTTCGGGTCGCCAACGTCTATGAGGATCGGATCGATACCTCGGACGTGCTCCGCATGAACTTCGAGCCTGAGGAAGTGGCCATCTATGAATTGCGCGACGGGGACATTCTGCTGAACGAGGGACAGAGCCCTGAGCTGGTGGGTCGCCCAGCGATCTACCGAGGTGAGGTGCCGGGCGCGTGCTTCCAGAATACGCTTATACGCTTCAGAGCGTATGAGCACGTGGACCCCAATTACGCGCTGTTGGTCTTTCGACACTACATGCATTCGGGTGTTTTCAAATCCATTGCCCGGTGGTCGACCAACATTGCCCATCTAGGCTCAGGACCTATTAAATTGCTTGCATGACGGGCGTTGCTCTGATTCCCGATAGGGATCGGGGAGGCGTTGATGAGCGATCTTTTGTGGTTGTCGGACAGGCAGATGGCGGTGATTGCGCCGTTCTTTCCGTTGGCGCACGGCGTACCTCGGGTGGATGACCGGCGGGTGGTGTCGGGGATCGTGTTCGTGATCCGGAACGGCCTGCGCTGGCGCGATGCGCCGTCGGCCTATGGGCCGCACAAGACGCTGTATAATCGGTTTGTGCGCTGGAGCCGCCTGGGGGTGTTCGACCGCATCTTCGCGGCCCTGGCCGGACAGGCGGGAGAGCCGGACGCCATCATGATCGACAGCACCCACCTGAAGGCGCATCGCACGGCGGCGAGCCTGCTCAAAAAGGGGATGTTCCCCGCCGCATCGGGCGAACCAAGGGCGGCCTGAACTCCAAGCTGCACACCGTCTGCGACGACCGGGGGCGGCCCCTGGTCATGCTGCTCACCGAAGGCCAGATGAGCGACCACAGGGGCGCCGCCCTCATGCTGGGCGCCCTGCCGCGCGCCCGCGTCCTCATCGGCGACAGGGGCTACGACAGCCGCGGCTTCCGCGACGCTCTCGCCGCCCGCGGAACCGACGCCTGCATCCCCTCAAGCCGCAGCCGCAAGATCCCAATCCCCCACGACCCGGCCGTCTATCGCCGCCGACACAGGATCGAGAACCTCTTCGCCCGCCTCAAGGACTGGCGCCGCATCGCCACCCGCTACGACCGGTGCGCCCACACCTTCATGGCCGCCATCACCATCGCCGCCATCATGATCTTCTGGATCAATGAGTCCTGAGCCTAGGCCTAGGCAGTGTCCCCATAAACGGGGTTCATCTAACTGACGGTGTGTGATTCAATCTCCTTGAAAGGAGATTGCCATGCGCCGTCATGAATTGAGCGATGAAGAATGGGCTATTATTGAACCTCTTTTGCCGAACAATAGCCGTGGAGTTGAACGTGTCGATGACCGCCGGGTGATCAACGGCATCCTGTGGCGTTTCAGGACTGGTTCGTCTTGGCGAGATGTGCCGGAGCGTTATGGTCCGCGCACGACGCTTTACAATCGGTTCTCCCGCTGGCGTAAAGCGGGCGTCTGGGATCGTCTTCTGGACGCCGTTTCAAAGCGTTACGATGGAGACATTGTGATGATCGACAGTTCCTGTGTTCGCGTTCACCAGCATGGTGCCAACGCTAAAAAGGGGGATCTGCCGATCCTTGCATGGGACGTTCGCGCGGCGGCCTGACGACAAAGATCCACGCTCTTGTCGATGCAGATGGCAGACCGGTTCGGCTGGAACTCACCGCCGGCCAAGCCGCCGATGCACCGATGGCTGAAAAGCTGTTGAGCGACCTGCAGCCCGGCGCGACGATCCTCGCCGACAAGGCATATGACACCGACGCAATTCGTAACTTTGCCAAGCAACGCAAATGCTGGGCGAATATCCCTGCAAAGGCCAATCGAAAACAGACATTCAGCTTCAGCCGCTGGGTCTACCGCCATCGCAATCTTGTGGAACGGTTCTTCAATCGTATCAAGCAGATGCGCGGCCTTGCGACGCGATACGACCGGCGCGCTGATAATTACATGGCCGCCCTCAAGCTTGCCGCGACGAGGATATGGATCGCCTCAGCTAATGAGTCCGTGGCCTAGAGCGATACCGGGCGTTGCCGTTCCCGACGCCACCTTTGGCGGAGCAGGCGAGGATTGTGCAGGCGGCGCGAGATCGGCTGCGCATCACACAACAACAGATATCAGCCGTACGGACCTCGTTGGCTCGCCTGCCTGATCTCGAGCAGGAGCTGTTCGCTGCGGCCGTGGCCGGAGAACTCGCTCCTCAGGATCCCAACGATGAGCCGGCGTCGGCGCTCGCAATCAGGCTGGGCGGTCCGCCGCAGGCTGTGACCGCGGTGACGACGAAGAGCTCGGGAGGAAAGAATATGCCGCAACGTAAACCACGCCCATCGCGACAGGCGGAGCCAAGTCCTGATCTGACGTCCGTCCTCCGCGAGAATGGCGGGGTTCTTCCCTTGCCGGATCTGTTCGCATTAGCGGGATACAATCGCGACATGCCCGAGCATGTCGAACTTTTCTACCTCGCGCTTCGCGAGGGCATGAAAGGAAGCTTGCGGCTGAGAGGCGAGGCAACCGAGAACGCCGAAGTGGAGATCGTCGATGCGGCTTGAGAAGGTCAGGATCGGCTCCTTCAAAAACCTTCGTGACCTTAACGTCGTCTTCGACGAGCTCTCACCTTACACCGTCCTCGTTGGCGAAAACGGTGCCGGGAAGTCGAATCTGATCGAGGGCCTAGCGCTGGTCTTCCGCAACCTCGATCTCGATGTGGAGGCCCCCTTCGACTACGAGCTGCAATATGAGTGCCGTGACAACATCATATCGGTCAAGGCGAAGGCCGACCAGCATCCCAGCTTTCGGATAAGGCGGCCGGGCGAAGAGTCGTTCGCGGACTTATCCCGCAAGGCCTTCATGGCGGAGGACGCGGATGGGCGGCCTCGCCACCGGCCGGCGTTTGTGTTCGGCTATTACTCTGGGCCGAGTGATCGCCTAACGTCGATCTTCGAGAAGCATCGGGAGCGCTTTTACAGCTGGATCATCAAAGCGCCGGAGCAACGTGGGAAGGCGATCGCTGACCCGAATTCGCTGCGACGGCTGTTCTACGCCGAAACGCTGCACGGCCAGTTCGCCCTGATCGCCTTCTTCATGGAGGCGAGTGAGGCGTCGAAGGCCGACCGCGACTTCCTTCGCGACCACCTGCAAATCGAGGGTCTCGACAGTGTTCTGTTCGCTCTCAAGGAGCCGCCGTGGAAGCGCAAAGGCGGCGATCCGCGTTTCTGGAACGCCGTGGGCGAGGTTCAGCAGTTTCTTGCTTACCTTTACGACAAGGCACTGTTGCCGCTCCGTATGACGCGGCGAATTCCGATCGACTTGACCAAGAACCCGATCGTTCAGAGCTTATACCTGTTCCTCTCCAACACCGACGCGCTGGCCGAAGTTTACCGAACCTACGGCAACCAATATGCCTTCTTCACGGCATTGGAGAGCATGCACCTATCGAAAGTGCTCGGCGAGGTGCGCACTCGCGTCAAGATGACGCCGGAAGCTGGCGGCGGGAACGTGACCTACCGCGACTTGAGCGAGGGCGAACAGCAGTTGTTGCTCGTGCTCGGGCTTCTGAAATTTACCGCGAGGGATGAAGCTCTCTTCCTGCTCGATGAGCCGGACACCCATTTGAACCCCGCCTGGAGCACTCAGTATCTCAGTTTCCTCGACCGTTTCATCCGCGATCGGGACAGTTGCCATATTGTGATGTCGACGCATGATCCGTTGGTCTTCGCTGGGTTGAAGCGCGAACAGGTGCGGATTTTTCGGCGTGACGAACAGGGGTGCGCCGTTGCTGACCCTCCTGACCAAGACCCGCGGGGCATGGGCGTCGCAGCTATTCTAACAAGCGATCTCTTCCGGCTGCGCACCACATTGGACCCCGAAACCCAGGCGGATCTTGATAAGCAACGCCTGTTGGCCATGAAGGAGAACCTCACTGATGACGATCAGGCCGAACTGGCGCGGCTGCGGGAGGTGCTGCGCGGGCGCGGTTTCGACCTGACGCAGCGCGATCCACTTTATCAGGAATTCCTGAAGGCCTGGACTGCCCAGGAGGACCCTCGCTGGCGCGAGACTGTGGAACTCACCCCTGAACAGCAGCAGGCGCGGAGCCGTTTAGCCGCTCGCATCGTCGAGGAGCTGCGTCGCGAGCAGGGCATGTCGTAACGCGATGCAGTACATTAATTTGGAAGATATCCTGCCCAACATCCGGCATCTGCTCGCCGATCTGCAAACGGCGCAAGACCTCATCATGGCCGAAGCCGACCCCCGCCGTCGGGCTGCGCTCATTGAGGCAAACCAGAACCGGTGGACTGCGTTGCGCGACGCCTTCGAGGGCGCGTCGGGCGGCAAATGCTGGTACACCGAGTGTGAGAGTCCTGGCGCGGACAACGACATCGACCATTTCCGGCCGAAGGGGAAGGTAAAAGAGGACCGGCGTCATCCCGGCTACTATTGGCTGGCCTTTGACTGGCGCAACATGCGGTTGAGCTGTCAGCGAGCGAACCGGCCACGGATTGCTCCGGGCGCCCGCGTTGCCGGCGGGAAATCGACCCATTTCCCGCTTCTCGCGACCGGTGTACGCGCAACCGAGCCAGGCGACGACATCCGTCTTGAGCATCCGGCTTTGCTGGATCCCACCGACCCCGGGGATCCGATTTTGCTGACGTTTTTACCGAACGGCGAGATCGATCTGTCTCCGCAGTATCGCGGAAATGCTGTCGCTGAAGCCAAGATCGCCGCCAGTCGATTGGGCCTGCACCTAAACTGGCCAAAGTTCGTGGAGGGCCGCATGACGCTCTACAACATTATTGAGCGCGACGTGGAGCGCGGCAAGCGAGAAGCGCCGAACGACTACCTTGGGATGCCGCAAGCCTCGCAAGCCTTCAAGGATGTGATCGGTGACCTCAAAAGGCGGCTGAACCCGAGGGCGCAGTACGCGGCTGCGGCCAAGGTCTACGTCGAATCGTTTCGTGATATTTGGTGGATTAACGACGTGGTGTTGAAGCTCTGATTATGGTGGGAACCCAGCAACGCGCCGATGGCGCACAGAACATTGTTCGTCGCCTCTGGCAGTATTGCAATATCCTGCGGGATGATGGCTTGTCTTACCCAGATTATGTCGAGCAGCTTACTTATCTGCTGTTTCTCAAGATGGCGGACGAGCAAGCGGGTGAGATGGTCCCAAAGGAGCTCTCGTGGGGCGTTCTTGCCAGCCTTGATGCGGTCGAGATGCACGCGCATTACACCCGTATTCTGCCCGCCCTCGGTGAGCTGGGAGGAATGCTGGGCCTGATTTTTGGCAACGCCAAAAACAAGATACGCGATCCCGCAAAACTGCGGCTCCTCATCGTTGATCTGATTGGCCAGACGGAGTGGACAGGCCTATCCGATGATCTGAAAGGGGACGCGTACGAGGGGCTGCTTGAGAAGAATGCACGCGACACCAAGAGCGGGGCAGGCCAGTATTTCACTCCGCGCCCCTTGATCGAGGCCGTTGTCGCTTGTGTGGATCCGCGTCTGGGCGAAGTCATCTGTGATCCAGCGTGCGGCACAGCCGGATTTTTGCTCGCGGCTCACGACTACCTCCGAGAGAATAATCCCGAAATGACGCCGCGGCAACGCAAACAGCTTGCCACCAAAGCGATCCGCGGGGTCGAACTCGTCGAAGAGGTTGCACGGTTAGCCACGATGAACCTGCTGCTGCATGGCGTCGGCGGCAATGCCGAAGATGAGCTGCCGATCGCGTGCGAGGACAGCCTGAAGGCACCACCAAAGATGCAGGTCGATGTGGTGCTTACGAATCCCCCCTTCGGCATCAAAGGCAGCGTGACCTATTCACAAGGGAAGTCGTCCCGGGTCGACGACAGCCTTACTATCGTTCGCCCCGACTTTTGGGTTCAGACCGCCAACAAGCAGTTGAACTTCATGCAGCACATCGTGGCGCTGCTGAAACCGGGCGGCCGTGCGGCGGTCGTCGTGCCAGACAATGTTCTCTTTGAGACCGGTGCCGCAGCATCGGTTCGCCGCCGCTTGGTTGAGACATGCCGGCTCCACACCATCCTGCGGCTTCCGCCGGGCCTGTTTTATGCCGCGGGCGTTAAGTCAAACGTCGTCTTTTTCGACAAGCCGGTTCGCGCCTCCGGCGGTCCTGCGGAATCGATCTGGGTCTATGACCTTCGGTCTGACAAGCGCTTTTCGCTCCGTACCAAGCCGCTGCAGGCTGAAGACCTTCGCGAATTCGTAACGCTGTTCAAATCGGATCATCGGGAAAGCGGCGATCGGCACCGGCAATTTGCGACGTCTCACGTCCTCGCGAACGCTGACTGCCGGCTCGATCTTACGTGGAGCGCGACTGGGGCGGCGCAACGCACGCCCGGCCTCGCTCGTCTCGATGAGCTGTCGGAGTTGGTCGCTGATGATCTCCGGCGGGCGCTGGAACTCATCACTAAGGCGAAGGCTTGAATAACGACCATCGCCTCGTTCCGCCTTTAGGTCCCCGAGTTTCGGCAGCATCGATGTCGCGGGTTATGCCGAAGCGATCGCGCAGGATCGTGCCTTCATCGACAGCGCAAACGGCAACTAGCCGGACGATCCGAAGCGGCTCGCCCATCGGATCGTCGCGCTTGCTGCGCAGTTTGAGCCGCCATCGCGGCTCGTGTTCGGTGACGCCCTGCAGTGGGCGGCGCAAAGCTCGAGTAATGCAGCAGGAGATTCTCCAATCCGCCAATGATAACTGACAGGTGAGGCCGATAACCGCTGTTGAAATGCCGGACTCAGCGAAGGCCAGCAATCCGGTATGCCGCGGAGCGGAGGAAAACGACATACATTGAACAGTTTAGCGGCGGCTGACGGTATAGTGGGGCGGAGGATGTAAGGGAACAGTCGTACCGGGGCGTACAGGCGGCGGGGGGTGCGAACGCGGTCAGGAGGGGAGTTGGCTTTCCGTGCGCCGCGATAGACCGCGAAGGATCAAATTCCGGAAACCAACCAAAAAGACCAGTGTTTTCAATAGCCGGTGTTTTTGACGGTGTGCCTGACGGTATAGAGAACGTCGGAAAATTTTTTTGCGCGCAATATCAATTGGTTATGGTACTAGGAAATAATCGAGTGGGAGTGATGCTTCACGCTTGAAGACAGGGGGCTGATTGCCTCATGCTGACAATGATGCCGCCGGCGTGATGCGCCTGGCGGCATTTTTGTTTGGTGGGTTGGTGTTAGGCAGATGCTCGGCACAGGTCCGAGCATGACGCGGTATGTGGGGTGGCCGAACGGTTGCGATCGGGAGGCTGGTGCAGCGGTGAGCTTGCAGCGCGCATGGCATCGCAAGGCGAACCATCCGATAAGCCATTGAAATTGTAACGGAATTCTCATGCGCAGCGTCATCCTCGGGCTCGTCCCGAGGATCTAATCACGTCATCCCAAATGCAACGGTCATGGCCCCTGCATCTGGCCCTTCCGACGATGGTAGAGCAATCCCCGTCGAGCCAGCCGAGGTGTGCTTAGATGCTCGGGACGAGCCCGAGCATGACGTGGAGAATGGGGCGCTCGCCCACCAATAACGGGGCGGTCGCATGGCAGTCGGAGTGTCCGCCCTCAGCCGCCCGCCTTATCCAGCAGCGCCATCGCCTCGTCGCTGAGCGCAAGCGTGGCCGATTTCGTCAGGCTGTCGAGCTGCGACAGGCTGGTGGCGCTGGCGATCGGGGCGGTGACGCCCTTCTTGCGCCGCAGCCAGGCAAGCGCGATCTCAGCGGGCTTGGCGCCGGTCTCGGTGGCAACCGTGTCGAGCGCGGCGAGGATCTTCAGGCCCTTGTCGTCGAGATAGCCGGCCGCCTTGCCGCCGCGCGCCTTGCCTTCGGTATCGGCCTTGCTGCGGTACTTGCCCGACAGGAAGCCGGCCGCGAGGCTGAAATAGGTGATGACGCCGATATCTTCCTTCACGCAGAGCTCGGCCAGCGGTCCCTCGAAGGGGGCGCGGTCGTAGAGATTGTATTCCGGCTGGATCACGTCGTAGCGCGGCAAGCCGGCCTTCTCGGCGGCGTCGAAGGAGGCCTGCAGCTGCGTGGCGTCGAGGTTGGAGCAGCCGATGGTGCGGATCTTGCCCTGCTGCTTCAGCTTGGCGAAGGCGCCGAGCGTCTCTTCATAGGGGGTCTCGGCATCCGGCCAGTGCGAGAGGTAGAGGTCGATGTAATCGGTCTGCAGCCGCTTCAGCGACGCTTCGACGGCTTCAAGGATATACTGCTCCTTCAGCCCCTTCTTGCCGGGACCCATCTCGGAGCCGACCTTGGTGATGATCACGGCCTTGTCGCGGGCGACCTTGTTCTGTTTCAGCCACTTGCCGATGATCTCCTCGCTATCGCCGCCCTTGTTGCCGGGCACCCAGGCCGAATAGACGTCGGCGGTGTCGATGGTGTTGAAGCCGGCGTCGAAGAAGGCGTCGAGGATGTCGAAAGAGGTCTTCTCGTCGGCCGTCCAGCCAAACACATTGCCGCCGAACACGATCGGCGCGACCGAAAGGCCGGTTTTTCCAAGGCGACGCAATTCCATGAAATACTCCTGAAATCTTCAATCTGGTGAAATTCGGACCGCGACAGGACGCCGCTGTGATGTAACCTAGTGCGCATCCGGGCGGATGAAAACCTGTGCCGCGGCAAGCGCCGCGAATTGTGATCGCGCCATTGCGTCCCGGGCCGGCCGTCTCTAATCTCGCGTCAAAATCAATGAAGGAGAGGAAAAGACCATGCTGCGTTTCGGTATCATGTCGACCGCCAAGATCGGCCGCGAGCTCGTGGTTCCGGCCATCCAGGACGCGGAAAATTGCGTCGTCACGGCCATCGCCAGCCGCGATTTGTCGAAGGCAAGGGAGATGGCCGACCGTTTCTCGGTGCCGCACGCCTTCGGCTCCTATGAGGAGATGCTGGCCTCCGACAAGATCGACGCCGTCTATATCCCGCTGCCGACCGCCCAGCATGTCGAGTGGACGATCAAGGCGGCCGATGCCGGCAAGCATGTGCTCTGCGAAAAGCCGATCGCGCTGAAGGCCGACGAGATCGACAGCCTGATCGCGGCGCGCGACCGCAACAAGGTGCTGGTGACCGAGGCCTACATGGTCACCTACGCGCCGGTCTGGCTGAAGGTGCGCCAGCTGATCAAGGACGGCGCCATCGGCACGCTGCTGCATGTGCAGGGCGCTTTCACCTACTTCAACCGCGACCCCGGCAACATGCGCAACATCCCCGCACTCGGTGGCGGCGCGCTGCCCGATATCGGCGTCTATCCGACCATCACCACGCGCTTCGTCACCGGCGAGGAGCCGCGCCGCGTCCAGGCCGTCACCCGCCGCGATCCTGATTTCGGCACCGACATCTATTCCAGCGTCAAGGCGGATTTCGGCGGGTTCGAGCTCAGCTTCTACATCTCCACGCAGATGGCGAACCGCCAGGTCATGGTGTTTCACGGCTCCGAAGGCTTCATCGAGGTGAAGTCGCCCTTCAATGCCGATCGCTGGGGTGCGGAAGAGATCGAGCTCAGCAACCGTAGCCACAACGAATCCACCACCTTCCGCTTCCCCGACAGCCGCCAGTACAAGCGCGAGGCCGAAGCTTTCGCGCGCGCTGCCACGGGTGAGGCGCAGGAGATCGTGTCGCTGGAGAGCTCCAAGCTCAGCCAGGCATTCATCGACGCGATCTATCGCGCCAGCGAGAAGGATGGCTGGGAGACGGTGTGATTATTTCTCGCGGAAGACGAAGCGCGAGTAGCCGAAAAAGCTGAAGACAGTTGCCGCGGCGGTGGCAAACACCATCGCCGCCAGCGGCTGCAGGTCGGGCATCGAAAGAAGCAGCGCCGAGTAGAGCCCGTAATTGACCAATGCGGCGGTGATCCCGACCGAGCCGTAGCGAAACCCTTCGGCGGCGAGAGAATCTCCCGAGCGTTCGAAGGTGAAGGTTCGGTTGAAGACGAATGTCGTCACCATGGCGAGCGCGATCGCGATCACCCGGGCGATGAAAGGCCCGATCGGCGTCGTGTGCAGCAGAAGCATGAGCACGCCGGCATCGACGATAAAGCCCAGCCCGCCGGCAATGCCGAAGCGCAGCAGTTTCTTCACGCCGCACCTGCTTGAGAGGGCTGCCGGCGAATGTCGATCTCCTCAAGCTCGGATGCGAAACCGTTGCCGAGAAGATGCGATGCCTCGAGCCGCATATATTCGATGCGCAGATGCTCGGCGCGCGAGCGGGCGACCGAATCCAGGATCACGCCGGCGGTGAACATCATGAACGAGATCATCATCAGCGCCATCGACATGACCCAGGTCGGCATGCGGCTGACGAGCCCCGTCTCGAAATATTCCGCCAGGACCGGCGTCATGAAGCCGAGGCTCAGCGCCATGAACAGGCCGGTGATGATGCCGAAGAAGGCGAAGGGACGCGTTTCCTTCATCAGCATGGCGAACATCCAGAGGATCTTGGCGCCATCCTTGAAGGTCGAAAGCTTCGAGTGCGAGCCCTCGGGCCGGCGGCCATAGTCGAGCTCCAGTTCGCTGACAGGCAGCTTCAGCCGTGAGGCGTGCACGGACATCTCCGTCTCGATCTCGAAGCCGGCGGAAACGGCCGGGAAGCTTTTCACGAAGCGGCGGGAAAACACCCGGTAGCCGGAGAAGATATCGGTGAAATCGGGGCCGAAGATCGTGCGGTACAGAATGTTGAAGATGCGGTTGCCGAAGGCGTGGCCCTGGCGGCCGGCGTCGTCATGCACGCCGCGGCGTGTGCCGACGACCATGTCGGCGCGTTCCGACAGCAGCGTGCGGATGAGCTCTTCCGCGTCCTCGGGCGCATAGGTGCCGTCGCCATCGGCCATGATGTAGATGTCGGCATCGATATCGGCGAACATGCGGCGCACCACATGGCCCTTGCCCTGGCGTCGCTCGCGTACGACATGGGCGCCCGCCAGCATGGCGTGAAGCGCCGTGCCATCGGTGGAATTATTGTCGTAGACATGAACCGCCGCATCCGGCAGCGTCGCCTTGAAGCCGCGTACGACCGCGCCGATCGTCGCCGCCTCGTTGTAGCAGGGAAGCAAAACGGCAACGCTCAGATTGTCGATACGCGATCCAGTCATGATCACACCCGTTAGAAAGAATTTGCGGCAAGTCTAAAGCAGGGCCGTTAACAAGTGCCTATGACGAGGGCGAAGGTCACTGATGGGGCGGCGAAGATGTGTCCGCGCCGCTACTTTACGCTTTCTTGATACGCGCATCGTAAAGTCGCGCCGCAATCAATGACGAGATCTGCTTCATGGCGACTGTTGCCCCGATGACTGGCGAACCAACATCCATGTCCCTCCGCGAAAGGCTGCAATTGCAGGCGGCGCGGCTCTGGCCTTCCGTTTTCTTCTACAGCGTGCTGCTGATAATCGCGATCGTCGCGCTACGTCTGCCGAACGCCAAGGACTATGTCGGCGCCGACAATGACGATGTCATGCGCCTCGTCGAGGTTCGCGATTTCCTCAACGGGCAAGGCTGGTTCGATCTCATGCAATATCGCATGGGGCTGGGCAACGGCACGCTGATGCACTGGTCGCGGTTGATCGACCTTCCGATAGCCACGCTGATCAAGTTCTTCTCGCTCTTCCTGCCCGAGCAGCGGGCAGAGGCTGCCGCATTGCTCGTCTGGCCGCTCTCGCTCGTCATTCCGAGCCTCTGGGGCATGGGGCTTGCCGGCCGGCGTGTCGGCGGCGTGTTCGGCATGCATATCGCGCTGGGGTTCACCGTCTTCCTGCTGCTTGCCAGCAACCGCTTCCTGCCCGGCTCCATCGATCATCACAATGTCCAGTTCGCCCTGGTGGCGATCATGACGGCCATGCTGCTCGATGAGGATGATCGGCCGCTGAGCTACGCGATCGCTGGCTTTTCAGCGGCGCTGGCGATTGCAATCGGCGCCGAGACCACGCCCTTCGTCGCGGGCGTCTGCCTTGTCGTCTCGCTGGCCTGGGCCTGGGAAGGAAAGCCCTTCGCGCCCGCCGCCAAGGCCTTCGGCTTGACGCTTGCGCTGTCGATCAGCCTGTTCTTCTTCGGCACGGTGCCGCCGAGGCTTTATCCTGCCGTCACCTGCGACAACCTCTCGCTCGGCTATTATAGCCTGGCTGCCATCGGTGGCGGCCTGCTCCTGTTTGCCGCCGCTTTTGCCAGCGGCCTCGGGCGCGGCTTGCGCTTCGTGGTCCTTGCGGGCGTGGGAGCCGGCGTGCTCGCCTCGGCGCTGATCATCGCGCCGCAATGCCTGCGCAATCCGCTTGCCGATCTCGACCCGATGCTGATCGATCTCTGGCTCAACAATGTCCAGGAAGCGCAGTCGATCTTCGGCGCAATGCGGCAGGATCCCTATACGCTCGGCTTCTTCTACGCGACGGGCCTGTTCGGCATCGCCGTCTGCGTCTTCCGGCTTTTCCATGCCGATCGCGTCCGCATCCATCTCATTCTGCTCTGCCTGCTCGGCATCAGCTTCGGGATCTCGCTCGTCCAGGTTCGCGGCTCGACCTTCGCCAACCAGCTCGCCGTCTTTCCTCTGGCGCTGCTGATCATCGACATACGCCGCGTCTCCAACGCCGATCGCGAAAATGGCGCCGCCGCGCTGAGCTATATCCTGACCGTACTCCTGAGCGTTGCCTCGGTCTGGGGGCTGGTCGGCGGCTTCATCGGCTCGCGTCTCGACAACACCCAGGCCGAATTGGCCGAGGCCAAGGAGAAGCTCACCTGCGCCTCGCCCGAGGTGGTCGCGCCGCTGGCGTCGATACCGCCCGGCCTCGTCTCCGCACCCTCGGACATGGGCGTTCATATTCTGCGCTTCACGCAAAACCGCATCCTCTCCGCGCCGTACCACCGCAACCAGGGCGGCATGCTCACTGAACTGCATATCGGCCTCGCGACACCCGCGGATGCGGAAGCCTTCATTCGCGGCACCGGCGTGACGACGCTCGCCTTCTGCCCCGATTTCGCGCAGACCCGCGAGATCGCCAAGATGAAGCCGGATGGTCTCTACGCACAGCTGGAAAAGGGCAATATCCCGTCCTACCTGCAGCCGCTGCCGAAGCAGGAGGGTTCGCCGGTGCAGTTCTTCCGCTACGTGCCCAGCGGATCGTGATTATCGTCGGATCGTGAGGGATATCAGACGAGGCGCGCTCTCTTGCGGGCGCGCCCGATCAGGTGCAGACCGACGAGGCAGGCGAGCAGGCTGATATTGTAGAAGAGGATGGCGACGGCGAGATCGATGATCGAGGTCGGCCCGAAAAGCGCCGCACAGATATAGCTTCCGCAGATGAGCAAGCCCACGAGAATCATGGAAAAGATGTTGCGCATCGGCGCTGTTGCGATGCCAATTGCTGTTGCGGTCAGAGCAATCATCAGGGTCTCCCGAATCACCTCACTATACGTCCGCTGGCTTTGACGAACAATTAACGCACCGGCAATATTCGCGGTTCCATATATTTCATGAGCCAGAAACAAGCGGCGCGCCGGATATTCAAACGAGGCCGATGAGACCGCTCGCCGTGGTGCCCGATGCGCGCACGCGCGACACGCGCAGCGGCAAAAGCACGCCGTCAGCCACGCCCTCGAAGGTCAACAATGCGCCTGATGCCATCTCCACCGCGAGAGTGCCGCCACCGCCGACATAGAGCGCGCGCGTGGTCTCGGGCAGCGCCAGCGTGTCGTCGGGCGTGATCGGAAAGCCGGTGCTGGCGGGGCCAGTGAGCGAGGGTGTGTGAGATGCAAAGCGATCGGACATGGGAAGCTCCTTGGTTTTCTTCCGCAATCATGGTGCCACCATGCAAAACGGGGAAAATCGCGCGCTGGCTTGAGACGTCGTGTTGTCTTGCCGATCCATCAAGCTATTGAAACAGCGCGATTGTTTTCGTTGAGATGCAGCATCGAACAGCGCCAGCGAACGAAAAACCTCCCCGCGCACGGGGCTGCCTTTGCGCTCTTCTTCGGCTAGAACAGCCTTATGAGCAGCTTCTTCGACAATGATTCGCCGAGCAATCTCACCGAATATTCGGTGTCGGAACTGTCGGGTTCGATCAAGCGGACCGTCGAGACGGCCTTCGATCAGGTGCGCGTGCGCGGCGAGATCTCCGGCTATCGCGGCCCACACTCGTCTGGACACGCCTATTTTTCGCTGAAGGACGACCGCGCCCGCATCGATGCCGTGGTCTGGAAGACGAGCTTTTCGCGACTTAAAGTCCGCCCCGAAGAGGGGATGGAAGTGATCGCAACAGGCAAGATCACCACCTTCCCGGGCTCTTCCAAGTATCAGATCGTCATCGAGACGCTGGAGCCGGCGGGCGCCGGCGCGCTGATGGCGTTGATCGAGGAGCGCAAGCGCAAGCTTGGCGCCGAGGGACTGTTCGATCCCGCCCGCAAGCGGCCACTGCCCTTCATGCCCCGCGTCATCGGCGTCGTGACCTCGCCGACAGGCGCCGTCATCCGCGATATCCTGCATCGCATCTCCGATCGCTTCCCCGTGCATGTCGTCGTCTGGCCAGTGAAGGTGCAGGGCGAGGGCTCGGGCGAGGAGGTGGCGAACGCCATTCGCGGCTTCAACAGTTTCGCGCCCGATGGGCCAACGCCGCGTCCAGACGTGCTGATCGTCGCGCGCGGCGGCGGCAGCCTCGAGGATCTCTGGAGCTTCAACGACGAGATCGTGGTGCGCGCCGCCGCCGAAAGCCGCATCCCGCTGATCTCGGCCGTCGGCCACGAGACCGACTGGACGCTGATCGACTACGCCGCCGACGTTCGCGCCCCGACGCCGACGGGGGCCGCCGAAATGGCGGTGCCGGTCAAGGCGGAGCTGGAGGCGCAGCTCTCGGGGCTTGCGGCCCGGCTGCAGGGCAGCACGCTGAGGCAGATGGACCAGCGCCGGCAGCAGGTGCGGGCACTGATGCGGGCACTGCCCTCGCTCGACCAGCTTCTGGCTTTGCCGCGCCGCCGCTTCGACGAGGCCGCATCAGGCCTTGGCCGTGGCCTCGAGCTCAACACCTTGAACAAGCGCCGCAGCTTCGAGCGCACGGCGGCGCATCTGCGCCCCGACATGTTGTCCAACCGGATCGCCGAGCGCCGCCAGATGCTTAACGAGCGCATGACGCGGGCGGAACGCACCGTCGAGCGGCTGATCGACCGCTCGAAATCGCGCATCGGCCGCGCCGACGCGGCACTCGCCTCGCTGCCATCGCGGCTGAAGAGCCAGACATCGCGCATGCGCGACCGCCTCGCCAATCTCTCGCGCAGCGCCGACACGGCGGTGCGCCACCAGCTGGTGCGGGCGCGCGGCGAGCTATCTGCGCAGGAGCGCATGCTGCAATCGCTCTCCTACAAGAACGTCTTGAAGCGCGGCTATGCCGTCATTCGCGACGAGGACAACCGGCCGGTTTCCGAGGCAGCGATGTTGTCGGCGGGCTCAGGCATCTCGATCGAATTCTCCGATGGCCGCATCGGCGCGATCACCACCGAGGGCGGCGAGCCGCCAGCCGGCGCCAGAAAGCGCGGTAGCAAAGCCTCGGAGCCGAAGGCAGCCGATCCCGCAGCGCCGCCGAAGCAGGGCAGCCTGTTTTGATCTTGCCGACATAGGGCACGTTCTTACGCGTCGATCACCAAATATTGGTCGCGACGCCCTCGGCCGGGCGTTTAAAAAATGCGGCAAAGCGCCTATGTGGAAGCAAAGGCGCGGCGATTTCAGCCGCTTCATGATGCGACCTGGAGAAATACCTTGAAAAGAATGTTGCCCGCTCTTCTGATGGTCGGCGCCCTTGCCGGCGCGCTCTCCGGCGCATTGCCTGCCGCGCCGGCGCTGGCGGGCCAGTCGAAAGTGTCCGAGTTCATTTTCGGCAAGGCCTATAACGACAGCGTCACCGCCATCCGCATCACCTCGCTCTCACAGCGCGAGCAATCGCTGCCGCTATCGCTGCGCCACCCCATGCCATCAGGCATCCGCGAAGCGCAGGCGACCGTCAGCGCCGACAGGCATCTGATGCAGGCGATCGCCGATCGCGGCATCGCGCTGAAGAATGTCATCCAGGTGCAGCGGGCGCTGAACGGCGGACACGTGATCTATTACCGCTGACCCGGAATTCCGGCCGGGCAAACCCGGCCGCTATGCGTGAAGTGGCTTGGACCGTTACGCCCACTCGCCCTGCCGCATGACGGGCACCTTCGAGCCATCGGCCCTGATGCCGTCGATATCGACCTTGTCGGAGCCGATCATCCAGTCGATGTGGATCAGGCTGGAATTGCCGCCCTGCGCCTTGATCTGATCCTGGCTGAGGCTGGCGCCATCGAGGAAGCACTTGGAATAGCACTGGCCGAGCGCGATGTGGCACGAGGCGTTTTCGTCGAACAGCGTGTTGTAGAACAGGATGCCGCTGGCCGAGATCGGCGATGAATGCGGCACCAGCGCCACTTCGCCGAGCCGGCGCGCGCCCTCGTCCGTATCGAGCACCTTGTTTAGCACCTCTTCACCGCGCGACGCCTTCGCCTCGACGATCCGGCCGCCCTCGAATTTCACGCGAATATTGTCGATCAGCGTGCCCTGGTGCGACAGCGGCTTGGTGCTCGACACATACCCCTCGACACGCAGGGCATGCGGCGTCGTGAACACTTCTTCGGTGGGGATATTCGGGTTGCAGGTAATGCCGTTCTTGGCGGTCGAGGCGCCGCCGTGCCACTCGTGGCCATCGGCCAGCCCGACGGTCAGGTCCGTGCCCGGGCCGGTGAAATGCAATGCAGAGAACCGCTCGCCATTCAGCCAGCTGGAACGCTTCCTGAGATTGGCGTTGTGCTCCGCCCAGGCCGCGATCGGGTCTTCGACATCGACGCGCGAGGCGGCGAAGATCGCCTTGGCGAGCTTGGCGACCGCGATCGGCTCGGGATCGTTGGGGAACACCAGCTTTGCCCAGGCCGGGTTCGGATAGGAGACGATGTTCCAGTTGATGTCGAAATTGGAGATCTTCTCGAGCGCCGGCTTGTAGGCCGTCGACATCGCCCGGTTGGCGCGGCCGACCTTGGCGGGGTCCTGCTCGGAGAGCATCATCGGATTGTCGCCGGCAACCGCAAGCCGCGCCGCCCCGTTCGCATAGGCCTTCGCCATGCCCTCGTAGAGCCAGCTGGACGCCCGGTCGAAGCTCGCATCATTGGCATATTGATAGCGCGCCAACGTCGATTCCTCGTCGGAATAAAAGGCACTGACCAGGCCGGCACCCGCCATATAGGCGTGCTTGGTGATCTGCCGCACCAGCGGCAGCGCCACGACGGGCGCGGTGATCACGAGATCCTGGCCGCTCTGAAGCTGCAGCCCGACCTTGACGGCGACTTCGGCGAGCTTGTCGAGCTTGATGGGGTCCACGGCGTTATCGCCCTGCGGCATGTAGTTCATGATCGATCACCTTCTGAAACGAACGGACAGGCCATCAGACTTAGACCCCTTTGCGGCGAAATTGAAGCTTGCGGCCCTTGCCAATTTCAACCGTGCATATTCAGATGTCCTAAGGGGACATCGGGCAAGTGGGGAGCGGATGAGACAGCTGATGGGGATACTGGCCGCGGCAGGGCTCTCCCTGCCGGCAGCGGCAGTCGCTGGCGAACTCGGCATGACCATGTTCGGCCACAAGGTCGAGATCGTGAAGCAGGATGACGAGCTTGCGCTGGCGGTTGACGGCCGCAAGCTGCTGGCCAATGCCTATCTGATGATCGAGGAAATGGCGGTTGTCGGCAACGTCCCGGTTGCCATCGGCTCCTCGTCCAATGGCGGCAATGCCTGCCCGGGCGATCGCTTCGTGCTGTCCTTCTCACCGGGCGCCGTTCCGCGTCTCGACGGGCAGCCGGACGATTACGTCGGGCTGGAAGTCGAAAACAAGGGGGATCACCTGCTGTTTTCCTCGCAGCCGATCCCCGGCCGCGCCGGCGTGCAATGGTCCTGGACTGCGCCCGACGGCTTCAAGCCATTGGCCGACGTCGCCTTCACGCCCAATGCCGCAAAGGGCTGGGACGCGCTGCGCGATCACAAGGCGGCGCATCCGGCGGAGCTCTTCTCCAACGCGGCGGTGGCAAAGGAAATCTACGCTCTTCTGGGTGCCGACAAGGAACAGTATGAGCGCAGCATCACCGGCGTCGGCAGCGGCAGTTTCGATGGCAGTGTCTTTACCGGCATGGCCTGCACGCCGCATATGTGTACGGAAGAGGAGGCGATCCTCGTCGCTGATATCGACAGCCGCGCCGTCTATCTGGCCTGGAAGCCGTTCAACAAGAAGATCATCGTTCGCCCGCCGGTCAAGCAGTGGCCGGACAAGGCGCGGGCGGCGCTGAAGGACTGGGCCGCCAAATGGAAGGGTTGAGGCCGGAACTCGCTCACGCCACCAGCGCCGCGGCCGTTGCCTTCAACACTGCGAGCGCATCCTTCGGATCAAGCCGCACCTGCAATCCGCGCTGCCCGCCATTCATGTAGACGAGCGCTTCGCCCATCGCTGCTTCCTCGATCGCCGTCGGCACGAGTTTCTTCTGGCCGAAGGGGCTGATGCCGCCCACGTGATAGCCGGTCAGGCGCTCGGCATCCGCCGGCTTCATCATGTTGGCCGACTTGCCCTTGAAGGCAGCGGCGAGCTTTTTCATGCTGACCTCGCGATCGGAGGGGACGACGACGCAGACCGCTTTGCCGTCCACCTCGGCCATCAGCGTCTTCAACACGCGGTGCGGCTCCTCGCCGATCGCTTCGGCCGCCTGCAGCCCGATGCGCTCGGCGTTTGGATCGTACTCATAGGTGTGGACGGTGAAAGCAACCTTCGCCTTCTCCAGAACCTGCGTTGCCCGCGTCGTCTTCGACATTTGATCAGCCCTTGAAGAACCCGCCATAGATCTCCGGCTTGAAGCCGACCAGAAGCTTGCCGTCAGCCTCGACAACAGGCCGCTTGATCATCGACGGCTGCTCCAGCATCAGCGCGATCGCCTTCTCGCGGTCGAGGTTTTCGCGGGCATCATCCGGCAGTTTGCGGAAGGTCGTGCCGGCGCGGTTGAGCACCGTTTCCCAGCCGGCTTCCTGCGTCCACTTTTCCAGATGCGCCCGGTCGATGCCTGAAGCCTTGTAGTCGTGAAAATCATAGGCGACGTCGTGCTCTTCCAGCCAGGTGCGGGCCTTCTTCATCGTGTCGCAGTTCTTGATGCCATAGATGGTGACGGTCATTCGGTTCTTCCCAATCAATTCTCAAGAGCGCCCGGCTTGCGCACAACCTTGCTGGCCGCCCCGCAGGCGATCTTCATCAGGTCGGCGCGGCGGCGCACCAGACGCGACGAGGTGCGGGTGACGATCAGACCCGCCTGCGGCGCACGCACTTCGATCGCGCCATCGGCCATGCCGGGCCGGGTGAGGATGGTCGCCAGCAGCTCGCCTTCCTTGATCTCCTCGCCGATATTGCGATGGAAGAGCACGGTGCCGGCCTCAGGCGCGCGGATCATCTCGATATTGTCGAGCGGCACGGCAGGGCCGGTGAAGGGCGCAAGCGTAACCTGATGAGCGATGGCGCCGCGTGCAGCGAGGAAGTTGAACAGCCCCTCGGCATCCTTCTTTGCCATCTCAGGATAGACGTCGCGCATGCCGCGAAGCTCGACGGTGACCGATAGCTTGCCGGGCAGCCGCGTCTTCTTCTCTTGCGTTTCGTGCTTCCAGGCATAGCCGATCGCCTCTTCAAAGGCCGAGCTTTCGCCATCCGACAAGAGCACCGCCTCCATGTCGAGCGCTGCGGCAAGATCGGCCGCCTCCGGCCAGAAGGCCTCGTCGATATAGGCATATTGCAGCGATTCATCGTCGCAATGCAGGTCGATCACCAGGTCCGCTTCCAGCGCCATATGCATCAGCTGCCGCTTCAACCGGTCGACGGCATTGTAGCGGTCGAGCTCGGCCACCAGGCCGTCGCGATCGTTGACCGAGATCAGCGGGAACTCGCGGTTGAAATTGGTGCGCGTCCCAAGATCGAACCGGCCCTGCAGCTCGCCAAAATGCGATTGCGCCGCGCCAATTGGGTTGGCATGCGGAACAATTGTGATGTCGCTCAGGATTTCGCCGGCGCTTTCGGCCATGCGCAGTTTCTCGCAGAGGAAATGCACCAGCGCCGTGCCCGGCAGCTCGTTGGCATGCAGCGCCGCCTGGATATAGATCTTCGGCGCCTTCGGGTCGCTACCCTTGAAGCGCAGCACCGGCAGCCGCCACTCCATTCCCGCCGTATCGCCTGAAATGATGATCTCGGACCTATCCATTTTCGTCTCCGCTGCTGCTGTCATTGCTGCAGCAGCTTTAAGCGCGTTCCGATACATGAGGCAAGGTGTCAGCCGCGTTCGCTGAGCGGCCAGCTTTCCACATGCTCGTAGTTCGGCTCACCCGGCCGTTTGTGCAGAAGCACGAACTCCCGCGCGGGCATGACAACAGGCGTCGCAAGCGCGGTCTTTGCCACCGTCTCGTCGGCGTAAAACAGCGTCGCATGCGGCTGGAAATCGGCTTTCACATGCGGGTCGCAGCCGATCGCATGCATCTCGATACCGATCTGGATATGCAACTGTCGCAGAAGTTCCCGACCGCCATTGCCCGAGAGCACGATGGCGTTGCGCGACGCCGTCCTGAATGTTGCGACATGATCGAAGCTGAGATCGAAACGGCAGGCATCGACTTCAGATGCTGCCTGGCAAGCCGCGAAGATCATCTCGTCCTTGATCTTCTCGGCGCTCGCAACGCCATAGAGCGAGACGTGCAGCCGCTCGGGCGCCATCGGTGAGAGAAGCCCGTCATGCTCCCTCTGCAGGCGCGCCTGTATCTCCAGGCAGGCCTGGCGCGCGTCGGGATCCGGCAGGATCGCGAAAAACAGGGTTTCTTTGCCAAATCTTGACGATTTCGGGTGCATCGTGCGGCTTGCGAAATCGAAGGACGATTGCGTGTTCTGTTCGTGCATGACCAACCACCGGAGCATCCGCCCCGCCTCTGTCTATCCAGGGAACGCAGGGATGGTATCAGGTGAATTGAGGAAATCAAGAACAAAAGAAGAACATTTAAGATCGATGCCGGGAGACTGTAGATGCGTATCCTGATGGCCTGCGCGGCCTTTCCGCCCTTTATCGATGGCGGCGGCCCGATTTCGGCGATGATGGTCGCCAAGCTCTTGATCGCGGCAGGCCACGAGCTGGAAGTCGTCAACGTCTCGGGCGAGGACAAGCACGAGGTCTATGACGGCGTGCCCGTGCACCGCCTGAAGACGCTCAATATCGACTGGAATTACCGGCTTCCCCGGCCAGGCTGGAAGAAGCTGATCTGGCACGCGCTGGAGAATTTCAATCCGCGCGCTTATCTCGTCATGCGCCGCGAAATCCGCCGGTTCAAGCCGGATATCGTGGTGACCGACAGCATCGAAAACATCAACGTCGCCACCTGGGCGGCCGCCAAGCGCTCAGGCGTGCCGGTTTGCCATATCCTTCGCAGCGCCTTTCTGCTCTGCTGGAAGGCCAGCATGCGGCGCGGCGACGACAATTGCGTGCGCGCCTGCTCCTCCTGCCAAGTCTCCTCCTACGGCAAGAAATTCTTCTCGCGCTATGTCGATGCCGTGATCGGCGAGACCGATTTCATCATCGGCCGCCACACCGAGCATGATTATTTCCCCAATGCCAGCACCCACCGCGTCCCCGGCGCCGTTCCGCCGATTGCCCGCAGCGAGCCGCGCAAGCCGCCGGAAGGGCCGATGCGCTTCGGCTTCATCGGCGTGCATGATCCGGTGAAGGGCCTCGATACGCTCGCCCGCGCCGCCCATAGGCTCGTCAACGACCACAATGTCCGCTTCGTCATCGCCGGCAGCGCCAAGAGCGATTATTCGAAGTCGCTGCCGCAGAAGTTTCCGGGCGAGAATACGAAGTTCCTCGGCTGGACCAAGCCCGAGGATTTCTTCCCTCAGATCGACGTTCTCGTCGTCCCCTCGCTCTTTCGCGAGCCCTTCGGCCGCGTGGTGATCGAGGCTTTCGCGCAAGGCGTCCCCGTCATCGGCGCCCGCTCCGGCGGCATTCCTGAATCGATCGATCCCGGCAAAGACGGCTATCTCTTCGATCCCGGCGACGACAAGGCGCTCGCCGCCGAGATCGCCTCCATGGCGGCCAAGCCCGAGGCCATCCCCGCGCTGTCGCGCGCAGCCCTTGAGGCAGCACGTCGCTACGAGCCGCCAAAGATCGCCGCCGGCTTCGACGCCGTCTTCGCCAAGCTGCGCCCGGATCTGGCCAAGCCTGCGCAAGACGAGGCCGCCCCCCGCCAGGCACGCGGCTGATCGCAAATTCCCGACGCGCAAGAAACGGGTTGAATTCGTAGCCGTCAGGTACGATTTTCGGGTGAGGCCGATCATACGGCCGCAGCTTCAGTATCGGGAGGCGAGACCCATGGCCCAACAAGCTCAGCATTACGCCATCTTCGAAACCGCGGGCGGTTTCTGCGGCATCGCATGGAACGCCATCGGCATCACCCGCTTCCAGCTGCCGACATCAAGCGCTGATGGAACCGAACGCCTGCTGCTCCGCCGCGTCCCCGATGCCGAGCCGGCAACGCCGACGCCTGACATTGCGGAAGCCATCGCCGCCGTACAACGCTACTTCGCCGGTGAGCCGATCGACTTCTCCGATCTCGCGCTCGATCTCGCCGGCCAGGACGATTTCTTCCGCGACATCTACGCCGCCGCCCGCCGCCTGCGCTGGGGCCAAACCACCACCTACGGCGCGCTCGCCAAGGAGCTCGGCCACGGCCCCGAAGCCGCCCGCGATGTCGGCCAGGCCATGGCCAAGAACCCCATCGCGCTCATCATCCCCTGCCACCGCGTTCTCGCCGCCGGCAACAAGATCGGCGGCTTCTCGGCGCCGGGCGGCTCGGTGTCGAAGGCAAGGATGCTGGAGTTGGAGGGCGTGAAGGTCGCGCCGCCGAAGCCGGTGCAGCAGTCGTTGTTTTGAGGTCAGGGTTCGCGAACGAACGCGTGGCCCGCGGCGTGTGCCGCCTTGATGAACTTGCGATCGAACGTGACCAAGGCGTCGCAATGCTGGACGCGAAGCAGATGCAGCGCATCCGCAAAATCCATGCCTTTTTCAACGAGATCGAATGCGGCGGCCACCAAGTCTGCGTCTTCGATCGTCACACTCGGCATGCCTGCGAAGATGCGCAGCGAGTTCACGATGTCCATTCGAGAAAAGCCGAACGTTGTCCTGAGAACCCAGGCGACCTCCATCACGACAGTGGCGGCAACGAAAACGCTCTCAGTATCGATAATCTCTCGAGCCCGGAGCGATTGCTCAGGATGGTCACCCGCTATGTACCGTACGATAAGGTTCGTATCGACAGCGATCATGTTTCCGGATCGCGACTGCGCGCATATCGAGCCTTTGCCTCGGCCGCCACGCCAGCGTCCATCTCTTCCAGCGTCTTGGGCTCGCCCTTGTATGCCAAGATGCCGAACGCCGAGCCCTGCGGGGTCGGCGCAAATGCCGGAGCCTGCTTGAGCAGGACGCCCTCTGGCGTTTCCTCAACGATCAGACGCGTGCCGGCTTCCCAATCGCGCCGTTGGCGGATTGCCTTGGGAAGAATGACCTGCCCCTTGGTCGAGACAGTGGTGATCAGGGTTTCGCTCTGCGCCATGGCTTGAATTCCTGAGGTACGACGAATGTAAGGTAATCCGTCTCGCCTTTGCCTTCAAGCTTCGCCCTTCACGGCCACATCCGCTAGCGGATCAACTGCCGAGCGGCGGAAACCCCACGTACCATTCAGAATGCCCGCCCTCCCAATTCTCCATCCCCGGCTTGGTCAAGATGCCGCGCGGGCTGACGTAGCTCTGGATCACCCGGCGCGGGCGCTCGTGCCACTGGATGTTGAAGGCCCATAATTTCGGGAAGAAGCAGAGCGAGGCGTAGGGCAGATGGTCGTGGATCCACCAGGCGAGCCGCTGCCAGTCTTCGAGCGCGTGATAGCGATCGACCACCCAGGGAACGACGACGCAGGCCGCGGCACCCATGTAACCATCGGCATCGCGCATGTCCCAGATGTGGTGAGCGGCTGTTGCGGCGTTGGTGGAGCAGTTGAGCTTGTTCTGGTTGCCGAAGCGATTGACCTCGGGCGAGCGGTAGCCGGAGCGGATGTGCAGGCGGCCGAAGGTTTCCTGCAAGGGTTCCAGCAGCTCCTCGCAGAGCCTCTTTCCTGTCTCGATAGCCAGATCGGGATCGTCGGGGATATTCGGGATGCGATAGAAATCGGCGATCTCCGAGTGCAGGAAATCGCGCAGGAAGAAATTCTTCGACAGCCGCGCCCGGCCCAGATCCTCCAATGCTTTCATCGATCCCGGCTTTTTCATAAGCGACCTCCCTGCCCTGCTGGCGGCAAGTTTGCAGCATCCGCCGCAAATCGCCACCCGAAATGATCGGAACCATTAGCCTTCGTCCAGCTTCTCCTTGCGAAGCCGCATGACGCGGCTTCCACGAGCCAGGGACAAAGGACAAGGGACATGGCAAAGGAAAAGAACCTCGACGATCTGTTCTACGATACGCTGAAGGACATCTACTACGCGGAAAAGCAGATCCTCAAGGCGCTGCCGAAGATGGCGCGCGCCGCGCAATCGGAAGAGCTGAAAGCCGGATTCATGACGCACAAGGAACAGACGGAAGGCCATGTCGACCGGCTGCAGCAGGTGTTCGAGTTGATCGGCAAGCGGGCGCAGGGCAAGACCTGCGAGGCGATCCAGGGGATCATCGCGGAAGGCGAGGAGATCATCGAGGAATTCAAGGGTTCGCCGGCTATCGATGCCGGGCTGATCTCCTCGGCGCAGGCCGTCGAGCATTACGAGATGGCCCGCTACGGGACGCTGAAGACCTGGGCGCAGACGCTCGGCAAGAAGGACGTGGTGACGCTGCTCGACCAGACGCTGCAGGAAGAAGCCGCAACCGACAAGACCTTGTCGAAGCTCGCAACCTCGGCGGCCAACCAGAAGGCCGCGGCCTGACCGGCGGCGCAGGCGGGAGCGCCATGATCGGCCGCTCCCGCCTCAGCCCGTATAACGGAAGAAATCGATGAAGGCGCGCAAGGCCGGGCGCATCTGGCGGCGGCTTGGATAGTAAATGAAGGGACCCGGATAGGGTGCGCACCAATCCTCCAGCACCCGCACCAGTTTGCCGCTTGCAAGCTCGTGTTCGACGCGCAGGTCGAAGAGATAGGCGAGGCCGACGCCGTTCAGCGCCGCGATCAGCGCCAGCCTGTCTTCGCTGACGATCAGCGGGCCATCCACGGGAACCACCAGTTCGCGGCCGTCCTTCTCGAACTCCCAGCGGTAGATCGTGCCATTGGTGAAGCGTCGCTTGATGCAGCGGTGGTCGACGAGGTCGGAGGGATGCAGCGGCTTGGGGTGGCGTTTGAAATAGTCTGGCGAAGCGGCGATCACGGTCGTGAGGTTCGGCGAGGCGCGCACCGCGATCATGTCGGCCTCGAGGCTCTCTTCCAGCCGGATGCCGGCGTCGAAGCCCTCGCGGACGATGTCGATGAAGCCGTCCTCGTTGGCGATTTCGAGCGTGATATCGGGATAGCGGTTGAGGAATTCGCCGAGGCGGGGCGCGAGCAGGATGTCTGAGGCGAAGCGCGGTGCGGTCACCCGCAGCGTGCCGGCCGGGCGCCCACCCGCCTCGCTGACGGCTTCGAGCGCGATGCCGATCTCGTCCAGCGCCGGCTTCAACCGCTGCAGAAGCAATCTCCCCTCCTCCGTCGGCGCCACGCTGCGCGTCGTGCGCGCCAGAAGGCGGATGCCCAGGCTCTCCTCGAGGCTGGAGACGGCGTGGCTGACGGCCGAGGGAGCAATCTCCAGCTCCTTGGCGGCGGCGCGGAAGCTGCGGTGTTCGGCGACAGTGGCGAGAACGGCGAGTTGGGCGAGCTGGGTCCTGTTCATTGATCTATTTGTTAGAACAGCCTGTGCCGTATTGCACGTATTTTTTGAAAGCTCCCGGCGCGCTAGGTTTGCCTCGTGCCGCTCAATAGCGGCCTCACTATTTGCTCGAAGGGAGCCAGACATGAAAACCCGCACACTCGGACAGGACCTTGAAGTCTCCGCCGTCGGCCTCGGCTGCATGGGCATGAGTTTCGCCTATGGCGCCAGCGACGAGAATGAATCGATCCGCACACTTCACCGCGCCGTCGATCTCGGCATCACCTTCTTCGACACGGCCGAAATGTACGGCCCCTACACCAACGAGCAGCTGCTCGGCCGCGCCTTGAAGGCGGTGCGCGACCGCGTCGTCATCGCCACCAAGTTCGGCTTCAAGTTCGACCCTTCGAAATCCGGCGCGGCGGCGCTGACGGGCGTCGACAGCCGGCCGGAGAATGTGAAGCGCGTGGCGGAAGCGTCGCTGAAGCGGCTCGGCACCGATGTCATCGACCTCTATTACCAGCACCGCGTCGATCCCAACGTGCCGATCGAGGAGACGGTCGGCGCCATGGCCGAGCTGGTGCGCGAGGGCAAGGTGCGGGCGCTGGGCTTGTCCGAGGCCGGAAGCGCCACGATCCGTCGGGCGCATGCGGTGCATCCGATTGCGGCCGTGCAGAGCGAATATTCGCTCTGGTCGCGCGATCCGGAGCATGACGTGCTTGCCACCTGCCGGGAGCTCAAGATCGGCTTCGTGCCATACAGCCCGCTCGGCCGCGGCTTCCTAACAGGGGCGATCCGCAAGCCTGAGGATCTTGGCGCCGACGATTTCCGCAGCCAGCTGCCACGCTTCCAGGCGGACAATTTTGATGCCAATGCCGCCCTTGTGGCCAAGCTCGAGGCGCTGGCGAAAGACAAGGGCGTGACCACGGCGCAGCTGGCGCTCGCCTGGGTTCTGCATCAGGGCGAGGACATCGTGCCGATCCCCGGCGCCCGCAAGGTCAACCATCTCGAGCAGAACGCGGCCGCCGCCGATATCGCGCTGTCGGCCAAGGAACTCGCCGAGCTCGGCGAGATCATGCCGCTCGATGCGATCGCCGGCAAGCGCTACTCCGAGGCGTCGCTGGCTATGACCAATCTCTGATGAGCGATAGCCGCCCCGGTGCAGTGCCCCGGGGCGGCCCAACCTGAGATCAAGAAAGAGATTTCGTTTTGTTCAACTTTGGGTCTTCTCCCCCTGCATATTAGCACTAGGTAAACTTTCCATTGCAAGGAAGGGAACCCCATGCCTGATGCCAAGGACAAAGGGCCGGCCGATCCAGGCCTGTCCGACATAAGAGGACGCATGCTCGTGCTTGAAGTGGTGGCGATGACCTCGCTGGCGCTGGTTCTGGACACATCCGGCGAGGATGGCGGGAAGATGGGGCGGGGTATCCTGCACCTCATCCGCGAGGCTGTCGGCAACAAATGCGACGAGATGGGTCTGTCCGACAACGCCTCATCGACCGCGCAGGCCTATGCCGAGGAACTGATCGGCACCGCCCTGGCCACGCTCTACCCATCCACCCATTAAAGCAGGCACAGTCCCGCAACGACTTTGCGCGTTGCGTGCTCCGCGCTATACTTCACCATCGACACGATCGAGGTACGGACCATGACGGACCGGCAGGCGATAGAGGCAGTCGTGCATCTCTATGTCGAAGGCATGACCTTCGCCAACGAGGCGGCGCTGCGCAAGGCGTTTCATCCAAAATGCGCAGTCATCGGGCATTACGAGAGCGCGGTCGAGTGGTCGACCCGCGACGAGTTCATCGCCGCCATCGTGGCCGAGGGCTCGGCCCCGCCAGGCACGCAGCCGCACATGGACATCCAGACCCTTGATGTCATCGGCGATGCCGCGAGCGTCAAGGTCAGCGACGACTTCGCCGGCATGCGCTTCACCGACTATCTCTCGATGCTGAAGATCGACGGGCGGTGGACGATCGTGAATAAGGTTTATTATCTACACGATTGATGGGGGTCATTCCCTCTCCTCATTCCTGTGCCCAGGCTTCGCCCTTGCGATGTGACAGGAATCCAGCCACGGCGCGTCCGCGCCGTGAATGACCGTTCTTCATGTCAGAAAAAGAGTCTCTCCGCCGCACCGACGCGCGTCGGCTGGATCCCCGCCACGAGGGCGAGGATGAGGGAGCGTTGGGGGCGACCGCTGAGGCAGATCGACCCGCCGATTTCATCAGCCGCGCAAGACGCCGCCGGTGACCTTGGTGACGCTGGCGACGATCTTCTGCGTCAGGGCCTCGAAATCCTCGTCGGTCAGCGTGCGCTCGACCGGCTGGATCTGCACCTCGATAGCAACCGACTTCTTGCCCTCGCCGACAGAGGCGCCCTCGAAGATATCGAAGACATTCACGCCGGCGACCAGCTTGCGGTCGGCGCCGGTCGCGGCCTTGATGATGGCGCCGGCCTCGACCGCCTTGTCGACGACGAAGGCGAAGTCGCGCTTGACGGCCTGGAACTGCGAGAGCTCCAGCGCCGGCTTGGTGCGGGTCGCCTTCTTCTTCGGCTCGGGCATGACGTCGAGATAGACCTCGAAGCCCGCGAGCGCGCCGGAGACATCGAGCGCCTCAAGCGTCGAGGGGTGGAACTCGCCGAAATAGCCGAGCACGACCTTCGGGCCCATCTTGATGGTGCCGGAGCGGCCGGGGTGGTACCATTCGGGACCGCCCTGCTCGACCTGGATGTTGGTCATCGGCAGGCCGCAGGCCTCTATCACGGCAAGCGCATCGGCCTTGGCGTCGAAGACGTCGACCGGCTTGCCGCCGCCCTTGGATGCATTCGACCACATGCGGCCGGAGCCCGCCATCGAGGCGGTGCCGCGACGGATGCCGCCGGCAACGCGGCGCTGGCCTTCCGGCCTGTCGTTCTCATAGGTGCCGGAGACTTCGAAGATCGCGACGTCACCATAGCCCTTGTCGGCATTGCGCTGGGCAGCCGTGAGCAGACCCGGCAGCAGCGAGGGGCGCATGTCGGACATTTCGGCTGCGATCGGGTTCGCGAGCTTCAGAGCCGGCGAACCACCGCCGAAGAGCTTCGCCTGATCTTCCGAAATGAAGGACCAGGTGACGGCTTCCAGCATGCCGCGCGAGGCAAGCGCGCGCTTGGCGGTGCGGGTGCGGATCTGCAGCGTCGTCAGGATGCGGCCGTTGACCTCGGTGTGGCTTTCCAGCGGCGCCGGCTTGATGTTGTCGACGCCATGGATGCGCATGACCTCTTCGACGAGATCGGCCTTGCCATCAACATCGGGACGCCAGGAGGGAACGGCGACCGAGACGCGTTCTCCGGAACCGGTGACCTTGAAGCCGAGGCGCGTCAGGATCTCGACGCTCTCTTCGGTCGAAACTTCGAGGCCCGTGAGACGCTTCACTTCCGAGAAGGGGAAGTCGACGATCTTGGGCTCGTAGCCCTTGTAGCCGACGATCTCGGCCTTGGCCGCCGTGCCGCCGCAGAATTCGAGCACCAGCTCGGTGGTGCGCTCGAGGCCGGGGACCATGTATTCCGGGTCGACGCCGCGCTCGAAACGGTAGCGGGCATCGGTGATGATGCCGAGACCACGGCCCGACTTGGCGATGTTCATCGGGTCCCAGAGCGCCGATTCGATCAGCACGTCGGTGGTGTTTTCATCGCAACCGGAATGCTCGCCGCCCATGATGCCGCCGATCGACTCGATGCCGCTTTCGTCGGCGATGACGACGTTGTTCGGGCCCAGCTTGTATTCACGCTGGTCGAGCGCCAGCACCGTCTCGCCATCCTTGGCGCGGCGAACGGTGAGGTTGCCCTTCACCTTGGCGGCGTCGAAGACGTGCATCGGGCGACCCTGGTCGAAGGTCATGTAGTTGGTGATGTCGACGAGCGCGTTGATCGGACGCAGACCGATCGCCGTCAGGCGCTGCTGCACCCACTTCGGGCTCGGGCCGTTCTTGACGCCGCGCACC
Source organism: Rhizobium sp. FG113 (assembly GCF_057809895.1). Lineage (NCBI taxonomy): Bacteria > Pseudomonadati > Pseudomonadota > Alphaproteobacteria > Hyphomicrobiales > Rhizobiaceae > Rhizobium > Rhizobium sp. FG113. The sequence goes on along the minus strand of NZ_JBMDKV010000002.1, from coordinate 209,328 downwards.
AGGCGCAGGCCGAAGCCCGGGCAGAGCTTGTCGTCATCAAGATCGAGCGTCAGCTTGACCGGCGTTTCGCCTTCGACGGCAAACGACGGCGCGGGGCGCGTCTTCAGCGTGCCAAGGCCGGAAGCGGCCAGATCGCGGGCGATGCCGTAGATCGAGGTGCAATCCGGACGGTTCGGCGTCAGGTTGATCTCGATCATGGGATCGTCGAGATGGGCGTAGGCGGCGAAAGAGGTGCCGACCGGCGCATCCTCGGGCAGGTCGATGATGCCGTCATGGCTGTCGGACATGTTGAGCTCCTTTTCGGAGCACATCATGCCGTGGCTTTCGACACCGCGGATCTTACCGACGCCGAGCGTGACATCGATACCCGGCACATAATCGCCCGGCCGCGCCAGCGCGCCGACGAGGCCGGCGCGCGCGTTCGGCGCACCGCAGACGATCTGCAGCGGCTTGCCGCCGTTGATATCGGGACCGGCATCGACCGACAGAACCTTCAAACGGTCCGCTTCCGGATGCTTTTCAGCCGAAAGCACGCGGGCGATGACGAAGGGCTTGTAGGCCGCCTTGTCGTCGACATCCTCGACCTCAAGGCCGATCTCGGTCAGCCGCTTGCAGATTTCATCCAGTGTGGCGTCGGTCTCAAGATGATCCTTGAGCCAGGAAAGCGTGAATTTCATTGTGTTGTTCTCGTCTCAAATATCATCGAAAAAGTTCAGATTGTTCAGGCTGCGCGACCAGGCGCCCTGGCGCCGGGGGCTTTCCAGCCGAGAAGCAGCCCCTTGACGGAGACGCCTTCGTCCAGACCCGGCCACCAGACGCCGGAAAATTGCAGTTCGACCTTGGCGCGCACTTCGGCGGGTGCCGCGACCAGGAAGGGATACCACCAGAGCGGCGTCCTGATCTGCCTGCCATCCGCCAGCACGACATAGAGGAACTCGTCGTCGCAGCGGGCGGCCACCGGGCGTTTTTCGTCGTCAGCCGGACCCAGCGCATGCAGCGCGTCATTGATGCGGCCTTGCCAGCCGGGTCCCATCCTGCGGAAGTAATCGACCACGTCCTTGTCGAGGCGCAAACCGATGCGTTCCTTCACAGGCGCCTTTTGCGGACCGCGCTTGCCACGCGCCTTCTCCAAGACAGCGTCGAGTGCCGGCGTTTCCTGCAGCGACAGGATCGCTGCATCTCCGGCGTCACCGAAAGCGGGCGCATCCTCGCCGTGGGCGATCTCATAGTCGTCGAGTGAGATCAGACCCTTTCGGACATCGTCGAGCGTCGGAAGCGAACTACCGTTCGCCGCCCCGTCGCTCTTCGTAAATCTTCTGTTCGCGGTCATTCATCTTCCTCAGCGATATAACTCGAACCCGGCCCTCTCTCGGCGTCCAGCAGAAACAGCAGAGTGTGCCATCAAGCCGTCCATAGGAGTTGAAACGATCCTCTCCATAGTCTGCTCTGAGGTCCGGTACCGTGACGATACTGTCGGGATCGAAGCGTTCGACGTCGGCGAAATCCAGTCCTCGGTGCTGGAGGGTTATCTGACGTTTATCTTCGTCCCACTCCAGCTCCATTCCTAGCACACTCAGTTATTTGTGGCCACAATAAACTCAGCTGCTCAACCCGCCGAACAGCGTCGGCATGTCGAGTGGGCGGAAGCCGTAGTGGGTCATCCAGCGGACGTCGGCGTTGAAGAAGTCGCGCAGGTCGGGCATGCCGTATTTCAGCATGGCGATGCGGTCGAGGCCCATGCCCCAGGCAAAGCCCTGGTACTCGTTGGGATCGAGGCCGCCCGCGCGCAGCACGTTCGGGTGCACCATGCCGCAGCCCAAAATCTCCATCCAGTCGGTGCCTTCGCCGAACTTGACGATCGGGCCGGAGCGGTCGCACTGGATGTCGACCTCGAAGGACGGCTCCGTGAAAGGGAAGAAGGACGGGCGGAAGCGCATGGTGACGCTGTCGACCTCGAAGAAGGTCTTGCAGAACTCTTCCAGCACCCAGCGGATGTTGGCGACATTGGCCTTCTTGTCGACGACGAGGCCCTCGACCTGGTGGAACATCGGCGAGTGCGTCGCGTCCGAGTCCTGGCGATAGGTCTTGCCGGGGATGATGATGCGGATCGGCGGCTTCTGCGCTTCCATGGTGCGCACCTGCACCGGCGAGGTGTGCGTGCGCAGCACCTTGCGCTCGCCGTTCTCATCCGGATTGAAGAAGAAGGTGTCGTGCATCTCGCGGGCCGGATGGCCCTCGGGGAAATTCAGCGCCGTGAAGTTATAATAGTCGGTCTCGACATCGGGACCTTCGGCGATCGAGAAGCCCATGTCGGCGAAGATCGCGGTGATCTCGTCGACGATCTGGCTGATCGGGTGGATGCGGCCACGCTCGGCGGGCGAGGAGCGGACGGGGAGCGAGACGTCGACCGTCTCGGCCTTCAGGCGCGCATCGATCGCCGCCTTCTTGAGATCGGCCTTGCGGGCGTTGATCGCATCGGTCACCACAGTCTTCAGCGCGTTGATCGCAGCACCACGCGTCTGGCGCTCTTCAGGGGTCATCGAGCCCAGCGTCTTCAGGAGTTCGGAGACCGACCCCTTTTTGCCGAGGGCTGCGACGCGCACGGCTTCGATCGCCGGTTCATCGGCGGCGGCCGCGACATCGGACAGGAGTTGCTTTTCCAGGGTTGCGAGTTCGGTCATCTTTTCCTGCCTTCAGGGCGTCCAGTCTTTGAGGGACACTTCACGAAACATGCTTCAGATAGCTGGTCGCCACGATGAAACGTCGCAGATCACTACCCATGTGTACGCGGCCAATCAACCGGGCAGCCGACAAAAAGCCGCCGAGGAAGCCGGTAAGCTTGCGCAGTTCGGCAACGGCTGCCGGTGGCGCCACCTCGGCCCAGGCCTTGTAGGCCCGGTCGTGGGTTTCGCCGCCAAGCTTGGCGCGTGTGGCGACCTGCAAAAAGAGCAGCCAGATATCGCGCGCTTGGGCGACCTCAAGCGGCATCACCCGGTCGGGCTCTTCCTCGAAATCCATGAAGCCGACGCGGCCGTCCTTCAGGAACATGTCGCGCGGATAAGGGCGGCCATGGCACAGCCCCTTTGCATGCAGCCGTCCGAGTTCGCCGGCGCAATGGACGAGCATGTTGTCGTGGGCGACCGGATCGTTGTTCAGCACGTGATAGAGCTGGCGATCGACGGTCTCGCCGGCATCGCTGAAGACGACGGCAGCACCCGAGGAATAGATGACGCGGGCTGTCGGCACGTCTTGGGCTGAAAACTGGGCGATGCGGCGGATCTCGCGCGCCGCCATGCCCTCGTCGGCCAGAAGCGGCGACGGACGCAGGAAGGGGGCGCGGATGAGATTGGCGAGCATGCGCTGCAGCACCATCCAGCGCGAGGCGCGTTCGGTGCCATAGCGCTTGATCCAGACCGCACCGCTGGAGAGCGCGACACGCTCGACGCGCTTGGAGCCGCGCAGCAATGCCGCGAGCAGAACCGGAACGTCCTCCTCGCCCAGCCCGCCTTCGGCAAGCAGGTCGCGATCCGTCGTCGGGTGTCTCAGATCGTTGGCCAAATCTTGATCGTTCGCCACTTCAGGCGTCCCTATCCCGGTAAAACGAAGAAACCCGCGCAAGCCTTGCCAGCGCGGGTTTCAAATCATCGAAGCGAAGGTTCGAATAGCGCCGGCTTAGTTGACGGCTGCTTCAAACTCGTTCTTCGTGCCAGCGTCCTTCAGGTACTCGAGTGCCTTCTTGGAGGCAGCAACGAGCGCACCGAATGCTTCCGGCTCATGGATCGCCATGTCGGAGAGAACCTTACGGTCAACTTCGATGCCAGCCTTGTTCAGGCCGTCGATGAAGCGGCCGTAGGTCAGGCCGAATTCGCGGACAGCAGCGTTGATACGCTGGATCCAGAGTGCGCGGAAGTTACGCTTGTTGATCTTGCGGTCGCGGTAAGCGTACTGCTTCGAACGATCGACAGCAGCCTTGGCGGCGCGGATGGTGTTCTTGCGGCGGCCGTAGAAGCCCTTGGCCTGCTTCAGAACCTTCTTGTGCTTGGCGTGGGCGGTAACGCCTCTCTTTACACGTGCCATTTCATGATCTCCTTAATCTATACGTTCGCGGAATAGTCTTAGAGACCGTTCGGCAGGTAATTCTTCACGACCTTGCGGCCATCCGGTTCTGCCAGAACCATGGTGCCACGTGCATCGCGAATGAACTTGTTGGAACGCTTGATCATGCCATGGCGCTTGCCAGCGGCTGCAGCCTTGACCTTGCCGGTCGCGGTGATCTTGAACCGCTTCTTGGCGGAGGACTTCGTCTTCATCTTGGGCATTTTGCTACTCCGTTTCTGATCCCCCCACTTGGCCTAAAGAGACGGCTTCAAAAGAAGCCTTCTCGCGATGCCCGGTTGCCCGGTCGTCGCAACAAGTGCGGGAGCGTTTGTTGTTGATCTGCGGTCACGGTGACGAACCGTGCCGCAAGCATTCGAAACTGCCACGGCATGCCCTGCCGGTCAGTTCGGACGCGCGCTTATAACCGCAGTGTCATGAAAGTGCAACGGGGCGAGGAAGGAATCTTCCAGAGCCGCTTCGCCCCCCGCTCCTCGGGCGCCGATCGCCCTTTGTACCAGGGCAGAAATACAAAAGCCGCCCTCGCGGACGGCTTTGATACGAACGGTGGCGACGCGCCTTATTTGGGCGCGAGCACCATCATCATCTGGCGACCTTCGAGCTTGGGCTCGGCTTCGACCTTGGCGAACTCCAGCGTGTCGGCCTTGACCTGCTGCAGGAGCTTCATGCCGAGTTCCTGGTGGGCCATTTCGCGGCCGCGGAACTTCAGGGTCACCTTGACCTTGTCGCCTTCTTCGAAGAAGCGGCCCATCGCCTTCATCTTCACGTCATAGTCATGCGTGTCGATGTTCGGACGCATCTTGATTTCTTTGACTTCGACGATTTTCTGCTTCTTGCGCGCCTCGGCGGCCTTCTTCTGGTTGGCGTATTTCAGCTTGCCCAGATCGAGGATCTTGCACACAGGCGGTTCGGCGTTGGGGGAAATCTCAACGAGGTCGAGTCCGGCTTCTTCAGCCATTCTCAGGGCCTGGTCGGTCGCCACGACGCCCAAATTCTGTCCTTCAGCGTCGATCAGCTGAACTTTGGGAATGCGAATTTCCCTGTTCGAGCGCGGCCCATCCTTTACGGGCGCGTCGTTCTTAAACGGTCTGCGAATGGTCGTATTCTCCTCGCGTTGTTTCGGATTGCTGCAGCGGATCGCCTCTATATAAGGAAGACGACCGTGTTTCGCCATCGCTGCAACGAAGTCATTAGCACGCTTTAGCGGAAAAATCACCTGCTGTCAGCCTGTCAAGAATCTGTTTTATAGGCCGAAACAAAGGAGTTTCGCCATGTCCGACGCCAATATCGCCCCTCAGCACCAATTTCTGACCGTCGGCGAGGGGCTGGCGGCGCGAGAGATCGCCTATATCGCCCGCCCGGCTGCCGGCGACAAAACGGGGCCGACGCTGGTCTGGCTATCCGGATACCGCTCGGACATGAGCGGCAGCAAGGCCGTGGAGCTCGACCGGATGGCTGAAGAGACCGGGCTTGCCTGCATCCGCCTAGATTATTCCGGTCACGGGATCTCGGGCGGCGAATTCCGCGACGGCACGATTTCGCGCTGGCTCGAGGAGGCGATGGCCGTCGTCCTTCATCTCAATCCCGAACGCATCGTGGTCGTGGGCTCGTCGATGGGCGGCTGGATCGCGCTCCGGCTGGCGCAGGAGCTGGCAGCCAAAGCCGGCGCACCAAAGCTGGAAGGAATGGTGCTGATCGCGCCGGCGCCGGATTTCACCGAGGTCCTGATCGAGCCGAACCTCACCGAGAAAGAGAAGACATCGCTTGCCGAGCGCGGCTTCTTCGAGGAGCATTCGGAGTACAGCCCCGAGCCCAATATCTACACCCGCGCGCTGATCGAGGACGGCCGCGACAATCGGGTTCTGACCGGAATGATCGAGACCGGATGCCCGGTTCACATCCTGCAGGGCATGAAGGATCCCGACGTGCCCTATACGCATGCGATGACGCTGATCGAGCACCTTCCCGCCGACGATGTGGTGCTGACATTTATTCGTGATGGCGACCACCGCCTGTCGCGTCCACAGGACATCGAGCGCATGCTTGCGGCGGTAAAATCGCTGATCCGCTAGGACGCTGACGCCACACCGCAGCCGCACGGCCTGAAAATATAAATTCGTTTCAATGAGTTGGCAATAAACTGCTGCGCGCGGTGAGCGCGCGTAGCGCCCTGCCTTGTGCCAAATCCTAACGCATTTTAACCATATTGACCGCTTCTCACCCCCTCCTCAGAAGTAGTGATTGACTCCAAGCAGCCGTCTCCGTTAACTTTTTGTTAATAAATCAAGGGCGATGCAAGGGACAGTGGGCGTGCGGATCAAGGGTTTCCTGGTGGCCATGATGGCCATGTTTGCAATGTCGACCTCGGCTACGCCGGCATCGACCAACACTCTTTCGATGGTCGTCGGCGCCACCACCTCGCAGCCGATCGGCCATTACGAGTTTTGCCAGTCGCATCGCGAAGAATGTGGCGCAAACCGCAACGTCGCCGCCATGGAGATGACCGACGCCAAGTGGGCTCTCGTCCGCTCGGTCAATTCAAGCGTCAACACCACGATCATCCCGATGACCGATATGGAAGTCTACGGCAAGGAAGAAGTCTGGGCTTATCCGACGACCGCCGGCGACTGCGAGGACTATGCGCTTTTGAAGCGCCGCATCCTGATCCAGCGCGGCTTCTCCGCCGCCAATCTGCTGATGACCGTCGTGCGCAAGCCTGACGGCGAGGGTCACGCGATCCTGACGCTGCGCACCACCAAGGGCGATTTCGTCCTCGACAACCTGGCCTCCACCGTGAAGCCCTGGTTCGACACGCCCTATTCCTTCATCAAGCGCCAGTCGAGCGCCAATGCCGGCCGCTGGGTCACCATCGAGAATGGCCGCGACGTTCTGGTCGGCGCGCTGAAATAGATTTCAGATCTTCCCCAACGAAAAGCCCGACGCTCCTGAGAGACGCCGGGCCTGAATTCGATCGGCTCGTGTTGAGGGGAGACGGCCGATCTGCCGCGAGGCGTGTTGCCTCGCTTGGGTAGAAATGAGCGAAAGCGGAAATGGTTCCGCGTCACCAGCCGGAAGCTGTATTTTTGCCGGATGCCATCAGGTCGCGCATCGAGGCATAGGGGCCGTGCAGCATCTTCAGGCGGCTCTCCTCCATCTTCGACAGCCGATGACGGCGCGCGAAATCATGCACACTCCAGATCTCCCTGGGGCTGAAATCGTCTGCTGTTGCCGAATGGATGCTCATTGTCTGCCTGTTTGATGCGCTGGATGCGCGAATAAGAGGCGCAATCGCCGCGACATATGTCAGATTTATGACAAAGGCAACAAATGGCAGCCATGACAAAACAGCGCAGCTCGCCTGCCTTTGCCAAAGGCCCGCGTATACGAAAAAGGCCCGCGATGGCGGGCCTTTCGAGTGGTCAGTGCGATCGTTTGGTCGCTCAGTAGCGATAGCCGTAGCCGTCGCGTGCCCATGGCGGCGGGCGATGGCCGCGTTCATAGCGCCAGCCATAGCGCGGCGGCGGGCGGTGGCCCCAGCCGTAGTCGCGTTGGTAGCGGCGTTCGTAGCGCGGTGGCGGCGGGCGGCGCCAGTTCGGGCGGCAATCGCCCCAGGGGGTGACGTGGAAGCCACGGCCGCAGGCGTAGTCGACCTTGACGACATTGTTGTTTACGCCGCTCTGAACGGCACCCATCGGCATGGCTTCGGCAACCGTGGCAGTAAGCCCGGTCAGTGCGATCGCGATCGCGATAATTGTCTTGCGCATCTCTGCACCTCATTCCTTATGCAAGTCCCTTGCACGTGGATTAGAGGGCCGTTCTGGTGAACGGGAGCTGAACCAACAAAGGCATTATTGCGGCAAGCGACGCAGGGTAAAAACACTGTGTTCAAAAGCGTTTGCCTTTGGCTAACGAGGTCTTAACTCCCCCTTAAATCGCCGCATTTAAAGTTCAACCGGGTAAAGATGCGGCCAGCGTGATGCGGTCGCCGCAACCATCGGGCTTGAAGCCGGTGGATTGCGGGTTGGGGCAAACCTCGGTTTGCGATTGAAGCGAGGTTCAGCGGGCGTAAATGGCAGGCAGGGGCAGATCAGGCGATAGAATCGAACCATCCTTCAGCGGGCGCGAGCGCCGCGACGATGGCGATGATTTCGCGCTCGGCGCCGATGACCGCGTCGCCGGCGGCGGACGCCCCGTCAAGCGCACGGCGCAGAAGTCCGCCCCACGCCGCGAACCGCCTGCAAGGCGCGAACCCGATTCCGCCCGCTATGAAGATGATTACGACGACGAACCGCGCTACCGTGAGCCGCCGCGCCGCCGCAATGGCGGTGGTGGTGGTAATGGCGGTAAGCGCCGGCGGCCGGCGCGCGAGGGGCTCGGCTTCTTCGGCCTCATCCGCCGCATGGTCTACTGGTGCATCGTGCTCGGCATCTGGGCGGGCATCGGGGTAACCGGTCTGGTCGTCTACTACGGCTCGCGCATGCCGAGCGCCAGCAGCTGGGAAATCCCCGCCCGTCCGCCCAACGTCAAGATCACCTCTGTCGACGGCAGCGTGATCGCCAATCGCGGCGCCACCGGCGGCGAAGCCTTGGCGCTGGAAGACATGTCGCCTTATATCCCCGAAGCGATCGTCGCCATCGAGGACCGGCGCTTCTATTCGCATTTCGGCGTCGATCCCATGGGCCTCGCCCGCGCCTTCGTCACCAACCTGACCTCGGGCCACATGGTCCAGGGCGGCTCGACGCTGACCCAGCAGCTCGCCAAGAACCTCTTCCTCTCGCCCGACCGCACTTTAGAGCGTAAAGTCCAGGAAGTGCTGCTGTCCTTCTGGCTCGAGCAGAAATACACCAAGGACCAGATCCTTGCGATGTACTTGAACCGCGTCTTCTTCGGCTCCAATGCCTATGGTGTGGAAGCTGCCTCGCGGCGCTATTTCAACAAGTCCGCGCGCGATGTGAACCTCGGCGAGGCGGCACTGCTCGCCGGTCTCGTCAAGGCGCCGTCGCGCCTGTCGCCGGCGCGTGATCCGCAGGCCGCCAACGACCGCGCCCAGGTGGTGCTGCAGGCCATGCGCGACCAGGGCATGATCTCCGACGACGAGGTCAAGACCGCGATGTCGCAGACACCCGCCAAGGCGAAGCGCTACTGGGATGGAGCCGGTCATTATGTTGCCGACATGGTCATGGACGAGCTTCCGGCGCTGATCGGCGACGTCAAGGAAGACATCGTCGTCGACACCACCATCGACAAGACGCTGGAAAAGCGCGCCGAACAGTCGCTCAACGACGTGCTCGGCAAGGACGGCGCCAAGCTCGATGCCTCGCAGGCAGCGCTCGTCTCGATCGACGGCACCGGCGCGATCCGCGCTTTGGTCGGCGGTCGCGATTATGCCGACAGCCAGTTCAACCGCGCGGTCAAGGCCAAGCGTCAGCCGGGATCCTCCTTCAAGCCTTTCGTCTATGCCGCGGCACTCGAAAAGGGTCTGACGCCGTTCTCGGTCTTCAACGACGCGCCCATCCGCATCGGCGACTGGACACCGGAGAATTACGAGAAGAAGTATAATGGCGAGGTGACGCTGGCGACAGCGCTCGCGAAATCGCTGAACACGGTCGCCGCCCAGCTGGTCATGTATGACGGCCCCGATCAGGTCATCAAGCTCGCCCACCGCCTCGGCATCGAGAGCGAGCTGCAGTCGAACGCCTCGATCGCGCTCGGCACCTCGGAAGTGTCGCTGACGGAACTGACGGGCGCCTATGCCGCCTTCATGAATGGCGGCTACAAGGCGACGCCGCATGTCATCCGCCGCGTGACGACGGCCGATGGCAGCAAGGTTCTCTACGAAAACACCTATGACAACCCGCCGCGCGTTCTCTCCGAGGCGGTCGCCGCCAACATGAACGCGATGATGATCGGCGTCGTCGAGCAGGGAACGGGCAAGGCCGCGAAGATCCCCGGCTGGCAGGTCGCCGGCAAGAGCGGAACGACGCAGAACTCCCGCGACGCCCTCTTCGTCGGCTTCACCAGCAATCTCACGACGGGCGTCTGGTTCGGCAATGACGACGGCAAGCCGATGAAGAAGGTCACCGGTGGTGGTCTTCCCGCCAAGGCCTGGCAGGAATTCATGGTCGCCGCACACAAGGGGCTGTCGCCGGCGCCGCTCTTCGGCAACGGCCAGTTCGTCAATCCGGCAGCACCCATCGATAACGGCCAGCCGATGGCATCCAACGATCCGAACATGCAGCCGAACATGCAGGGCGGCATGCCCAACGACATGAATGGCAACATGACCGGATCGACCGGTGGCATGCAGCCGCCCGTCGAGGAGCAGGGCACCATCGGCAGCATCATTTCGGGCGTCTTCGGTGGCGGCGGTAACGACCAGCGGAGCCAGTATCCGCAGGCGCCGGTGCGCCGTGGCGGCCAGCAGCAGCCTCCGGTTTATGGCGGTCCGGTACCGCCTGCCGACGTCGCTCAGGACGAGGGTTATGGCTATGGAAATGCGCTACCGCCGGGCGATGTCGGGGGCGGTCCGCAGCACCAGCCGTACCAGCCGCGCCGCACCACGCTTCTCGACCTGATCATGGGTGAGTAAACGCTTTGCCGCGCAACAAAAAACGTGCCTTCGGGCGCGCGGCGAAAATTAATTGCTGTTGGCTTCTTTTGCTGGTTTTCAGGACATTTCCCGCCTTGCAGTCGCGAAAACCCGTCCTTATATACGCCGCATCACCGCAATCACGATTGCGTCAAACGTAGAGACCCATCCCGTAAGGGGCTGTCATCGAAATGCCTTCCCGGGGTTCAGACAGCTTGCTTCAAGGAGTAAATGACATGGCAAAAGTAATTGGTATCGACCTTGGAACGACAAATTCCTGCGTCGCTGTCATGGACGGCAAGGACGCAAAGGTCATCGAGAACGCCGAAGGTGCGCGCACCACGCCTTCGATCGTTGCATTTTCCGAAGATGGCGAGCGCCTCGTCGGTCAGCCGGCCAAGCGCCAGGCAGTCACCAACCCCACGGACACGCTGTTCGCAGTGAAGCGCCTCATCGGCCGCCGCTACGACGATCCGACGGTTGAAAAGGACAAGGGCCTCGTTCCCTTCGAGATCACCAAGGGCGACAACGGCGACGCATGGGTCAAGGCCCGCGGCACCGGCTATTCGCCTGCCCAGATCTCCGCGATGATCCTTCAGAAGATGAAGGAAACCGCTGAATCCTACCTCGGTGAAAAGGTCGAAAAGGCCGTCATCACCGTTCCCGCATACTTCAACGACGCACAGCGCCAGGCAACCAAGGATGCCGGCCGTATCGCTGGCCTCGAAGTTCTGCGCATCATCAACGAGCCGACGGCGGCAGCGCTTGCCTACGGTCTCGACAAGAAGGACGGCAAGACGATCGCCGTTTACGACTTGGGTGGCGGTACCTTCGATATCTCGATCCTCGAAATCGGCGACGGCGTCTTCGAAGTGAAGTCCACCAACGGCGATACGTTCCTCGGCGGTGAAGACTTCGACATGCGTCTCGTCGAATACCTCGTTGCCGAGTTCAAGAAGGACAACGGCATCGACCTCAAGGGCGACAAGCTTGCTCTGCAGCGCCTCAAGGAAGCTGCTGAAAAGGCCAAGATCGAACTGTCTTCGTCGCAGCAGACCGAAATCAACCTGCCGTTCATCACGGCCGATGCAACCGGTCCGAAGCACCTGACGCTGAAGCTGACCCGCGCCAAGCTCGAAAGCCTGGTCGACGATCTCGTCCAGCGCACCATCGCGCCGTGCAAGGCAGCCCTCAAGGATGCCGGCGTAACGCCAGCCGAGATCGATGAAGTCGTTCTGGTCGGTGGCATGAGCCGCATGCCGAAGGTGCAGGAAGTCGTCAAGCAGCTGTTCGGCAAGGAGCCGCACAAGGGCGTAAACCCGGATGAAGTCGTCGCTCTCGGCGCCGCCATCCAGGCCGGCGTTCTCCAGGGCGACGTCAAGGACGTTCTGCTTCTCGACGTAACCCCGCTGTCTCTCGGCATCGAAACGCTGGGTGGCGTCTTCACCCGTCTGATCGAGCGTAACACCACGATCCCGACGAAGAAGAGCCAGACCTTCTCGACCGCCGACGACAACCAGTCCGCCGTCACCATCCGCGTTTCGCAGGGCGAGCGCGAAATGGCTGCCGACAACAAGCTGCTCGGCCAGTTCGACCTCGTTGGCCTGCCGCCGGCACCACGTGGCGTTCCGCAGATCGAAGTCACCTTCGATATCGACGCCAACGGCATCGTGCAGGTTTCGGCCAAGGACAAGGGCACCGGCAAGGAACAGCAGATCCGCATCCAGGCCTCTGGTGGTCTCTCCGACGCCGACATCGAAAAGATGGTCAAGGACGCCGAAGCCAATGCTGAAGCCGACAAGAAGCGTCGCGAAGGCGTTGAAGCCAAGAACCAGGCCGAAAGCCTGATCCACTCCAGCGAGAAGTCGCTGAAGGATTACGGCGACAAGGTCACCGAGGCCGATCGCACCGCGATCTCCGACGCGATTGCCGCTCTGAAGTCTTCTGTCGAAGCAACCGAGCCGGACGCCGAGGACATCAAGGCGAAGACCCAGACCCTCATGGAAGTTTCCATGAAGCTCGGTCAGGCGATCTACGAAGCGCAGCAGGCTGAAGGTGGCGCGGAAGACGCTTCCGCCGAAGCCGGCGATGACAATGTCGTCGATGCCGACTACGAAGAAGTCAAGGACGACGACCGCAAGAAGTCCGCGTAAGCGGCTCGCAACGGTCACGTTTGAAACTGACATTCCGGCTGCTCACCATGGCAGCCGGAAATCCATTTCCGGGGTCTGATCCTTAATGGCAAAAGCCGATTTTTACGAAACGCTGGGTGTCGCCAAGACGGCTGACGAAAAAGAGCTGAAGAGCGCTTTCCGCAAGCTGGCGATGAAATACCATCCGGACAAGAATCCCGATGATCATACCGCCGAGCAGAAGTTCAAGGAAATCAACGAAGCCTACGAGACGCTGAAGGACCCGCAGAAGCGCGCGGCCTATGACCGCTATGGTCACGCGGCCTTCGAGCATGGCGGCATGGGCGGCGGTGGCGGCGGTTTCGCCGGCGGCGGCTTCTCCGATATCTTCGAGGACATTTTCGGCGAGATGATGGGCGGCGGCCGCGCAAGGCAGCGCTCGTCCGGCGGTCGCGAACGCGGCGCCGATCTTCGCTACAACATGGAAATTTCGCTGGAGGAATCCTTCTCCGGCAAGACGGCGCAGATCAGGGTTCCGACCTCGATCACCTGCGACGTCTGTTCCGGCTCCGGCGCCAAGCCCGGCACCCAGCCGAAGACCTGCGGCACCTGCCAGGGCTCCGGCCGCGTGCGCGCCGCGCAGGGCTTCTTCTCCGTCGAGCGCACCTGCCCGACCTGCCATGGTCGCGGCCAGATCATTCCCGATCCCTGCACCAAGTGCCACGGCCAGGGCCGCGTCACGGAAGAGCGTTCGCTGTCGGTCAACATCCCGGCCGGTATCGAGGACGGCACCCGCATCCGCCTGCAGGGCGAGGGCGAGGCCGGCATGCGTGGCGGCCCGGCGGGCGATCTCTATATCTTTCTGTCGGTCAAGCCGCACGAGTTCTACCAGCGCGATGGAGCCGATCTCTACTGCGCCATCCCGATCTCGATGACGACGGCTGCCCTTGGCGGCACCTTCGATGTGGCCACACTCGACGGCACCAAGTCGCGCGTCACCGTTCCCGAGGGAACCCAGGCCGGCAAGCAGTTCCGCCTGAAGGGCAAGGGCATGCCGGTGCTGCGCTCCAGCCAGACCGGCGATCTCTACATCCAGATCCAGATCGAGACCCCGCAGAAGCTCTCCAAGCGCCAGCGCGAGCTGCTGCAGGAGTTCGAGGAGCTGTCGTCGAAGGAGAACAATCCGGAATCGACCGGCTTCTTCGCCCGCATGAAGGAATTCTTCGAGGGCTGATCTAAGATTCCTAGTAAAAATTCAGGGGCCCGGTTGTTCGCAACCGGGCTTTTCTATTTTTGCATAGGGATAAACATATCTTTTGCGGACGAAGAGACTCGACAATTCTATTGCCAGTCCCTTTATTAGATATGCTACATTCATTCTGTATTGGGCCTCGAAAAGGTTCTAGACTTGCATTCCCTTTGGTAGCCTGTCCCGAGGTTGATTTGGAACGCCGTCTCGCAGCTATTCTCGCAGTGGATATTGTCGGCTACAGCCGAATGATGGGTGCCGATGAGCGGGGGACCTTGGATGCGGTCAAGCTCTGCCGCGGCGAGGTCATCGATCCCAGGATCGCCAATGCTCGTGGCCGTGTGGTCAAGCACACCGGCGACGGCATGCTCGTGGAGTTCTCCAGCATCGTCAACGCGGTGTCCTGCGCCAACGACGTCCAGCAGGCGATGGCGGCGCGCAACACGGCGCTGCCCGAAGAGCGGCGCATCGAATTCCGCATGGGCATCCACCTCGGCGACGTCATCGTCGAGGACAACGATATCTTCGGCGATGGCGTCAATGTCGCGGCGAGGCTGGAGGCGATCTGCGCGCCCGGCGGCGTGGCGATCTCGGCGTCGGCCCGCGATCACGTCGGCAGCCGGCTCGACCTATCCTTCCAGGATCTCGGCCTCTTCACGCTGAAGAACATCGAACAGCCGGTGCAGGTCTACGCGATCTCTGCGAAGCGCGCTCTGCCGCTGAAGGTCAATGCGGCGGCACTTGCGGCGGCCAAGGAGAAGCAGAAGCCGCTGGTCGCGGTGCTGCCCTTCTCCAACATGAGCGGCGATCCCGAGCAGGAATATTTCTCCGACGGCATCACCGAGGACATCATCACCGATCTCTCGAAGATCTCCAATCTCTACGTCGTCGCCCGCAACACCGCCTTCACCTACAAGGGAAAGTCGGTGCAGGTGAAGCAGGCGGCAGCCGAGCTCGGCGTCCACTTCGTGCTGCAGGGCAGCGTGCGCAAGGCCGGCCAGCGGGTGCGCATCACCGGCCAGCTGATCGATGCACGCAACGGCGCCCATCTCTGGGCCGACCGTTTCGACCGCGACCTCACCGATATCTTCGCCGTGCAGGATGAAATCACCCACGCGATCGTCGACCAGCTGAAGATCAAGCTGCTGCCGGAAGAGCAGGAAGCGATCGCCGCCGCGCCGACCACCAATGTCGAGGCCTACACTTATTATCTGCGCGGCCGGCAGTTCTCGCACTCCTGGACCCGCCACTATCTGCTGATGGCGCGCCGCATGTTTGCGACCGCGGTCGCACTCGACCCCAATTACGCCCAGGCCTATGCCGGCATCGCCGATTGTGAATCGACACTACGCGACTGGCATGCCGGCGAATACACGCTGAAGGGCATTCTCGAGCTCACCGCCAAGGCGCTGGCGCTCGACCCCAATCTCGCCGAGGCGCACGCCTCGCGCGGGCTGGCGCTGCACCAGGATGGCCGCGACGGCGAGGCGCTGGTGGAGTTCGAAAAGGCGCTGGCGCTGGAGCCCGATCTCTACGAGGCAAACTTCCACTACGGCCGCTTCCTGTTCATGCAGGGCAAGTTCGAGGGCGCCATCACCTTCTTCACCCGTGCCAGCGAAATCCGGCCGGACGATTATCTCTCGCCGATCCACCTGACGAGCGCCTGCCGCTCGCTGGGGCTGTCGCGCGAGAGCGAGCATTGGGCGAGGGTCGGGCTGGAGCGCGCCGAGCGGGCGCTGGAGCTGCATCCCGAAAACGCCGGCCCCGCCCATCGCGGCGCGCTGGCGCTCGCCCATATGGGCCGCTTCGACGAAGCGCGCGAATGGGTCAAGCGCGCCCAGCTGCTCGACCCCGATGATATCGTCGCGCAGTACAACGTCGCCTGCGTCCACGCGCTGATCGGCGAATGCGACCAGGCGCTCGACATACTCGAGGCGCTGCTGCCGCAATCATCCTGCTACCAGATCCTCTGGTTCAGCAATGATTCCGACCTCGACGCGGTGCGCGGCCACCCGCGTTTCCAGGCGATGCTCGACGCCATCGCCGCCTGCACCTTCCATCAGGACGGGTTCCGGGTCGCGTCGGAATAACGTGCAGGTAGAGTACAGCCGCGCGGGCGCTTCATTCCGGGACAGGGTGTGGCAGCCGCAATATTCGCGTTAACGCAAGCAATGAAAGCCGCTTTGCAGCGATCGCGAATATATTCAATATGCTCGAAGGGGAATACACACACACTCACACACCGAGAGCAACTTCCATGACGGTAGCCGCTTTGTCCTTGCATGCTGATGATGTCGATGTACTCGCGGGCGCGCTGTACACCTGGTGCGCGGAGCGCAATATCAAGCTCCTGAGCCAGCAGGGCCTGTCGATCGCCAATATCGCGATCGATCTCTATCATGCCGGTCATCAGACGCAGGATCAGCTGCTGGTCGCTCTGCACGACTGCGATTTTCACTGACCGCTACACGCGGCTGGTCACGTCACGCCGAAATCTCAGGCGTAGACGTCTTCACCCGACATCAGCGTCACGATGGTCATGACGGCTTCCTTGCCGGCGGTCGAGCGCAGCTTGTCGTAGGTCACGGCAAGCTCGTAGGCCTCGGCACTGAGGCCCGGCCGCGACGTCGTATCCGCACCCTCGAACAGCGCCGAGATATCGACGCCGAGAAAAACCGCGATCTGGTGCAGCTTGCTCGCCGAAACGCGGTTGGTGCCCTTCTCGTACTTCTGGATCTGCTGAAACGTCAGCCCGAGCGCCTCTCCAAGTTCCAGCTGGGAGATGCGTCGCTTGGCGCGCAACGTCCTGACGTTCTGGCCGACAATAATATCCACCGGATCTGGCACTTTGATAGTTCCCGTTCATTTCATTAAATTTATCTGAACACTATGCCGAGGTTTTTAAATATCTCAACCCGAGAGTTGCAAATTTCAACCAGCTTTTTGGCTGATTTTTAGGCTATTTTCGTAAATAAAGAAGATGAAATATACCTGGACGTGCATAAAATACACAAAACTAGTTTACGGGTGTGCTTGCGGTTACTGCGGGAAGCTGTTTTTCGCTTTCGCTAGACATGGCCGCTCGCCGGAACATGCACATCACCCGCAAGCGGCCGCGCCGCGGGCTTGACCGCCGCGTATGCGAGGCCTATTTTAGAATTATTCTAAAAGAGGCCAGCATGCTCAAACGTATTTTCAGATCACCCAAGCGTTCTTTCGACAGCCTGTCCGAGCAGGAGATCCTGGCGCTCGCCATCGGCTCCGAGGAGGACGACGCGCGCATCTATTTCGCCTATGCCGACCGCCTGCGCAATGATTATCCGGCTTCGGCCAAGGTTTTCGAGGAGATGGCGGAAGTCGAGAACACCCACCGCAATTCGCTGATCACGCTCTACCGTGAGCGCTTCGGCGAGCGCATCACGCTGATCCGCCGCGAGCATGTCGAGGGCTTCTACGAGCGCAAGCCGGACTGGCTGCGCGCCAACCTGTCGTTGGAGAAGATCCGCCAGGAAGCCGAGGCCATGGAGAACCAGGCTTACCGCTTCTACATCGAGGCCGCCGGCCGCGTCAGCGATGCCTCGACGCGGCAATTGCTCGGCGATCTGGCGCTGGCAGAGCAGGGGCATGAGGACATCACCCGCATGCTCGGCGACAAGCACACGCCCGAGGACGTGCGTGCGGAAGAGGACCAGAAGAACCGCCGGCAGTTCGTGCTGACCTACGTGCAGCCCGGTCTCGCCGGCCTTATGGATGGCTCCGTCTCGACGCTCGCGCCAATCTTCGCCGCGGCCTTTGCGACGCAGGACACCTGGCAGACCTTCCTCGTCGGCCTCTCGGCTTCCGTCGGCGCCGGTATCTCGATGGGCTTCACCGAAGCAGCCCATGACGACGGCAAGATCTCCGGCCGTGGCTCTCCCATCAAGCGCGGCCTTTCCTGCGGCGTCATGACGGCGCTCGGCGGCCTCGGCCACACGCTGCCCTACCTGATTTCCGATTTCTGGACGGCCACCACGCTGGCGGTGATCATCGCCATCTTCGAACTGTGGGCCATCGCCTTCATCCAGAACCGCTTCATGGAAACCCCATTCCTCCGCGCCGCCTTCCAGGTCGTCGTCGGCGGTGGGTTGGTGCTGGGCGCGGGTATCTTGATCGGCAGCGGCTGACGCGAGTGGCGTGAGGCAGAGACCGAAGCGCCCTCCCCCATACCGGTCACGGGCATAGGCCAACCATAGGCAGGCGCTTCGCGATATCGGACAGGAGAACGGAAAAGGGCGACCCTGCGGCCGCCCTTCTTCTTTATTTCAGGTGCTTGATTACTGCTGGTTCTGGCCGCAGTTGGGGTCGCCCGGCTGGCAGACCGGTGGGCGGCGGCGGTCGTGATCGCGACGATCCGGGCCGCGATCGAAGCCCGGCTGTCCGGGTTGGCCTGGCTGACCTGGCTGGCCGGCCTGTCCTCCCTGACCGCCTCGGCCACCCTCACCACGCCTTCCAGGCTGACCCGGTTGACCGGGTTGGCCGGGCATGCCGGCGCGACCGGATTGATCGTCAAACTGCGGCGGGCGGCCGGGACGGCCACCATTGTCCTGACGCGGATCGGGGCCACGGCCATAATCGGGACCGCGACCGGGGCCACGGTCGAAATTGGGCTGGCCATTGTCGAAGCCGGGACGTGGGCGATTGTTGTCGTAGCCTGGGCGATTGTCATCATAGCCGGGACGCGGACGGCCCGGATTGTCGAAGCCAGGACCGGGCGGCGGGCGGACGGCTGCCGGGCGGTCATAGACCGGGTTGCGGCGCCAGCGGTCGCGCTGACCGTAGAAGGACCGATCGCGGTAGTAGCGATCCCAGTAATTGCCGACGCTGAAGACGACCGTCGGGATGCCGAGCGGGCGATAATATTGCGGATCGACATAGACGCGGCGCTGCTGATAGAGCGCCTGCACATAGCGGCCGGCGACCCAGCCGCGGCCATTGTAGAACTCGACATCGCACCAGGGCACATCGGCAAGGCAGCCGTGGATTTCGACGGATTCGCCGGCGGGAATGACGGTGACAGCAGGATACTGCGTGCTCGGGCCGGCGCGCATGTTGACGTTGGCGGTCGCGAACCCTTCGGCGGCCTGAGCTGCCACCGGGGCCAGCAACAAGGCTGCGACGGCGGTGATCTTCATCAATGTGGTCTTCACGCTTGCACTCCCTAGATAGAGCGGCCGAAACGCCGCCCCTTCAGAAAACTTTCGGGCTTATCGCCTTATCAAGACAACAGTGAACAGCTTCCCGGCCAAAGTTTGGCGAGAGTGATTCAACTTTTCTTTCAATGACTTATAGCATCCGCTGATGAACGCAGCTTGAACGGTTCGAGCGCGAAGGCCTTGAAAAACGGCTGCGCAATCACGATATCTCGGTCATCGGATGCAGTCGTCGATCGCCAAGCCGCACCATGGAGCGCCGGTTGATCGACATGACAGTCGCGAGATTATCGTTAACGCTCCGTTAACCTTTCGCGGGCAGTCTGACTGCAATATTCGCTTTCACTTTGACCACGGATGTACTGGCACTGATGCGAAGCGAATGACGAAAGGCCGGTTTCAACCCGGCCTTTTTGTTCCTCTGGCGCCCCGATCTTTAAAAATCGGTGCGCCTTTTTTATTTCATCGACGCCGATTACGCCGCCAGCGCTTCCATGATGCGGATCCAGGAGCGGATGCCCTTGTGATAGGACGTCAGCTCGTACTTCTCGTTCGGCGAATGGATGCGGTCGTCGCTGAGGCCGAAGCCGACGAGCAGCGATTCCATGCCGAGCATCTTCTGGAAATCGCCGACGATCGGGATCGAGCCACCCATGCCGATGACGACGGCGGGCTTCGGCCATTCGTCGGAGAGCGCCGTCTTTGCCTTGGTCAGAACAGGCGAATCATAGGACAGGTGGATGGCCGGCGAGCCGCCATGCGGGTGGAACTCGACCGAGCAATCGGCGGGGAGTTGCGAGCGCACATAGGCGCGGAAGCTGTCGCGGATGGCGGCCGGGTCCTGCGTGCCGACGAGGCGGAAGGAGACCTTGGCCGACGCCTTGGCGGCGATCACGGTCTTGAAGCCTTCGCCGGTATAGCCACCCCAGATGCCGTTGACTTCAGCTGTCGGGCGGGCCCAGGTGAGCTCGAGCACCGAGCGGCCCTTCTCGCCCGAGGGAACCGACAGGCCGACTTCGCCGAGGAAGCCCTCGGTGGTGAGGCCGAGCGTTTCCCACGAAGCCTTGATGTTTTCAGGGGTTTCCTCGACGCCGTTATAGAAGCCATCCAGCGTGATGCGGCCGGTGTCGTCGTGCAGGCCGGCGAGGATCTTCGTCAGGATATGGATCGGGTTGGCGGCGGCACCGCCGAAAAGGCCCGAATGCAGGTCGCGGTCGGCTGCGGTGACGACCACTTCTTCGCCGACGAGGCCGCGCAGGGCAGCAGCGATTGCCGGCGTGTCGCGGTCCCACATGCTGGTATCGCAGACCAGCGCATAGTCGGCCTTCAGCTCGGCGGCATTGGCCTCGAGGAATGGCTTCAGCGATGGTGAGCCGGATTCTTCCTCACCCTCAAACAGGATCGTGATGCGCACGGGGAGCGCGCCGTTGATTTCCTTATAGGCGCGGCAGGCTTCGACGAAGGTCATCAGCTGGCCCTTGTCGTCGGCGGTGCCGCGGCCGGTCAGGATCTTGCGGCCGCCTGCTTCCTGCACGGAAGGCTCGAAGGGGTCGTTGTCCCAGAGATCGACCGGATCGACCGGCTGCACGTCATAGTGACCGTAGAACAGCACATGCGGAGCCGAAGAATTGGCGCCATCGTGATGGGCGACGACCATGGGATGGCCGGGCGTGGCGCGCACCGAGGCGTCGAAACCGATGTCGCGGAGATAGGCCACCAGCCACTCGGCCGCCTTGCGGCAATCATCCTTGTAGGCGGGATCGGTCGAGATCGACTTGATCCGCAACAACTCGAACAGCTTGTCGAGGCTCGAGGGCAAATTCTGGTCCGCGCGCGCGAGAACCGGCATCAGGTCAGGCATTTCCGACTCCTTCTTGAATTTTTGCCGGACGATAGACCAAAGCATGCGCGCTTTCGAGGTGAAAAACGAAATATGGGCATCCGCGCGACGGGGCGAAAACCCACATCGAATGCTGGGAAAAGTTGTAATTTGCAATTCATAGTTATTTAAGAAGACGCTTGATAACTTCCGGAGATTGGTGCTGGAGGTGGCTGATGTTTACCGTGATCGCCTGTATTCGTGACAATCATGACTGGCGCCTGATCATTGCCGCCGTCGTCGTCTGTTTCATCGGAAATCTCACCGCCATGCTGCTGCTCTTCCGCGCGCAGCAATGCGATCGCGCCCAGCAGCGCAACTGGATCATGGCGTCTGCCTTCGCCATCGGCGTCGGCATCTGGGCCACCCACTTCATATCCATGCTCGCTTATGACGGCGGCTATTCGATCGCCTACGGGCTGGGGCTCACCACACTCTCGGTTGTGATTGCCATCGGCGTCTCCTATCTGGCGCTGCTTGTCGCCACCGAGGGCACCAGCCGCTTCGCCTTCGCGCAGGGCGGCGCGCTGATGGCGCTCGGGATCACCGCCATGCACCTGACGGGCATGCAGGCGGTGGAGGGCCAGTTCAACATTCTCTTCAACGCGACGGCGACACTCTCGGCGCTTGTCATCAGCGCAGCACTTGCCGGCGTCGCCTTCCTGATCTTCCGTTCGCTATCCGGCTCCAAGCGCGTGCTGCTTTCCGCAACCGCAATGGTGCTGGCGATCGCCGCCGCGCATTTCGTGTCGATGAGCTTCATCACGCTGATCCCCGAGCCGGGACGGCAGATGACGGCGGCCATCGTCGAGCCGAAGGCGCTGGCGGGTGTCGTGATGGCGGTCTCGACGGCGCTCATTCTGGCATCGCTCGGCATGGTGTTTCTCGCGAGCCACCTCACCGACCTCAAGGGGCTGGCGAACGCCACGATGGAGGGGCTGCTGGTGCTTTACGAGGGAATGATCCTCGACGCCAACGAGCGCTTTCTGGAGATGTCCGGCTGGCAGCTCAACGAATTGCGCGGCCAGAAACCTGATTTCCTGCTGCTGCCCCCGGGCGGGCTGCAATCCGGCATCCACCACGAGACGCTTCTGACCACCCACGGCGAGACGGAACTGCCGGTCGAACTCATGCTCCGTCGGATGATCTATCGCGGCCGCAGCTGCGATATCCTGGCCGTGCGCGATCTCACCGAGCGCAAGCGCGCCGAGCAGATGATCGAGCATCTGGCCCAGCATGACGTGCTGACCGGCCTTCCGAACCGCTCTCTCTTCGACACGCGTCTCAGGCAAGCAATCCAGGTGGCGCAGCGAAAGCGCGCGCAGGTGGCGGTCTTCTATCTCGATCTCGATCGCTTCAAGGCCGTCAACGACCTGTTCGGCCATGCCGAGGGCGACCGGCTTCTGTGCAAGGTCTCCTCGATCCTGCAGCGCGTGGCCGACGACAGCGCTACGATCGCGCGGCTTGGCGGCGACGAATTCGCCATCATCCAGAGCGGCAAGCCGCAGCCGGATGGCGCGCGCGGCCTTGCCGACGCGATCCTTGCCGGCGTGGCCGCCGAAATGGACGTCGCCCGCGACCCGACCGCCGTTGGCGTCAGTATCGGCATCGCGGTCTACCCCGCCGATGGCGATACCGGCGAGCTTCTCTGCATCAACGCCGATACGGCGCTCTACCGCGCCAAGCATGCCGGCCGCGGCAAGGCCTGCTTCTTCGACGCGGAAATGGATGCCGCCGTCAAGGCACGGCGTGAGATCGAAAACGAGCTGCGCCACGCGATCACCCGCAACCAGCTTTTCGTGAACTACCAGCCGATCCTCGACAGCCGCACCGGGAGCATCAGCGGCTACGAGGCGCTGATGCGCTGGAATCGGCCGGGGCATGGAAGCTCCGAGCCAGACGTCTTCATCAAAATCGCCGAGGAGAGCGGCATCATCGTGCAGCTCGGCGAATGGGTGCTGCGCCAGGCCTGCACCGAGGCGGCGCGCTGGCCGCAGCCGCTGACGATCGCCGTCAACGTCTCGCCGGTGCAATTCATGCTGCCCAATCTCTACGACCGGGTGGCGGCCATTCTGCACGAGACCGGCCTTGCGCCGCAGCGGCTGGAGCTTGAAATCACCGAGGCCGCCTTCATCCGCGACCGGGTGGCGACGATCTCGACGCTGATGCGGCTGCACGGTCTCGGCGTTCGCATCGTCATGGACGATTTCGGCACCGGCTTCTCCTCGCTCTCCAACCTGCGCGCGCTGCCCTTCGACAAGATCAAGGTCGACCGCAGCTTTACCGGCATTCTCGAACACGACGCCGCCGCCCGCTCGATCGTTCGCGCCATCATCGGCCTCGGCCATAGCCTCGGGATACAGGTGGTAACGGAGGGCGTGGAAACGGAACTGCAGCGCCAGATCGTCACCAACGAGGGCTGCGAGCAGATGCAGGGGCTGCTGCTCGGCAAGCCAGATATCGAGCCCAGCGTGAAGATGGCGGCGCGCGAAAGCTATCTCTCGGCGCATGAGAAGCAGCAGAAGACGGTGCTGCTCTATCCGCAAGTGGTGTCGACGTCGAAGTAGGCGGGCATCATCTAGGGCGGAAGACAAGGCCGGAAGACAGACCCGGGCGTTTCGGATAGGTTGCGCCTTCCCGCCGATTTGCCGGACGTTCCGCCGACATGACCGATAATCCCGACACCGCCCGCGCCGCCATCGGTGCTCACGACAAGCTTGAGATCTTCACCGATGGCTGCTGCGAGCCCGGCTCCGGCTATGGCGGCTGGGGCTTCGCCGTCTATCGCGATGGCGTCGAGATCGCATCCGGTTGCGGCGGCGCCGATAAGACCGCCAACAATGCGATGGAGGCGACCGCCGTTCTGGAGGCTGCGAGATGGGCCAACGTCCATGCGGCGGAGGCCGTGGTGACGATCTGGTCGGATTCGGTCTACGCGGTGAAGGGCTGCAACGAGTGGCGACCGATCTGGCGCAACAACGGCTTCAAGAAAATCACCGCCAATAGCCGGCTCAGAAGCCGTGGTATCGCCGATGCCGATCTCTGGAGGGCGATCGACGCGGCACTCCTACGATCAGCGACGATCACGGTTTCATGGTGCAAGGGCCATGCCGGCACCGAGGGCAACGAGCGGGCCGACAGGCTGGCGGATAGCGGGCGGCTGTCAATCGCGGTGAAAGCCCCGCTCAAGCGATCGCGATGATCTCAAGCTCCTGGCCACCGGCATCGACCACATCGCCGACGGCCTTGCCGATCAGCACACGCGCCACCGGCGAGACGTAGGAGATCGATCCGGCCTTTGGGTCCGCCTCGTCCTCGCCAACGATGCGATAAGTCTGCACGCGCCCGTCCTCGCGCTCGAAGGTGACGAGGCTGCCGAAGGCGACGGCATCGCTGGACGTAGGCGCGGGCATGAGCTGGGCAGTGCCGAGGCGGGCCGCGAAGTAGCGGGCATCACGCAATGGCGCGGCACCCTGGCGGCGGCGCTCGTTGATATCGTCGATCCCCAAGGTCGCCTCATAGGCTTCGCGCGCTTGGCTAAGATTGAGCTCCAGCGCCTTCAACCCGGCCTCGGTGACGAGGTTCGGATGCGGCGAGATCGGCCGATCGGGAATCAAGGTTTCCGATGCCGTCTCGAAGCTCTCTTCTTTGGTGAAGGCGACCGCCAATCTCTACTCCATACCGATATCAGGGACGTCTTCGTCCCTCGTTTGATCGCAACAGCATATACCGGCGCGGCGACGAGCGCCAACGCCGACAAGATGCCGCACGATCCCGCTCAGTTCGTCGTGCCGAAGACGACCTCTTCCAGCCATGGATTGGAGAACTTGCGTTCCGGGTCCATGCGTTCGCGCAAGCGGGCGAAGTCGGGGAGCTTCGCGTAGTTCCTGCCGATATGCTGGCGGGTGAAGACCTTGCCCCAGTGCGGCAAAGGCGAGAAAGGCGCCAGCACCTGCTCGATCTCGGCGGCGGCGGCATCGACCGCCGCCTGGTCGCGAACCCAGGTGAAGTGGATTGACAGCGTATCGCGATTAAACTGCGGGCTGAGCCACAACTGGTCGGCGGCGACGGTGCGGAGTTCGCCCGATTGGACGAGATGCGCGAATTTCGAGCGGATCGACAAGAGCGCCTCGACGGCGGCGGCGCCATGTTTGCGAGGCACATGGTATTCGGACTGGATCTCGGCGCCGCTGCTCGGGGTAAAGCCCATCTTGAAATGCGGCAGCCTATCCGACCAGCGGCCGAAGGCGCCCAGCTGTTCGGTGGCGTTTTCGGCGTCGAGGCCGATGATCGGATGGCGCTTGATGTCGGCATTGACCGCGCCATGCAGGGCATCGGGATGATTGCCGCTCTTTTCCGTCTCCTTCAGCCAGACCGCGCCGGCCTTCTCTCCCCATTGGGTAAAGACGCTGACGCTATAGGCCGCGGCCATGATGGCATCGAGATTGGACAAGAGCGCGTCCCAGCTCAGCCCCTCATAGACGTGCTGCGCGACCTGGAATTCCGGCTGAACATCGAGCGTCACGCGGGTGACGACGCCGAGCGCGCCCAGATGCACGACCATGCCTTCGAAATCGGCGTCGCCGCGCTTTACCTTCACCAGGCTGCCATCGCCGGCGACGAATTCGAGGCCGGAGACCGCCGTCGCCAGATTGCCGTTCCCGTCACCCGAGCCATGCGTTGCGGTGGCGATCGCGCCGGCGATCGAGATGTGCGGGAGGGATGCGAGATTGTGGATGGCGAGCTGGTGGCGCTGCAGGAAGAGCGCGAGCTCGCCATAGGTGCAGTGGCCGGCGACCGAGACCTGGCGGCCGCCGCTTTCGACGACAGGATCGATCGGCATCCGCTCGAGCGACATGGCAGAGCTGCCATCGACGATGGCGTTGAACGAGTGGCGCGAGCCAAGCGTCTTTACCGCCGCCGACCGCGCGACGATGGCGCGGACCTCTTCGACCGAAGACGGATAATGGCAGTCCTTGAAACCATAGTGAAAGCTTTCCGCCCAATTGGCGGCAGGCACCTGCGTCATGAGTGAACCTCCTCGAATCCCGCAGGAGTGGTAGCACGACGATGGAGGCGGAGACAAAGGAAACCCTCTTTCCCTTAGCCGCGAATCTCCTAGATTGCGCAGTATTCGCATGAGCTTATCGACGGGGAGGATGGAATGGCGGAGAAGACGAAGGGTGCAGTGGGCGAGGAAGCCGATGCGTCGCAGCTGATCGACCAGCGGATCGCGGAGCTGACCGACTGGCGCGGCGCGATGCTGGCCAATGCCCGGCGCATCATCCGGGATGCCGATCCGGAGGTGATCGAGACGTGGAAGTGGCGCGGCGTTCCTGTGTGGGAGCGTTCCGGCATCATCTGCACCGGCGAGACCTACAAGACCGCCGTGAAACTGACCTTCGCCAAGGGCGCATCGCTCGATGATCC
Source organism: Rhizobium sp. FG113 (assembly GCF_057809895.1). Lineage (NCBI taxonomy): Bacteria > Pseudomonadati > Pseudomonadota > Alphaproteobacteria > Hyphomicrobiales > Rhizobiaceae > Rhizobium > Rhizobium sp. FG113. Next base: position 182,744 of record NZ_JBMDKV010000002.1, on the reverse strand, counting down.
CTCCCGCCTGTTCAACGCCAGCCTCGAGGGCAATGCCCGGCGCGCCATCGACTTCCACGAGGGAGACACGATCGACGCGCCGGCCCTTACGGCACTCGTGCGGGCGGCGATTGCGCTGAACATGACGAAGGCCACGAAGAAACCGAAGGGCGGTTGAGCGGGCGGCCCGCCAAGCCACCCGCCGAACACATGTTGCGGAGGATAGCCTGATGCCGAAGATCGACGTCGCCACCGTGCCCCGCGTCAAGGGCTCGCCTTATCCGGCGCCGCATGCGGCGGCCTGCGCCGAGCGGGTCCGCCAGCGGCTGGGTGACGCCGGCGGGCTTTCCGATTTCGGCATCAACCTCATGCACCTGCCGCCGGGAAACTGGTCGAGCCAGCGGCACTGGCATTCGCATGAGGACGAGTTCGTCTATGTGCTCTCGGGCGAGGTGGTGCTGGTCGAGGATGACGGGGAGACGCCGCTTCGCGCCGGGGATTGCGCCGCCTTTGCGAAGAACACCGGCAACGGCCATCACCTGATCAACCGGTCCGATGCGGTGGCGATCTATCTGGAAATCGGCTCGCGGGACATGGCCGATCTCACCACCTGTTCCGACATCGACATGATGAGCGCGAATGCCGATGGCCGGTTCGTTCACAAGGATGGGAGCCCCTATCCGAAACCTTGACACCCCTGCCCCGGGCCTTCACCGATGAGAACCGGGGACGCATAATATTCATTTGTTCATGATTATATGCGACGCATCTCCTACACGGATTTAGGTGGGGAGCACGTTTGCAATGGTTGTTGCGCGCGCATTCGGTACGTCTTCCGCGGATGTGAAACAGCGGGAACTTGAGCGCCTGGCGGCGCTGGAGCAGCTCGACCTGCTCGATTCGCCGCGCGATGAAGGCTTCGAGCGGATCGTTCGGCTGATCAAGGAAGTGTTCACCGTCGATATCGGCCTGGTGTCGCTAATCGACGCGCACCGCCAATGGTACAAGGCCTGCTCCGGTCTCTCGAACAGCGAAGTGCCGCGCGAGGATTCCTTCTGCCGCTTCGTGGTGGATCTCGACACAGCCGTGATCGTGCCCGACGCCACCCGCGACCCGCGCTTTGCCACCCACCCCGCAGTAACAGGTGAAAATCATATCCGCTTTTATGCCGGCGTTCCGCTGCGCACCAAGAGCGGCCACACCGTCGGCACCGTCTGCGCCATCGACCGCACGGCGCGCTCCTTCGGGCGCAAGGATCTCACCGTCCTCGAAGAGATTGCCGGCGTTGCGATGGACCGCATCGAGCTGATGCAATCGGCGGCGACCGACAGCCTGACCGAGGGCCTGACACGCCGCGCATTCAAGGAAGAGACCGACCAGCTGATCGGGGCTGCGCTGCGCAGCCAGAAGAGCCTTGCCTGCATCGTGCTCGACATCGACCACTTCAAGACCGTGAACGACACCCATGGCCACGCTGCCGGCGACGAGGTGCTGAAGGCGGTTTCTTCGATCTGCCGTTCGGTGCTTCGAAGCGGCGACCTGTTCGGCCGGCTGGGCGGCGAGGAATTCGCGATCATCCTGCCCAATGTCGACCGCGACGGCGCACTCGTCGTGGCCGAGAGACTGCGGGCGGCGATCTCGGCCGAGCCGATCGTCGGCGAGTTCGGCTCGCTTGAGATTACGGCGAGCTTCGGGATTTCGGCGCTGTCGATCGTCTGCAAGGAGATCGACACGCTGCTAGCCCAGGCGGATGCCGCCATGTACGAGGCCAAGCGCAGCGGCCGCAACCGCTGCCTCTGCTGGCAATCGATCAGCTCGGATCAGCCGAGCGGCGCGCGTCGACGGGTGCTGAAGGCCGGCTCGATCCTCTTCAACGACCGCCGCTCGACGATCGATTGCACCATCCGCTCGCTCGGCGCCGACAGCGCCGCACTCTCGGTTTCGAGCTCGACGGGAATCCCGGCGGAGTTCGTGCTGATGATCAAGGGCGAAGGCTTCGAGACGCATTGCCGGGTGGTCGCGCAGGACCGGCAAAACCTGGAAGTTGCGTTCCGGGGCTGAGCCGATGGCGCTCAAAGGGCGAAAAAGCGGCGAAATTCGTAAGAATTCGAAACAACTTGTGACTAAGTGGCTCCAAAAGCTGACCTTTTCGTCTTGAAGCTGAAACATAGATATCGGATATTACGTGCACGTTAAGGAAGACGTCATGATCCGTATGATTGAAGATCCCGCCGAATTGGCCGGGGAAGACATCACCGGCAAGTATATCTTGCGGAAATTGAACTACCACTGGTTTGCCTATGGCAAGGCCGGCATCGTGACCGCGTGCAAGGGCACGATCCTCCATATCGATCGCGAAGAGACCGTCTATTCCGAGCGCTGGGGTCGCCGGGCCTACACCGGCAACGGCAAGCGCTATCCTGGCGGCATCTGCCCGATATCGGCCATCGCCTGCGTCTGCGATACGCCGGATGAAGTGAACGCCGTCATTCAGCTCGATGTCGAGGCGCAGGACGAGTTCTATCAGCTGATCGCCAAGACCGAAGCGCGCGTGCAGGCTCTGGCCGCATCCTCGCAGAACCAGATCTACCTCGCCGCCGCCGAATAAGGCGCCGGCCCTATCCCGCGCGCGGCTCGCGCCGGGACCACACCCAAATCTCACAGCTTTTTGGCGTTCTCCAGCAGGCGACGGATGTATTCGAGCGTCAGTTCGCGCTCGAATGTCTTGAAGCCATCGAACAGAGCGAGGTCTGCCTCGCGGGCAGCGAGCACCGCATCATTTTCCATCGTTTTCGCGCGGTCGGTAAGGAACACCAGCTGGGCGCGCTTGTCTGATGGATGCGGCCGACGCTCGATCAGGCCATCGCGCTCCATACGCGACAGCGTGTTGGCCATGGTCGCCTGCTCGATATCGACACGGGCGAGCAACTGCTTCTGCGTCAGCCCGTCTTCGGCCCAGAGCTCCAGTAGAATCGGAAACTGACCCGGCGAAAAACCCAACCTTGCCGCGCGCTGCTGCAGCGAGCGGGCAAAGCCCTTGGCCAGCTGACTGGCGAGATAGGCTCCCGAGTCCATTCGTTCCGTTCCCATTTTTTCAGTTAGGCGCAAAACCCAGCCACGAGCAATGCAACAAATCGTATGCGATGCTTTGAAAGACAGACATTCATATTCATACAGCTGGAGATAGTGCAGAAAAACAAAGCCGCCATAGCCTGGAGGTAAGGCTATGGCGGCTTCAAATAGGGGACAAAGGCCCGGAGAGGGGATGAGGCCTTTGTCCAAGTCCAATGCGGCGGGGGACGAGCCGGCAATCAGACCCTCGACGTGATCAATGTCGCGTCGGTGATATTTATTTGTAGTTCCGAATGTGGCTTTTCAAGGGAAAGAAAAGAATTGACTATTACATTTTGGTAACAGTCCGGTGAGCGGCTTGTGCGAGACTCACGCGGCCGGCGGCAGTCGCGGGCCGATAAGGCGTTCGAGTTCGGCGAGACGCTCTTCGATATCGTTGACAGACATCCGGTTTTGATAACTGTCCTGCACGGCATTGATCACTTCGTTGTACTGGCGCAGGCTGTCGGAACGCAGTTCCTGGACAAGATCGGCGATATCATGCGTCCGACCTTCCAAGTCGTCTAGGCGCTTCAAGATCGCGCCGAGCCTCAGTTCCATCTCAGAGCGAAACTGACCCATCTCGGTCCGCAGCCGGTCAACTTCCAGCTTCATGCCTCCCATATCAGCCCTGAGATCGATCAAGTCGTTCTCGAACTTGGTCATGAAACGCCCTAGCTTGAAAAACTCGACGTCGTATCGACCCATCGCGTCGACCTGCCGGGCGACCTGCGTACTCAGCCCCTTCATGCCGTCGATAAGCACGGAGAGTTGGCTGAGAAAGTATCTCTGAGATTCAGGGGCTCCAGACATCGCGGGCTCTCGTTGAACGCAAACCTAATGTATGGGCGAAAAACGCCTGAAACAAGCCGCAGCTATTGAGGGGTTATGGCCGTTTCCGAGCGTTTTCCGGCACTTCCCAAGCATGTGCGCAACGCGCCGGCACCCTAACTTTATATGGACCTCGCAAGGCCGGCGCGCTATCCATGCTGCCATGAAAAAAGGCGATCATCTCTTTCTTGTCGACGGCTCCGGATTCATCTTTCGAGCCTTCCATGCCCTGCCGCCGCTGACGCGCAAATCCGATGGGCTGCCTGTCGGCGCCGTCTCGGGTTTCTGCAATATGCTGTGGAAGCTCCTGACCGAGGCGCGCGACACGTCGGTGGGCGTGACGCCGACGCATCTGGCCGTCATCTTCGACTATTCGTCGAAGACCTTCCGCAAGGATCTCTATGACGCCTACAAGGCCAACCGCTCGGCGCCGCCCGAAGAGCTGATCCCGCAGTTCGGGCTGATCCGCCAGGCGACGCGCGCCTTCAACCTGCCCTGCATCGAGACCGAGGGTTTCGAGGCCGACGATATCATCGCCACCTATGCGCGGCAGGCGGAAGCGCTCGGCGCCGACGTGACGATCGTCTCCTCCGACAAGGACCTGATGCAGCTCGTCACCGATAACGTCCACATGTACGACAGCATGAAGGACAAGCAGATCGGCATCCCTGACGTGATCGAGAAATGGGGCGTGCCGCCGGAAAAGATGATCGACCTGCAGGCGATGACCGGCGATTCCGTCGACAACGTGCCTGGCATTCCCGGTATTGGACCGAAGACGGCGGCGACGCTGCTTGCCGAATATGGCGACCTCGACACGCTGCTTGAGCGCGCCACCGAGATCAAGCAGGAGAAGCGCCGGCAGACGATCATCGAGAATGCCGACAAGGCGCGGCTGTCGCGTGAACTCGTCAAGCTCAGGACCGACGTGCCACTCGACATCGCCGTCGCCGAGCTCATTCTCGAGGCGCAGGACGGACCGAAACTGATCGGCTTCCTGAAGGCCATGCAGTTCACCAGCCTGACGCGGCGCGTGGCCGAGGCCTGCGAATGCGACGCGAGCGCCATCGATGCCGTTGACGTGCCGGTCGAGTGGGGCGCCAATGCGCATGGGCCGGATCTCGACGTAGCCGAGGCGGCGCCTGTTGCCGGCGGAACGCCTGAGGTCGTCGGCGATGCCGTTGCCGTTCCGACTAAGGTCAACGGCTCTACGGCGCCAGAGGGCAGCTTCACGCCATCCGATTTCGCCAAGTCGCGGGCCGATGCCTTCGCCAACCTGCCCTTCGACCATTCGCGCTATGTGACGATCCGCGATGTCGCGACGCTCGACAAGTGGATAGCGGATGCGCGCGAGACCGGCGTGATCGGCTTCGACACCGAGACGACCTCGCTCGATGCGATGCAGGCCGAACTCGTCGGCTTCTCGATGGCGATTGCCGATAATGCGAAGAGCCCCACGGGCGTCAATATCCGCGCAGCCTATGTGCCGCTCGGCCACAAGACCGGCGTGGGCGACCTGCTCGGCGGCGGCATGGCCGAGAACCAGATCGCGATGCGCGACGCGCTGCCGAGGCTGAAGGCGCTGCTTGAGGACCAATCGGTGCTCAAGGTCGCGCAGAACCTGAAATACGACTACCTGCTGATGAAGCGCTACGGCGTCGAGACCAAGAACTTCGACGACACGATGCTGATCTCCTACGTGCTCGACGCCGGCACCGGCGCGCATGGCATGGATCCGCTGTCGGAGAAATTCCTCAACCACAAGCCGATCGCCTACAAGGACGTGGCCGGCAGCGGCAAGTCGAACATCTCGTTCGATCTCGTCGATATCGACCGCGCCACGCATTACGCGGCCGAGGATGCCGATGTGACGCTCAGGCTCTGGATGGTGCTGAAGCCGCGGCTGGCGGCCGAGAAGCTGACCTCCGTCTACGAGCGGCTGGAGCGGCCGCTGCTGCCCGTTCTCGCGCATATGGAAGAGCGTGGGATTACCGTCGACCGGCAGATCCTGTCGCGGCTCTCGGGCGAGCTGGCGCAGGGTGCGGCGCGGCTGGAGGACGAGATCTACCAGCTGGCCGGCGAGCGCTTCAACATCGGCTCTCCAAAACAGCTGGGCGACATCCTGTTCGGCAAAATGGGCCTTGCCGGCGGCTCGAAGACCAAGACAGGGCAGTGGTCGACCTCGGCCAGCGTGCTGGAGGATCTGGCGGCGGCCGGGCTGGAACTGCCGCGCAAGATTGTCGACTGGCGGCAGCTGACCAAGCTCAAGTCCACCTATACCGATGCGCTGCCGGGCTATGTGCACCCGCAGACGAAGCGGGTGCATACCTCCTACTCGCTGGCTTCGACGACAACGGGGCGGCTATCCTCGTCGGAACCCAACCTGCAGAACATTCCGGTTCGCACCGCCGAAGGCCGCAAGATCCGCACCGCCTTCATCTCGACGCCGGGCCACAAGCTGATCTCGGCCGACTACAGCCAGATCGAGCTGCGCGTGCTTGCCCATGTCGCCGAAATCCCGCAGCTGACGCAGGCCTTCGCAGACGGGATCGACATTCACGCGATGACGGCGTCCGAAATGTTCGGCGTTCCCGTCGAAGGCATGCCGTCGGAGGTCCGCCGCCGCGCCAAGGCGATCAACTTCGGCATCATCTACGGCATCTCGGCCTTCGGTCTTGCCAACCAGCTCTCCATCGAGCGTTCGGAAGCCAGCGACTACATCAAGCGCTATTTCGAGCGCTTCCCCGGCATTCGCGACTACATGGACAGCACCAAGCAGCAGGCGCGCGACAAGGGCTATGTCGAGACGATCTTCGGGCGGCGAATCAACTATCCGGAGATTCGCTCCTCCAACCCCTCGGTGCGCGCCTTCAACGAGCGCGCGGCGATCAATGCGCCGATCCAGGGTTCGGCCGCCGACGTGATCCGCCGGGCGATGATCAAGATGGAGCCGGCGCTGGCCGAGGTCGGGCTTTCCGAGCGGGTGCGCATGCTGCTGCAGGTGCATGACGAACTGATCTTCGAGGTCGAGGATGAGGACGTCGACAAGGCCATGCCTGTCATCGTTTCCGTGATGGAAAACGCCACCATGCCGGCGCTCGAAATGCGTGTGCCGCTGAAGGTGGATGCGCGTGCGGCAACCAACTGGGACGAGGCGCACTAGAGCGCCGGGCGTTCGCGCGAAGGCACAAAGGACGCTGTCACTCATGCATCCACGCATCGGACTTTCCGAAAATCGATTTTGATTTTCGGGCCGATGCGTGGGCGCCTCGTCGAAAAATCGCTAAAATTTTCTTTATCAAGCAAGTCACTGAAAACACTCTAATTACGCCTTGCTACAGCCGTCGCGCAGGGGCGTCGAGAAGGAACTTATTAACCTTCATTTCCTAAGCCGGAAGAGGATAATAGTTACCAATCATGAGTGAGTGGCTGTCGTATGCGCTTTCCTAGAACCAATCTGACGGATGCCGGCGAGGTTTCCGCCGACACCCAGGGCGAACAGCTGCAGGAACAGGCCGGCGAGAAGCCGGTACCGCCGATGTGGCAGAATCACTTTTCGCTGGCGCCGAATGTCCGCTTTACCCGCACGCCGGAGAGCCAGATCAACCCGCGCAAGCAGCCGGCCGAGCCGGTGCAGCAGCGAGTGATGGAGCCTGCACAGGTGGCAACGCCCGCGCCGACATCTGCCCCGCAGCCCGCCCAAGTGGTGGCACCGGTGACGGTAAAGGTGATGGCGCCGGTGGCCCAGCCGATCGTCGTGACGCCGCAACCTGCCGCGCAGCCGCGCCAGGGCTATGTCGCCCGCCAGGCCGCCATGCAGCCGGCCGTCACGCAGCCGCAGCCGCACGTTCAACAGCAGGCGCTACGCAATGCCTATGCGTCGCAGCCGGCCGGCCCGCGCGCGCCCTTGGTCACGCCTAGCGCGCCCGCAGTGGCTAATGTGCACTTCGACGTCTACCAGCAGGAAGCCAATGTCGCCGCCGTCGAGGAAAACGCGATCGTCGTTTCCGAAACCGCCGACGAGGCGCAGTTCCATGCCTCCTCCAACCTCTCCTCGATCTCCGACTTCGCCTTCTGGGAAGTGATGTCCTTCGAGGATGGCGAGGCGCCGGCCGAGCAGGTTGACGCTGCACCGCAGGTGCAGATCGTCGCGCCGCAGACCGTCTCCGAACCGCACTCGATCATCAGCCAGTTCCGCATCATGGAATGGCGCCCGGGCAAGCAGCCCGTCGTCGCCGCTCCCTATGCCGCGCCGCTGCCCGTTGCCCCCGTTTCGGTTGTCCCTGCTCCCGTCGCAGCCCCGATCGTTGCTCCCGTCGTAACGGCTGCGCCTGCCGTTTCCGTTGCAGCGCCTGTTGTCGTGGCGCCGGCGCCAGCCACCGGCCGCGCGCCGATCCGCCAGCCGCTTGCCGTCAGGCTGAAGCAGCAGGCGGCTGCCGCCGAGGCACTGGCGTCCGCTCCTGCTCCGCAGGTCGTGCAGCCTGTTGCCATCGAGCCGCAGCCATCAGTCGCACAGCCGATCGCGCCGATGCCCGTTCGCTCGCAGCCTGTTATCGCGCCGCTGGCGCCCGCCGCCCGCATGGTGGCGCACAAGTTCGTGCCCTCGAAGGTCGATGCATCGGGCTACGAATTCCCCTCCAACTCGCTGCTGCAGGAGCCGCCGGAACGTGTCGGCGAGATCATGTCGCAGGAAGCGCTGGAGCAGAATGCCGGGCTTCTGGAAAGCGTTCTGGAAGATTTCGGGATCAAGGGCGAGATCATCCATGTGCGCCCCGGCCCTGTCGTCACGCTCTATGAATTCGAGCCGGCGCCGGGCGTAAAATCCTCGCGCGTCATCGGCCTTGCAGACGATATCGCCCGCTCGATGTCGGCCCTTTCGGCGCGCGTCGCCGTGGTGCCCGGCCGCAATGTCATCGGCATCGAACTGCCGAACGCGCTGCGCGAAACCGTCTATTTCCGCGAGATGATCGAGAGCGCCGATTTCGAGAAGAGCAGCTACAAGCTGGCGCTCGGGCTCGGCAAGACGATCGGCGGCGAGCCCGTGATCGCCGAGCTTGCGAAGATGCCGCATCTGCTCGTTGCCGGCACCACCGGCTCGGGCAAGTCGGTCGCCGTCAACACGATGATCCTGTCGCTGCTCTACCGGATGACGCCGGAACAGTGCCGCCTCATCATGATCGATCCGAAGATGCTGGAACTGTCGATCTATGACGGCATTCCGCATCTCCTCACCCCCGTCGTGACCGACCCGAAGAAGGCCGTGATGGCGCTGAAGTGGGCGGTGCGCGAGATGGAAGAGCGCTACCGCAAGATGTCGCGCCTCGGCGTGCGCAATATCGACGGCTACAACAGCCGCGTGGCGCAGGCCAAGGAGAAGGGCGAGACGATCCATATCATGGTGCAGACCGGCTTCGACCGCAGCACCGGTGCGCCCATCGAGGAACAGCAGGAACTCGACCTGACGCCCATGCCTTACATCGTCGTCATCGTCGACGAAATGGCCGACCTGATGATGGTGGCGGGTAAGGAAATCGAAGGCGCGATCCAGCGGCTGGCGCAGATGGCGCGCGCGGCCGGCATCCACCTGATCATGGCGACGCAGCGTCCCTCCGTCGACGTCATCACCGGCACGATCAAGGCCAACTTCCCGACCCGCATCTCCTTCCAGGTGACGTCGAAGATCGACAGCCGCACGATCCTCGGCGAACAGGGCGCCGAACAGCTGCTCGGCCAGGGCGACATGCTGCACATGCAGGGCGGCGGCCGCATCTCGCGCGTCCACGGCCCGTTCGTCTCCGACGCCGAGGTCGAGAAGGTCGTGGCACATCTGAAGACGCAGGGACGGCCGGAATATCTGGACACGGTGACCGCCGACGAAGAGGAAGACGGCGAAGAGGAAGACAGCGCCGTGTTCGACAAGGGCGACATGGCGGCCGAGGACGGCAACGACCTCTACGACAAGGCCGTGAAGGTCGTGCTGCGCGACAAGAAGTGCTCGACCTCCTACATCCAGCGCCGCCTCGGCATCGGCTACAACCGCGCCGCCTCGCTGGTCGAGCGCATGGAGAAGGAAGGGCTCGTCGGCCCCGCCAACCATGTGGGCAAGCGCGAGATCGTCAATGGGCGTGGCGAGGGGGATTGAGATCTCTCGCCGGGGGTGCTCGTGGCCGCTGACATGCAGAATGATTGGACCCGTCACGAGGCTTACCCCCCTCTGCCTGCCGGCATCTCCCCCACAAGTGGGGAGATCGACTCGTAGAAAGGCCTCCGCCAAACAATGACGGTGATTCAGGGATTAGCTCTTGGGCTCAGCCCCTTGTGAAATCCGCCTCCGTCAGCGGAACGGGCCGGTAGCCATCAATGTCGGCGATATCGTATTCGCAGCCGAGTGCGGCCGCCACCAGAGCCTGGCCGGATTTCGACATCAGCGCCGGATCGCGCCAGAGGCCTGAAATGATGCGGCCGATGAACTGAGGGGATTCGGAGTTGGAGAGGTCGAAATAGGCGGCGTTCTCCATCACCGCTTCGGTGCGGACCAGACCGGGATAGAGTGAGACGGCCGCGACATCGTGCGGGCGCAGATCATGGGCGAAATCGGCCGCCATCTTGTCGGCGGCGGCCTTGGAGATGCCGTAGATGGCGTTGCCATCATAAAAGCGCGACGCCCAGAACGAGATGTTGACGATCAGGCCGCGCCGGTTTGCGACCATCATCGGCGCCACCGCGCGCGACATCAGGAAGGCTGCCTTGAGCGCCGTGCCGATCATGGCGTCCCAGCGCCACAGAGGCTGTTCCCAGAAGGCGCGCGGCCAGGTGAAATCGCCATTCTCGACCATGTTTTCGTAGCCCGGCCAGGCGTTGTTCACGAGGATATCGAGCTTTCCGCCGGCTGTGACCGCTTCGGCGACACGGTGGGTGTCGGCGTCGTTGGCGTGGTCGCAATGATGAATGACGACGCGGCCGGCGAGCGTGGCGGCTTCGTTGGCGAGGCTTTCGAGGGAGCCTGGGCGTTTGCCTTGGATGTCGGTCTCATGGCGCGTTCGGCCCGTGACGTGCACGGTGGCACCCTCGGCAAGCAAGGCAAGCGCGATGCCGCGGCCGACGCCGCGACTTGCGCCGGTGACCAGTGCGACGGTGTCTTTCATGGTTTTCTTCCCCCCGTAGCGTCGATGACTTAGCGTGGAAACGCCGGCGTCTGCGCACCCCTCATCCGGCTGCCGCCACCTTCTCCCCGTCGGGGAGAAGAGACTCGTGGCGGCGCCTTGAGCGATATTGTCACTCACGAGGCGGCTTGAAATCAACGCCTACGATGAGGCAGAGCGGCTGCCACCTGCCCTTCTCCCCAACGGGGAGAAGTGCCGGAGCGACAGCGAGGCGATGAGGGGGTGGAGCGGGAGCGACGCCCTGAGCGGCAAGCGAAACCGTCGGCCGCCGGTTTTCGAATTGACAGCCCCGCGTCAAAATGATTGATCCGATGCAGGTTTCGAGTGCCTGCCGCCTGCGGACGCAAGTCACGGTAAAAGCTCGACGTGGACATCATCTCACCCTCGAAGCATTTCGTTGGTGGCAATGCAGGCTCCCTCCTCAATCGAAATGCCTCATCTGAGGAGTGCGTGATGTCTGCGAGACTATCACCCGACAATCGATTCCTGACCGCGCCCGTGGGCCGGATCTTTGCCACGACCGCCTTGCCGATGGTGGCCATCATGACGATGAACGGCCTGCTCGGCATCGTCGATGCCGCCTTTCTTGGACGCTTTGTCGGGGAAGAGGCCATAGCGGCGATCAGCATCGCGTTTCCCATCCTGCTTGTTACCATCGCGCTTTCGACGCTTGTCGGCAGCGGCATGTCCAGCCTGCTTGCCAGACAACTCGGCGCCGGTGCGCGCGAAGAGGCGGGCGCGACCTTTGCCCGGGCGCATGGCCTGGCCATCATGATCGGCCTGGCGCTGATCCTGCTCTTCCTCGTCGGCGGCTGGATGTTTGCGACGCGGATGGCCGGAACGGCGGAGCCGGTTGCCAGGATGGCTTGGGTGTTCCTGCTGATCACTCTTCTGGGCACGCCGCTGCAGTTCCTGCTTGGTATCCATGCGGATGCCTGGCGCAACGAAGGCCGGGCGGGTAGTATGGCGCTGATGTCGCTTGGCGTGACATCGATCAACATCCTCTTCAACTACATCCTGATCGTGCCGCTTGCGATGGGCGTTGCGGGGTCGGCCTTGAGCACCGTGCTGGCGCAAGGGGCGGGCCTTGCTCTTCTCATCGAGGGCCGGCGGCGGTCTCGGAAGATGATGCCGCTTGGCGGTCTGCGGCGGAACGCGTGGCATGGGCAATGGGGGAAGATCGCGGCACTCGGCGCTCCCGTCAGTCTCACATTCCTGGGGATGGCGCTGACGGCAACCTGCGTGGTTCTTGCGCTGCCGGCCTCAGGCGAAGGCCATTCGCAGGCGGTCGCGGCCTATGGCATCATCACGCGCATCCTCGGTTTCGCCTTCCTGCCGCCCATGGCCGCAGCGCTCGCCATGCAGAGCATCGTCGGCAACAATGTCGGAGCCGGGCGCTGGGATCGTGCCGACCAGGTCCTGCGGATTTCAGCCGTAACCGCCTTCATCTACGGAGCCGCCGTCGAACTGCTGCTTCTGACACAAGGCCGACTGATCGCCTCCGCCTTCATCGCCGACGCCGGCGTCATCGAGGAGGTCGCCAGGATTCTCAAGCCGATGGCGGCGCTCTATCTGTTTTCGGGACCGGTGCTGGTGCTTGCGCTTTACTTCCAGGCGATCGGCCGGCCTCTGCAGGCCGGGCTTCTGACGCTGATGAAGTCCTTCGTGCTCCTCCCGGTCGCCATCATTGTCATTGCCGCTTTGCTCGACCGAACGGCCATCTGGTTCGCGTTTCCGATCGCTGACGGGCTGACAGTGGCGATCGCTGCGGTGGTTCTCGGCGCGGTCGCGATACGCGGCGGAGAGCGGATGAGACAGGGGTGATGGAGCCTGCCCGCCGGCCGGTCATGAAAGCGCAGGAGGCGCCTGACGGCGGCTCCTGCGAAACACTCAAGTAGTTAGCCCGCAAATGCCGGATCGCGCGATACCTGTTCAACCTCATCGCCGGCATCCAGCCCGCTCGCCGCCACCCGATAAGCCGACGGCGATCTGCCGTTCACGCGCTTGAAGGCGTTGCTGAAGGCGCTTTCGGAGGTGTAGCCGAGCGAGCGGGCGACGGAGGCGATGGGGGTGCGGGCTTCGCGCAGCGCCCGTTCGGCAAGGCGCATGCGCCATTCCGTGAGATAGGCGAGCGGGGCGACGCCGGAGACGGACTTGAAATGGACGGCAAACGAGGTGCGCGACATGGCGCAGGCGCTGGCGAGCTCCTCCAGATGCCAGGTGCGCGCGGGTTCGCCGTGCATCAGGCGCAGCGCAGGCGCGATCCTGGGCTCGGCGAGCGCCTTCAGCCAGCCGGCGGGCATGCGGTCGGCGGCGCTCAGGTGCGAGCGCAGGATCTCGATGAAGAGCAGCTGGGTCAGCTGCGCGGAGGCAAGGGCCGCGCCCGGCTGGCCGATATCGCGCTCCTCGATCAGCCGGTCGAGAAGCCAGCGGAAGATGGCGGCCTGCGGCGAGGCGGCGCGGGTGTGGATCCAGGTGGGCAGGATATCCGACAGCAGGCCGCCCCTCAGCGGATCGAGCGCGACATGGCCGCCGATATGGGCGAAATCATTGCCGTCGCCCAGCGTCACCAGCCGCCGCCCCGTGCCCGTGAAGATGCTCATGGCGTCGACGGGCTGAAGCGCGGGATCGCTGGAGAGAACGAAGCTGCGCTTCTTGGCGAGCAGGCCGACATCGCCTTCCTCGAAACGGATCGGCTCGGCCTCTCCCTCCAGCGTCACCCAACAGCCACCCTTCACCACCGCGAAGAACTTGATCTTGTCGCGCCCCGGAAAGGCGATCGACCACGGGCCGCCGGCTGTGAAGCCGCCGGTGACGATCGCCTCGGCTTTCGTCAGGCTTAGGACATCGGAGAAGGGATCAGCCAGCATTATCGAACTATCGCGCAAGTGATGCGGATTTTCAAGCATTCACAGTACGGACTTGGCTGCCTACCTTTCCGTCATCGAAGTTCGCCGCGGTCCAATGCGGCGACAGAAGCATGAGGCAGATTATGACGACTGATAATAAAGACACGCTCGTTCTCGTCACCGGCGGCACCGGGTTCATCGCGCAATATTGCATGCTGGCGCTGCTGAAAGACGGTTATCGCGTGCGCACGACTATCCGCTCATCCGGGCGGGAGGACGAGGTGCGGGCGCATCTGAAGGCCGGCGGCGTCGATGCCGGCGATCGGCTGTCCTTCGCGATCGCCGATCTCGATCACGACGAGGGTTGGGCGGAAGCGGCCGCTGGCTGCGCTTACGTGATGCACGGCGCCTCGCCGACCCCATCGGGCGACCAGACGCGCGAGGAGGACTGGATCGAGCCCGCCGTCAACGGCAATCTGAGGGTACTCAGGGCGGCACGCGATGCCGGCGTCAGCCGCGTGGTGCTGACCTCGGCCTTCGGGGCCATCGGCGTCGGCCACGGGCCGGACCACCGGCGGCCATTCGACGAGACGGACTGGAGCAATCTTGAAGGCAATGTCGCGCCCTATCAGAAATCGAAGACGCTGTCGGAGCGCGCCGCCTGGGAGTTCATCGCGCGCGAGGGCAAAGGCATGGAGCTTTCGGCGGTCAATCCGGTCGCGGTTTACGGCCCGGTTCTCGGCGCCGACTATTCGCACTCGATCCGGCTGATCGCCAACATGCTGAAGGGGCAGCCGGGCTGCGTGAACGTCAACTCCTGTTGCGTCGACGTGCGCGATGTGGCGGACCTGCACCTGCGCTGCATGACCGACCCCGCCGCCAAGGGCGAGCGCTTCCTCGCCACCGTCGGTGACAGCCTGTGGATGGTCGAGGTCGCGGAGCTGCTGCGACAAAGGCTGGGTGATGCGGCGGCGAAGGTCTCGACCGATGTCTGGCCCGACGAGCAGGTGCGTATCGCCGGCGCGACGAATGCGCAGCTGAAGGCCGTGGTGCCGCTCCTCAACTACGACATGAACGCGACGGGAAAGAGGGCCGAGCGCCTGCTCGGCTGGGCACCACGCTCAAGGGAAGAGGCGATCGTTGCCTGCGCCGAGAGCTTGGTTCGGCTTGGGTTGGTTTAGGAGACGATCGAGAATTGCCGCTCTCGTAAAGACACGGTCTACGTCGTGGGCGATATCAACCTGACACCAGGGAAATAGGTTCGATAGCGGCCGATGTCGCGCGTCAGTATCGGCAGGTTCCGAACCGCCGCCTGCGCGCCGATCATGAAATCCGGAAGAACGCCGGTGCGTGAACCACCGGCGCGACGATAGTCGGTGAAGACCTTGCCGGCCAGGAAAAGTGCGGCGCGCGGCATCGGCGCCCAGACAAGTTCAGCCGAATCTATGAACGCATCGAGCTCCTCGATGCGTTCATAGCGGACCGCGAGTTCGGCGTAGATGACGCCGTTGATCAGCAAGGGGCCCTCCAGGCTTGCAGCCTCGAGCTGGCCTATCGACCAGCTGGCCCAGACCGGGTCGTTGGTCACCAGATCAAGCAGGACGTTGGTGTCGACAAGTGTCATTCCTCACCACGGGCCTCACCACGGGTGAGCGCCATGATCGCATCGGTATCAAGGCCGGCGCCGGCGTGTCCCCGAAGCTTCTCGAAACGGCTGACAGGCTTCTCGCTGTCCGCCCTTGTGAGCACAATGCTGCCGTCCTCTGCTCGGTGAAAATCGACCTGACTTCCCGCCGTGATGCCAAGCAGATCGCGCACCGCCTTCGGAATCGTTACCTGCCCTTTCGATGTCACTGTGGTCGACATGCTGCGTCCTCGTAATACCTGCCTTTCTTAAGGTAATACGCCCATTGTTTCAGATCAACTGTCGCCCGTCGTTCACTCGAACGGCTCGAACCACAGCACGCCAGCGACCTCGGAAGTGCCGCCGGAATCGTTGGGGTGGGTGATGCCGTTCATGACTTTTACTTCGGCGAAATCGAAGGGGCTGACGCCTTCGAGGACGGCGACGTTGATGCCGAACTGGCTGGTGTTGGAGCGGCGCTGGTGGTGGGTGTAGATGCCGCAGGTCTTGCAGAAGTAGTGCTTCGCCGTGCCGGTATGGAACTGGTAGAGCGTCAGATTGTCCTCGCCCTCGATGAACTCGATGTCGTCGAGATTGGCGGAGGCGGCAATCGCCCCGCGCATGCGGCAATAGGAGCAGGTGCAGCGGCGGATGGTGTTGAACTCATCCGTCAGCCGCACCTTGAACTTTACCGTGCCGCAGTGGCAGGCGGCGTTATGCTGGGGTCTTGCGTCGGCCATGGGGGTTACCTTGTGATGTCGTGGAGGTGTTCGAGGCGGGTAACGCGCGGTATCGGATCGTCTATCGTTAGCCGGATGCGGCGCATCTCGCCAGGATGTCGTCGATGACGGACGCGAGCGGCGCGGTGGCGTCGATGACCGTGGCCGAGGACGGGATATCCTCCTTGGTCGCGTGCAGCCGTAGGACAAGTTGCTGTTCGGCGGGGCTTGCGCCGAATTCGTCGTCTGGTCTCGTTGCCAGTCTTTTCGTCAGCGTGTCCGGATCGATGTCGAGGACGAAAACGTGGTCGAACAAATCGATAAAACGATCGAAATTCCTGGAGCCGCCACAGAAGAAGGAGATCGCATTGCCTTGGTCAGCGACCAGGGCCCTGACCTTGTCGATGTGCCAGAGATGGTGCCTGTGACCAAAGGCGACATCAGCCGCATTCTGCCTGCGCGCAGCATCGCTCAGGGGCTCGCCTGTCACCGGATCGCCCTTATAGGCGAGCTCGCGGTCACCATGGACGACATGGTAGCCGCGCTGTTGCAAGCCTGATGCAACCGAGGTCTTGCCCGTGC
Organism: Rhizobium sp. FG113; assembly: GCF_057809895.1. Classification (NCBI taxonomy): domain Bacteria; kingdom Pseudomonadati; phylum Pseudomonadota; class Alphaproteobacteria; order Hyphomicrobiales; family Rhizobiaceae; genus Rhizobium; species Rhizobium sp. FG113. The sequence continues at coordinate 165,886 of NZ_JBMDKV010000002.1, read as the reverse complement.
CGGACACGCCTTCGATCAGAACGTTTCTGACGCCCATTTTGCTCTCATTGGATAGATCGTAGGTATTGTTGGCGAGGCACGCGTGAACGATGCCAGTGGCGCGCTTCTAGCGCAGAATTCTATCATATTTTCGACAGTGAGATTGGGGCTTGGTGCGAAGCGGCGTGTTGGGATTGGGCTGCTCGTCCCGGGCTCAACTTGTGGCTTCTGCCGGTCGATCGTTGACGGCGTGCCGTGGGTTACCCCCCTCTGTCCTGCCGGACATCTCCCCCACAAGGGGGGAGATCGACTCGTGGCTTGTTCAGAGCCAAACAATGAGCGTGGAACGAGCGGCCGCGCCCAGCCAATCTCCCCACCTGTGGGGGAGATGTCCGGCAGGACAGAGGGGGTATCTCACGGTAAAACCTGAATGAAAGGCGACGGCCACAGACAGCGCGCCAACCACACACCACAAAACCCCGCGCCGGAGACCTCTCCGCGACGGCATGGCAGGATGGGAATGGGCAGGCGACGGTCGGTATAAGATATAAGTGTCAGGCAACATCGCCTGCCCGATCATATCAAGGCTTCCGGATATCCGGGCCGACAGGAGCGTCTCTCGGCCTTTCGCTTCCGGATGGACGGGAGATCCTGACGACCGCAACATCCACCTTTCAACAACCATCACCGGACGCCGGGCTTGCGCCCTGATGTGTCAGATCCGGTTCGCGACCCGGCTCCCTGTCCAATGACGCCATCAGTATGGGAGCGACGATTGCGGCGGGGATGGATGGGGAAAATCGAATAAGCAAGTGGCTGATATCGCGGTGATTTCTTTCGCCGCGCAATAAAATTATCCCCGTGAGGCTGATCTCTCGGCCTCGGCGCGGCGGAGCGTTTCGGCAACGAAGGCGCTCTTGCCGCCGGTGTAGTGGTCCCAGTCGCCGGCTGATTCCTCGGCGAGGCGCTGCTTCAGCGCCTGGTATTCGGCGGCGCGGTCCGGGTGGAGGCGGAGGTGGTCGCGGAAGAGGAGGCGGTCGTGGTGGGCGGGGTTGGCCTCGAGGCAGAGGTAGAGGCGCAGGCCGTAGCCTTCGTGCTCGCGGGTGAATGGCAGGCGGCCGTCGCCATGCGGGTCGCCGTGGGCGCGGAAGCCGGAGAGCGTGAGTTTATCGGCGAGGGTGGCGAGCGCCTCCGCGTCGATGAGGACGGCGTCGAGGTCGATCTTCGGCTTGGCGGCGAGGCCGGGGACGGCGGTGCTGCCGATGTGCTCGACAGCAAGGATGAGGCCGGGAGCGAGCGACAGGAGTTCGTCGCGCGCAGCCTGGAAGAACGAGGGCCAACGCGGATCATACTCGACAACCCGGATCGGCCGCATCGTCTTCAGCCGATCTCCTGGAGGAAGCCCTCGAGGACGTCGACCATGCGGCGTTCGCCCTGTTCCAAGGACCCGCTATTGTCGAGATCGACGACGTCGTAATCGCCGCGCACGGTGAGCGGGCCGCGCGCCAGGCGGGCCATGATGTCCTCGTGGGTCTCGCGGCCGCGGGCCTCCAGCCGGCTCGCCAGCACGTCTGCGCGGGCGGTGACGTTGATCACCTTCAGGCGGGGGAAGACGGCGTGGAAATGGTGCAGGGCCGAGCGTGAGCCATTGGCGATGACGAGGCTTCCAGCTGACAACGACACCGAGACTTCCGAGGGGATGCCGTATTTCAGGCCGTGTGCTTCCCACCAGACGGAGAAGCTGCCGGCCTGCTCCATCGAGGCGAAGCCCTGGGGCGAGACGGCGAGATGATCCTCGCCGCCGGCATCATGATCGCGGGTGATGACGCGGCGGACGAAATGGACGTCCTGCCGCTGCCGGAAATGCCGGGCGGCGGCCGCCATCAGCGTGTCCTTGCCGGCGCCGGAGGGGCCGACCACGACCACCATGATGCCGTGCTCGGTGCCGGGAACGACGTGGGGCTCGTGCGAGGGATGGGTTTCGTGCGCGGTCATGCGACCCGGCGCCCTTCGCGCCAGACGGAGCGGCTGACAGGTACACCCTCGTCGCGGAAGACGCGGACGAGATCGGCGCGCAGGCCTGTCGCGATGCGGCCGCGATCGTTCAAGCTTACGGTGCGCGCCGGCGTCGACGTGACCATGGCGATCGCCTTCGGCAGCGAGATGCTCTCGACTTCGTCGGCGATCAGGAAGGGTGCGTAGAGCAGGCTGAGCGGCACGTAATCGGAGGAGAGAACGTCGAGCACGCCGCGCTCGGCGAGATCGCGGGCGGCAATGTTGCCGGAATGCGACTTGCCGCGCACGATATTCGGCGCGCCCATCAGAACGCTCATGCCGTTTTCATGCGAGGCCTTGGCGGCGTCGAAGCTGGTCGGGAATTCGGCGAGACGGACGCCGTTTTCGATCGCCTCGTCGACATGGGCGAGCGTGGCGTCGTCGTGGCTGGCGACCGTGATGCCGCGCTCGGCGCAGACCTTCGAGATCGCCACGCGGTGCGGCGTCGAGTTGCGCTCGGATTCAGAAACACGGCGATCGACGAACTTGGCGAACTCGGCGTCGGTGAGGCCGCGCTTCTTCTGGTAGTAGAAGATGTACTGGTCCATGGTCTGGAACTGGCGCTGGCCTGGCGCATGGTCCATCAGCGAGACGAGGCGGACATAGGGATCGTTTTCGAAATCGGCGAAGTGCTGCAGCACGTTGTCGGCGGAGACTTCGCAGCGCAGGTGGATGAGGTGCTCGGCGCGCAGACGGCCCTCTTTCTCCGCCTTCTGGATAGCATCGGCCATGTCGCGCATTTCGCCATGCTCGAAGCCGCCATCTTCGTCGGCGCCCATGCGCAGGCAATCGAAGACCGTGGTGATGCCTGAGGTGACGATCTGGGCGTCATGCGCCTGGATCGCCGCCGTCTTGTTCCAGCGCAGGCCGGGGCGCGGCGAATAGTGGCCCTCGAGATGATCTGTGTGCAGCTCGACCAGGCCGGGGATCAGGTAGTCACCTTCGAAATCCTCGCCGAGGCGGGAGCTGCCACTTGCGATATCCTCGATCTTGCCGTCGCGAACGAGGACCGATCCTTCGACGATTTCATCCTCAAGGACGATGCGGGCGTTGGAGAAGACGGTTTCTTTGGTCATGGACATCAGATCTTTCAAGGTTTGGCGGCGGCAAGCGGCCACCAGGAATGGGCGGTAAACGGCGCGCCGCGCGTCTCTTCGACGAAAACGGCAAGGCCCGAAATCAAAAGCGGCCGGCCGGTGAAGGCGGCGAAACGCTCGGCGAGAATGGTCTTCATCACCTCGGCGCGCTCTTCCGGCACCTGGCCTGAGAGCGTCATGTGGAACCCGAAGTCATCCATCACGTAAGGATAGCCCCAGCGCAACAGATTGGCCCTCTGGCTTTCGCTGAGCCTGTCCGGATTGCGCCGGGCGATATCGGCTTCAGAGAGCGCTGCACGGAACGGTTCGAAGGACTTTACCACGGAGGCCGCGAATTGCTGAAGCGGCGGATGCAGGGAGCCGGGCACCAGCGCGAAGAAGCGGCCGAGCTGGCCGAGCACGAGCTCGGGGATCTCGAAGGCGGGCGTGCGGTCGGCGAAATCCTCGACGGCCTGGATGAGGTCCTTTTCGGTGACCGAGGAGGCCAAGTGAAACGGCGCCTTGATGGTGGCGTGGAAGGCATAGCGGCGCGGATCGGCGGTGAGCTCGAACTGCTCGGCGGCCGGCAGATCAGGATAATCGGGAGCCGGATAAGTTTCGCCGGTGAAGGCATCGCGACCGAGCCAATGGGCTGCCGCCACGTTCAAGGGATCACCCTTCGGCGGCGTGAAATAGAGTGCGTATCGCAAGGCCAGTATCCCGGAAATCTATGTGGATGCGGGAGGCAGTCTGCCGTGATTTGACCGCCCGCCGCAAGCTTGCTTCCGGCTAAAAGATTTCCGTGACAGAATGATGATGATCAAGACCCATCAATGGGTCTTTTTGCCCATCACCCGCGAACGCAGCGCATTGGAGATATTGTCGAAGACGAAGACGACGATGAGGATGAGGAGCACCATGTAGGCGACCTTGTCCCAATCGGAATTGGTCTTCATGGATTCCAGGAGCTTCAGACCGATACCACCGGCGCCGACGGCGCCGATGACGGTGGCCGAGCGGGTGTTGGATTCCCAGAAATAGAGCGACTGCGAGATGAAGATCGGCAGCACCTGCGGCACCACGCCGAAGCGCTGGACGACGACGGGCGATGCACCCACCGACTTGACGCCCTCGCGCTGCTTGTCGTCCACATTCTCCAGCGCCTCGGCATAGACCTTGCCCAGCGCGCCGGTGTCGGTGAAGAAGATGGCGGCGATACCGGGGATCGGCCCGGGGCCGAAGGCGCGGGTGAAGAACAGCGCCCAGATCAGCATGTCGATCGAACGCAGGAAATCGAATAGGCGCTTCGTCGCCCAGTTGGCCGAACGGTTGAGCGTGATGTTGCGTGCGGCGATGAAGGCCAGCGGAAAGGCGAAGAGCGAGCCGAGCAGCGTACCGACGAAGGCCATGACCAGCGTCTGCATCAGCTTCGACAGGATATCGCCGTGCTGCCAGCTGGCATTGTTGAGGAAATTGTCGAGCACCAGCGAGGCGTTGGACTGCGCGGGATCGATGCGATCACCCGACAGCATGAGGCCGGCGACATCGACGAGGCTCTTGCCCCAGAAGGGCGACTGCGTGTCGAAGAAGAAATTGGCCCAGCCGAGGAAGCGGCGCTGCACATAGACCTGCGTCGAGCGGATTTCCGCCTGGCCCTCGAAACCGAAGGAAACGGTGACCTTGCTGTCGTCCTGCTTCATGACGGCGGGCGCGCCCGGCGGCAGGATGGCGCGATCCTTGGTGATCTCGACAGGATAGAGCTTGCCGCCGAGATAGACGTCGACACGTTCAGGCGTCACTTCCATGCGGTCGGCATCGCTGCCGTAGGTGACGGTGTAGCCGCCGGCCGCCGTCGGCAGCATCCATGCGATGACGGCGTCCTTTGGATACTGGCCGCGGCTCGTCCACTGCGGCACGACCTTGCCATCGACGAAGCGCAGGCGCGGCTGGGCGCGCCAGGAATACCAGTCCTGGACGTAGATCGAGGCGCGGTCCCAATTGCCGTTGACGAAGGTCGGGATGACCTTGAAGAAATTGAATGCGAGCGCGAGGTAGATGATGACGAGACCGGCGATGAGCGCGAGGCCCCAGCGCTGCATGAAGCTGCGGTGGAAGACCTCTGGATAATTGTCCAGCAGGCGCTGGCGATCGGCGGCGTTGACTGTGAGCGACGACATCAGGCTGCTCCTCGGCCGAATTCGAAGGACTGCTTGCCGATCATGCGGCGGCGGAGCCAGGCGGAGAACTGGTCGACGCAGACGACGGTGATCAGAAGCAGGATGATGATGGCATAGGTCTTGGCGGCGTGATCGCGACCGATCGCCAGGCTGAAGACCTCGCCGATACCGCCGCCGCCGACGGCGCCGATGATGGTGGAGGCGCGCACGTTGATCTCGAGGCGCAGCAGCGTATACGAGACGAAATTGGGCATGACCTGCGGCAGAATGGCGAAGCGGACGCGCTCGAGCCAGCTGGCGCCGGATGCGCGCAGGCCCTCGTCCGGCTTCATGTCGGCATTCTCGACAACTTCGAAGAACAGCTTGCCAAGCGCGCCGATGGTGTGGATCGACACCGCGATGATGGCCGAGATCGGGCCGATCGACAGGATGGCGGCGAGCAGGCCGGCGATGACGATCTCCGGGAAGGCGCGCAGGATTTCCATGATGCGGCGCACGACCCAGCGGGTGGCACCGGCGCCGACCAGATTGGTCGAGGCGAAGAAGCAGAGCACGAAGGCGCCGGATGCGCCGAGGATGGTCGAGACGATGGCGACGTTGATGGTGATCGCCAGCTGGTAGAAGAAATTCGGGATGTAGAAGCTGTCGGTGATGTAGACGCGGTCGCTGACGTAATCATATTTGATCGAGCCATCGGCATAGGGCGACGGCAGGTCGAACATCGCGCGGAAGATTTCGAGCGGGCTGTCCGGCACGAAGTGCTTCATGAAGTCGAAGAGGTAGGGAAGGCGTTCGAAGAACTTGCCCGAATTGGCGCTGTTGGCGAAATCGAGCGAGGCGCCGAGGACGATCAGGAACACAACGATCGAGATCACAGTGTAGATACGCCGTGTCCGGACCTGCTGCTGATAGTGATCGAGAATTGTGCGGGAGCCTTGCTGCAGTCCGCCCATGTGGTCGGGTTCGGCCACGTGCGCCATGTTGAGCATCCTTGTTGAACGAACGGCGGCACCATGATGATGCCGCCGCGAGTTTATTCAGAGGTTCGGATCAACCGCCGATAACCGACTTACGAGCGTCGATGATCGTCTGGTAGAAGGACTGGTCGACTGGCGACCAATCGACGTAACCACCGCCAGTGAAGCTGTCGAAGCAGCCCTTGTCGGTCTTCGGCAGTTCGGCGAAGTAGGCGGTAACCTTCTTCTGGATGTCAGACGGCAGCTTGTTGGAAACCATCAGCGGGCCGTTCGGGATCAGCGGGGACTTCCAGACCTGGACGATATCGTCCATGTCGAGCAGGCCCTTGGTGACCATGATGTGCAGGTTGCCGGAGGTGTAGCCCTGGGCCCAATCGCCGGTGGCGGAGCCGAAGGTGGTGCCGACGTCGAACTTCTTGTCGAGAACGCCGAGAACGAGGTTCTCATGGCCGCCGCCGAAGCCGGTTTCGGAGAAGTACTGCTTGACCGGCATGCCGACATCCTTCGGCAGCGAGACGTTCGGGACGAGGTAGCCCGAGGTCGAGTCCGGATCGGCGAAGCCGAGCTTCTTGCCCTTGGCGTCGGCGAGCGTCTTGATGCCCGAATCCTTGCGGGCGACCATGATCGAGTAGTAGCCGGTCGAGCCGTCTTCCTGCTTGGTGGTCAGAACCGGCGTAACGGCGTTCGGATCCTTGAGGTAGATCGAGGCGTAGGAGGAAGCGCCCATGACAGCGAGGTCGATGGTGCCGCCCAGCAGGCCCTGGATGACGCCGTTATAGTTCGGCGACGGGAAGATCTGGACTTCCGAAACGCCGGTAGCGGCAACGAGGCCCGGCTTGACGCACTCGGTGCGGCGAACCTGGTCGGCTTCGTTTTCACCGCCGTCGAGGCCGATACGCAGGACCTTGACGTCCTGAGCGTAGGCCTGGCCTGCAACGGTGGCGATGGCGATCGTTGCCATCAGGATCTTGCGGAACGCAGACATGGTAGTCTCCTTTGGTGACGTTTTTCAGTGACTTTGAAGTACTGGGGAGCTGTGCTTTTCCGGCTTTGTCCCCCGGCCGGAAACTTGTCAGCGCATGACGGCGGAGGCGGCCATCACGCGGGATACGGCGTCCTGCTGCTTGCCCTTGATGTTATCCAGGCTGGTGGACGTCATGGATTCGTCGATGCCGGCGCCGTTCTTGTCGGTGCCGTAGATCTCGTTGACGGCGTCGGCCGTCAGTTCGGACGGCTTGCCGTCGAAGACGACGCGGCCGCCGGCCATGCCGACGATGCGCTCGCAATAGCTGCGCGCGGTGTCGAGCGTGTGCAGGTTGGTGATGACGGTGATGCCCTCGCGCTCGTTGATATCGCGCAGCGCGTCCATGACGATCTTGGCGTTCAGCGGGTCGAGCGAGGCGATCGGCTCGTCGGCAAGCAGCATCTTCGGCGCCTGCATGAGGGCGCGGGCGATCGCCACGCGCTGCTGCTGGCCGCCCGAAAGCGTGCCCGCCATCTGCAGCGCCGTCTGCTCGATGCCGAGGCGCTCAAGCGCCGCGATCGCCTGCACGCGCTCTTCGCGGGTGAAGACACCGAGCAGGCTGAGCACGGTGGAGCGATGGTTCAGACGGCCGAGGATGACATTGGTCATCACGTCGAGGCGCGGCACGAGATTGAACTGCTGGAAGATCATGGCGCAATCGCGCTGCCAGTTGCGCAGCGACTTGCCGCGCAGGCCAGACACTTCCGTGCCGTTGAAATGGATCGAGCCGGAGCTCGGCTCCTGCAGGCGGTTGATCATGCGCAGAAGCGTGGACTTGCCAGCGCCGGAACGACCGATAATGCCGACCATCTGGCCCTGAGGGATGTCAAGCGTCACACTATCGACGGCGATCTTCTTGCCGAATTGACGGGTGACATTCTTCAGCTCGAACATCATGCTCTTCCTCATAGCCCAAACGCGATATGAGGGAGTGCATTAGGCCCGGTCCATGAAGCTCCAATGTCAGTTTTGTGTAAGTGCTGTCACAAACGGGGCTACTGTGGATTGAAACGTGACAGTGGGGTCACAATTCTGTGACAGAGCTGGCTGGCGCGGTGTAGTGAGCCGCTTTCGACCCGTTGTGGTTAAGCAGCCTCAAATTTCGACAAGGCGTCCGACAGTAAGCTTCCCTCAGACCAGTGAGCGGCATTCCAGCCGGATGCACTGGCAGCGGTGACATTTGCAAGCGTATCATCGACCAGGAACAGCTGGCTTGGCGCCAGCTTTGCGAGGGCGCCAGCTTTCGCAAAGAACTCTCTTGCCGGTTTTCGGCATCCCATAGCCGCCGAGTAGAAAATGCCATCGCAATGGTTTCCCAAACCAAGCTCGCCCATCAAGTAGGCCGCGCGAGCATGCTCTTGGTTCGTCGCCAGATAGACTTTCTTCCCAGCGCCGCGTTGCTCTTCAAGCTCTGCCAGAAGGCCGACATTCAGTCTTGCATCATTCTCGAACCAATACGCTGTGAATTCATCATAGGAGACATGAGGCGCTATCCTGGCCAATGCGGGCTTCAAGTGATCGATCAGGTTGCACCGACCAATGACAATGTCATTCCAATGCGGTGCAAAGAACTCCCGCTGTAAATCCTCGACTGAGAAGCCGAGGTCACTTTCGATGGACGACGCCCACGGTTTCCCGTCTGAAGGGCGACCACAAACCAAGACACCGTCCACGTCGATCATCAGCCCGTTGATCATTGTCTAACTCGCCCTCCGTAAGCCGCCCCGCTCACCGCCGCTTCTGCAGCACCTTGTTGCCCTTCGGCCCGGTCATCTTCGGGGTGTTCTTGTCGTTCTCGTCGCGCAGCACCCGCCAGCGGGCGAGGCGCTCGGGCGCCAGCGTGCCTGATTTGACGGCGGCCTGGACGGCGCAGCCGGGTTCATGGTCGTGGGTGCAATCGCGGAAGCGGCAGTGTTCGGCAAGCTCGGTGATCTCGGAGAAGACCTGCTCGATGCCTTCCTGCACATCGCTGACATGGAGCGTGCGCATGCCTGGCGTGTCGATGACCCAGCCGCCGCCTTCCATGGCATGCAGCGAGCGGGCGGTCGTGGTGTGGCGGCCCTTGGCGTCGCGTTCGCGGATGCCGCCGGTTGCCTGCGAGCCCTCGCCGCTCAGCCCCGCCAGCGCATTGACCAGCGTCGACTTGCCGACGCCGGACGAGCCGATCAGCGCCAGCGTCTGGCCGAAGCCGCTCCATGGACCAAGCGCCGAAGCCGCGCCGTCGCTCTTTGCGTTGAGCACGACCACCGCGAGATCGCGCTGCAGGGCTTTCGCCTGCGCTTCGTATTCCGCGACATCAGTGGCGAGGTCGGCCTTGGTCAGCACGATGACGGGCGTCGTCTCCGCCTGATTGGCGAGCGCCATGTAGCGCTCGAGGCGGGCGACGTTGAAATCGGCGTTGCAGGAGGTGACGATCAGAAGCGTGTCGACATTGGCGGCGCCGAGCTGCTGGCCCTGACGTCCTTCGACGCGACGCTGCAGCAGCGTGCGGCGCTCCAGCCGGCGCACCAGGCTGTCGTCCTCGGGATCGACCATGACCCAGTCGCCGACGGCGAATTCGGACGTATTCAGCTGATGCGAGATCTTGAGCCGGATCAGGCCATCCAGCGAGGTGACGCTCAGGCGGCTGCGGTGAACTTCGGCGATGCGACGCGGGATGAGACCATGATCGTCATCCGTCAACTGATCGGAAAAGAATTCGGACCAGCCGAGCGAGGCCAGGAATGTCGCTTCGTGATCGGTCGTCAAAGGTTCACCGGGGACTGCGGCGTATGGGTCAAGGCTGGCTCCGTGAAGGGACGTGTGGTGACGCGGACATTAGCGGAAGCTTCGGCGGGAAGATATGGGGTTTGCACCATGAGAGACATCCGAGCGGAAAACGACAGCCGATCCCGGATGCTATCGGAGCGCCAAGTCACCGGCAGAGATTGGTGCTATTCGCGCTTCATAGCATCTTGATTTCCCGCGAGACTTTCCTGAAAGCTGCGTTGCCCCTCAAGGAAATCTCCATGTTCGTCTCGGAAGCCTTCGCCATTGGTTCGGCCACCTGCATCGCGCTCAGCTCGATGTTCATCAACGAGCTCAACGGGCGGGTGCCTTTGATGCAGCTGGCGCGCTGGCAGCTGACCGCAGCTTTCGTGATGACGGCGCTGGCGGCGACGGTTGCCGGCGGGTGGGCGACGCTTGGGGCTTGGCAGCTCGGGTCGCTTCTCGCCTCCAGCGTGTTCGGGATCGTGATTGCCAGCACCACCTATTTCGCGGCGATCTATACGGCCGGACCGCGCGTGACGGCGCTTCTGTTTTCGCTGGCTTCGCCGTTCGCGCTGGTGCTCGGCTATGTCGCGCTGGGTGAGACGATCGATCTGCGTCAGGGGTTCGGGGTCGTGCTCATTTTATGCGGCATCGTGATTGCCATCGGCTTTCGCAGGCGTCGGCCGGCGCCGATGATCCCGCTTGCCGATGGTGAGCCGATTGCAGAGCAAGCGCCGTCAACACCACCGGTGTCCATGCTCGGGATAACGCTTGGGGTCGTCACCGCGCTTGGGCAGGCGCTGGGGAGCCTGACGGCGCGGCCGGCGATGGCTGCCGGTGTCGAGCCGTTCACGGCGATGGCGGTGCGCTCGGGGCTGGCAGTGATCTGCTTCTGGGCGCTTCTGGCGCTGCCCCGGGTGCGGGCGCAGGCGAACGGCTTTCGGGCACGGGACTTTGGCCTTGCGGCCACCGCCGCCTTCTTCGGCACGGCGCTCGGGATGTCGCTTCTGATGGCGGCGTTGAAGACCGGCAATGTCGGGATCGTTTCGACGCTGTCTTCGATGACGCCTGTCGTCATCCTGCCGATGGTGTGGCTGCGCAGCGGACAGATGCCGCGTGCGCATGCCTGGGGCGGGGCGGCACTCGCCATCGCTGGCACGGCGCTGATCAGCCTCAGCTAAGGCCCCGGCGCGAATGGCGATCCATCCGCGCCGGAGAGGTTTGATGCATAGGGATAGGCGGCTTATGCCTCGTACCGCGCCAGGAAATCCTCGGCGTTGAGCGCGCGGAAATCGGCGAGTGCCACGCGCAGCCGGTCGTGCTCCCAGTCCCACCAGGCGAGCCTGTCCATGCGCTCGCCGATCTCTTTCGGAAAACGTTCGCGGATCAGCTTGGCGGGCACGCCGCCGACGATGGTGTAGGGTGCCACATCCTTGGAGACCACCGCGCCGGCGCCGATGACGGCGCCGTTGCCGACGCTGACGCCGGGCAGAAGCGTGGCGCCGTGGCCGATCCAGACGTCATGGCCGATCGTGACGCGGTTGGAGCGGCGCCATTCGAAGAACTCGGTCTCCATATCCGCATCCGGCCAGTAATCGGCGGCGCGGTAAGTGAAGTGGTGCAGCGTGGCGCGCCAAGTCGGATGGTTGGTGGCGTTGATGCGCACCGAAGCGGCGATGTTGACGAACTTGCCGATCGTGGCGCACCAAATGGCGCCGTCCTGCATGACGTAAGAGTAATCGCCGAGCTCGACCTCGTCGATGCGGCAGCGCTCCGACAGCTCGGTGTAGCGGCCGAGCGTCGAATTGTTCACCGAGGCGGTCTCGTGGATATAGGGCTCAAGGCCAATCTTGCGGCTCATGCTGCGATCGGCCTCCGTGGCGAGAATTTCTGCACGTCGAGAATGCGGTCGGCGACGGCCTCGCGCACTTCCTCGTCGTGGAAGATGCCGAGCAGGCCGACGCCCTTCTGTTTCTTCTCGGCGATCATCTCGACGACGACGGCGCGGTTCTTTGCGTCGAGCGAAGCGGTCGGCTCGTCGAGCAGGAGGATGGTGTGATCGGTGATGAAGCCGCGGGCGATGTTGACGCGCTGCTGCTCGCCGCCGGAGAAGGTGGCGGGGGGAAGCTGCCAGAGCGCTTCCGGCAGGTTGAGCTTGGCGAGCAGTTCGGCCGCCTTTTCACGCGCGACATCCGCCTTCGTGCCACGGGCGACCAGCGGCTCGGCCACGACATCGATGGCCGCGACGCGCGGCACGGTGCGCAGGAACTGGCTGACGTAACCCAGCGTCTGGCGGCGCACCTCGATGATGGTGCGCGGATCGGTGGTGGCGAGATCGACGATGCGATCCTGGTGCTTGACCAGGATCTGGCCGCTATCGACCGCGTAATTGCCGTAGATCATCTTCAACAGCGAACTCTTGCCGATGCCCGAGGGGCCGCCGAGCACGACGCATTCGCCCGAGGCGACGGAGAAGGAGACATCCGAGACGACAGGCAGCTTGATGCCGTCGCGCAGATGCATGGTGAAGCTCTTGGAGACTTCCGAAACAACGAGTGGCGTTGCCATGATTGACTTCCCTGGTTTCTGGCGACAATCCGTGAGCTTAGCCGGCTTACGGATCACGCTCTCAACTATACCTGCAGGATCGAGGAGACGAGGAGCTGGGTGTAGGGCTCGCGGGGATCGTCGAGCACCCGGTCGGTCAGGCCATGCTCGATGACGTGGCCGTCCTTCATCACCATCATCCGGTGCGACAGCAGGCGGGCGACGGCGAGATCGTGGGTGACGATGATGGCGGCAAGGCCGAGATCGTTGACGAGGCCGCGAACGAGATCGAGCAGGCGGGCCTGTACGGAGACGTCGAGACCGCCGGTCGGCTCATCCATGAAGACGAGGCGCGGGCCGGTGACGAGGTTTCGGGCGATCTGCAGGCGCTGGCGCATGCCGCCGGAAAACGCGCGCGGCTGGTCGTCGATGCGGCTCTCGTCGATCTCGACCCGGCTCAGCCAATCGACCGCGGTGGCGCGGATATTGCCATAGTGCCGATCGCCGATCGCCATCAGCCGCTCGCCGACATTGGCGCCGGCCGACACCGTCATGCGCAGACCGTCAGCCGGATTCTGGTGCACGAAGCCCCAGTCGGTGCGCATCAGGAAACGGCGCTCGGCCTCGCTCATGTGGTAGAGATCGCGGTACTGGCCATCGCGCATGTGATACTCGACGCTGCCTGTGGTCGGCATCAGGCGGGTGGAGATGCAGTTGAGCAACGTGGTCTTGCCGGAGCCGGATTCACCGACGATCGCCAGCACTTCGCCGGGCCAGAGCTCGAAGGAGACGTTCTTGCAGCCGATGCGGTTGCCGTAGAATTTCGAGACGTCGTTGACTTTGAGAAGGGGGGTGTCGGTCATGGCTATGCCTCCGCGAATTTGTGTGTGAGGGCATGGAGCGTGGCGGGTGGGATACCCCCCTCTGTCCTGCCGGACATCTCCCCCACAGGTGGGGAGATTGGCTGGGCGAAACCACTCGCTCCACTTTCATTGCCTGGCTGCACGTTGGCCACGAGTCGATCTCCCCCCTTGTGGGGGAGATGCCCGGCAGGGCAGAGGGGGGTATCCCCGGCAGAACGCCGAACTTGAAGCGCCCTCATTCCGCAGCCTCCCGACCCTGCGCCAGCATCTCGCCGACATGGCCGTGCTCTCTACGGTCCTCGCAATGATCCGTATCCGAGCAGACGAACATGCGGCCGCCCTTGTCGTCCAGGATCACCTCGTCGAGATAGACGTCCTCGGCGCCGCAGAGCGCGCAGGGCTTGCCGAAGCGCTGGATCTCGAAGGGGTGGTCCTCGAAATCGAGGCTGACGACTTCGGTGTAGGGCGGGACGGCGTAGATGCGTTTTTCGCGGCCGGCGCCGAAGAGCTGCAGGGCGTCCGACATATGCATTTTCGGATTGTCGAATTTCGGCGTCGGCGACGGGTCCATGACGTAGCGGCCGGCGACCTTGACCGGGTAGGCGTAGGTCTTGGAGATGCGGCCGTTATGGGCGATGTCCTCGTAGAGCTTCACGTGCATGAGGCCGTATTCCTCGAGCGCGTGCATCTTGCGGGTCTCGGTCTCGCGCGGCTCGAGGAAGCGCAGCGGCTCGGGGATCGGCACCTGGTAGACCAACACCTGGCCCGCCCCGAGCTTTTCTTCCGGGATGCGGTGGCGGGTCTGGATGATGGTGGCATCCTTGGTGTGCGTGGTGACCGCGACATTGGCGACCTTCTGGAAGAAGGCGCGGATGGAGACGGCATTCGTCGTGTCGTCGGCGCCCTGGTCGATGACCTTCAGCACATCATCGGGGCCGATGATCGAGGCCGTGACCTGCACGCCGCCGGTGCCCCAGCCATAGGGCATCGGCATTTCGCGCGAGGCGAAGGGAACCTGATAGCCGGGAATGGCGATCGCCTTCAGGATGGCGCGGCGGATCATCCGCTTGGTCTGTTCGTCGAGATAGGCGAAGTTGTACGTGGCGAGATCGCTCATTCGGCTGCCTCCTTGAGATCGTCATCGCTGCCATTGCGGGCGGCGTCGAAGTCGTTGCGCATGCGGCGGACGAGATCGAGCTCGGCCTGGAAATCGACGTAGTGCGGCAGCTTCAGATGCTCGACGAAGCCGGTCGACTGGACGTTATCGGCATGCGAGATGACGAATTCCTCGTCCTGCGCGGGCGCGGTGATATCCTCGCCGAGCTCGCTGGCGCGCAGGGCACGATCGACCAGCGACATGGACATGGCCTTGCGCTCGCTCTGGCCGAAGACCAGGCCATAACCGCGGGTGAACTGCGGCGGCGCCTTGGAGGAGCCCTTGAACTGGTTGACCATCTGGCATTCGGTTACCTGGATGGACCCCAGCGAGACAGCGAAACCGAGCTCGGGCACATCGAACTCCACCTCGACTTCGCCGATGCGGATTTCACCGGTGAAGGGGTGGTTGCGGCCATAGCCGCGCTGGGTGGAGTAGCCGAGCGCCAAGAGGAAACCCTCGTCGCCACGGGCGAGCGCCTGCAGGCGCAGGTCGCGGCTCATCGGAAATTCCATTGGCTCGCGGGTGAGATCGCCGATCTCATGATCCTCCGGCATTTCGCCATCGCCCTCGATCAGGCCTTCATGGGCAAGGATTTCGGAGACGCGCATGACGCGGCCGGTTTCGGCCTCGCGCAGCACCGGCTCTTCGACCGCGCCATCCTCGAGCAGCGAGGGGTCGAGCAGGCGGTGGGTGTAATCGAAGGTCGGGCCGAGCAGCTGGCCGCCGGGCAGGTCCTTGTAGGTGGCGGAGACGCGGCGCTCGATCTTCATTTGAGCCGTATCGATCGGCTGCGAATAGCCGAAGCGCGGCAATGTCGTGCGGTAGGCGCGCAGCAGGAAGATCGCCTCGATCATATCACCGCGCGACTGGCGCACGGCGAGTGCCGCCAGCGTGCGGTCGTAGAGCGAGGCTTCGGCCATGACGCGGTCGACGGCGAGCGTCAGCTGCGCGACGATCTGCTCGATGCCGATGGCGGGGAGCGCGCGATCACCACGGCGGCGATCGGCGAGCAGGCGGTGGGCATTCGAAATGGCGGCCTCGCCACCTTTGACGGCAACATACATGGGTCACATCTCCGTTGCGGTGATCTTGGTGGTGCGCGGCAGGCAGAGGAAACGGCTGCCGGAGGTCAGCACGATGTCGACGCCGCGCGGAAAGAGCGCGCGATTTTCCGTCCACAGATGCAGGAAGCGTTCCGGCAGTCCAAGCGGCGCGACGTCGGTGACGGTCTTGATGCCGGGGCCCATCAGCGCGAGGCGGCGACCGCCTTCGAGATCGGGCAGTTCGATGACGAGCGTCGTCGAACGATCCGGATATTCCTGGGTGCCGGAGGCAAACAGGCCGAATGAGGAGAGCGTGGCGCCTTCATCGACGAAGGCGAAGCGGGCTTCGGCCTTTTCCGGCGTGACCGGCGCACCGGTGTGGAAGCCGAGCCATTGCGGCGTGGCGGACTTGGCCAAGGCAGGCGAGAGCCAGACGGGGGTGTCGTGATCGCACAGCGTCAGCGCGATGGCGCCGGCAGCGATACCAAGCGGCGCCGGCGGCTCGGCATCGGGCGACACGGTCTGGATGGTGCCGGGGCGGGCCATGGCATCCATCATCAGCTTGAAGACGCTCTGGGCGTGGAACACCGGCTCGGCGAAGCCGCCCGACAGGGCATCGGCATTGTGCGTTTCGGTCTTGAGGGGCATCAGTCGTCTCCGCGAACCATGGTGAAGAAATCGACGCGGGTGGCCGCGGTCTCGTCGGCCTTCCTAGCGTCGGCATCGGCGACGCGGGCCGCGATCGGCGCAAGCAGGGTGGTTTCGATGGTGTCGCGCGTGGCCGGTTCCTGCCAGAGCGCATCGAAGATCGCCGAGAGGCGGGCCTTTTCGCGATCGGTACCGAGCGCCTGGGCATGACCGATGGTTCCCGAAGCAAGGCGGATGGTGGCGCGGGTGACGGTGACCTCGCCGAGATTGAAGGCGGCACCGCCGCCGCCCATGCGGCCGCGCACCATGACGAGGCCAGTTTCGGGGCCGCGCACGGCTTGCGCCACCGGCTTTTCCGTCAATGCCTGCCAGGCCGCTTCCAGCTCCTGCCGCTCGGCGCGGGCGAGCAGATCGACAGTGCGCTTGCGCGCCCGGTCACCCTCACTCAGCTCGGTCTTGCCTACCTTCTTTTCCGCTAAGGTCATCGCCACATCCTTTAAATGTCTATTGATATAGACAACCATACAAGCTATACCTAGACCTAAATCGCCGAGGTGACAAGCGTGTGACATTTCGGGGGCGCATAAGATAAAGGGCTAAAATGGCTGGGCAGGTTCAGAGACAGACGGGCGTGGCGCTGTGGCGGCAGATCGCCGACCGGATTCGCCAGGCGATCAGCGCCGGTGCCTATGACGAAACAGGCATGGTGCCGCCGGAGATGACGCTGGCCACGCAGTTCGGTGTCAACCGGCACACGGTGCGCAGCGCGCTCGCGGCGCTGGCGCAGGAGGGGATCGTGCGCGCGGTGCAGGGCCGCGGCACGCTGATCGAGCGCAAGGAGCGGCTGAACTTTCCGATCAGCAAGCGGACGCGCTTCAACAGCGGCATCGGCGAGCAGGCGCGCGAGACACGCGGGCTGCTGCTCGGCCATGGCGAGGAAGCGGCAAGCGACGAGGTGGCGCGCTGGCTGAAGCTTGCGCCGGGTACGAAAGTGATCCGGCTGGAGACGGTGCGCAAGGCGGATGGGCGGCCGGTCTCGAGCGCGACCTCGTGGTTTCCGGCGGAGCGCTTCGCGGGCATGCCCGACGCCTATGAGAAAACGGAATCGATCACCCGCGCCTTCGCCGAACTCGGCCTATCCGACTATGTCCGCGCCACCACCGAAATCACCGCCGCCCACGCCGAGGCGGCAGACCTCTCGTCGTTGGAGCTGACGCCGGGGGCGATCGTGCTGATCACCAAGGCCATGAATACCGATCTCGACGGCGTGCCGGTGCAATATTCGGTGACGCGGTTTGCGGCCGACCGGGTGCAGTTTACGATCGAGAATTGAGGGTTATCCTAGGACTTAGGGGTCTTGATCGCCGTGGTGACCGTCAGACATGCCTGATCGAAGTCTCGCAGCTTTGACTTATCGATGACGCCGACCTTGAACAGCGCCTGCGCGGAAGAATGGATGGCCTCGAAGGCATCCGACTTGAATTTAGGCCGGGTCGTCATTGTGTATCTTCCTGCTGGACCCGCAACCTAGCATCCACTCCTATCGCCCTCAACCCGGCGAGCTTGACGATATTTCGCGCCCCTCACCTCGCCTCCCACGGAAAGTGCCCTGCCCCATTGCCCGCATCGAAGTCGGTGGAGAGGCTGAGGTCGCGCCAGGTGGCGTGTTCGGTGGCTCTTTGCGCGTCGTTCTGCTCGATGGCGCGGATGGCGTCGCTGCCGAGTGGCAGGCGCAGCGGCGGGTTGGCGAGGCTGGCGAGGTGGAGGATGGCGGCGGCGGCTTTTGCCGGGTCGCCGGGCTGCCTGCCGTCATAGTCGCGCTGGTAGCGGGCCATCTTGCCGACGGTTTCGTCATATTCGGGGCGGCCTTCGCGCAACGTGGTGGAGGCGCCGGCGAAATCGGTGCGGAATCCACCGGGCTCGACGATGCTGACCTTGACGCCGAGCGGGCCGACTTCGCGGCTCAAGGCCTCGGAGAAGCCCTCGACGCCCCATTTCGCCGCCGCATAGGGCGCACGACCGGCCGGGCCGATGCGACCGCCGACGGAGGAGACCTGGATGATGTGGCCGGCGCCCTGCTCGCGCATCAGAGGCAATGCCGCCTTGGTGACGATGATGGTGCCGAAGAGGTTGGTTTCGATCTGGGCGCGGAAATCTGTGAGGCTGGTATCCTCGATCGATCCGACGTCGCCATAGCCGGCATTGTTGACGAGAACATCGAGCCGGCCGAAGCGCTCGACCGCGGCCTTCACCGCCTGCTCGGCCGATTGCTCGTCGGTCACATCAAGCGAAATCGTCAAGACACTCGAGGGGTAACGCTGCTTGATATCGTCGAGCTGGGCGGGGTTGCGCGCGGTGGCGACCAGATTGTGCCCCTCAGCCAGAACCGCTTCCGCAAGCGCCCTGCCGAGACCGCGCGAACTGCCTGTAATCAACCAAACCTGTGACATCGAAATCTCCTTGATCCGTCGAAAGACCATATAGGCCTGACGGTATCTTCTTGAAAGAAGGTACCAGATGGATCTATACATACCTTATGGTAACCGAACTAAACGATGGTACATTCGACTTCTGCGAGACGCTGACGGATGCCGAAGACGCACTCGCTCGCGAGATGCTGGAGCGCGCCAGCGCCAAGTGGCCGCTGCGTGTCATGCATATCCTTGCCGAAGCCAAGGGGCCGCTGCGCTTTTCACGGGTTCTGGAACGGGTGGAGGGCATCAGCCAGAAGGTGCTGACGCAGACTTTGCGCACGCTGGAGGCCGACGGGCTGGTGACGCGCACGCTCTACCCGCAGGTACCGCCGCGCGTGGAATACGAGCTGACGCCGCTCGGCGGGGAGTTGCTTGTGGAAGTGGTGGGGCTCTGGCAATGGATCGCCAACCGGCTGCCGGATTTCGAGGCGGCGCGGAAGCCGAAGGGTCAGACGGAAAACGGACCCGAAAACTAAGGAACTTTCCGGCCTATCCGGAGAGGCGCCGCGCATCGGGGAGACGCGCGGCGCAATCGATATTCAGTGCGCGCCGGACATGTCGCCGAGGACTTCCTTGGAGGCGACGGTCGAGTCGGCGTTGAGCTTGTAGACCATGGGAACGCCGGTCGCGAGGTTGACGCCGAGGATCTGTTCCTTGGTGAGCTTGTCGAGCACCATGACCAGCGAGCGCAGCGAGTTGCCGTGGGCGGCGACCAGAACGGTTTCGCCGCGCAGCACGCGGGGCAGGATCTCCGTCAGGTAATAGGGCCAGACGCGGGCGCCGGTGTCGCGCAGGCTTTCGCCACCGGGAGGGGGAACGTCATAGGAGCGGCGCCAGATGTGGACCTGCTCTTCGCCCCACTTGGCGCGGGCGTCGTCCTTGTTGAGGCCGGAGAGATCGCCATAGTCGCGCTCGTTCAGCGCCTGGTCCTTGATGGTCTCGAGGCCGGTCTGGCCGACGTTTTCAAGGATGATCTTCAGCGTGTCCTGGGCGCGCTTCAGGTCAGAGGTGAAGGCGATGTCGAACTTGATGCCGTATTCCGCGAGCGCCTTGCCGCCGGTGTTGGCTTCCTGAACGCCGAGCTCTGTGAGCTCCGGGTTCTTCCAGCCGGTGAAAAGGTTTTTCAGGTTCCAGTCGCTCTGGCCGTGGCGAACGAGGACGAGGGTACCGCTCATTATAAATTCCTCCTGATGAGATCAGTGTTGGGAGAGCCCGAGAACATCGAGCATGGAATAAAGACCCGGCTTCTTGTCGCGCGCCCAAAGGGCGGCCTTGACGGCGCCGCGCGCGAAGATGGAGCGGTCGCCGGCGCTGTGGGCCATGGAGACGCGCTCGCCCTCGCCGGCGAAGATGACGGAATGTTCGCCGATGACGGAGCCGCCGCGCAGCGTGGCAAAGCCGATCGTGCCCTGTTCGCGCGCGCCGGTGTGGCCATCGCGGACGCGGACGGAATGGGTGGCCAGATCGATGCCGCGGCCCTTGGCGGCAGCTTCACCCAGAAGCAGCGCGGTTCCCGAGGGGGCGTCGACCTTGCGCTTGTGGTGCATTTCTAGGACCTCGATGTCCCAATCGGCGGGATCGAGCGCGCGCGCCGCCTGTTCGACCAGCACGCTCAGGAGATTGACGCCGAGCCCCATATTGCCAGACTTGACGATGCGGGCATGGCGGCTGGCGGCGGAGATCTTCTGTTCGTCCTCGACCGAGCAGCCTGTCGTGCCGATGATGTGGACGATGCGGGCCTGGGCGGCAAGCGCCGCGAATTCATTGGTGGTCGCCGGCGTGGTGAAATCGAGCACGCCATCGGCATGGAGGAAGGCGGCCAGCGGATCGTCGGTGATCGCGATACCATTGGGGCCGAGACCCGCGATCTCGCCGGCATCCTTGCCGATGAAGGGCGAGCCCGGGCGGCCGACGGCTGCGTGCAGCACGACGCCTTCGATCTCATGCACTATGCGGATGAGCGCCTGTCCCATGCGGCCCGCTGCACCAACCACCACCAGTTTCATCGCAGCATCGCTCATGTCAGGCGTCCATCATTCCACGTATCAGAAAGTCTCGGAGGCCGCGGGCCTCTGAAGGTTGTTGAGGCGAGCGTAAAGACCGTCGCTGCGCTTCGCAAGCGTCTCGTGATTGCCTTCTTCGACGACGCGGCCCTGCTGCATGACGACGATCTTGTCGGCGCGCACGACCGTCGAGAGACGGTGGGCGATGACGACCACGGTGCGGCCGGTCATGGCTTCGTCGAGCGCCTTCTGCACGGCAGCTTCCGATTCGGTGTCGAGCGCGGAGGTCGCTTCGTCGAGGAGCAGGATCGGGGCGTTGCGCACCAGCGCGCGGGCGATCGACAGGCGCTGGCGCTGGCCGCCCGAAAGCGTCACGCCGTTTTCGCCGACCGGCGTGTCGTAGCCTTCCGGCTGGGCGAGAATGAAGTCGTGGGCGTAAGCGAGCCGCGCTGCTTCCTCCACCTCGGCATCGCTGGCGTCGGGACGGCCGTAGCGGATGTTGTCGCGGATCGAGCCTTCGAACAGGTAGGGCTGCTGCGAGACATAGGCCAGCTGCTCGCGCAGCGACTTCTTCGTCACATGGGCGATGTCCTGGCCGTCGATCAGGATCTGACCGGCCTTCGGATCGTAGAAGCGCGGGATGAGATTGATGATGGTCGACTTGCCGGCGCCGGAGGGGCCGACGAGTGCTGTGGTCTTGCCACCCTCGGCGACCATGTTGACGCCATCGAGGACATTGTCGTTGCCATAGGCGAAGGCGACGTCCTTGAGCTCGATGCGGGCTTCGGTGACGACCAGGGGCTTGGCATCCGGCAGGTCGCGCTGGCGCGGCTCCATGTCGAGCAGCTCGTAGATCATCCGCGCGTTGACGGCGGCGCGCTCCATCTGCACCTGCAGCTTGGCAAGGCGGCGGGCCGGATCATAGGCCAAGAGCAGCGCGGTGACGAAGGAGAAAAAGGCGCCGGGCGGCACGTTCTGATAGATCGAGCGGTAGGCGGCGTAGGCAAGAACGCTGGCGACGGCGAAACCGGCGAAGCTTTCGGTCATCGGCGCGTTGCGCTCGGACAGCTTGGCGATCTTGTTGCCGCGCTCTTCGGCGGCGACGATGATCTTGTTGATCTTCTGCTCGAGCTGCCGCTCCATCGTGAACGCCTTGACGATGGAGATGCCCTGAATGGTCTCCTGCATGGCGCCGAGCACGTGACTGTTGAGATCGATCGCTTCCTTGGTGGCCTGGCGCAGGCGCTTGGAGAGATAGCGCAGCGCCAGAAGCAGCGGCGGTGCGAGAATGAGGACAGCGACGCTGAGCAGCGGGTCCTGATAGACCATGACGCCGAGCAGGGCGACAAAAGTCAGCAGGTCGCGGGCGGTGGAGGTGATCGTCAGGTTGAGGACGTCGCGGATGCCGCCGACATTCTGGCTGACCTGGGCGGCGATGCGCGCCGAACGCGCCTCGTTGAAGTAGCCGACCGACAGCGTCATCAGATGTACGTAAAGGCGGCTCTGGTAGCGGGCGACGATGTTGTTGCCGATCTTCGACAGCGCCACCGCCTGGCCGTAGCTCGCGAAACCGCGAATGACGAAGGCGATGAAGATGGAGAGGCAGATGACCCAGACGACATCTGCGCGCCGGTTGGCGAAGGCCTCGTCGATGATCGAGCGCATGATCCAGGCGGTGAAGGCCGTCGATAGCGCGACGAGGACAAGACAGCTGATGGCGACGACGTAGCCCCAGATGTGCTCGCGGCCATTTTCAGCGATGATGCGCTTCAAGACGGCGGTGACCGTGCCGCTGTCGACGGGGCGCTGCTGGGGATCGGATGAACGCAATAAAGACTTCCTGTCTCGTGACCATGCGAGCCGCTGCTGCGGCCCGCGCTCGAGCGGCTCTATAAAGAGTTGGCGCCCGTTTGGCTAGGTCTGTCCGGGCGCCGGACGCTGGGGGGGCTATCGACCCCAGCGGCGGCCATCGGTCGACACGCCGAAGGTGTCGGGCCGGCGGGCGTAGGACGAGAGGCCGGAGAGTGCCGCCAGCGGATGGGTGACGACATAGGTCGGGATGGTCGAGAGCAGTGCCGTGTGCGGCGCCTTGTCCTCGAAACCGGCGCGAAACTCGGGCTTGCGCAGGGCACCTAAGATCTTCTGGCTGATGCCGCCGGAGAGAAACACGCCGCCGCGCGCCATGAAGATCATCGCCATGTCGCCGGCAACGCGGCCGAGATAGGTCGAAAACAGCGAGATGGTCTCGACGGCGACCGGGTCGCTCTCGGCCAGCGCATGCGAGGTGATATCAGCAGGGTCGCTGTACTTCGGCGCGATGCCATCGGCGGTGCAGATGGCGCGGTAGAGATTGACGATGCCGCGGCCGGAGAGGATCTGCTCGGCCGAGACGCGGCCCTCGATGGTTTCGACATAAGGGAAGATTTCGAGATCGCGCTTGCTGCGCGGCCCGAGATCGACGTGGCCGCCCTCGCCCGGAACCGGGATCCAGACGCCGCGCGCATGCACGAGGCCGCCGACACCGAGGCCGGTGCCCGGTCCGAGCACGACGCGGGAGGCGACCATGTCCTCATGGGCGTCGGCATTGCCGAGGCGTTCGCGGTGTTCCGGCGCCAGATCGGAGATGGCGAGCGCCTGGGCTTCGAAATCGTTGACGACCAGGACATCCTCGATGCCAAGATTTTCGATCATCGACTTCGGACGCACGACCCAATCGCAATTGGTCAGCGGGATCTCGTCGTCGCTGATCGGGCCGGCGACCGCGAGGATGGCGGAACGCGGCTTGATCGCGCTCTTTTCCAGGATGGTGGCGCGGATGGCGTCGTCGATGGTCTCGAAATCGGCGGTGCGCACGTTCGGGAAATTGACCTGTTCGGCGTCGGCCGTCTCGATGATGGCGAAACGGGCATTGGTTCCGCCGATATCGCCGATCAGGATCGGGAAGGGCATGGAGGCGTCGCTGGTATCGAGCTGGTGCATGGCAGGTTCCGTTGTTGCGCGTTCGCGCGCCGCTTATGCGTGAAGATTGGCGATCAGCCTGTCGGCCGTGGCCTCGTTGAGTGCCATTGGGATATCATAGACGATCGCAAGGCGCATCAAGGCCTTGACGTCGACGTCGTGGGGCATGGGGGTCAGTGGGTCGACGAAGAAGATCAGGGCATCGACCTCGCCAGTGGCAATCAGCGCGCCGATCTGCTGGTCACCGCCGAGCGGGCCGCTTTTCAATCGGGTGACATCGAGCGAGGGAGCGGCGTCGAGAACACGGCCGCCGGTCGTGCCGGTCGCGAAGATCGTCCAGTTCGCCTTGAGCGTCTCCTCGTTGCGGCGGGCGAATTCCGCCATGTCGTCCTTCTTCTGGTCATGCGCGATGAGCGCAAGGCACTTGCGGCCGGCCATCAGAAGCTCCCCCTCTAAATTCACTGGCATAATTCAATCGATTTGACCGCTTCTATACGAAGCGATCAGGGTTTTAAAGAGCGGTATTCAACCGGCCTCACTGTGCTGCTGGCTTGTCATCCGGGATCGGGCCGAGATCGGGCAGCTCGTCGTCATTTGCGGCGGGCGGCGCGTCAATGGGCTGAGCGCGAAGCACTTCAGCAGCCGAAGGGCCGCCATAGGTCGCGGCGCGCACGGAGGAGACCGCGGGCGCATCGAGAACCGCCTGGCAGGCCTTGGGCAGGTCCGACACCATGACCTCACGCGGCTTGACCGGCTTGGCATCCGGCTTCGGCGGCTTGGGCTTGGCCCATGGCGCCGGGCTGAACCACCAGGCGAGCGACTTGTCGCAACCATCGCCGGCCACCACAGGCGCCTGCGGCTTGCAATTGGCGGCGCCCGGCGGGCACTTGATGCGGATGTGGAAGTGGGAATCGTGACCGTATTCCGGGCGCAGCTTGCCGAGATTGGTGCGATCGCCGGTCCAGGTGTCGCACATCTTCTTCTTGATCGCCGGATTGACGAAGATGCGCTCGACCTGCGAATAGCTCGCGGCACGCATCAGGAGACGCGCATGGGCCGGCGTCCAGACATTCGGGTTGATCGTCAGGAAGGCGTTCTTCTGCAGCATGGTCGTGAAGGGCAGCGCCTCGCGCTGTTCGGCCGTCATGCGGAAGTTGGGCATCGGCGTCAGCCAGATATCGGCGTCGAGGCCGATCTGGTGCGAGGCGTGGCCCGTGATCATCGGGCCGCCGCGCGGCTGGGCGATATCGCCGACCAGCAGGCCCGGCCAGCCATCATATTTGGCGGCATCGCGCGACAGCTGCTCGATGGTGGAGAGCATCGCCGGATTGCCCCAGCGGCGATTGCGCGACAGGCGCATGGCCTGCCAGTTCGGACCATCGGTCGGAAGCGCCTCGGCGCCGGCCATGCAGCCCTTCGCGTAGAAGCCGAAGGGTTGCGGAGCCCCTTGCGTCGGAAGCTGGACGCCGCCGAAGATCGCCTTGGCGCTGCCGGGGCTCGGCTGTTTCTGCTGCGCGGCAACATCGCCGGCGATGAGGCTGGCGCCGATCGCAGTTGCCAATGCCAGTTTACCGATTGAAGAGAGCGCCTGCGCGATGCGGAAAGCCATGCCGTATCCTGAACTGCTGCCGACCATAGTCGAGTGATTTGCACCCGTTTTACCGTGAAATGCGATTCTGGTGAATCGATGTTTTTCACGGGCGATCACGAGACATCGCGTCGGCCGGCAGCACCGCACTCAGGTGTTGGCGAGGATGTCTGCGGTTTTGCGGATACGCGACAGGCGCGGGAAGATGCGCTCGCAGGCGAAGGCGTGCATCTCGGCGGTAAACGTCGTCATCGCATCCTCGGCGGCGATGACCGCGTAATTATGGGCGAACGCATCGCGGATCGTGGCCTCGACGCCGAAATTGGTGGCGATGCCGGTGAGAATGACGGTCCGGATGCCGCGACGGCGCAGCTGCAGGTCGAGCTCGCTGCCATAAAAGGCGCTCCATTGATGCTTGGTTATGCGCACATCTGGCGTCAGGTCAGCGATCTCCGGCGGTTCGCGCAGCGCTTCGGCCGGCAAGCCACCCTGTGGGAAGGCGATCGGTTCGTCGGTCGGCTGGTTGACAGCATCGGCATAGTCCGCGGAAAATCCGATGGTGACGAAGACAGTCGTGCCGCCGGCCGCTTTCAGCGACTTGGCAATCGCGGCGGTATTTTCGATCACCTGCTGAGCGGAATGAGGCGCGACGGGCCTGGAAATGATAAAGCCCTGCAGATCGATGGAGATCAGGGCGGTGGTCTTGGGATCGTAGAGGGACATGGAAGGCTCCGGAATAAACATGAGGATATCCTCGCAATTGGAAATATGAGGATGCCCTCACAAAAATCAAGTGCCGATTCGATCGATCGCTCGCCGAAGCAGAAGCGCGGGCACGAGCGCGTTGCCATTCTGACCGAGGCGGCCGCCAAGATCTTTCTTGAGAAGGGCTATGAGGCCGCGACGATGACGGAGATCGCCGCAGAGGCGAAATCCTCGATCGGCTCGCTCTACCAGTTCTTTCCGACCAAGCCGGTGCTGGCCGAAGCGCTGCATATCGAGCGGATGCGGCAGCTGAACGCCGCGCTGGTCGAGCTGCAGAACGAGGTCGACGGCAAGCGGGCGTCCGAGATTGGCGACGCCATCTTCGCGCGGCTTGGCAGCTTTCTGGAAGATTACCGCGAATTTCCGGTGCTGGCGGCGCGGCGCGATATCCCCAAGGAGCGCAAGGTGAAATCGCGGGCGGAGCTGCGCGGCAACATCAAGGCGCTGCTGCAGAAAGCGAGCCCTTCTGTCAGCGACGATCTCGACCTTCTGTCGGCACTGGTGCTCGAACTGCTGAGGATCATCGTGACGGCGGCGCACGATCCCGATATCGGCGGCGATCCGCGCATGGTGGCGGAGTTGCGGGGGATGCTGCGCAAAAGGCTGGAGGAAGCGACGGCCTGAGCGGCAACTCTTGCGCTCACATTTGCGCGAAGCCGGACAAAAAAGGTTGCGTCACCTGTTTTTCGCCAGCATTTCGCCTATCCTCGAAAAAAGCGAAACAATTGGGGCTGGCGAATGGCGCGTGCGTGGTCGAGACTTGGTTTGGTGTTTTCTCTGTTGGGCGCTGCCGCCCTGCCCTTGCAGGCCGTCGCCCAGGAGCCGGTTTTCCGGATCGGAACCTCCACCATCGGCGAGCTGAAATACAAGCCGGGCTTCAAGCATTTCGACTACGTCAACCCGGATGCGCCGAAGGGCGGCAATCTGAGGCTTTCGGCATCCGGCACCTACGACACGTTCAACCCGCTGCTTTCCAAAGGGCAGGCCGCCGTCGGTCTGACGTTGCCGTTCGAGACGCTGATGAAATCGGCCGACGACGAGCTGCTCGCCTCCTACGGGTTGCTGGCGGAGGGTCTTTCCTATCCCGACGACGTGTCGAGCGCGACCTTCAGGCTGCGCGCCGAGGCCAAGTGGGCGGATGGCAAGCCTGTGACAGCAGAGGACGTTATCTTCAGCTTCGACAAGGTGAAGGAGCTGAACCCGCTCGCCTCCAACTACTACAAGCACGTGGTGAAGGCCGAGAAATCGGGCGAGCGCGACGTGACCTTCACCTTCGACGAAAAGAACAACAAGGAACTGCCCAATATCCTAGGCCAGCTCATAGTGGTGCCGAAACACTGGTGGGAGAGCACCGGGGCTGACGGCAAGCCACGCGATATCGCCAAGACCACGCTGGAACCTGTCATGGGCTCCGGCCCCTACAAGATCGCCGCCTTCACGGCCGGCGCCACGATCCGCTACGAGCTGCGCGACGACTATTGGGGCAAGGACCTCAACGTGAATGTCGGGCAGAACAATTTCGGCTCGATCAACTACACCTATTACGGCGACCGCGACGTGGAGTTCGAGGCGTTCCGTGCCGGCAACAGCGATTACTGGCAGGAGACGCTCGCGGCGCGCTGGGCGACGGGCTACGATTTCCCCGCAGTCAAGGAAGGCCGCGTGAAGAAGGAGGACGTGCCGAATGCGCTGCGCGCCACCGGCATCATGCAGGCCATGGTGCTGAACACCCGCCGCGACGCGTTCAAGGACGAGAAGGTGCGCGAGGCGCTGAACTACGCCTTCGACTTCGAGGAGCTGAACCGCACCGTCGCCTTCAACAGCTACAAGCGCATCGACAGTTATTTCTGGAACACCGAGCTCGCTTCCTCAGGCCTGCCTCAGGGGCGCGAACTGGAGATCTTGAACGGCCTCAAGGACAAGCTCTCGCCTTCGGTCTTCACCACGGCCTATTCCAACCCCGTCGGCGGCGACCCGCAGAAGAGCCGCGACAATCTGCGCACGGCGATCAAGCTGCTCAAGGAAGCGGGCTGGGAGATCAAGGGCAACCGCATGGTCAATAGCCAGACCGGCAAGCCGATGAGCTTCGAGATCCTGCTCTCCAGCCCCGTCTTCGAGCGCTGGGCCGTGCCCTACGCCAACAATCTCAAGAAGATCGGCATCGATGCGCGGGTGCGCACGGTTGACGCCTCGCAATATACCAACCGCGTCCGCAGCTTCGACTACGACGTGATCTGGAACGTGTGGGCCGAAACGATGAACCCCGGCAACGAGCAGGCCGACTACTGGGGCTCGGGCTCCGTCAACCAGCAGGGCTCGCGCAATTATTCCGGCATTTCCGACCCTGCGGTCGACGCGCTGATCCGCATGGTGATCTTTGCGCCCAATCGCGACGAGCAGGTGGCGTCGATCAAGGCGCTCGACCGCGTGCTGATGGCGGGCCACTATGTCGTGCCGCTGTTCTATCGCGACACGCAGTCGATCACCTATTGGAACACGATCACCCGGCCAGCCGAATACCCGACCTACGCGACCGGTTTCCCCGACGTCTGGTGGTCGTCTTCCGCCAAGAAATGAGCGGACTTGCATTGGCCTGACGGCTGGGCTCCAAATGGGCCCACCGAATCACTTCGGACCATGATCACCGCCGGTATTGACCGGCAGAGGAAGGCTTGACGATTGAGCGGCGATAGACTGGACAGCCTACGACAGAACTCCCCGGAGGCCGCTCGCTGATGGGAGCCTATATCCTTCGCCGCCTGCTTTTGATGATCCCGACCATTATCGGCATCATGGCGATTTCGTTCACCGTCATCCAGTTCGCGCCGGGCGGGCCTGTCGAGCAGGTGATCGCGCAGCTGACGGGTGACGCTCAAGGGGCGGACGCCCGCCTTTCGGGCGGCGGCGGCGACCTGATGGGATCGGGCATGGATGAAGGCGGCTCGAAATATCGCGGCGCGCAGGGGCTCGATCCGGAGCTGATCAAGAAGCTGGAAAAACAGTTCGGCTTCGACAAGCCGCCGCTGACGCGCTTCGGCGAGATGATGTGGAACTATATCCGCTTCGATTTCGGAGAGAGCTTCTTTCGCAACACGTCCGTTCTCGACCTGATCAAGGACAAGCTGCCGGTCTCAGCCTCGCTCGGCATCTGGATCATGATCTTCTCCTACGGCATCTCCATTCCGCTCGGCATCCGCAAGGCGGTGAAGGACGGCTCGACCTTCGACGTGTGGACCTCGGGCGTGATCATCATCGGCTATGCGGTTCCGAGCTTCCTGTTCGGTATCCTTTTGATCGTGCTTTTCGCCGGCGGGTCGTTCTACGACTGGTTCCCGCTGCGCGGCCTCGTCTCCGACAATTTCGACCAGCTTTCTTGGTGGCAGAAGCCGCTCGACTATTTCTGGCACCTGGCGCTGCCGCTGATCTCGCTGTCGCTGGCAGCGTTTGCCACGACGACGCTGCTCACCAAGAACTCCTTCATCGAGGAGATCAAGAAGCAGTATGTGGTGACGGCGCGCGCCAAGGGGCTGAACGAGCGCAAGGTGCTCTACGGCCACGTGTTCCGCAACGCCATGCTGATCATCATCGCCGGCTTTCCCGGCGCCTTCATCTCCGCCTTCTTCACCGGCTCGCTGCTGATCGAGAACATCTTCTCGCTCGATGGGCTGGGGCGGCTCGGCTATCTCTCGGTGGTCAACCGCGACTACCCGATCGTCTTCGCGACGCTTTATATCTTCTCGCTGCTCGGCCTGTTCGTCAGCCTGATCTCCGACCTGATCTACACCTGGATCGATCCGCGCATCGACTTCGAGCGGAGGGACGTGTGATGGACACCGCCGCAAAGCCCGCGACCGCCACGCCTGTCAAGCCGCCGCGCAAGGGGCTGCTGTCGCCCACCAACATCCGGCGCTGGAAGAACTTCAAGGCCAACCGGCGCGGCTACTGGTCGCTCTGGCTGTTTCTTCT
The DNA here is from genome assembly GCF_057809895.1 of Rhizobium sp. FG113. Lineage (NCBI taxonomy): Bacteria > Pseudomonadati > Pseudomonadota > Alphaproteobacteria > Hyphomicrobiales > Rhizobiaceae > Rhizobium > Rhizobium sp. FG113. The sequence continues at coordinate 135,833 of NZ_JBMDKV010000002.1, read as the reverse complement.
CATCTTCGGGCTTAGCCTGTTTGCCGAATTCATCGCCAACGACCGGCCGATCATCGCCTCCTACAAGGGCGAGATCCTGTTTCCCGTTCTCGTCAATTATCCCGAGGAGAAGTTCGGCGGCTTCCTGGCCGAGACCGACTACCGCTCCGACGTGATCGCCGACGAGATTAAGGCCAATGGCTGGATGATCTGGCCGCCGATCCGCTATTCCTACCGCTCGGTGAACTCCAACATCCCGCACTCGGCACCGACCGCGCCCTTCTGGATGATGAGCGAGCAGGAGCGATGCTCAGGCTATCCGCAAGGGGTGAACGACCCCAACTGCACCTGGAGCAACCTCAACTGGCTGGGCACCGACGACCAGGCGCGCGACGTGCTCGCACGCGTGATCTACGGCTTCCGCATCTCGGTGCTGTTCGGGCTGGTGCTGACCATCTGCTCGGCCGTCGTCGGGGTCAGCGCGGGCGCGATCCAGGGCTATTTCGGCGGCTGGACCGACCTTCTGCTGCAGCGCTTCATCGAGATCTGGTCGTCGATGCCGGTGCTTTACATCCTGCTGATCATCGCCGCGATCCTGCCGCCGGGCTTCTTCGTGCTGCTCGGGATCATGCTGCTGTTTTCGTGGGTCGGCTTCGTGGGCGTGGTGCGCGCGGAATTTTTGCGGGCGCGCAATTTCGAATATGTCCGGGCGGCACGCGCGCTTGGCGTCGGCAACCGCACGATCATGTGGCGGCACCTTCTGCCGAACGCGATGGTGGCGACGCTGACCTTCCTGCCCTTCATCCTCTCCGGCTCGATCACGACGCTGACCTCGCTCGATTTCCTCGGCTTCGGCATGCCGCCCGGCTCGCCCTCGCTCGGCGAGATGATCGCCCAGGGCAAGGCCAACCTGCAGGCGCCGTGGCTGGGGCTGACGGCCTTCTTCGCGATGTCGATCATGCTGTCGCTCTTGATCTTCATCGGCGAGGCGGTGCGCGATGCGTTCGATCCGAGAAAGACCTTCGGATGAGGGCGGCCTCGTCATGGCAGGGGTTTGCGGGTAGAGTTGTTTTTTACGCAACCTTTGGAGCGTGGCCGTCATGAACAAGATTGTGCGTGATCATTATCCTGTCGCCAACCTTCCCGAGGATTTGAGGGAGGGATTCGCCGACGATGCAACGGTGCGCGTCGTGCTTGAGGTCGAGGATAAAGCCTCCTCCGAGCACGACGTCTACCCCGGTCTGCGCGATTTCCAGACTGAGCCCAAGAAGCCACTCACCGGTGCCGAACTTATCAAGCTGATCGAGGATTATCAGGCGCTTGGCCACCCCCCCGTCAGCGAGGAAGAAGCCGTCGCTCGCATACGCGAATTGCGTGACGAGTGGGACTACTGATGCCCGCGATAAAGAAGGTCTACATCGACACCAATATCTTTATCCTGGCGTTCGAAAATGCCGGCATGGCCACGCAATTGCTGAGAAAGCTTTTCGCGACCAAAAGCAAAAGGCCGCTCTTTGCTACAAGCGAACTGACCCTCTCGGAGCTGCTGGTCAGGCCCTTTCGGGACGCCAACAGCAGACTGGTCGATGCATATGATAAAACGATCGTCTCAAGTCCCTGGCTTGACGTCGTTCCAGTCGGAAAACCCGTTCTTCGGCATGCCGCACTATTGAGGGCGAACTACCCAAGCTTGAAGTTGCCCGATGCCATTCATGTTTCGACGGCCTTGGCAACGGAATGCACGCATATACTGACAAGCGACACCGGCTTGAAGCATGGCTACGAAATCAAGGGTGCAGACGCGGCACCAAAGCGTTCACCCCTCACCACTCTCCGCCCCGACGACGCCACCCTGACCTCCCTGATCGAGAGCCTGTCCTGATGTCCGAACCCTTGCTGTCCGTCCGCAATCTTTCCGTCGCCTTCCATCAGGGGGGCGCGACTTCAGTGGCTGTCGATGGCATTTCCTTCGACGTCAACAAGGGCGAGGTGGTGGCGCTGGTGGGAGAGTCCGGCTCGGGGAAATCGGTGTCGGCCAATTCGATCCTGCGGCTGCTTCCCTACCCCTCGGCCAGCCATCCCTCCGGCGAAATCCTGTTCAAGGGCAAGGATCTATTGAAAGCATCGGACAAGGTGCTGCGCGAGGTGCGCGGCAACGACATCACGATGATCTTCCAGGAGCCGATGACCTCGCTCAACCCGCTGCACAATATAGAGAAGCAGATCGCCGAGATTTTGGAGTTGCACCAGGGGATCAAGGGACAGGCGGCGCGCACGCGGGTTCTCGAACTGTTGAACCAAGTGGGCATCCGCGAGCCGGAGAAGCGGCTGAAGGCCTATCCGCACGAGCTCTCGGGCGGGCAGCGGCAGCGCGTGATGATCGCCATGGCGCTCGCCAACCGGCCGGAACTGCTGATAGCCGACGAGCCGACGACGGCGCTCGATGTTACCGTGCAGGCGCAGATCCTCGAACTCTTGCGGCAGCTGAAGGGCCAGCACGGCATGTCGATGCTGTTCATCACCCATGACCTCGGCATCGTGCGCAAGTTCGCCGACCGGGTCTGCGTGATGACTAAAGGCAAGATCGTCGAGACCGGAACGGTCGAGGAGGTCTTTACCAATCCGCAGCATCAATATACGCGCCATCTGCTCGCCTCAGAGCCGCGTGGCGAGCCGCCGCTTGCAGACAGCTCCAAGCCGATCGTCATGCAGGGATCGGACATCAAGGTCTGGTTCCCGATCAAGGCGGGTCTGATGCGCAAGGTGGTGGACCATGTGAAGGCGGTCGACGGCATCGATCTTTCGCTGCGCGCCGGGCAGACGCTGGGTGTGGTCGGCGAATCTGGATCGGGCAAGACGACGCTTGGGCTAGCGCTCACCCGGCTGATCTCGTCTGAGGGGCGGATCAGCTTTGTCGGCAAGGACATAGCCAGCTATTCATTCACCGAAATGCGGCCGCTGCGCAACCAGTTGCAGGTGGTGTTCCAGGACCCTTACGGCTCGCTCAGCCCGCGCATGTCTGTGGGCGACATCATCGCCGAGGGGCTGAAAGTGCATGAGGGTAGTCTTTCCTACGAGGAACGCGACCGGCGCGTCTGCTGGGCGCTGGAGGAAGTGGGGCTCGATCCCACCACCCGCTGGCGCTATCCGCACGAATTTTCCGGCGGCCAGCGGCAGCGTATCGCCATTGCCCGCGCCATGGTGCTGAAGCCGCGCTTCGTGATGCTCGACGAGCCGACATCGGCGCTCGACATGAGCGTTCAGGCGCAGGTGGTCGATCTCTTGCGCGACCTGCAGCAGAAACACGACCTCGCCTATCTCTTCATCAGCCATGATCTGAAGGTGGTTAAGGCGCTCGCCAACGAGGTGATCGTGATGCGCTTCGGCAAGGTGGTGGAACAGGGGGCATCGGCCGATATTTTCCGCGCGCCGAAGGACGATTACACAAAGGCGCTGATGGCGGCGGCCTTCAATATCGAGGCGCGACCGACGCCCGCGGTGCAACACTAACGACATCAGAGCCCAGACACCATGCCAGCCCCCATTCTCGTCGATCTCAAATTCAATCCCGATACCGTCGCGCGCATCCTGAAGACCGCCTTTCTCGATCGCGGCAGCATCAATGTCGCCGACCCCGAGACGAAGGGCCGGGATCTTTCCGACCTCGACTACGCGCTGCTGTGGAAGCCGGATACCGATCTGTTCGCGCGGGCGCCGAACCTGAAGGTCATCTTCTCGGGCGGTGCGGGCGTCGACAGCTTCATGAACCTGCCCGGCCTTCCCGACGTGCCGATCGTGCGCTTCGTCGACCACAGCCTGACGACGCGGATGAGCGAGTGGGTGGTGATGCAGTGCCTGATGCACCAGCGTGGGCAGGCGGAGCATGACCGATTGCAGCGCCGGCGCGAATGGGGCCACGACGTGGCGCCCGAGGCATCGGAACTTACCGTCGGCGTCATGGGTCTCGGCGTGCTCGGCCAGGATGCGGCGACCAAGCTGAAGATGATGGGCTTCAACGTCATCGGCTGGTCGCGCACGGCCAAACAAATCGATGGCATCGAGACTTTCGACGCAAGCGGGCTCGACGCCTTTCTTTCGAAGACCGACATCCTCGTAGGGCTGCTTCCACTGACGCCCGAGACGACCAAATTCTACAATGCCGCACTGTTTTCCAAGCTCCGCCAGGGTGGCGCGCTTGGAAAGCCGGTGTTCATCAATGCCGGGCGCGGCAAGAGCCAGGTCGAGGCCGATATCGTCTCGGCGATCGAAACCGGCGTGCTTGGCGGCGCTTCGCTCGATGTCTTCGAGGTCGAGCCGCTTCCTTCGGAAAGCCCGCTCTGGGACCTGCCAAACGTCTTCATCACGCCGCATGATGCGGCAAGTTCGGAGGAGAATGCGCTGTTTCGCCATGTGGAGCGGCAGATCGCCCGCTTCGAGCAAGGCCAGCCGCTGCAATATGTGGTGGACCGCAACCGCGGTTACTGAGGCGGGAACCATCGCTGGCGGTGGCCGTTTCTTTCCCTGATGTTTTAGGGGCGGCCGATGCCGCCCGGTTTGGAAGGGGCAGGCATGGTCGAACGGATCGAAAGACCGTGGAGTGAAGGCGGCAACCACGAAGAGACGGGTAGAGACGCGATGGCCGGGCGGACCAAGCGAAAGTCACCGACCAGCCTGCGCATCTTACGCATGTTGATCGCGGCGCTGCTTCTGGCGTTCGCCGTCTGGATTCCGGTCGAAATCTGGAGCCGCTATAACCTGCCGCAGCCGGACGAACCCACGCATGCGGAGCCCGCTCCGGCGCAGGGCGGTGGCGGACAGTCCGGCACTGAGGCACCGACGCCCGCCGGGCGGGCAAACGCGCCGCAGACAAACGCACAGTAGGCGGACCGGCGCTTGGCCCTGCTTTCGAGGAAATGGCGGGGTCTTATTTGTTCTGGACATTGCCGGCCGAGTTTTCGATAAGAAAGCGCACAGGCCGGTTGTCGTGCGCCTCTTTCGGCGCCTGCACCCGGATTGGATAGGGTGGAATCGATGGCGAAGACAGATATTGCACGGCGCGTTTACAACCACGCTTGGAAACTCGACCCCATCGTCCGCAGCCTGATCGACACGGACTTCTACAAGCTGTTGATGCTGCAGATGATCTGGAAGCTCTATCCCGACGTCAACGCCACCTTCACCGTCATCAACCGCACCAAGCGGGTGCTGCTTGCCGAGGAGATCGACGAGGGGGAGCTGCGCGCGCAGCTCGACCATGCGCGCACGCTTAGGCTCTCCAAGAAAGAGATGATCTGGCTGGCGGGTAACAGTTTCTATGGCCGCGCGCAGATCTTCGAGCCCGAGTTCCTGGCCTGGCTGTCGCATTTCCAGCTGCCGGAATACGAGCTGTCGAAGCGCGACGGGCAGTACAGGCTCGATTTCCACGGGTCGTGGAAAGAGACGACGATGTGGGAAATTCCGGCACTCGCGATCATCAACGAGCTGCGCTCGCGCTCAGCGCTACGCGCGCTCGGGCCGTTTACGCTCGACGTGCTCTATGCCCGCGCCAAGGCGCGCATGTGGGAGAAGGTCGAGCGGCTGCGCGAACTGCCGGGCCTGCGCATCTCCGATTTCGGGACGCGGCGGCGCCACAGCTTCCTGTGGCAGCGCTGGTGCGTCGAAGCCTTGAAGGAAGGCATCGGCGCCGGCTTTACCGGCACCAGCAACGTGCTGCTCGCCATGGATAACGATCTCGAAGCGGTGGGAACCAACGCGCATGAGCTGCCGATGGTGGCGGCCGCGCTTGCCGAGACCGACGAGCAACTGCATAACGCGCCTTACAAGGTGCTGCGCGACTGGAACAAGCTTTACGGCGGCAACCTTCTGATCGTGCTGCCCGATGCCTTCGGCACCGCCGCCTTCCTGCGCGACGCGCCGGAATGGGTGGCGGACTGGACGGGTTTCCGCCCCGACAGCGCACCCCCGATCGAAGGCGGCGAGAAGATCATCGAATGGTGGAAGAAGATGGGCCGCGATCCCCGGCAGAAGATGCTGATCTTCTCCGACGGCATGGATGTCGACGCGATCATCGACACCTACAAGCATTTCGAAGGCCGCGTGCGCATGAGCTTCGGCTGGGGCACCAACCTCACCAACGACTTCGCCGGCTGCGCGCCGACCGAGATCTCCGGCCTCAACCCGATCTCGATCGTCTGCAAGGTGAGCGACGCCAACGGCCGCCCGGCCGTCAAGCTCTCCGACAACCCGCAGAAGGCAACGGGCGAGCCTGAGGAAGTGCAGCGCTATCTGAAGTTCTTCGGTACCGAGGATCTGGTCGATCAGGCCGTTCTGGTCTGAGACGCGGTACACGACGGTGATCGGTGCTTTGGGGATGAGGGAACGGCCACGTGATCTCGTGACAGCGACGTGACGTCAATCTGCCGCCCGACCCCGTTCTTAAGTTAACGGCAGTCGCGTTCCGACGCTGCGTTTACAGCATATTGGCGGATACGCAAGGCGGCAGGCCGTGCTTGCCTGGTGATCCCGATCATTCGAGCCGACCGGGCGCTCGCTCTCGGGCGCCCGTAGTCAGCTTACTTGACGACGAGGATCGCCTTGCCGCGGACCCTGTCGTAGAGGTCGATGATGTCCTGATTGAACATGCGCACGCAGCCGGACGAGGCGTTCTTGCCGATCGAGCGCCATTCCGGCGAGCCATGGATGCGATAGAGCGTGTCTTGGCCATCTTGGAAGATATAGAGCGCGCGGGCGCCGAGCGGATTGCTGAGCCCCGGCGGCATACCCTCTTTCCACTCGCTGAGCTTCGGATTGCGGCCGATCATCGACGGCGTCGGCGTCCAGGTCGGCCATTTGCGCTTCCACTGGATCACCGCCCGCCCCTTCCAGGCGCGGCCCTGCGCGCCCAGGCTGACGCCATAGCGGACCGCCCGGTCGTTCTTCAGGATGAAATAGAGGAACTTGGTCTCGGTATCGACGACGATCGAGCCCGGCGGCTCGTCGCTATGATAATCGACCTCCTGGCGCAGATAGCGCGGATCGACCTCGGCGTAGCTGATGGCCGGCAGACGATAGCTGCTGTCGTCGAGATCGGCGTAGATCAGCGGATAATCCGGCTTGTCGACCGGGCGCTCCGGCTGCGACACGGCGGCCTCGGCGGCGGGTGCCGGTGCCCCGACGGCCGGCGGCTTGGGCATGGCGACGTCGACCGGCTGGGAGGGAAGCTGCGTGCAGGCCGCAAGCAGCGAAACGCCGGCCGCCGCGACAAGCGACCGAAGAATGGAGAGGCTATGCAATTTCAGGGTATCCAATGCGAGAGGTAAGCTGTGATCCCTCTCCCTGGCCGGGCATCGGTGACCAAATTGTGTTCGCGGAGGGAAATACAGAGGGCCCCCGGAGCTTCCGCGCGGGGCTGTTGGCGGAATGCAACAGGATGGCGAAGTGCTGGGCGTAGGGCGCAAGCAGCCAGCTTTGACTAGCGGATCACACGTCGATGGGGAGACAGAGATAGCAGCATCGATTTCCGAGGAAATGGCGGACAAGGTGGGATTCGAACCCACGGTACGCTTTCACGTACACACGCGTTCCAGGCGTGCGCCTTAAACCACTCGGCCACCTGTCCTGCTGCTTGATTTGGCACCCTTCAGCGCAAATCGTTGGAACGGCGCGATATATACCGAGGAATTTTCAGGGATCAACCTAAATCTAACAGTTTTTTGACTTCTTCCAGCAAAAGTGCCGGAATGCGGTCCATTGCGGTTCCAGCGGCAGGGCACTAGTGTCTTGATGTCTTGGAGAATGGGCGCAACTGGCCGGGTCAAATCCGGCGGATCGGTGGCGGAGAGTGTAATGCGTTTCCTTTTGCGTTTGGCGAGCCTGATCGCGCTGGCGGTTGCGGTGATTGCCGGAACGATCGACAGCATCCAGTCCGTGGCGGCATCTTCCGTCGTCATCACGCCGATGGGCGACGCCTGGCAGGACATGAGCGCGTCCTCCTTCGAGGCGCTGCAATCGACCATCGCCTACTATATCCACCCCCGCTTCTACACGATCGGCTTTCAGTGGCTGATGATGCAGCCGGCTTTTGCGGTGTTCCTTGTGCTTTCGCTCATCCTGTGGATGGCGGGGTACAAGAAGCCACCGGTGGCAGGCCGCTTCACGGCTTAGGCGAGACGCCTGTCTCAAGCATCATTTGCCCGTATTTCTGCTACCTGACGTGGCGGCGATCGCCCTTGGGTGGTCAGTCGCATGCAGAACGGAGCTTGACGCCCACGCAGGCTCGGGCGCAGCGAGGTGTCTCAAATGGCTAGAAAAATCGCACTTTAGCGGTGCTTTTGCGTAAAAAGCGATTGCGCTGGCCGGTTTTTACGCAAAGTCGGCGATTTTTTACCAGCCGAAAAATTTCTCGTGAATTTTCATTGGAGCCATGCAAGGATGCGGCAAGCCAGGCCTCCGGGGGGAGGTCGGTGTTCCGCAGACATGCCTGAAAACGGGCTTGCGGGAGGACCCCTAACAAATAGCAACAACAGGGCTGCACAATGAAAAAATCCCTTCTGACCGTCCTTGCCGTGGCTGCCATGTCCACGACGGCGCTCGCTGCCGACGTCAAGCCGGCACTGGTCTACGGCACCGGCGGAAAGTTCGACAAGTCCTTCAACGAAGCCGCCTACAATGGCGCCGAGAAGTTCAAGAAGGAAACCGGTATCGCCTACCGCGACTTCGAGCCGACCGGCGACACCCAGGGCGAACAGGCCATCCGCAACTTCGCCAGCCGCGGCTTCAACCCGGTTGTTGCCGTCTCCTTCGCCTGGACCTCGGCGATCGAGAAGGTTGCCGCCGAATTCCCGGACACCAAGTTCATCATCGTTGACGCCGTTGTCGACAAGCCGAACGTCCGCTCGGTCGTCTACAAGGAAGAAGAAGGTTCGTACCTCGTCGGCGTTCTCGCCGGCATGGCATCCAAGACCGGCAAGGTCGGCTTCGTCGGCGGCATGGACATTCCGCTGATCCGCAAGTTCGAGTGCGGCTACGAGCAGGGCGCACGCGCTGCCAACGCCAAGATGGAAGTGTTCCAGAACATGACCGGCACGACGGGTGCTGCATGGAATGACCCGGTTCGCGGCGGTGAGCTCACCAAAAACCAGATCGACCAGGGCGCCGACGTAATTTACGCGGCAGCCGGTGCAACCGGTCTCGGCGTTCTGCAGACCGCCGCCGACAACAAGAAGTTCTCGATCGGCGTCGATTCGAACCAGAACCACCTGCATCCGGGCTCGGTGCTAACCTCGATGGTCAAGCGCGTCGACCTCGCCGTCTACAACGCCTACACCGACACCAAGGGCGACAAGTTCACCGCCGGCGTGCAGTCGCTCGGCGTCAAGGAAGACGGCGTTGCTGCTGCCATCGACGACAACAACAAGGCGCTGATCACGCCTGAAATGCTGGCGGCCGTCGAAAAGGCCAAGGCAGACATCATCGCGGGCACCGTCAAGGTTCACGATTACACCTCGGACAACGCCTGCCCGAAGTGATCCGCGCCTGAAATTGGGCGTATGGCGGAATTGATTTTCGCCATACGCCCTTTTCGTATCTGGAGCCTGCTGTGACTGACACGCCCGCTATCGAACTTGTGGGCATCGACAAGAAATTCGGTGCCGTCCACGCCAACAAAGACATCAACCTCACTGTCGCCAAGGGATCCATCCACGGCATCATCGGGGAAAACGGAGCCGGAAAATCGACGCTGATGTCGATCATCTACGGCTTCTACCACGCCGACCAGGGCGAGATCCGGGTCAACGGCCAGGCCGTGACGATCAAGGACAGCCAGACGGCGATCGCAACCGGTATCGGCATGGTGCACCAGCACTTCATGCTGGTCGACAATTTCACGGTGCTCGAGAACATCATGCTCGGCGCCGAAGGCGGAGCGCTGCTCGCGAGAGGCGTGGCGTCTGCCCGCGCCGAGCTGAAGCGGCTGGAAAAGGAATACGGCCTCGAGGTCAACCCGGATGCGCTGATCGAGCAGCTCCCCGTCGGCCTGCAGCAGCGCGTCGAAATCCTCAAAGCCATGTATCGCGGCGCCGAGATCCTGATCCTCGACGAGCCCACGGGCGTTCTGACGCCGGCTGAAGCCGACCACCTGTTCCGCATCCTCAAAGTGCTGCGCGACCAGGGCAAGACGGTCATTCTCATCACCCACAAGCTGCGCGAGATCATGGCGATCACCGATACGGTGTCGGTCATGCGCCGCGGCGAGATGGTGGCGACCCGCAAGACGGCGGAGACGACGGTCGAGGAACTGGCCGAGCTGATGGTCGGCCGCCGCGTGCTGCTTCGCGTGCAGAAGGGCGAGGCCAATCCCGGCAAGGTCATCCTGTCGGTGCGCAATCTGACGGTGACGGACGACCGTGGCGTCGTCATGGTCGACAACGTGTCGTTCGACGTGCGGGCCGGCGAGATCGTTGGCGTGGCGGGGGTGGCCGGCAACGGGCAGTCGGAGCTTCTCGAAGCGATCGCGGGTATCCGCAAGCCGCATTCGGGCGAGATCCTGCTCGACGGGCAGCCGATCGACAAAGCAGATCCGGCGCGGCTGCGCGAGCTCGGCCTCGCGCACATCCCCGAGGACCGCCATCATATGGGCCTCGTGCTGAAGTTCGAGGAATACGAAAATTCGGTGCTCGGCTATCACCGCAAACCTGAATACAGCAAGGGCCCGCTGCTCGATCTCGAAGCGATCCGCAAGGACGCGATGGAGAAGATCGAGAAATACGACATCCGGCCGCCGAACCCACGGCTGAAGACCGCCAATTTCTCCGGCGGCAACCAGCAGAAGATCGTCGTTGCCCGCGAAATCGAACGCGACCCGACGGCGCTGATCATCGGCCAGCCGACGCGCGGCGTCGATATCGGCGCCATCGAATTCATTCACCGCCGGATCATCGAGATGCGCGACGCGGGCAAGGCGATCCTGCTCGTCTCCGTCGAGCTCGACGAAATCCGCGCCCTTTCAGACCGTATCCTTGTCATGTTCGCCGGCCATGTCGTCGGCGAGAAGACGCCCGATGCCGGTGAACAGACCCTCGGCCTGATGATGGCCGGCATTGCCGCGTGAGGCCTTGATGAGCACTGCTTCCACTCCCCTACCCCGCTGGATCAACTACGGCCTCATCCCGATCCTGAACCTTCTCACCGCCTTCCTGATATCAGGCTTCGTCGTCTGGCTGATCGGCGAAAGCCCGATCGGCGCGCTGCAGCTTCTGATCGAAGGCGCGCTCGGGAGCGGTGAAGGCATCGGCTTTACGCTGTACTACGCCACCAGCTTCATCTTCACCGGCCTTTCGGTGGCGGTCGCCATCCATGCCGGGCTGTTCAACATCGGCTCCGAGGGACAGGCCTATCTCGGCGGTCTCGGCTGCGCGCTGGTGGCGCTGGCGCTCGACAAGTTCGTGCCGTGGTATGTGACCATGCCCGTGGCCATTATCGGCGCCGGCCTGTTCGGCGCGGCCTGGGCCTTCATTCCGGCCTGGCTGCAGGCCAAGCGCGGCAGCCATATCGTTATCACCACGATCATGTTCAACTATATCGGCGCGGCGCTGATGGTGTACCTCCTGGTGCACGTGCTGATCGTGCCGGGCAAGATGGCGCCTGAGACCCGCACCTTCCTCGAAGGCGGCCAGCTGCCGAAGCTCGGCTGGATCATGGACATGTTCGGCGCCAAGCTTGGTGCTGCTCCGTTCAACGTCTCCTTCATCATCGCGCTGGTGGCGGCTTATTTCGTCTGGCTTTTGATCTGGCGCACCAAGCTCGGCTTCGAGATGCGCACGCTCGGCGTCAGCCCGAGTGCGGCCGCTTACGCCGGCATTCCCTATGCGCGTATCGTCATCATCGCCATGCTGCTTTCGGGCGCGCTGGCGGGGATGATGGCGCTCAACCCCGTCATGGGCTCGTCGGCCCGCCTGCAGGTCGAGTTCGTCGGCGGCGCCGGCTTCGTCGGCATCGCGGTGTCGCTGATGGGCCGCAATCATCCCGTCGGCATCGTGCTCTCAGCCATCCTGTTCGGCATCCTCTACCAGGGCGGCGACTGGATCTCGTTCGAGATGCCCAACATCACCCGCGAGATGATCCTCGTGATCCAGGGTCTGGTGATCCTGTTTGCCGGCGCGCTTGAATACATGTACCGGCCGGCGATGGTGCGTCTCTATCAACAGTTCAAGCGGGCGTAAGGAGCGCGACGATGGAATATTACGACATCTTCATCAGCGTTCTGAGCTCCACCATCCGCCTGTCGATCCCGCTGATCTTCACCGCGCTGGCTGGCCTTTTCTCCGAACGTGCCGGCGTCTTCGACATCGGGCTCGAGGGCAAGATGCTGGGCTCGGCGTTCGCCGCCGCCTGCGTCGCCTATCTCACCGATTCCGCCTGGGCGGGGCTTTGCGCCGGCATCGTCTGCTCGGTGGCGCTGAGCTTCGTGCACGGCTTCGCCTCGATCACCAACCGCGGCAACCAGATCATCTCCGGCGTCGCGATCAACTTCTTCGTGGCTGGTATCACCATCGTGCTAGGCCAGGCCTGGTTCGGCCAGGGCGGGCGCACGCCGCAGCTGGCCGGCGACGCGCGCTTTACGCCGATCACGCTTCCGGGGGCTGATGCGGTGCGCGAGGTGCCTGTTATCGGGCCGCTCTATGCCAACGTCATCTCCGGCAACAACGTGCTCACCTACCTCGCCTTCCTGGCGGTGCCGCTCTCCTGGTGGATCCTATACCGCACGCGCTTCGGTCTTCGTCTGCGCGCTGTCGGTGAAAATCCTGGTGCGGTCGACACCGCCGGCATCTCGGTCAGCTGGCTGCGCTACCGCGCGGTCATCTGCGCCGGCATTCTCTGCGGTTTCTCCGGCACCTATCTGGCGATCGCGCAGTCGGCCGCCTTCATCAAGGACATGTCGGCCGGCAAGGGATATATCGCGCTCGCCGCGCTCGTTTTCGCCAAGTGGAAGCCGGTGCCCGTCATGTTCGCCTGCCTGCTGTTCGGCTTCCTCGATGCGCTTGGCAATTTCATGCAGGGCAAACCGATCCCCGGTATCGGCGAGGTGCCAGTGCAGATCTTCCAGGCCCTGCCCTATATCCTCACCTGCGTGCTGCTCGCAGGCTTCATCGGCAAAGCCATCCCGCCGAAGGCCGGCGGCACCCCCTATGTCAAGGAGCGCTAAGACCATGTCCCACGACCTCTTCGAAGCCGCCCGCGGCGCCATGGCATTCGCCCACGCGCCCTACTCCAAGTTCCCCGTAGGGGCTGCGATCCGCGCCGAGGACGGCAAGGTCTATACCGGCGCCAATATCGAGAACCTCTCGTTTCCCCAGGGCTGGTGCGCGGAGCCGACGGCGATCAGCGCCATGATCATGGGCGGGGCGAAGAAGATCGTCGAGATGGCCGTGATCGCCGAGAAGCTGCCGCTCTGCCCGCCCTGCGGCGGCTGCCGGCAGAAGATCTCGGAATTCGCCTCGAAGGATACGAAGATTTATCTTTGCGACGAAGCCGGCGTGCAGAAGACCATGACCATGGACGAACTGCTTCCCTTCAGCTTCGAGACCGAACTCTGATGCAGGCGGCGCTCGACCTGCTGAAGGCGCGCCTTGGCGGGCTTTCGCCGCGTTACGGCGTGATCCTCGGCTCCGGGCTCGGCTCGCTGGTGGCGGAGCTGAAGGATGCGGTTCGTATCCCCTATCAGGATGTGCCGGGCTTTCCCGTCAGCGCGGTTTCCGGCCATGCCGGCGAGGTTGTGGCCGGCACGCTTGGCGGCGTGCCTGTGATCATGCTGTCGGGACGCGTGCACTTCTACGAGAAGGGTGACGCCAACGCCATGCGGCGGCCGATCGAGGTGTTGAAGGCGCTCGGCGTAGAAGCGCTGATCCTGACGAATTCGGCGGGATCGCTGCGCGAGGATCTGGCGCCGGGATCGGTGATGCAGATCACCGACCACATCAACTATTCCGGCATCAACCCGCTGATCGGCGAGGAGAGCGACCGTCGCTTCGTGGGCATGACGAATGCCTATGATACCGGGCTTGCTGACGCGATGCGGCGGGCGGCGGAGACGACGGGGACAGCACTTTCTGAGGGCGTCTACATGTGGTTCTCGGGCCCGAGCTTCGAGACGCCGGCGGAGATCCGCATGGCCCGTATTCTCGGCGCCGATGCGGTGGGCATGTCGACCGTGCCCGAAGTCATCATCGCCCGAATGCTCGACATGAGGGTTGCGGCTGCTTCCGTTATCACCAACTATGGGGCCGGAATGACCGGTTCGGAACTGAGCCACGACGAAACCAAGGAGATGGCGCCCATCGGCGGTGCCCGTCTTGCCGCCATCCTGAAAGAGATGATCGCGGCTGGAGGAAATGACGCATGAGCAATCACTCGCTGAAGGAAACGGCGGCCGTGGCGCTGTCGTTGCTTGATCTCACCAATCTTAAGGACGACTGCACGGAAGCGCAGATCGAGGCCCTGTGCGCACGCGCGCAGACGCCCTACGGCAATAGCGCCGCGATCTGCATCTGGCCGCGCTTCGTGGCGCATGCGCGCTCGATCCTCGGCAGCGGCCATCCCGTGAAGATCGCTACCGTCGTCAACTTCCCCTCGGGCGACATGGAGGTCGCCGACGTGGCGGCTGAGACGCGCGAGGCAATCGCCGACGGCGCCGACGAGATCGATGTCGTCATTCCCTATCGCAAATTCATCGCCGGCAGCGGCCGCGCCGTGACCGACATGGTGGCCGCCGTGCGCGCCGAATGCGGTGACGCGGTGCTGTTGAAGGTAATCCTCGAAACCGGCGAGATCAAGGATGCGGCGATGATCCGCCGCGCCTCGGAACTGGCGATCGAGGCGGGCGCCGACTTCATCAAGACCTCGACCGGCAAGGTGTCCGTCAACGCGACGCTAGAGGCCGCCGACATCATGCTGCGCGCCATTCGCCAGAGCGGTCGCAAGGTCGGCTTCAAGCCGGCGGGCGGCATTGCCTCGGTGGCGGATGCAGCGCTCTATCTGAGCCTTGCCGAAACGATCATGGCGCCCGACTGGCCGATGCCCTCGACCTTCCGCTTCGGCGCTTCGGGCGTGCTCGACGATATCCTTGCGGTGCTTTCGGGCGCGCAATCGGCACCGGCGACCGCCGCGAGCTACTAAGATGATCCCGCAGGAGATCATTCGTCGCAAGCGCGACGGCGCGGTGCTGTCCGATGAGGATATCCAGGCGTTCATCGCGGCCCTTGCGGCGGGCAAGCTCTCCGAAGGGCAGATCGGCGCCTTTGCCATGGCCGTTTGGTTTAAGGGGATGCGTCGCGAGGAGACCGTTTCGCTGACCATGGCGATGGCGCGCTCCGGCGACATGCTCGACTGGAGCGATCTGGACCGGCCGATCGCCGACAAGCATTCTACCGGCGGCGTCGGCGACAATGTCTCGCTGATGCTGGCGCCGATCGCCGCGGCCTGTGGGTTGGCTGTGCCGATGATCTCGGGGCGCGGGCTCGGCCACACCGGCGGGACGCTCGACAAGCTGGAATCCATACCAGGCTATACGGTTACACCCGACGCCGCGCTGTTTCGCAAGGTGGTGCGCGAAGCGGGCTGCGCCATCATCGGCCAGACGGCCGCGCTGGCGCCGGCAGACGGCAAGCTCTACGCGGTGCGCGATGTGACGGCGACGGTGGATTCCATTCCGCTGATCACCGCCTCGATCCTGTCGAAGAAACTGGCCGCCGGGCTGCAGACGCTGGTGCTCGACGTGAAGGTCGGAAACGGCGCCTTCATGGCCTCGTCCGGGGAGGCCGAGCAGCTGGCGCGGTCGTTGGTCGAGGTCGCGAATGGCGCCGGGCTGAAGACATCGGCGGTCATCACCGACATGAATCAACCGTTGGCGGATGCCGTGGGCAATGCGCTGGAGATTCGCAACGCGATCGCGTTCCTGGCGGGCGAGAAGAGCGGCACGAGGCTGGAACAGGTGGTTCTCGCCTTCGCGGCCGAGATGCTCGTCCAGTCAGGCGTCGCATCCTCGAGGGAGGATGGCGAGGCGCGGGCGGCCGAGGCGCTGTCATCAGGCAAGGCGGCGGAGATATTCGGGCGCATGGCGCACATGCTGGGCGGCCCGTCGGACCTCCTGGAGAAGCCTGACAGCTATCTGCCTACTGCCCCAGCCATCCGGCCTGTCTTGGCCACGCAAAGCGGTTGGCTTTCTGCCTGCAACAGCAGGGATATCGGCATGAGCCTGATCGATCTCGGCGGCGGGCGGCGACACCCCGATGACCGGATCGACCACCGGGTGGGGTTCAGCGATATCCTGCCGCTCGGCACGCGCGTCGAGCGCGGCGAGCCGATCGCCTTCGTGCATGCGGCGAACGATGATGCGGCGGAAATAGCGGCTGCGGCGCTTCAGGCGAACTACACGATCGGCGACAGCGCGCCCGCGCTGCCACCGGTCATTTCATCGCGCTTCTGACTACTGCTTCATGCTGAGCGAGCCGTCGGCCACCGCGTAGGAGGCGAGCTTCTTCAGGAAGCTCATACCAACAAGCGTCGAGGACAGGGCCTCGTCCTTGAGGACGAAAGCCTCGACGTCGCGCACCCGGATACCGCCGATCTCGACGCGGTCGAGCATGATGTGCGCGGCCTTGGTCTGGCCGTTGGCGGTGTTGACCGAATAGCGGAAATCGAGCTGGTTGGCGGTGTAGCCAAGGCGGCGGGCCATGGTCTCGTTGAGCGCGACATAGGTGGCGCCGGTGTCGATCAGGCCGGAGACCGACTTGCCATTGATGCGGAAATCGCCGGTATAGTGGCCCTGTTGATCGGCCTGCAGGCGCATGCTGGTGCCATTGCCCGAGATTGCGGTCGTGGGGGCGGGATCGACCGCGCCGGAGACGAAATTGGCGGAGATCGGGCCTTCCGGCCGTGCGGGCGTGCTTCCGATGAAGGAAGGAACCTGTGTGGCAAGCACCGCTGCGATGCTTGCGAATATGACTGTACGCAAGAGCATGGAAACAGAAATCCTTCCTGTATAAACCGTGCATCATGCGCGGCCGTATCTTTAGCAGCTAAGCCACAATTGCTGAAAAGTTGCTAACGGCGGAAGGAGATAAGGCCTGGAAACATAGTCCAGGCCCCATGTAACATTTCAAATGGTAAACGGCTCGTTAATTACTTCGTGCCGTACATGCGGTCGCCGGCATCGCCGAGACCGGGCATGATGTAGCCCTTCTCGTTGAGATGGCTGTCGATCGAGGCCGTGTAGATCTTCACGTCGGGATGGGCTTCCTGGAAGTTCTTGATGCCCTCGGGGGCGGCAAGCAGGCAGAGGAAGCGGATGTTGGTCGCGCCGCGCTCCTTCAGCTTGTGGATGGCGGCGATCGAGGAATTGCCGGTCGCCAGCATCGGATCGACCACGATCATCAGGCGTTCGTCCAGCGCTTCGGGCGCCTTGAAGTAATATTCCACCGGCTGCAGCGTATCGTGATCGCGGTACATGCCGATATGCGAGACGCGGGCGGAGGGCACCAGCTCCAGCATGCCTTCGAGCAGGCCATTGCCGGCGCGCAGGATCGACACGAAGACCAGCTTCTTGCCTTCGAGGATCGGCGATTCCATCGTCTGCATCGGCGTTTCGATGGTTGCCATCGTCAGCTCGAGATCGCGCGTCACCTCGTAACACAGCAGCGTGGAGATTTCGCGCAACAGGCGGCGGAAGCTGCCCGTCGACGTTTCCTTGCGCCGCATGATGGTGAGTTTGTGCTGCACGAGCGGATGATCGATGACCGTTACGCCGTTCATGGCCGAGCCCTTTCTTTAGCTGTTCTTATAGCATGTTTCTTCCACCGAATTTGTCTCCGCCGCAAGAGCGGAGGGCAAATTGCCCCTATGATCCCCAATCTGGGATCCCCAATCTGGCCCGGATCGGGACGGATCAGAGCCTGGCCAGAAGCTCGCTACGCGTGGCCTCGTCGACGAAGGCGGCCTCGATGCCGGTGCGGGTTATCGCGTCGATCTCGGCGTCGCTGAAGCCGAAGACGGAGGAAGCGAGCTCGTATTCGCGCTCGAGCGAGGTGTGGAAGAAGGGCGGATCGTCGGAGCTGATAGTGACGCGCACGCCTTCATCCTTCAGCGCCCGCAAGGGGTGCGACTGGAAATCCGGGAAGACCTTGAGCGCGATGTTCGACCCCGGGCAGACCTCCAGCACCGTGCCCAGATCGGCCAGCCGCTTGACGAGGTCCGCATCCTCGATGGCGCGCACGCCATGGCCGATGCGGGCTGGGCGAACCGCATCCAGCGCATCCGTGACGCTGAAGGCGCCGCAGACTTCGCCGGCGTGGATGGTGAGACCGAGGCCGGCGTCGCGGGCGATATCGAAGGCGCGGGCATAATCCGCCACGCGGCCCATGCGCTCTTCGCCCGCGAGGTTGAAACCCGTGATCAAAGGATTGCGGGCGCTTGCTGCGTATTCGGCGGCGCCGATGACGCTTTCAGGGCCGAAATGGCGTTCGCCGGTGACGATCAGCCTCGCTTCGATGCCCGATGCCGCCTTGGCGCGGCGGATGCCCTCGCACACGCCTGCGATATAGGCGTCGGCGCCGAGACCGATGCGCTTGCCGTGATCGGGCGAGACGATGAGTTCGCTATAGATCGTGCCGATGGCGGCGAGTTCGGCCAGATAGGTTTCGGTCAGCAACGCATAGTCCTCGTCGGTCTTGTAGACCTCGGAGATCTTGTCGTAGCACTCGAGGAAGCTTGCGAAATCATGCCAGACGTAGGCGCCGTCCTTCAGATAGGCACTGATGTCGATGTTGTACTTGCGGGCCTGCGCCAAAGTGAGTGCCGGCGGCGCGGCACCCTCCAGATGACAGTGCAGCTCGACCTTCTTCAGATGTGACGTCACAGAAAACTCCTCCCGTGCGGGCCGGCGGGGATGCGCAGATGCTGGGCGATGGTCTCGCCGATATCGGCGTAGCTCGACCGGATGCCGAGATTGCGCGGGCGATGGCCGGGGCCGTAGGCGATGATGGGAACCCGCTCGCGGGTGTGATCGGTACCGCGCCAGGTCGGGTCGCAACCGTGGTCGGCGGTGATGATGACGAGATCACCGGGCTTCAGCTTGCCGCCGACTTCCGACAGACGCGCGTCGAAGGCCTCAAGGGCCGCGGCATAGCCCGGCACGTCGCGGCGGTGGCCGTAGAGCATGTCGAAATCGACGAAATTGGTGAAGACGAGATCGCCATCCTCGGCCACATCCATGGCGTCCAGCGTCGCATCCATCAGCGCGGCGTTGCCATTGGCCTTAACGACCCGCGAGACGCCCTGGTGGGCGAATATATCGCCGACCTTGCCGACGGCATGAACGGTGCGGCCTTCCTTCACCAATCTGTCGAGCAGCGTCGGCTCGGGCGGCGGCACGGAGAAATCGCGGCGATTGCCGGTGCGCTCGAAGCTCGCTTTGGTTTCGCCGACGAAGGGGCGGGCGATGACGCGGCCGATGTTTTCACGGTCGAGAAGGGCGCGGGCGATGGAACAGAAGGTCATCAGCCGCTCAAGGCCGAAATGTTTCTCGTGGGCGGCGACCTGGAAGACGGAGTCCGACGAGGTGTAGCAGATCGGCTTGCCGGTGCGGATGTGTTCCTCGCCGTAGCGGGCGATGATGTCGGTGCCGGACGCGTGGCAATTGCCGAGGATGCCGGGCACCTCTGCGGCACGGCACAAGGCTTCAACCAATTCGGGTGCGAAGGCGTCGCCCTCGGTCGGGAAATAGCCCCAGTCGAAATTGACGGGCGTGCCAGCGATCTCCCAATGGCCCGACGGCGTATCCTTGCCGCGCGAGACCTCGTTGGCCGAGCCGAAGCTGGCATAGACCTTCTCGGCCAACGGCATACCCACGGGTATCTTGCCGGATGCCGCTTTTGCGAGGTGCAGGAGGCCGAGCGCTGACAGGTTCGGCAGCTGCAAGGGTCCTGATCGCAGGCCCTCGCGGTCGCCCAGGCCGGCGGCACAGAATTCGGCGATATGGCCGAGCGTATCCGCCCCCTCGTCGCCATAGGCGGCCGCATCGGGCGCGCCACCGACGCCGAAGGAATCCATCACGAATAGAAAGGCACGCGGCATGTTTCACCCGACACTGAAAAGCTGGCGCGCCGGATTGCCGGCCGCCGGGTCACAAGCCTTATAACGGAGACGGGAGGATGGCAAATGGGGGCGCCGGCGCGTGCCGCTCAGCAGTCGCTGCAAAGAACGTTGTCGCCCTGGCGCTGCCGGTAATAATAGGTGCGGCTGATGGTTAGCGTGCTGTTGTTCGGCATGAGATTGGGCGCGAAGAGGAACAGCTTGTAGGGTATGGACAGCTCCGAGCGGACGAGGAAGCTGTTGGCCTTCCTGAGATCGGTCGGCACGGTCACGGCGGAATTGACCGTGTAGGGACGGCTGTTGTCCTGCGCCCAGGACCACTTGACGGTCGGGTTGGCGGCGGCGTCGATCTGGATGCCTGTAACCTTCAGGCTGAGCGTGGTTCCGGCATTGTAAGGCACAAAGATCGCGGCCGCGGCATTGGGCATGTCCGCGAGCCAGGATTTCGTGACCGTCTGCTGCTGCGTGACGATGTCGGCCACCGTCGCTGCCGCGCGCGAGGCGCGCTTGCTGACGCTGAGACCGATGGTGATCTCAAACGCGCCGACATAGAGCATGACGAGGATCGGGAAGAGAATGGCGAACTCGATGGCGCCCATGCCGTCGCGGTCACCCGCGAAGCGGCGAGAGAGGGCCTGTAGCCTGGCAATTGCGCTGCGGATCCTCATCATCACGGGTATTGCTCGTTCTGGAACGCGGCGGTCGCGACAATCAGGAAATAGGCCGAGGAGCCGTCGGATGGCCTGATATTGGAGATGTAGGGACGGATGAGGTCGCCGATGACCTGCCACTTGTAATAGGCGCGGACCATGTTGATGGTGCCGGCGCCGCCTGGCGCGTATTGGAGTTTCGATGTGTCGAGGTCCGAATAGGCGGCGGTCGATTTCGTTGGAATGGTCGTCGGGATGGCGGCGAAGGTCGCGAACTTCTGGACATCGACGAAGAGCTTGCTTGGCGTTGCCGCTTCCGTCGCCGAACAGGTGATCAGGATCGAGATTTCCTTGCAGAAGGCAGTGCGAAAGGCGGTGCGGTCGGTATTGGTCGCGGTGATCTGACCGGTGCGGATCTTGCGGCCCAGCGTATCGACGGCGTTGGACACGAGCTCTTCGCCGGCAAAGGCGATGAAGGTCTCGATGATCGCGAAGACGACCATGAAATAAGGAATGGCAAGAAGCGCGAATTCGATCGCGGCGGCTCCATCACGCGAGCGCCTGAAAGCGGCAATGGACCACCGCCGCCTGCATTGGCGCCGATCCGTCCGTTCCGCTGTTTGATCCAATTCCGTCATGGCCTGCATCCGACACAGCTTCGATCATGCATTTTTAGGTGCCGAACGTTGATTTTCCGTTTCAAGCCGGTTCAGAAATTTAACAACAAGTAAAAGGGCTTCGATTAGGGACCAGTTGCACCAGCGCTGGCGCCGGCAGCGGCGGTCGTGTCGCTGTGCTGTTCGCAGTTCGGCGTGCAGGACAAAACCGTGCGCTCCGTCTGGCGGAACACGCGCACCGTATTGGCTTCGTCGATGGAGACCAGGATGCTCTGATCGAGGATGGCATTGCCGTCGGCATCGAGCAGGACGAGATTGGTGCTGCCGAAGCTGCGGCCTGTCAGCACGATGGTCTTGGCGTCGGCAACCGTCGCATCCGCCACCTTGGCGTTGCCGACGATGACCTTGCTGACGGGACGATCGAGCTTCAATACGCGCGCCTGATCCATATAGACCCTGAGCATCTGCTGCTGCTGGGCGAAGGCCGGGGCGTAGGCAGTTGCGCAGGCCGCGGCGGCGGCAAGTACACTGGCAAGGACTAGCCTTATGCCGCTCGATGACATCTGGATTCTCTCACGATCACGACGCTAACTTACCGGGAGCATAGAAAAAAATGGTGCATGAAACCTTAATACACGGGCGACCCCGTCCATAACGAGACGTTAACGCACGCTCACCAGTACAGTAATGACGCAAACCGCGCTTACGAGAGCGGATCAGGTAACGGCTCCGGACGCCCGCTCATCAGGAATCCTTTATTCAGCAGTATCTTCCGCACGATATTTAAATTTCTAAAGAACTACTGAAACGGTTACTTACCATAACGCCGACCGCTCCTTCATTTACATATTAGTAACCCATTTTTTTAAGCCGATTGAAAGAGCGGTTCGTTAGGTTGTGCTCATCCGATCAACGGCAAACAGTTGGCGGACGTGCTGAACATCAACTGGAGTTAGGAGTTATCATGACCAAGCTTGTAAGCCGTTTTCTGAAAGACGAATCCGGCGCGACCGCAATTGAATACGGCCTGATCGCAGCGCTCATTTCCGTAGCGCTCATCACTGGCGCGACCGCACTCGGCAACAAACTGAACCTCATGTTCAACGGCCTGTCGAACACGATCGCTTCCAAGACGCCGGCCTGATATCGCCTTCGGCGACACGATATACGCCAGACCTTAACGGGTCTGGCGCTAAACATAGGCTCACGCGAACCCGCGGTGGGCCTTTTGTCTTAAGGATCGATAGCAGAATGATCGCAGCTTCCGTCTTTGTGATATTCCCGCTGTGCCTCGCAATCGCGGCATTTTCCGATCTGTTCACGATGACGATCCCGAACAGGATCTCCGTCATCCTCATCGCGTCTTTCTTCGCCATCGCAGTTTTCACCGGCATGCCGCTTGCCGCGATCGGCAATCATGCCGCCGGCGCGCTTGCCGTGTTTGTCGTCTGCTTCGTTTTGTTCGCAACCAACACCATGGGCGGCGGCGATGCCAAGCTTCTGACGGCATCGGCCCTCTGGTTCGGCCTCAACCCCGCTATCGTCGAGTTTCTCGGCTATGTCGGCATTTTCGGTGGCCTGGTCACCCTGATCATCATGATGATCCGCACGCAGGCAGACACCATTCTGGCGATCGGCCTTCCGGTTCCGAACTCGATCCTCATGGCCAAGAAGATCCCCTATGGTATCGCCATCGCGATCGGCGGTTTTCTGGCATTTCCGTCTTCGCCGGTATTCATGACCGCGCTGGAAGGCCTGAAATAAAGGCGCTTAAGCGCTCGTTAACCTAAGATCGAAGTCTTTCGTTAACTATAATTACACCAATTGGAGCCAATTCTCCGGAACGAATATTTCGATTCCTTGGGGAACGCCTGATGAAACCCGCCCGCATTTTGATCCTTGGAGTGGCCGTTGTGGCCGCCGGTCTGGCCGGCGTTCTGGCGATGAGCCTTGCCGGCCGCGGATCGGTCGTGACCCAGGTCCAGCAGGTGGTCGAGAAAGAGCCGACCGTCAACGTTCTGGTCTCCAGCGCCAATCTGCCTGTCGGCGCGCGGCTCGACGACAAGTCCGCGCACTGGATGGCATGGCCGACAGGCGGGGTCGTCCAGGGCTTCATCACCGAAACCGACAAGCCAGAAGCCATCAAGGACCTGCAGGGCGCCGTGGTGCGCATGCCGATCTTCGAGGGCGAGCCGATCCGGGCCGAAAAGATCGCCGATTCCAATAGCCGCATCATGTCGTCACTGCTGCCATCGGGCAAGCGCGCGGTCGCCACCGAAATCTCGGTCGCAACCGGCGCCGGCGGCTTCATCCTGCCGAACGACCGCGTCGACCTGATCATGGTGCGCAAGGAAAAGACGGGCGACAAGTATCTGACCGAAACCGTGCTCAACAACGTGCGCGTGCTCGCGATCGACCAGCAGGTTCAGGAAAAGGACGATGGCTCCAAGGCCGTGGTCGGCACGACCGCGACGCTGGAGCTGACGCCTGACCAGACCAAGGTTCTGGCGGTTGCCCAGCAGATGGCCGACCGCCTGTCGCTGGCGCTGCGCTCGGTCGCCGACGCCCGCGAGCCGGACACCAAGGCCGCCGATTACCTGCTTAGCGGCGACAATGGCAGCTCCATCGTTCAGGTCATCAAGTCAGGCGCCATCGTCACCGACAGCGCGCCTTCGAAAGCCGAGTAGAGGAAACGGACATGGGCAACTCAACACGGCACATGAAACATCTGATGGCAGGCTGCCTGTCGCTGACGATCGGCTACACCGGCGTCGCGCCCAGCTTCCTCGATCCCATCATCGGCGTCAGCGCGGCTGAGGCCGCCGCCGACGGCATGGTCAACATCACCCAGACGGGCCCCGGCGCACATCGCGCCCTCAAGCTCGGCCTGAAGAAGGCTATCGTCATCGACCTTCCCGTCGACGCGCACGATATCCTCGTTTCCGATCCGAGCATGGCCGACGCGGTGACGCGCTCCTCGCGGCGCATCTACCTGTTCGGCAAGACGGTCGGGCAGACCAACATCTTCATCTTCGGCGCCGACGGCCAGCAGATCGTCAGCCTCGACATCGCGATCGAGCGCGACGTCAGCGGATTGCAGAACAACCTGCGCCGCTTCATTCCCGATTCCAACATCAACGTCGAGATCGTCTCCGACAACATCGTGCTGACTGGTACCGTTCGCACGCCGCAGGATGCCGCGCAGGCCGCTGACCTGGCCGGTGTCTTCCTGAAAGGCGGCGAGGCGACGACGCGCACGGAAACCGCCAGCAGCCAGGGTGGCGGCGACGGATCGGTGGCGCTGTTTGCGGAAAGCCGCCAGCAGTCGCAGGTGATCAACCTGCTGCAGATCGAAGGCGAGGATCAGGTCACGCTGAAGGTGACGATCGCCGAAGTTCGCCGCGAAATCCTGAAGCAGATCGGTTTCGACAATCTTGTCTCCAATTCCGGCGGCCTCAGCGTCGCGCAGCTTGGCGCGCCGAACGCGAGCGCTGCGACCGCAACCGTCGGCGGCGGTCTGGCGGCGCTGTTCAAGAGCTCGATCGGCAAGTACGACATTTCGACCTATCTGAGCGCGCTGGAGCAGGCAAAGGTCGTGAAGACGCTCGCCGAGCCGACGCTGACGGCGATTTCCGGCCAGGCGGCAACCTTCAACTCCGGCGGCCAGGTTCTCTATTCGACGACCGACAACGACGGCAACGTCACCGTCGTACCCTACAACTACGGTATCAACCTGGCCTTCAAGCCTGTTGTCCTGTCCTCGGGTCGCATCAGCCTGGAGATCAAGACCAACGTGTCGGAGCCGGCACCTTCGGTTACCGGCTCGGCACCGACCTACCAGCGCCGTTCGGCCGAGACATCTGTTGAGCTTCCTTCCGGTGGCTCGATCGCACTGGCCGGTCTCATCCGCGACAACGTTTCGCAGACATCGAACGGAACGCCTGGTGCCAACAAGATCCCGCTGCTGGGCACGCTGTTTCGCCAGCGCACGGTCGAGCGCGACGAGACGGAACTCGTGATCATCGCGACGCCCTATCTCGTGCGTCCGGTCGCCCGCAACCAGCTGAACCGGCCTGACGACAATTTCAGCCCGGAGAACGACGGCGCGGCATTCTTCATGAACCGCGTCAACAAGGTCTACGGCGGCAAGACGCCGGTCGCCGACGCCCAGTTCCACGGTTCAATCGGGTTCATCTACAAATGAGCGAAGCGGGATCAGCAATGGCACAACACAGAGACACGCCGATGGCCAAGATCAAGACCAGCGCCCGTCACCGCGGCTTTTCGACACCGCTGATCGCGGCGGCCGCAATCGCGGCCAGCCTGCTTTCGGGCTGCGCCTCGCGCGACGACCTGACGACAGGCGGTATTCCTGACGATTATCGCCAGCGCCATCCGATCGTGGTGACCGAGGCCGAGCAATCGGTGGATATTCCGGTTGCCTCGACTGACCGCAGGCTCAACACCGCGCAGCGCGACATGATCCGCGGCTTCGCGCAGAACTACGGCTCGCGCGCAACCGGCCCGGTCTACCTCTTGACGCCGGAGGGATCGCCGAACTCCAACGCCGCCCGCCAGCTGCGCGGCCAGGTGCGCGCCGAACTCGCCGCACGCGGCATCGCGAGCTCGAAGATCGTCAACAGCTCCTACGTGACGCTCGACGCCAAGGACGCGGCGCCGATCCGCCTCACCTTCGTCGGCACGACGGCGATGACGTCGCAGTGCGGCCAGTGGCCGAAGGACATGATCAACGACTTCAGCAACCAGAATTACTATAATTTCGGCTGCGCGACGCAGAACAACCTCGCGGCACAGATCGCCAACCCCGAAGATCTCGTCGCGCCGCGTGGCATGACGCCGATCGACGCGACGCGCCGCAACGCCGCCATCAAGGAATATCGCGAACGCACATCCACGATCGAAGAAGTCGGTGGCAACGCCGCCGGAAGCTTCTGATCAGACCAGGATCAACGATGAGCACGGTTGAATACGACATCACGAACACCGCCGACCTTCAGCAGGCCGAAGAGGCAATGCGCATGGGCGATCTGGAAAACATGCGCCCGCTTCCGCGCATCTCGGTCCACGCCTTCTGCGAGAGCGAAGAACTGCAGCGGGTGATGGAGCGTTGCGGCAACGATCGCCGCCTGTCGAAGGTGAGCCTGCGCATCACCAGCGGCGGCATTGCGGCGGCGGCCAACATGTTTGCCAGCGCGCCGACACCGAACCTGATCATTCTCGAGACACGCGCCAATAGCGCCGGCCTGCTCAACGAGTTGGCGCCGCTCGCCGCCGTCTGCGACCCCTCGACCAAGGTCATCATCGTCGGCTACCACAACGACATCTCGCTCTATCGCGAGCTGATCCGCAACGGCATTTCCGAATATATCGTGCAGCCGGTCGGCATGGCCGACATCATGACGGCGATGGCGACGATCTTCGTCGATCCCGATGCCGAGCCACTGGGGCGCAGCATCGCATTCATCGGCGCAAAGGGCGGCGTCGGCGCCTCGACCATCGCGCATAACTGCGCCTTCGGCATTTCGCGGCTGTTTTCGACCGAGACGATCCTCGCCGATCTCGACCTGCCCTACGGAACCGCGAACATCGATTTCGATCAGGACCCGACGCAGGGGATCGCCGAAGCGGTCTATGCGCCGGAGCGCCTGGACGAGATGTTCCTCGACCGCCTGCTTACCAAGTGCTCCGAGCATCTTTCGCTGCTTGCGGCGCCGTCCATCCTCGATCGCGCCTATGATTTCGACGGACATGCCTTCCAGCCGGTCATGGAGGTGCTGCAGCGCAGCGCGCCGGTGACCGTTCTCGACGTGCCGCACGCCTGGTCCGAATGGACCCGCTCGGTACTCGGCGCCGCCGACGAGGTGGTCATTTGCGCGTCTCCCGATCTCGCCAATCTGCGCAACACCAAAAACCTGATCGACGCCCTACGCAAGATGCGGCCGAACGACAAGCCGCCGCACCTCGTTCTCAACCAGGTGGGCATGCCGAAACGCCCCGAGATCAGCCCTTCGGATTTCTGCGAGCCGCTGGAATGCGAGCCCGTCGCCATCATCCCGTTCGACAGCAACCTGTTCGGAACGGCTGCCAATAGCGGCCGGATGATCTCGGAGATGGACCCGAAATCGCCGACGGCCGAGACCTTCTCGCAGCTGTCGCACATCGTTACCGGGCGCATCGCCGTCAAGAAGGCGAAGAAGAGCAGTCTTCTCAGCCTCCTGAAGCGCAAGTAGCCCACCAGGAGTGGAATAAGGCATGTTCGGAAAACGCGGAAACGAAGGATCTGGCAAGGCGGGCGGCACGATCGCGCCACCGCCACCTGTTGCTGCGCCTTCCTCGTCGACGGCGCCGGCCGTCTTCGTCGAGCCGCAGCGTGAGCAGACCCGCCAGCAGGTGACGCCGCCACCGATGCAGACGCCGCAGCGCAAGCGCCCTGCCCGCACCGACGAATATTACGACACCAAGGCGCAGGTCTTCTCGGCGCTGATCGACACGATCGACCTGTCGCAGCTCGCCAAGCTCGACGGCGAAAGCGCGCGCGAGGAAATTCGCGATATCGTCAACGATATCATCACGATCAAGAACTTCGCGATGTCGATTTCCGAGCAGGAAGAACTGCTCGACGATATCTGCAACGACGTTCTCGGCTATGGTCCGCTGGAACCGCTCCTGGCGCGCGACGACATCGCCGACATCATGGTCAACGGCTCCGGCAAGACCTTCATCGAAGTCGGCGGCAAGACGCTGGAATCGGAAGTGCGCTTCCGCGACAATGCCCAGCTGCTCTCGATCTGCCAGCGTATCGTCAGCCAGGTCGGCCGCCGCGTCGACGAATCGAGCCCGATCTGCGACGCCCGCCTTCCCGACGGTTCGCGTGTCAACGTTATCGCGCCGCCGCTCGCCATCGACGGGCCGGCGCTCACCATTCGTAAGTTCAAGAAGGACAAGCTGACGCTCGACCAGCTGGTGCGCTTCGGCGCGATCACGCCCGAGGGCGCGACGCTGCTGCAGATCATCGGCCGCGTCCGCTGCAACATCGTCATCTCCGGCGGTACCGGCTCGGGCAAGACGACGTTGCTCAACTGCCTCACCAACTACATCGACCGCGACGAACGCGTCATCACCTGCGAGGACACGGCCGAACTGCAGCTGCAGCAGCCGCATGTGGTGCGGCTCGAAACCCGCCCGCCGAATATCGAAGGCGAAGGCGAGATCACCATGCGCGACCTCGTCAAGAACTGCCTGCGTATGCGTCCGGAGCGGATCATCGTCGGCGAAGTGCGTGGACCCGAGGTTTTCGACCTCCTGCAGGCAATGAACACCGGCCACGACGGCTCGATGGGTACGATCCACTCCAACTCGCCGCGCGAATGCCTCAGCCGTATCGAATCGATGATCGCCATGGGCGGCTATTCGCTGCCGGCCAAGACCGTTCGCGAAATCATCTCGAACTCGGTCGACGTCATCGTCCAGGCCGCGCGTCTTCGCGACGGCTCGCGCCGCATCACCCAGATTACCGAAGTGATGGGCATGGAAGGCGACGTGATCATCACCCAGGATCTGATGCGCTACGAGATCGAAGGCGAAGACGCGGGCGGAAAGATCATCGGGCGACACAAGTCGACCGGCATCGGCAAGCCGAATTTCTGGGACCGCGCCCGCTACTACAACGAAGAGAAGCGGCTCGCCGCTGCGCTCGACGAAATGGAAGAGAAGTCGAAGGATTAAGATTATGTTCGGTTTCGATCCGATCGTGCTGGGTATCGTGCTGCTCGTGGCCATTTCGGCCGGCGCGGTGTGTTACGGCCTGCTCTTTTCGCGGATGGAAACCGAAAAGAAGGCGGCAAGCCGCGTCAGCCGGGTGGCATCGGCCGAACTCGACAAGCAGAGCGTCAAGGCAGCGCGCGACCGCGTCCAGGAAATGTCGAAGCGTCGCAAATCGATGCAGGACAACCTGAAGGATCTCGAGAAGCGGCAGCAGGAAAACGCCAAGAAGAAACTGACGCTGAAATCGCGGCTGACGCAGGCCGGCCTGTCGATCACGC
Source organism: Rhizobium sp. FG113 (assembly GCF_057809895.1). Taxonomy (NCBI): domain Bacteria; kingdom Pseudomonadati; phylum Pseudomonadota; class Alphaproteobacteria; order Hyphomicrobiales; family Rhizobiaceae; genus Rhizobium; species Rhizobium sp. FG113. The sequence continues at coordinate 106,379 of NZ_JBMDKV010000002.1, read as the reverse complement.
CGGGCCGCTTCTACATGTTCAGCGGTATTTTCGGTCTTGTGCTGATGTTCGTCGCGTTCCTCGCCGGCGCCCCCACCATGGTGGTGCTTGGGCTGCCTGTTGTGGCCGGGCTCGGGCTGCCGCGCTGGATCCTAGGCTTCCTGATCAAGCGTCGCCAGAACAAGTTCCTCGACGAGTTCCCGAACGCGCTCGATGTGATCGTACGATCGATCAAATCCGGCCTTCCGCTGAACGACGCGATCCGGCTGATCGCCAACGAGGGCAAGGAGCCGGTCAAGGGCGAGTTCCGTCGCGTGGTCGAAAGCCAGCAGATCGGCCTCAGCGTGCCCGACGCCTGCACGCGTATGGGCAACCACATGCCGCTGCAGGAAGTGAACTTCTTCGCGATCGTCATCGCCATTCAGTCGCAGGCCGGCGGCAACCTCTCGGAAGCGATCGGCAACCTCTCCAAGGTGCTGCGCGAACGCAAGAAGATGAAGGCCAAGGTCAAGGCGCTTTCGATGGAAGCCAAGGCATCGGCCGTCATCATCGGCGCCCTGCCGTTCATCGTCGCGACGCTCGTCTACATGACGTCGCCTCAATACATGATGGTGCTGTTCACCGACCCGCGCGGTCACTTGATCATGGGCGCTTCGGCGGTGTGGATGTCGATCGGCATCTTCGTCATGCGCAACATGGTCAATTTCGATATCTAACCGAGGCAATGCGATGTCGTCCGATCTTGCGAGTTCCCTGACCGATCCTTCGATGCTGATCGCGGTGCTGGTGGCGCTGGCGGTGTTCGCGACGCTCTATACGCTCGCCATCCCCTTCTTCGAGCGCGGTGATCTCAACCAGCGCATGAAGGCGGTCTCGACGGAGCGCGAACAGATGCGCGCCCGCGAACGCGCGCGGATGAACGCGGAATCGACCGGCAGCAAGGCGTCGCTGCGCACGCAGAACAACCGCTCGGTTCGCCAGATCGTCGAGCGCTTCAACCTGCGCGAGGCGCTGGTCGACGAGAACACCATGAACAAGCTGCGCGCGGCCGGCTATCGCTCGGAAAACGCGCTCAACATGTTCCTGGTCGCGCGCTTCCTCCTGCCCTTCTGCTTTTTCGCGCTGGCGATCTTCTGGGTGTTCGGCCTCGACCACCTCGTCGACAAGCCGACGCCGATCCGCTTTCTGGCAACGCTCTGCTTCGCCTATGTCGGCTTCTACGCACCGAATATCTTCATCTCCAACAAGATGAAAAAGCGGCAGCATTCGATCAAGCGCGCTTGGCCGGATGCGCTGGACCTGATGCTGATCTGCGTGGAATCCGGTATCTCGATCGAGGCCGCGATGCGCCGCGTGTCTGAGGAGCTCGGCGAGGCCTCTCCGCCGCTCGCCGAGGAAATGGTGCTGACGACGGCCGAGCTCTCCTTCCTGCCGGATCGCCGCGTGGCGCTCGAAAACCTCGGTACGCGCACGCAGATCCCGATCGTGCAGTCCGTCGTGCAGGCGCTGATGCAGGCCGATCGCTACGGTACGCCGATCTCGCAGGCGCTGCGCGTGCTTGCTCAGGAAGGCCGCGACGAGCGCATGAACGAGGCGGAAAAGAAGGCCGCCGCGCTGCCGCCGAAGCTCACCGTGCCGATGATCCTATTCTTCCTGCCGGTTCTGGTCGCCGTCATTCTCGGACCGGCCGGTATCCAGGTCGCCGACCGCTTCTAAGCGCGTCGACCGTCAGCCGGCGTTTCCACACCACCGATTTTTAGGATGGACCGTTACGCGGGGTCGTGTGACATTGGATCACGCTAACCCCAAAACGCGGACCATCGCCATGTCGTCGCTCAGCGTCTTTCTCAGCATTCTCGCAACGCTCTCGATCGGCGCGATGAGCCCCGGGCCGAGCTTCGTTCTCGTCTCCAGGATCGCCGTGTCGCGCTCGCGTGTAGACGGGCTTGCGGCCGCTGTCGGTATGGGGCTGGGCGGCGTTCTGTTCAGCATCCTGGCGCTGGCGGGGCTGACGGCCCTACTCTCGCAGTTCGGCTGGCTCTATCTGGCGCTGAAGGTCGCGGGCGGGCTCTATCTCGCCTATATCGCCTACAGGATCTGGCGCGGCGCCAGCGAGCCGCTTGAGATCGGCGAGGCGACCGCTGCCAACCGCGCTGTCGGCCGCAGCTTCATGACCGCGTTCCTGACGCAGGTCAGCAATCCGAAGACGATCGTCGTCTATGCCAGCATTTTCGCGGCTCTCTTGCCGAAGACCATTCCGCTGGAATTGTTCGTGGCGATCCCGCTTGGAGTCTTTGCCGTCGAAGCCGGGTGGTACACGATCGTGGCGCTGGCTTTCTCAGCCCGGCACCCACGCCGGATCTATCTCGCCGCGAAGAAGTGGATCGACCGCGCGGCAGGTGCCGTCATGGCCGGGCTCGGCCTGCAGCTTGTCGTGTCAGGCCTGAGCGGCCGTTAGACTGGTCAGTTGGCGCTGCTTGTTTCAGCGCCCACATCCTTGGCTGCGAGCTTCTGCCAGGAATTCTGCTGCGACATCATCGAGCGGAGATAGGCGACATTGGCATCGGCCTGCTGCGGCGAGAGTTCGCCGCGGGCGATCTTTTCCGCTTCCGGGAAGCGGCCTTGCAGGCCAACGACGAGCGCCAGGTTCTGGCGCACGCGGCTATCGGCCGTCGGCTGGCTTGCTGCCTGGCGCAGGTAAGTTTCCGCGGTCCTGAGATCACGCGTCAGCACGTAGGACATGCCGAGATTGGAGAGGATCGACGGCTCGCCCGGCTGCAGATCGAGTGCGTCGCGATAGCGCTGGCGGGCCTCGCTGGAACGGCCGAGCTGATCGAGAATGGCGCCCTCAGCGGAGACCAGCTTCCAGTCCGGACGGTCGGCCGTCTGGGCGCGGCCGATGGTGTCGAGCGCCTGCTGCAGCTGGCCGGCGGCGGCCTGCGCCTTGCCGTAAGCGGCAAGCACGTTGCGATCCTGCGGATTGGCGATCGCCACCTGCTGCATGACGGCGAGCGCCTGGGCGTCCCTGCCCTGCATGCGCAGGAGATTGGCGTAGTTGACGCCGTTGACGGGATCGCGCGGGTTCTTCTCGTAGGCCTGGCCGACGCGATCGGTGGCGGAGCGCACTTCCTGATCGTTCATCGTCTCGACCGGCTTGTTCAGCGCGACCGGGATGGAGCCCGTCGTCATCTTGTCCTTGGTGGTGTTGCAACCGGCCAGCATCAGGGCCAGCATCGCGGTTGCCGCGCACTGGAGAAGACGGGTTTTCGAATAAGTGTCGACCAAAGCAGCCATCGCGGTTTCCTGAAATCAGAAATCGGCGCCTGACCTAAAAGCGGAACAGGGAAAGGCTTTGACGCAATCTACGCTCAAGCAATAGTCTGTTAACCCTAACGGAACGTTAAAATATGATTCCCGGACGCCCCCGAAGGATAAACAATGCCGCCGTTCCAGTTCATCGAGAGACCGACCCCCTTCAACTCCAAGGGCGGCCAGACCCTGCCGATCTTCGCCGTCACGCCGGCGCATATCGAAACCGGGACGATCGATCCGATCGCGCTCGATTGGGCGAAGAAGGCGGGCTACAAGGCGGAAAGCGGCTCGCTGCTGCTGATCCCCACTTCGGAAGGCCATCTCGGCGGCGCGCTCTTCGGCCTCGGCACCAATCCTTCCGAGCAGCCCTATATCACCGGCAAGCTGGCGCGCGCGCTGCCGGCGGGCGACTGGCACATCGAGACGGCGCCGCTGACGGCCAACCGGCTGGCGCTCGGCTTCGGCCTCGGGAGCTACCGTTTCGACCGCTACAAATCCGAAAAGCAGCCGGCCGGCACGCTGATGATCCCGCGCGATGCCGATGCCGCCGATATCAAGCGGCAGCTGGCGGGCGTGTTCCTGGCCCGCGACCTGATCAACACCCCCACCAACGACATGGGCCCGAACGAGCTGGAAGCAGCCTTCCGGGGCCTTGCGGCGCATTACAAGGCGGAGATCTCGGTGATCTCAGGCGACGATCTCCGGCATAATTTCCCTCTCGTGCACACAGTCGGCCGCGCCAGCGCCGACGCGCCGCGCCTGATGGAGCTGCGCTGGGGCAAGAAGGGTCATCGCAAGATCACGCTGGTCGGCAAGGGCGTGTGCTTCGACACCGGCGGTCTCGACATCAAGCCCGCCTCCTCCATGCTGCTGATGAAGAAGGACATGGGGGGTGCTGCCAACGTCATGGGCCTGGCGCTGATGATCATGGACGCCAAGCTGAAGGTCGACCTGCGCGTGGTCATTCCCGTGGTCGAGAACTCGATCTCGTCGAACGCCTTCCGCCCCGGCGACATCTACAAGAGCCGCAAGGGGCTCACCGTCCAGATCGACAACACCGACGCCGAGGGTCGCCTGATCCTCGCCGACGCGCTTGCTTATGCCGACGAGGAAGAGCCCGATTTGATGATCGACATGGCGACGCTGACGGGGGCGGCGCGCGTCGCGCTCGGACCCGACCTGCCACCCTTCTTCACCGACGATACCGATCTCGCGCGCGACCTGATGGAATCGAGCATCGAGACCGACGATCCGCTGTGGCGGCTGCCGCTCTATGCCGGCTACGAAAAGGATATCCGCGCCAAGTTCGCCGATATCACCAACGCACCGGCAGGCGGCATGGCGGGCGCGATCACGGCGGCGCTGTTCCTCAAGCGCTTCGTCAGCCATGCCAAGAGCTGGGCGCATTTCGACATTTATGGCTGGGCGCCTTCGGAACGGCCGCATTCGCCCGGCGGCGGCGAGGCGCAGGCGATCCGGGCGCTCTACCACCACATCCGCGAGAGCGTTCGTTAAAGCAACGCCAGGAAAAGTGTGGCTCGGTTTTCCGTCCGGCGTTGCGCACATCGGATCAGCGTTGCGATCGTTAAAATTTTATTCACCCTGTGGGGCGGCAGATCAGCCGCCCCATTGCGTTGCGGGGACGCGTGCCGGAAAATGGAACGCAGGCGTAACGAATGCGGGAGGGGCCGTGCCGATCGAATTGACCGCATCGCAGGCGCTCGGGCTCTGGCATGGCGTCTCGCTCGACCAGGTTCGCCACGACGACCGCGATTTGACATTGCGCCAGATCGCGATCCTGCTGCATATCTATCTCGTGCCGCCGCCGCATACCGTGCGCGGACTGGCCGCCGAGCTCAATGTCACCAAGCCGGTCATCACCCGGGCGCTCGATACGATGGGCGAGATGGGGCTGGTGGACCGGGTGCGCGATGACAGCGACCGGCGCAACGTGCTGATCAAGCGCACCGTGGGCGGCGCGCTTTACCTGGAAAAACTGGGCGACCGCGTGCGCGAGCACGGGCGCCGGCTGTGACTTTGAGGACAAGACCATGACCACGCTCGACCGCCGCCTGCACGCCTTCAGGGACGACCTCGCCGAGCGCGGGCTGGAAGGACAGGTCACGGCGCAGCGCTTTACCGACGGGACGCCGGCGCGCATCGTAGTGCCGGTCGTGGGCCTGCGGCCGCGACCCGACGCGACCGTTGGTATCGACACCGAACTCTTGTTCGGCGAAGACGTGACCGTGCTCGACCGCGCCGATGGATGGTGCTGGATCAAGGCGCGGTCGGACAATTACGTCGGCTACCTGCCCGAGAGCGCGGTGAGCGAAACGTCGCCCGTGCCGACCCATATCGTCACCGTTCAGCGCACTTTTCTCTATCGCGAGCCGGAACTGCGCAAACCCTATAACAGCATTCTTTCGATGGGCAGCCGCGTTGCCGTGGCCGGCACCGCGGAGGCGCGCGGCAACCACTATGTGACGCTTCAAGACGGCACGGCGATCTTCGCCAAGCATGTGCAGCCGATCGGCGCGCTTGATGGTGTCGACTATGTCGATATCGCCGCCCGCTTTGTCGAAACGCCCTATCTCTGGGGCGGACGCTCCGGGCTTGGGATCGATTGCTCCGGCCTGGTGCAGCTTTCCATGCTGATGACCGGCCACGCCGCGCCGCGCGATACCGACATGCAGGCGGCTGGACTGGGCGCACCGATTGCGCGCGAGGAACTGCGACGCGGCGACCTGGTGTTCTGGAAGGGGCATGTGGCGATCATGGAGGATGCGGAGACGATCCTGCATGCGACCGGCCACACTATGACGGTGGTACGCGAGAATTTCGAAGAAGCCGTCCGGCGCATCGGCTGGCTCTATGAGCAGCCCAACGGTTATCGCCGGCCAATCAGCTGACCTGCGGTTTCGGCCATGCGGTGACGCCGCCGGACCAGGTTTCGAAGGCTTTCGACAGTCTCAGAACACGCATGTCGTCGAAGCGGGGCCCGACGATCTGCAGGCCGATCGGCATGCCTGATTTCGAGAAACCGCAATTGATCGACGAGGCCGGCTGCTCCGACATGTTCCAAGGGACGGTGAAGGCGATGTGCTCGAAGGGGCGGGCCGGATCGTTGGTCGGCGAGGCCCATTCGGCCGGATAGGAGACGATGGGATTGGTGGGCGACAATACTGCGTCGACCGTTTCGAACAGCGCGCCGCAGGCCTTGAGCATCTCGATCGTCTGGTTGAAGCCCTTGACGGCGGCGACGCCGCTGACATCGGCTCCGCCCTTCGCCCAGCCGTAGATATAGGGAAGGATGCTCTCCCGCCGCTCCTCGCTCAACCCCTCGATATCGCCCCAGAAGCGGGCGCGCCAGAAATTGTCGAGCCCATCCAGCATCGCCCGCGACAGCACCGGGCCGACCGGCACGATGATGGCGCCGGCTTTCTCGAACTGTTTCGCCGCCGCAACGACGGCCGCCTTCACTTCGTCCTCGGCATCGAGACCGCAGCCGGCGTCGAGCATCAGGCCGATGCGCATGCCTGAGAGGTCGATGTCGAGATCGGTCCAATCGATATCGTTTGGCGGGAGGCTGGTGCCGTCGCGCCAGTCCGGCCGCGAGAGCGTCGCCATGGCGAGCGCCGCATCATCGACCGTGCGCGTCATCGGCCCGGCGCAGCGGCCGACGTAATAGGGATCGACCGGGATGCGGCCGTGGCTGGGCTTGAAGCCAAAGATGCCGGTCCAGCCGGCCGGGAGCCGCACGGAGCCGCCGATATCGGTGCCGATGTGGAGCGGGCCGTAGCCGGCAGCTGCCGCCGCCGAGGCGCCGGCGCTGGAACCGCCAGGGTTCTGGCTGATATCCCAAGGATTGCGGCTGAGCGGGTGGAAACTCGACAGGCCGGACGAGAGCATGCCGTAATCCGGGCATGTGGTCTTGGCGAAGATGATGGCGCCATCCTCGCGCATGCGGGCGGCGACGGGCGCGTCGTCAAGCGCCGGCGTCAGCTCCACGGCCCTCGTGCCGAGAGGGACGGGCTGGCCTTTGGTTGATATCAGCTCCTTCAGCGTTACCGGGATGCCATCGAGCGGGCCTAGCGTTTCGCCCCTCGCCCAGCGTTCGGTGGAGGCCTTGGCCTGCGCGCGGGCGGCGTCGGGATCGTAGAGATAGAGGGCGGCGATGTGCGGCTCCCAAGCGGCGATATGCGGCTCTAGCGCCAGCCAGTATTCCAGCGGAGACAGGTTCTTGCTTGCAAAATGTCGCTTCAGGTCGCGGATGCTCAGGTCGATCTCGGTCATGGCGCGGTCTTTCAAAATGACATCATCAAATCAGCGACTTTTTCAATCAGCGGCTGGCCTCGCGGGGATCGAGCAGATCACGCAGGCCGTCGCCGAGCATGTTGAAGCCGAGGACGGAGAGCGCGATGGCAAGGCCGGGGAGGATGGCGAGCCAGGGGGCAAGGGCAAGATAGGTCTGCGCATCGGCCAGCATCCGCCCCCAGCTCGGCGCCGGCGGGGCAAGGCCGAGACCGAGGAAGCTGAGGCCCGCTTCGGTGAGCACCGCGAGGCCAAGCTGGATGGTCACCTGGACGATGAGCTGGCTCATGATATTCGGCAGCACGTGGCGCAGCGAGATCGCCAGCCGCGTATTGCCAAGCGCGCGGGCCGCGAGCACGTAATCGCGGCTCCAAGCCTGCAGCGCGCTTGCCAGCGCAACACGCGCAAAGACCGGAATGAGGAAGGTGGCGATGGCAGCAATCGCCGTCAGCCGGCCACCGCCGAGGAAGGCGCCGAGCATCATCGCCGAAAGGATGGGCGGGAGCGCGAAGATGACGTCGCAGACGCGCATCAGAAGCGTTTCGAAGATGCCGCGAAAGGCGGCTGCCGCAAGACCGGCGATGGTGCCGAGCGTGCCGCCGATGGCGACAGCGACGATCGCGATCGAGAGCGAATTCCAGCAGCCGACCATCAGCATGGAAAGCACGTCGCGGCCCAACTGATCGGTGCCGAGAAGGCCGAAGCCGAGCGGTGGCTGCAGCTTGTGGATGATCTGCATCTTGGCCGGCGGCAGCGGTGTCCAGACGAGCGACACGAGCGCGATGGCCACCAGGCAGGCGACGATCACGGCGCCGATGATGAGGTTGACGCGCTTGACGCCGCGCATGCGGCGGCGGCCGATATTTGTTGCGGTCGAGACCAGGGGCGCCATCTCAGATCCCCTTTCTCAGACGCGGGTCGATCGCGAGATAGGAGAGATCGACCAGGAAATTCATGAGAATGACGAGGCCGGCGAAGAACAGCACCACATCCTGCATGACGACGATATCGCGCTGCGACAGCGCCTGATAGGCGAGACGCCCGAGGCCGGGGAGATTGAAGACATTCTCGACCAAGACTGCGCCGGCCACCAGAAAGGTGGCTTGCAAGCCGAGGATGGTGAGGATCGGCACCAGCGCATTGGGCACCGAATGGCGCCAGAGTACGGTGGCTGCCGACAGGCCCTTGGCGCGGGCGGTGCGGGTGAAATCCTCGTGCAGCGTGTCCAGCACCGCCGAGCGGGTGACACGGGTGAGCACGCCCGCCTGCGGCAGCGCCAGCGCCACCGCCGGCATCAGCAACGCCTTCAGCGCCGGCCAGAAACCCGCGCTCCAGCCCGGAAACCCACCCGCCGGCATCAGCCCGAGCGTGGTCGAAAACAGGATGATCAACAGCAGCGCCACCCAGAAGGCGGGCACGGCGATGCTGACCTGCGAGAAGACGGCCGCGACCGCATCGACAATGCCGCCACGCCTGGAGGCGGCGGTGACGCCAAGCGGGATGGCGATGGCGACCGAGAGCAGGATGGCGATGAGGGCGAGCGGCAGGGTGACGGCGAGGCGCTCGAGGATGAGGCCGGCGACGGGGACGCCGTAGGTGTAGGAGCGCCCGAGATCGCCGGTGAATACGCCTGCCAGCCATTCGGCGTAACGCACCAGAAGCGACCGGTCGAGGCCGAGCTCATGGCGGAGCGCCGCCAGCGTTTCCGGCGAGGCCGAGGTGCCGAGCATGATCGAGGCCGGGTCACCGGGCAGCATGTCCATGACGGCGAAGATCAGCAGCGACACCACAAGCAGCGTGAGGACGAGGCCGGCGACGCGACGGAGCACGAGGGCGATCATGCGGCGGCTCTTGGGGAGAAGGGAAGAGGTAGCGAGCGGCCCGCTACGAGTCTCTTCTCCCCAACGGGGAGAAGGTGGCGGCAGCCGGATGAGGGGGCCGCACGCTCGGTGGTTGGGATACCCCCCTCTGTCCTGCCGGACATCTCCCCCACAAGGGGGGAGATCGGCAAGTGGCAAGGTTTCGGCCAAACAGCGAGAGCGGAGCGAGCGGGTAAGCCCAGCCAATCTCCCTCCTTGTGGGGGAGATGCCCGGCAGGGCAGAGGGGGGTAACCTTGGTGGGGCGATCGCTCTTTGCGGCTTGGCTGTAAATGAACTTCGAGCGCGTGGCCCCCTCATCCGCCTGCCGGCACCTTCTCCCCGTTGGGGAGAAGAGACTCGTGGTGAGCCGCTCGCGCGAACCTCCCCTTCTCCCCCACGGGGGTCCGACGGACGGGTCGAGACCAGCGGCTCGACCCCGGTCAGTGGCCCGAAGGGTCGGATGAGGGGGGGCCGCAAGCTCGGTGCTTGCCGTCAGTGTATCGCTTACCCTAACCTCTCCATCCTCTCCCACCAACACGAACCCTCCCGCCACCTACTCGTCCCAGGAGACGTTGGTGAGCACGTTTGACGGGATCGGCTCGTTTTCCCAGAGGCCTTTCAGCTTCTTGTCCCAGACGCCGAGCTTGGGCATGACGAAGAGGAAGAGCGCCGGGACGTCGTCGGCGAGGATGGTTTGCGCCTCGGCGTAGATCTTGGCCTGCGCGGCAGGATCGGTGGTTTCCTGGACCTTCTTCATCAGCGCGTTGAAGGCAGTGTTCTTGTAGTTGAAGTAGTAGGGATCGCGGGAATAGATGTCGATGTCCATCGGCTCGGCATGGGCGACGATAGTCATCTGGTAGGCGCGGTCCTTCATCACGTCCTGGACCCACTTGGCCGGGAATTCGGTGGGCTCGATGGTCATGGTCACGCCGATTTCGGCGAGCATGGCCTGCATGACCTCGGCGCTGCGTGGCGCATAGGCCATCTGCGGCGACTTGATGGTGAAGGTGAAGCCATCGGGATAGCCCGCTTCTGTCAGCAGAGCTTTGGCCTTTTCCGGATCGTAGGGGAGCTTGGCCGTCAGGTCGACATAGCCGGGGTCATTAGGCGTGTAGTGGCTGCCGATCGGCGTGCCCAAGCCGGACCAGGCGCCTTCGACCACAGTCTTGCGGTCGATCGCCATCATCAGGGCCTGGCGTACGCGCTTGTCGTTGAAGGGCTTTTCGGCATTGTTCATGCCGGCCACGACCTTGAGCTCGGTGTTGCCGATCTTGGTCATCAGCCTGGCGTCGCCGTCGAAGGAGGACATCAGCTCGGGTGCTGCGAATTCGGGGATGGCGTCGACGTCGCCGGATTTCAGTGCCGCTGCCTGCGCCTGCGGATCGGCGATGAAGCGGAAGGTGACCTTGTCGAGCGCAACCGACACGTCCTTGTTCCAATAACCGGCGTTCTTTTCCAGCTCGACCTTGTCGCCCTTGGCCCAGCTGACGAACTTGAACGGGCCCGTGCCGACAGGCTTGGTCTTGTCGTCGGCCGCCGAGTTCGGCGCCACCATGACGGAGGCCGGCCAGCCGAGCCAGTAGAGCAGGCTGCCGGTGGGTTCAGACAGATGCAGCACCAGCGTCGCGGCATCGGGCGTATCGATCGAAGAGATGGAGGTGAAGAAGCGCTTCTGCGGATTGACGGAATCCTTGCCTCGGGCGCGGTCGAGCGCGAACTTGGCGGAGGCAGAATCGAAGGCCTGCCCGTCATGGAAGGTGACGCCTTCGCGCAGCTTGAACGTATAGGTCAGTCCGTCGGCCGAGATCTCCCAGCTTTTCGCCAGCTGCGGCTGAACCTTGCCGGCCTCGTCGATCGTCACCAGACCCTCGAAGACGTTCTGCCAGGTGACCTGGCCGATGGCGACGGGGGCAGCGATCGTCGGGTCGAGGCCTGTGGGTTCGATGGTCATGCCGAGGCTGAGCGTGGTCTTGGCGGCTTCAGCCGGCGTCAGGCTCAGCATCACCAGGCCGGCCGAGACGGCGGCCCCAAGCGAAAGACGACGAACGAGGCGCGCCGAGGGCGCGAGCGAAAGCTTGATCATCATGTCCCCTTCATGGCCGCCGCTTGCTGCAACTGGCCGATTGCCGATAGAGTGTCATTGCGCCTGTGCACACACAATGACGATTTTGTGTGCTCAGTGTAGCCGAAAGAGCTACACAGGAATTTCCCGCTCGATGCAAGCCCAAGGCGATGCAAGTGCAAGGCCGTCTGTTGGCGGCCGGGCATCCACTCAGCCCTTGCCGACAGGGCCGCCGGCGCGCTCGCGCATGAAGCGCTCGATGAAATCGAGAAGCTTGGAGGCGGCGAAGGATAGCTGGCGATCGGGTGCGACGCAGAGATCGACATGGGTGCGGATGGCGCTTCTTGGCGCCAGCGGCACGGCGCGCAGCTGCCCCGCCTCGATCTCGCGGCGCACCGTCAGCGCCGGAAGCAGCGTGGCGGCGGCGCCGCTTAGCACCAGTTCCTTCAGCATCTCCAGCGAACTGGTGACGAAGACGGCATCGAAGCTCAGCCCGGCCTTTTCGAACAGTGCATCGAAAGCCTGGCGGAAGCCGAAGGACTGGTCGGGGAGCGCCAGTGGATAGTCGGCTATATCCCTGAGGCTCACCTCCTGCCGCTCGGCTACCGGATGGCCTGTCGCGACGATCAGGTCGTAGGCGATCTCGGAGCGCAGGCGGACCTTGGTGCCGGATACGGCAGGCGCGAACAGGGTGACCGCGATATCAGCCTCGCCGCCATTGACCGCCTCGACGGCCTGGCGGGCGCTGGAGATGGTGACCTCGAAGTGCAGCTTGGGATATTTGAGGCTGAACTCGGCCAGCGCCGGCGCCAGAAGATTGGCGACGGTGGCGCCATTGGCGTGGATGGCGACGCGGCCGGCCTGCAGGCCCTTTAGATCCTCGATCAGCTGGCCGACATGATCGAGCTCGCGCAAAGTGCGGCCGGCGCGGGCGGCGAGCAGCTCGCCGGCGGCCGTCAGTTTGACGCCACGGGCGCTGCGCTCCACCAGCGGCGCGCCGAAATGATATTCGAGGTTCTCGATCTGCCGGCTGATCGCTGTCGGTGCGACGTTCAGGTTTTCGGCGGCCTGGCGCATCGAATTGGTGCGGACCAGTTCGTCGAAATACATCAGGGCGCGTATCTGCATCTCACCGTCTCCGCATTCGGACCAATGCCATCCTCTAATCCATCACGGGCGATCGGCATAGCGGTCCCGCCATGCCGGCTGGGCGCCTTCCACCGGAAGGGCCGTCGCCTCATAGACGCCGCGGGCGATGGCGCGGGCCATCACAAGCGTGGCGAGGTGGCAGAGTTCCAGAAAATCGGGCAGGCCGCCGAGCGGTTTGGTGCCGGTGGCGGCGGAGAAGATGGTGTCGCCATCGAGCGGCAGATGCGCGGGCAGCAGCGCCCGGGCGAAGCCGTCATGGCCCATGACAGCAAGGCGATGGGCTTGCGCCTTCGTCAGCACCGCGTCGGTGACGATGGCGCCGATGGTGGTCGCGGTGGTGTTCATGCCCTTGAGGCGCATGGCGGTATCGCGCGCTCCGATTGCCTGCGGCAGGCCGAGGCCGCCAAATTCATCGTCTTGTTCGAAGAGCGCCGACCAGAAATGTGGCCCCTCGCCCACCGTTGCGGAACCCAGCGCATTGACGGCGACGACGGCCGCGATGGTGTGGCCGGCCGAGGAGCGGGCGCTGGCCGAGCCGAGGCCGCCCTTGAAGGTCGCGGTGGTGGCGCCGGTGCCGGCGCCCACCGTGCCGAGCGCGAACGAACCCTTGCCGGCGGCGCGGAAGGCGTCGTAGCCGAGATCGCGATAGGGCGATTGCAGGCCCCAATCCTTGTCGCCACCGTTCAGGAGGTCCATCAGGATCGCCTGCGGGACGATGGGGACGCGTTGGTTTCCAACCGGAAAGCCGCGACCCATGGCGCGCAGGCCGGCCTGGACGCCGCCGGCGGCATCAAGCCCGAAAGCGGAACCGCCCGAGAGCACGAAGGCATCGACCTCGGCCACCGTCATGGAGGGATCGAGCAGCGCGGTGTCACGGCCGCCGGGCGCGCCGCCGAGCACGACGCCGGAGGCCACCGCCGGCCGATCGAAGACGATGGCGGTGACGCCGGAGCCGAGGCCAAGATCGGTGGCGTGGCCGACGGAGAGGCCTTCGATATCGGTGAGCAGATTGAGCAAGTGCTGCGTCCTCTTCGTCGATGGGCTTTTCGCCGGTGGGCGATCAGCAGGGGGCGATAGGACGATATGGGAGGCCAAAAAACAAGACCGGCCCCGCTTCAGGCGGGACCGGTCAGATATCCTCGAATTGTTTTCGCCCGGCCGTTTCAAGCCGGCATCGAACCATGCCCTCAGGCATGGATGGGTTTGGGATGACGGCGGGTCATCAGATCGTGGATCGCGTGCTTGACCTCGGCCGGCGAGCTGAAGTGCTGCTCGTCGAGATCGTGGACGTGATACTTCACGGCGATGAATTTCAGCCGGTTTTCATCCGGAATGACGATGCCAACGGGCACGCCTGCGTATTCGATAACTTCTTTTTTCATGCATAGAACTCCTGCCGCGCGGAGTGCGTCGGCGATGGCGAATTGACTTGTCTTTTACCGTTTAAGGGGGGACGAAGGTCACATTCGACAGTTCGGGCGGGAGAGAGCGCCCGGACGGTCATTGCCAAGCACCGGGCGCATCAGGAGCGTGGCAAGAATTTCAAAGTCGTTCATGTCTCATTCCTTTCTTCTGCGTCGTGCTTGCTTCGGGCCCCGGGGCATGCCGGGACCGGCGGTTGGCGTTCCGTATAATCTACTTTATTTGTAGAGAATACATAACGAACTGTCGGAAACATATTCCGAAACGTGTCAAAATGTCGGCGATTAGGAAAATATCATTCCGCCAAACCCGAATTCACGAGAAGACCATTAGCAGGTCTTTGTGCACTTGGTATGACGATACGGAACTCTCCGTCGCTCGCAGCCAGAGATAGGGAGTGCGTCTGATTCCGGCAATGGGGCTTTTGATTAAAAGTCTGTAAGCCTCGAAATGACCGAAATGGTTAATGCCCGCAGGCGGCGATTAACGCTTGAAAGTCAGGTGGATCGTGCCGCTGGGCGCGGTTTCGGATTTGACCGTGTAGCCCGCTTCGAGGCCACGCAAGTCATCCCACAGGCGGATGCCGCGACCCAAAAGGATCGGCGTGATCGCGACATGAAGCTGATCGACGAGACCGGCTTTCAGGAAATCGCGCGCGACCGTAGGTCCGCCGCCGACGCGTACATCCTTGCCGTTGGCGGCCTTCGTCGCCTGCGCCAGCGCATCGACGGGATCAGCGCTGAGAAAGTGGAAGGTCGTGCCGCCGGACATCTCGATCGACGGGCGCTGCTTATGCGTGAGGACAAAGACCGGGCAACCGAAGGGCGGCTCGTCGCCCCACCATCCGCGCCAGTCCGGATCATCGGGAAAATTGTGCAGGCCGAACATGCCGGCACCCATGATCTCGGCGCCTATATTCTCGAAATAGGCCCGCGCATAGTCATCGTCGAGGCCGGTGGTGCCGCTGCCGCTTGTGTCCTTGAACACGCGCTCGCGGAAGGTCCGCGTGGCCATGTAAGCGCCCACGAGCCGTGGCCAGTCCTCGCCGAACGGGACTTCTGGCGTCTGGTCGGTCGTCGTGGCAAAACCATCCAGCGAGATCATGAGATCGATACGGACTGCCATCGTGCTATCCTCCTCACAGGTTAAATACTAAGGTCACTGCCTTTGTATCAGATCAAATTACTAAGGCAAGTACCTTTCTAATATTGACCCGCAACCCGGCCTGTCGTAAAAAACGACATGCCCTATCATTCGACCCCGCTCGACCTCGCCTTTCACGCTCTCAGCGACCCCACACGCCGCGCCGTCGTCTCGCGGCTCGCCGAGGGCGAGGTATCGGTCAGCATCCTGGCGGAGCCCTTCGACATGGCCCTGCCCTCCTTCGTCCAGCATCTGAAGGTGCTTGAAGATTGCGGGCTCATCGCCAGCGAGAAGCGCGGTCGCAGCCGCTGGTGCCGCCTGGTGCAGGCGCGCTTCGACGAGGCAGCGGACTGGATGGCATCCGAGCGGCTGCGCTGGAGCCAGCGGCTGGATCGTCTGGAGACTTATCTCGACAATACGCAAGACGAAGTGGGAGGAGATTGAAGCATATGGCAGATCCGTTTGACAGCTGGTCGCTGGACCGCGAAATCGTGCTGGTGAAGGTCATCAATCATCCCCGCCACCGGGTCTTCGCGGCCTGGATGGACCCCAATGCCTTGGCGCAATGGTATGGCCCCACAGGGCTTGCGATCGAGAGCATCGAAGCCGATATCCGCGAAGGCGGCGTGTGGCGGTTCGATATGGTGGGCATGTTCGAAGGCCGGGAGCAGCGTTTCCCCAATCTCATGCGCTTTCTTGAGATCGTGCCCAACGAGCGGATCGTCATGGACTACGGCACGCCCGACCCCGAGGACCCCGATCGCTTTCGGGTGACGGTGACCTTCGACGAGCAGACCGACGGCAAGACGGTGCTGACCATGCGCCAGCTGCATCCGACCCGCGCGCGGCGTCAGTTCGTCATCGGCTTTGGCGCCGTCGAATACGGGCTGCAGACGCTGGACGGTCTGGTAGCCTGGCTGGATGGCCAGGCAGGCGGCGCGGCCGAGTAAGGCCGCTCACCAGCCCTCGGACAGCACCTTTTCCAGCATGTCGGCGAAGAAATCGGCGCTTTCAGCGGCAAGGCAGAGCGGCGGCTTGATCTTCAAGACGTTGAGATGATCGCCGGTCGGCTGCATGATGACGCCGAGCTCGAGCAGGCGCGTGCAGATCGCCGCCGTCTCCTCGGTGGCCGGCTCCAGCGTTTCGCGGTCGCGGACGAACTCGACGCCGAGATAAAGCCCCATGCCATGCACGGCGCCGACCAGCGGGTGGTGATCCATCAGCGCCACCAGCCGGCCCTTCAGCCGATCGCCGATCTCGCGGGCGTTCAGCTGCAGCGCCTCGTCGGCCATGATGTCGAGCACGGTGATACCGACGACGGAGCTGACCGGGCTGCCGCCGGCCGAGGAGAAGAAATAGCCCTCCTTCTCCAGCGAATCGGCGATCGCCCTCGTAGTGATGACGGCGCCGAGCGGGTGGCCGTTGCCCATGCCCTTGGCGACCGTGATGATATCGGGCACCACCTGCTGCTCTTCGAAGCCCCAGAAATGGTGGCCAAGCCGGCCGTAGCCGACCTGCACCTCATCGGCGATGCAGACGCCGCCACGGGCGCGCACCTGGCCATAGACGGCGGCGAGATAGCCATGCGGCAGCGCGATGCCGCCGGCGTTGCCGTAGACCGGTTCGGCGATAAAGCCCGCCAGCCGTTCGCCGCTGGCATCGATCAGTTCCAGCGCGGCAAGGACGCTCTGCAGGTAGTCGCCGGTGGAATCGGGGCCGCGAAACTCGCCGCGATAGGTGTTGGGCGCGGCGACCGGATGGACCCAGTCGGGCCGCGTCGTCAACGCCTGCGGGTTGTCGGCGATCGAGGTGGAGACGGCATCGCTCGCCACCGACCAGCCGTGATAGGCCTCCAAGAGGCTCAGCATGTTGCGCGCGCCAGTGTGGGCCCAGGCAAGCCGCAGCGCCAGATCGTTGGCCTCAGAACCCGAATTGACCAGGAAGACGGTGTCGAGGCCTTCAGGGGCCAGAGCCGCCAGCCGCTCGGAGAGATCGGCGACTGCTGCATAGTGAAAACGCGAATTGGTGTTCAACCGCAGCCATTGTTCGCCGACGGCGTCCGCCAGGCGCGGATGGCCATGGCCGAGGATGGTGACGTTGTTGACCATGTCGAGATAGGCGCGTCCCTCGACATCGAACATGTGCTCCTTCCAGCCGCGCTCGATGCGCGGCGGGGTCTCGTAATAGTGCTTCTGGGCGGCGGCGAAATGAGCCGTGCGCACCGCGAGGATTTCCGCGTCGACAGGCTTCGGCGCCTCGACGCCCTTGCCCAACAAGGCTGCCGGCGATGGGCAGAGCGCCGACCAGGCGAAGACTTCGGCGGGCGTGCAGAAGAGCGGCGGCTCGGCGCCTTTCAGCGTCGAGAGCTGCACGCGCAGGCCACCGAGCGAACCCTGCTCGCCGGAGACCACGCCGATCGCCTGACCAGCTTGGAGCTCGGCGCCATCCTCGACCGAGGGGTCGAGGCCGTCGAGATGAAGGCTGATATCGGCACCCTCGAGCACGAGATGGTGGTTCTGCCAGCTGATGCGGCCCGAGAACGGGGCCGCGATTGGGTTGCCGGCGGCCAGGCAGATATCGGCATGCAGGGCGTAGGTGGCGGACGGCCTGGCGCTCAGCAGGCGCGCACGCGACAATCTGTATTCGCCGTAACGGGTGGCGGCGGCATCGGCCTCGGAAGCGGCGCGGGCAAGCAGGCGCCAGTCCATATCGCCCTGGCCCCAATTGCCGGCGGCGAAGTGCTGGCTTTCGACGCCGAGGTCGACATAGAGCATGTTCTGGAGGTCGAGATCGGGCAGCAGCGGATGCCAATGCTCGGTCGCAACGGCCGGAAGTTCGATGCCCGCCGTCTTCAGGATCGCCGTTTCCATGAGATCGAAGGGAACGGCGATGGCGGTATCGAAGATGCGCTGCTCAAGCACGAGGTTGGCGCGGACATATTCGTTTTCGGGATCGATGGAGATTTGCTGCTCGCTGCTCGCCACCAGGATGACGGCGCGGGCGACGACCAGTGGCCAGAGCGCCCTGAGCTCCTCTTCCTTGAGCGGATAGACCTCGTGATAGGCCTTGACGGCGGGCAGCACGAAGAGGGGGTCGCCATCGGCCTGGTGCAGCAGGGAGGCGCAGGTGACGGCGAGATCGCCGACCAGCCAGCCACGGATGATATCGCCGAAATCGATGACGCCATCGGGAATGAGACGGCCTTTTTCGTCGCGGCGGCTGACGACATTGTCGCCGGTGACGTCGTGATGGACGGCCTGCAGGCGCAGCGCCGGCGCGAAGGGCTGCACGCGACGGACGGCGGCGACCATGTTCTTGGCGATACGGTCGCGCGCGGCGCCATCGGTGATCGCCGACAAGAGCTGGACGGCGACCGGACCGGCGCGGCGCAGGTCCCATTGCAGGTTGCGGTCTAGGCCCGGATGATCGAAATCGGCCAGGGACCGGGCGAGATTGGCGCAGAGCGCGCCGAGCGCCGCCACGGATTGTTTGGGGAGATGGGAGGGCTTGGTCAGCCCCTCGCCTTCGAGATATTCGAGCAGGCGGACCTGATAGGTCTGGTCGCGGACGACGACGGCGACGATGTCCTGGCCATCGGTGGAGGCGACCACACGGGGCACGCGCGGCGCGCCCTCGATGCCCGCGAGATGACGGATCGCGGCATTCTGCGCCTCGAGCTCGATCGTCTCGTAGATCATGTGGCAGATCTTCAGGACGTATCGCTGCTCGCCTGTATCGACGCGGTAGTTGCGGTCCTGCTGGCTTCCGAGTTCGCTGAGCTGGCCCGACAGACCGTAACGCGACTGCAGGATGTCTCCGGCTTCCTCTGCCGTCACATCCGGACGCGGAAGCTCGAGACGCTGAGCGAGCGTTTCATCGGTCATGGCATTCCCCCACCGCACGATTCGATCCTGCACAATAAGCAGATAATCGACAGCTTGCTATCGGCAAGCAAGGGATCGGGCGTCATCACTAGGAATTACCGGCCTAGCAATTGCAGGCCTGGGAATTAACGGACGCCCGATACCAAGGGTTTAGCCCATGCGCTCAGAGGCATAGCTGCCCGGGCTTGCCGGGAAGACCACGGTGCGGTTGCCGTTCAGGAACACGCGGTGGTGGATGTGGGCGTGGATGGCGCGGGCGAGAACCTGGCTCTCGACATCGCGGCCGATCGAGACGTAATCGTCGGCCGACTGCGCATGGGTGATGCGCGCCGTGTCCTGCTCGATAATCGGGCCTTCGTCGAGGTCGGCGGTGACGTAATGCGCGGTGGCGCCGATCAGCTTCACGCCACGCTCGTAGGCCTGCTTGTAGGGGTTGGCGCCCTTGAACGACGGCAGGAAGGAGTGGTGGATGTTGATGATGCGGCCGGACATCTTCTTGCACATGGCATCGGAGAGCACCTGCATGTAGCGGGCGAGCACGACGAGCTCGGTGCCAGTCGATTCGACGATCTGCATGATCTGCGCTTCGGCCTCGGGCTTGTTTTCCTTCGTCACCTTGATGTGGTGAAAAGGGATGTCGTGATTGACGACGACCTTCTGATAATCGAAGTGGTTGGAGACGACGCCGACGATATCGATCGGCAGCGCGCCGATCTTCCAGCGGTAAAGCAGGTCGTTCAGGCAATGGCCGAAGCGCGAGACCATCAAGAGCACCTTCATGCGCTGATCGCCGTCGTGGATTTCCGCGGTCATCTCGAACTTCTCGGCGATCGGCTGGAAGCCTTCGCGGATGGCCGCCAGCGTCGCGCCCTCTTCGGAGATGAAGCTGACGCGGGTGAAGAACATGCCGGTGGAGAGATCGTCGAACTGCGAGCTATCGATGATGTTGCAGCCCTTGTCGGCCAGATAGGTCGAAATCGCCGCCACGATGCCGCGTGTCGATTTGCAGGCTACCGTCAGTACATATTGCGTCATGCGTCATATTCCTTGTTCAAGCGTCGGCCCTCTGGCATCGGCTGTGGAGCCTGCTTAGATCAAAGCGCCATGGCCGATCAAGCACGACGCTCACGCCGCTGCACCAAGTTTATCGAGAAGAGCGGCCTCAATGGCCGGCACATCCCATCGACCGTCAGCTTACGGCGTTTCCTATCGGAGTCCGTTCACTTTGCGTCGTGGAACCGCGAATCCCCGCCGTGGCCTTGGTGCCCTCGTTGAATTTGAGGAAGCCGACGAGAAGCCAGCCGAGGCCCGCGGTCTTCATGGAAAAGATCGCGGTCGAGCCGATCATCAGGTTCAGGAACATGAAGAGCGACAGGGAATGGCAGAGCCGCTTCTGGTTCGGTGTCTGGCCGGCCGGATAGAAGGAGACGAAGAGCCAGAAGAGGATGAGGCCGAAAATGGTAGCGCCGTAGGTGATGTAGACGTAGCCGCTGTCGACGAAGGTGGTGGCCTTGTCGAGCTCAAGCCCCATCGTTGCCGGCAGATCCATGGCGATGATGTTTCTGATCGTGCCGCTGATGCGGCCGACGAAGTCGTCGTCATGGGCGTTCGGCTTGAAGGCGTGAATGATGAAGCCGACCATGACAATGCCCGGCATCATCAGGAAATTGAAGATCTTCGGGATGAAGGGATAGATGACATAGCCGGCGGCGCTGACGATGGCGAAGATCAGCATGGTGCGGGTATCGTTGGTCACCAGGATGAGCACGATCGTGGTGACGAAGATCAGGCGATCGAACAGCGTGATGCGATTGGCGAAGCTGACGAGATAGATGACCATGACGCCGCAGAAATTGGCGAGCGACACCTGTTCGAGAAAGATCGAGGAGGAGCGGTGGTCGATCAGGCCGAAGGAGAAACGGCCCTCGAAGCCGAGCGCGCCGCGAAACAGGCCGGCGTCGCTATAGGTGGCGGGAGGCACGCCGCGGGTGTTCTGGAAATATTCGGCCGGATGGACCAGTGCCACATAGGCTGGCGTCGAGATGATTTCGCAGACCAGCACGGCGAGAACCGTGATGCAGCAGATCTTGAAGGCGAGCCGCAGCGTTCGCTCGTTGCTCCAGCGGCCGAGCACCGTGAAAGCGAAGATGATCAGGACGTTGCGGAGATGATCGATATAGCCGGCCTTGTTGATGACCATCACATAAACAGTCAGCACGATCGTCGCGAGGAGATAGCCGAGAGGAATGATATCCTCCTCGAATATTCCCTTCTTCAGGATATAGCCGAAGCTATAGGCGAGGATCAGGATCTCGCTCATCACCACGGCGGTTGGTGTCAGCGGCATGATGTTGTGATTGATGAAGGCAAGGATGGCGTTGTAGGTCACGCCGAGCACGCTGACAGCAAGGATGCTGTAGTCGATCGGCTCCTTAACGGTCGTGCCCTTGCCTGCCATAGCCTCAATCCACCAGCGTCTTGCACTTGGCCTTGTCGGCGGGCGGCGCCTTGATGGCGTTTTCCAGCGCCGTCATCTGCTGGCGATCCTTGCCGTTGCGCGGCTGCACGTTCAGCGTCTCGGTCTCCGGCCACCAGTCGCCAGCCACCCAATAGGTCCAGCCGAGCCAGACATCGGGGTTTGCCTGCATGTGATTGAGCACGCGGCCGAGGCCTGCCACGCAGGCCTTGTCCTGCGATACGCCGAACTCGCCGAGGAAGACGCGCGTGTTGTTCTTCTTCGCCCAGTCGGTCATTGCGGTGACTGCGTTGAGCGCGCTGTCGTTGCCGCTGCATTCGGCGTGCATGCCGGACGAATCCTGATCGAAATACTGATGCACCTCGTAAGCGTAATTCTTGCGCGGATCGCGAACGCCAAGCATGACCGTGCCGTTGGCGCCACCCGGCGCATCCGCCTGCCAGGAATGGGCGCCGGTGAAGCGGGTGCCGGGAACGAGGATCAGATTGTTCGCCCCCGTCGCGCGGACCGTGCGGATCGCCGCATTGGCCGCCTTCAGCCATGCATCGGCGCCGATGTCGTAAGGCTCGTTCATCAGGCCGAAGATCACATCTTCTTGATTGGAGAATTCGATCGCCAGCCGCGCCCAGAATTCCGCGAAGGCGGTATCGGTGACCGGCGGCGTGCCGATCATCACCTTGTCGTAGTGAGCATAGTTATGCGGATCGAGAATGATGGTCAGATGCTGCTTGCGCAAAAGCTCGACCGTGTCCTTCAGCCGCTGCAGCTCGGCTTCGTCGAGTGGCTTGCCGAGTTCGGGCTGCAGGCGCTCCCAGAGGAAGGGAAGGCGCACGGTGTTGAAGCCCTTCTTGGCGAAATAGGCGATGGTTTCCTCGGATGGATAGGCATAGGCCTTGAAGACCTCGCCGCCGCGCTCGCCGAATTCGGCACCGGAAAGATTGATGCCCTGCAGGCACGTGCCCTGCGCGCTGGCGCCACCGGCCTGGAGCAAGATCGTTGCCAGGACGGCCGCCGCGAGGCGCCGCCGGGGGGAAGATTTGTCGCTCATTTGATACCGCTTCCGGGTTCGGCTGGTCGTTGGTGTCATTGCTTGTCCCGGCATCTTAACGGTCCGTTAGCTAAGGATTTCTAAAGTCGAGCCCACGTCGCCAGTATTTTAGAGGCGAGCAACGAGCGCGCGCATGAACCAGTTTGACAGGAACAAGGTTGGCCGGCTGCCACAATGGCGCAGCTATGAGCCGCCGAACACCGAGGCCAACCGGACCGGCACGCCCGGACCGGTGCTGCGCCCGTCCGACTTCGTGCCCGCCAAGCCCACCCCTGCCTCGCTGATCACCGACGCCGCCCCTCAAGACACGCAACCGCAGAGCCGATCGAGACCGGTACCGCCACCAGCCGCCGCCGAGCCCGCGCGGACGACCGAGCGCGACGACCCGATCCAGCCGAGCGCCGACGCTGCGCCTCGATCCGCCAACACCGTCGCACGCGAGGCGGCACCAGCGCCCCTTACGACGCCAGTGACTGAGCCTGTCGCCGCACCCGTGATCGCGCCCGCTGTCGCCCGCGCAGAGCCGGGCGGACCGCTGCTCGACACCCGCTCGGCGATCCAGGCGATCTGGAACAAGCGGCTCCTCATTCTCGGCCTCTCCGTGCTCGGCGCGGTTGCCGGCGCCGTCGTGCTGCCGATGTCGACGCAGAAATTCACGGCCAACACGACGCTCTATTTCGACCCGCGCCAGATCGGCCTCAACGATCCCAGCACGCAGGCCTCAGGCCCCTCGCCCGAGATGATCTCGGCGATGATCGACAGCCAGGTGCAGATCCTGAGCTCAGGCAACGTGATGCGCCGTGTCGCCGATGCGATGAAGCTCGACCAGGATCCGGAATTCAACGCCGGCCGGGCCGACAGTGCCGCCGTCATCAGCGCGCTGCAGAAGGCGCTCGTCATCACCCGCCAGAGCTCCACCTATGTGGTCTCCATGGACGTCACCACGAAGAACGCCGAGAAATCCGCGCGGCTCGCCAACCAGGTCGTGGCCTCCTTCCTGCAGGAAGAAGACGGCGCAAGCTCAGGCCTCTACCAGGATACCTCGACCACGCTCGACAACCGCCTGACCGACCTTCGCCAGAAGGTGCAGGAGGCCGAGCAGGCGGTGGAGACCTACCGCGCCGACAACGACATGGCCTCGACGCAGAACGGATTGATCTCCGACCAGCGCCTGGCCTCACTCAACACGCTGCTGGTGACCGCGCAGGACAAGACGATCCAGGCCAAGGCGCGCGCGGACGCGGCGGCCAACTTGCGCTTCGAGGACGTGGTCGGCGGCACATCGCAGGGTGGCGGCGTTTCGACGGCGCTTGCAACGCTGCGCCAGCAGTATTCGACGCAGGCCGCCATGGTGAGCAGCCTTGAGAGCCAGATGGGCACACGCCATCCGCGCCTGCAGGCGGCGCGCTCGTCGCTCAAAAGCATTTCCGACCAGATCCGTGGCGAGCTGCAGCGGCTGGCGAGCACGGCGCAGGGCGAATACCAGCAGGCGAAGAAGGCCGAGGACGCCGTCTCCAAGGAGCTGTCGGTTCAAAAGGCGCTGCAGGTCAACACCTCCGACAAGCAGGTCGAGCTCAACGAATTGCAGCGCAAGGCGACCGCCGCGCGTGATATCTACGAGACCGTGCTCAAGCGCTCCGGCCAGACCAGCGAGGAGCAGAGCCTGTCGCGCAGCAATGTGCGGGTGATCTCGCAGGCCGAGCCGCCGCTGAAGGCCAACGGGCCGGGCAAGACGGCGCTGCTGATTGCCGGCGTCATCGGCGGGTTCTTCGCCGGCTTCCTCCTCGGCGCGGGCTTTGCCATCCTCGCGAGCCTGTTCGCTCATCCGACGTTTCGCGGCTATTTCCGCAAGCCGGCCTAGGCTCGCATGAGGTCACGTTTGCGGGAGCGGCGCGTGCTTCCGCTTGATGCGCTGGAGTGGCGTGCTTACATCGAGCGCATTGATAGAGAGACCGGCAAACGGCCGGAGGGAATTGATGCGGCTTGGCAATTTCGAAAAAATCGTTCTCGTGGCGCTGACGCTTTCGAGCGGCGTTCTACCCGCGCCGGCGTTTTCGACCGACTGGGGCCGCGCCGGCCAGGGGCGGGTGCAATCGGCCTATCCCTATGCCAACCTGCCCGGCGTCAAGGCGCCTACTGACCCTTCGCTGGAGCCTAAACTGACCTGCCGCACCGAGACGCAATTTGTGCGCCGGCGCTACGACGAGATCTTCCGCTCCGGCGGCATGCCGATGACTGTTTATGTGTGTGATCGAGACGGCGTGATTTCCACCGGCAGCCAGGTTCCTTTGCGCGGCCATTACCAGCCCGTCCGCTGATCGGCTCTTTCCCTTCCTCACGGAATTCGATACTCGTCGCCGACGCTTTTTTAAGCGATGCGGCCTTGCGAGGTCGGCGAAATATTTCCAAGGTCCGGTAACAATTGCATGTGCCCGTTCGTAGAGGATGATGTCGGGTGAAGTATTCGGCGCGTGAAGAGGAATGGGCAGCCTGGATGCGCCGCGCGCTTGATGGCGACGCGCAGGCCTATCAGCGCTTTCTTCTGGCGGTAACGCCGCATCTGCGCGCCATGGCGCGACGGCGTTGCGAGCAGTTCGGCGCGCCCGCAAGCGAGGCGGAAGACGTGGTGCAGGAAGTGTTGCTTGCGGTGCACCTGAAGCGCGGCACCTGGGATCCGGTACGCCCGATCGGCCCGTGGCTGTCGGCCATCGTGCGCAACAAGCTGATCGACAGCCTGCGCCGGCGCGGACGGCACGTGAGCGTGCCGATCGAGGATGTGATGGAAACGGTCGCAAGCGACGATGAGGCAGCCGATGCAATGGATCGGCTCGATGCCATCCACCTGCTGGAACGACTGAAGGATCCGCAGCGCGACATCGTTCGCTCGATCTCGATCGGTGGCGCGGGGATTAGGGAAACGGCGGAGCGGTTGAAGATGAGCGAGGGTGCGGTGCGCGTTTCGCTGCATCGGGCGCTTAAGAAACTTGCCGGCTTTTATCGCGGCGAGACGGACGATCGGAGTGGACGTGTTGAAGACGAATGAGCTGATCAGCCTGCTGGCCGAGGATACGCCCGTGCGGATGCGGCTGGGGCGCGCGCTGAAGACAGCGCTTGTTGCGGGCATCGTCGTTTCGGCGCTGATCCTGGTATTCGCGATCGGCATCCGCCACGACATTGCAAGCATGATGGGGACCACCCGCGTGCTCTTCAAGGTGAGTCTGATGCTGGTGCTCGCCATTCTCGCATCGACGATCGTGTTTCGCATCGGTCGCCCTGACGTTCCCGTCAGCGCCGCGTCATGGGCGCTTCTGGCGCCGACAGGCCTGCTTGCGGCCGCCGTCCTGATCGAGCTCCAGGTGCTGCCGCGAGAGCTTTGGGAACCGCAGATGATGGGACACAATGCGGCTTACTGCCTGATGCTCATCCCGCTTCTGTCGATCGCGCCGCTTCTAGGTTTCATCCTGGCGCTGCGCGCCGGTGCGCCGCGACGGCCGGCGCTTGCGGGTGCCGCGGCCGGGCTTGCCGCCAGCGCGATCGCTTCCGCGCTCTATGCCTGGCATTGCATCGACGACAGCCCGCTCTTCGTCGCCACCTGGTACACGATCGCGATTGCGCTCGTGACCGCCATCGGCGCCGCCCTCGGCCGTCGTTATCTCAGATGGTGATGATCAAACGGCGGCCTGAACGGCCACCCTGCACGCGGGATCGCTAGCCGCCATTGGCGACATCGCCATCGACCGCCTGCTGCTGCGTCGCCTTTGGACCGACCGGCTGCACCACGTCGTCGATCCGATGCCTGGTGCCGTAGCTCATGACGGCGCAGGCAATGATGACGGCCATGAGCAGACAGGCGAGCACGCCCGTCAGATCAACCCTCAGCGTGATGCGGCGGCCATTGTCGGAAGAAGACGTCACGTTCGTCATGCAGCACCCGGTCCCTCGAATACTATCGATGAATATCGTCGCCTCCCAGCGGAGTGACCTAAGCATCATTCGAAGAGGATGGAAAGAGATTGGGGCTTATCTAAGGGACCAATCGCGCGATAATACTTGGCAGAGTTGCATGAAAACATGGCTACGCGGGCAGGCATGGAAATAGGCGCGTCGGCACTTGCGATGAGGCAGTAACGAATGGCCCCACGTACACGCTATGCGCTTGAATGGAGCATATGAGCAAGTTAAAGCGGTATGGCTATGTAAACATCGGGATACTCAGAGCCATGTTCTTCACTCGCATTGGAAAAATTGTCGCCCACCTCATTTTCTGGTTTGGCCTCATCCGCGTTTCGGCGGCATTATTGATTGCCTTCAACACCCCTGACATGGAAACGAATGCGGCATTTTCGCGCCGCTATCTGGGAACGGCGACGACTGGCGAGGCTCTTTCCGGCAACGTTTTCCTATATATCTTCGCAGCAATCATTCTCGGCGTCGTCTGCGAGATCAGCGCGAGGCACGCAAACGTCGGCGCTAATGTGTGAGGAGCATTTTTTGCTGACTTAGGGTGTATCAGGGATATTCCCAGGCGTCATTTGGAAGGCGCTTTGCGCAAAACAAGACAAGCCCCGTGAGGGCTTCCGGTGAACCGGAAAGCGTATCGAAGATACTTGCTAAGTCTTGAAATAATTGAGAAATCTAGGTTTCTCAAAAATGGGAATGGTGCCCAGAAGAGGACTCGAACCTCCACACCCTTTCGGGTACCAGCACCTGAAGCTGGCGCGTCTACCAATTCCGCCATCTGGGCGACGGAGAGCCATGTACGGGGGTGGCCCGTTGGTGTCAACAGGGTTTTTGAAGTTTTTCTGACACCACGCAAAAAAGTCTAGGGTCAAGGCCGGGAAAGGTGGGTTTTTGGGCGTTCGGGGATTTCGGGCGGTGCCAAGAAAGCTTGGACGCACTATATGTCATTCAAGGAAAAGGATGGTGCGATGCGCGTTTTTCAGAAATTTCCGGTTGTTGTGATTCTATCCGTGATGCCGTTCAGCCAGGTTTCGGCCATGCCGATGGCGGCTGCTCCCGAAACTATCGGCAATCGCGATATCATCCGCGTGCAGACCATGTGCGATTTTCGCGGCTGCTTCACCTTCGGCAAGACGCAGTCCTTCACGCCATCTTACGTGCAGCCGAATTACCGGCCGCCGACCGCGACGGGACCGACCTATTACCGCCCGCGCGAAATGGGCCCGGCGCCGCAATACTACAACCCGCAGCCGCCGACGCGCTATAGGCCGTCGCAGCCACAGACGCGAACGGCACGGCCGAATACGCCCGATCGCAACTTCCATGTCGATTGGTGCCGCAACCAGTATCGCAGCTACAATCCTAGGACGGATCGCTTCGTGACCTATGAGGGGATCTACAAGACCTGCAACTCGCCTTACGACTAGGCACGAGCGAGCTGAGTGTGCCGGAGCTGCTTAGTTTTCCTTCGACGCCCGGTCGGTGTGGCCGAGGTCGCGATCGGGGTCGATGATATCGCGGATGCGCTGCTTCAGTTCCTTGGGGCCGGGAAAGCCACCGTCGCGCTTGCGCTCCCAGATAAGCTCATCATCGACGCGGATCTCGAAATTGCCGCCGGTGCCTGGGATCAGCGCCACTTCGCTGAGACTGTCGGTGAAGGTCTGCAGCAGTTCCTGCGCCATCCAGCCGGCGCGCAGCAGCCAGTTGCACTGGGTGCAGTAGAGGATGGTCACGCGGGCTTTTTTCTCGGTCATGAGGGCTTTCCGTCGGGCTTCGGGCATGTTGTTCCAGTTCCGCCGAGCTTACGAAGTGGCCGGGTGGCGCGCAACGGATATTGCAATGCGTGATGGCTTGGTGTTCTTCCTCAATCTGCAGCAAGACAGGAGATGCCGATGCGGGTTGCCATCATCGAGAACATGAAGAACACGCCGCTGGGTTCGCTCGGCATCGCGCTTGCCGAAGCCAATGCCACGCTCGACATCTACCAGCCCTATCTCGACGGCCGCCTGCCGCAGAGCATTTTCGAGCATGACGCGCTTGTCGTGCTTGGCGGGGAGCAGGACGCGCTCGATGATACGAACTACCCCTATCTGCCGGCGCTGGCGCGGCTGATGCAGCGCTTTTGCGAGGCGGGCAAGGCGGTGATGGGCATCTGCCTGGGATCGCAGATCCTGGCGCGCGCCTATGGCGCGGAAAACCATCTTGGACGGCAGCTGGAGTTCGGCTGGAAACCCGTCGAGATGACGGAGGAGGGCAAGACCGATCCACTGCTTTCCGGTCTCGATGTCGATTTCACCACCTTCGAGTGGCACAGCGATACGTTCACGTTGCCTCAGGGCGCCTGCCTGCTGGCGACGAGCCCGCTTGTGCGCAACCAGGCCTTCCGGCTTGGCCGCGCGACCTATGGCACCCAGTTTCATTTCGAGGCCAGCCGCGCGGTGGTCGAGGGGTGGAAAACGGGCTTCGAGGCAACGATCGAGCGCATGGAGCCCGGCTGGCTGAAGCGTCACCCCGATCTCGCTCCCGTGGATGGCGCTGCGGCCGACGCCAGTGGCCTTGCGATCGCGCGCAACTGGGTTGCGATGATCGAGGTTGCGACCGCGAAAGAACCGGTCGCCGTCAGCGCCTGAGGAGACGCGAGCGCCGGCAACGATCCGCCGGCCTTCGTCAACTGGCTCGCATCAACCCGCCTTCAGGCCCGGGCTCGCATCACCGCCCGTGAGCTCCGGCATCAGATCGGCGATCTTGACCACCTTGCCGCTGCGCGCACTCGACAGCGCAGCAATCCCCGTCAGCACCGACATGGCGCCGGCGCGGGTGCCGGCGCGCTGGCCGAGGCGGTCCTCCATGCCGGGCTTGAAGATCATGTTGCGCATGCGGTCGTCGCCGCCATAGTGGCCGCCGGAAAAATGCGGCACGACGATGCGCTCGACCGGCTCCCTGCCCTTCGGAAAGTTGCGGATCAGGAGGATCGTATCCTCATCCGGCGTTTCCCATGGCTGCTTTTCGAACTGGCGCAGCTCGATCCGCCCCTCGGTGCCGTTGAAGGCGATGTGGTGGCCTTCGATCGGCTGGAAGGTGTTCAGCGAATAGGAGACGTGGACGTTGTTCCTGTAGCGCAGGCTGACGACCATGGTGTCGGGGATATCGATATCCTCGCGATAGACGCAGCCATCGCGGAAATAGCCGTCGATCTCGGAGGGGTCTTCATAGAGCGCATCGAGGAAGGGATCGGCCTCGAGATCGAGGTAATAATCGCATTCCCCGGTGTGCGGACAGAGCTTGCAGCGCGGGCCGCGAAACGGGCCCTTGCGGCCGTAGTTCTGCAGGTCGGCAAACGAGGTGACGGCCTCGGGGTCGCTGTCGAGATACCAGTTCAACAGATCGAAGTGGTGGGTCGCCTTGTGGACGAAAAGGCTGCCGGAATTTTCCGTATAGGCGTGCCAGCGGCGGAAATAATCGGCGCCGTGCTTGGTGTCGAGGTACCAGTGAAAATCGACGGAGGTGACGCGGCCGATCTCGCCTGAGGAGAGCAGCTCCTTGATCCTGGCTGCCGTCGGCGCGTAGCGGTAGTTGAAGGAGACGTCGACGCGCTTGCCGCTGCGCTTTTCGGCATCGAGGATGCGGCGGATCTTGTCGACGGCTGTGGTCATCGGCTTTTCGGTGATGACGTCGATGCCGGCTTCGAGCGCGCGCACGACGATGTCGTCATGCGTGTAATCGGGCGTGCAGACGATGACCATGTCGACGTCATGCTCGGCGAGCATGGCGTCGATGTTCTCATAGATGGGAGCGTTGCTGCCGATCATGGTGCGGGCGCGTTCGGCGCGCAGCGAATTGGTATCGACGATCGCCACCAGATCCACATGCTCGCGCCAGCCGGCCAGCAATTCCTTGCCCCACATGGTCGTTCCGCGATTTCCGGTGCCTATCAGTGCGAAGCGGCGTTTCTCCATCGAATGATCCTCCTCATGCGTGCGGAAACGAATGTGTTGTTTTGCCAAATCAGATCCGGCAGCAGTCGTGGAAGCGCTCGACGCAGGTGCGGATCACCTCGTCGGCCGGGCGTTTCCACCAGTTCTCCGCCGAGAATATCTCGACTTCCTGCGCGCCATGAAAACCTGATACCTCCACCATCCGTCTTATGCCCTTCAGGTCGATGACGCCATCGCCCATCATGCCGCGGTCGGTCAGCATGTCCCGTGTCGGGACCAGCCAATCGCAGATGTGATGCGCGAGAATGCGCTTCAGCTGACCCGCGCGGGCGATCTGGCGCGCCAGATCGGGGTCCCACCAGACATGGTAGACGTCGATCGCAACGCCCACCCCCTCGCCCAGCGCCTCGCACATGTCGAGCGCCTGGCCGAGCGTGTTCACGCAGGAGCGGTCGGCGGCGTACATGGGATGCAGCGGCTCGATCGCCAGCGGCACGCCGCTCGCGCGGGCATGCGGCAGCGTGGCGGCGATGCCGTCCGCCACCATGTTGCGCGCTTCATCGATATTCTTCGAGCCGCCGGCGAGCCCGCCAACCACGAGCACGAGGCAATCGGCGCCCAGAGCGGCCGCCTCATCGACGGCGCGCTTGTTGTCGTCGATCGCGGATTGGCGGTCCGCCGCTGTGGCTGCCGGAAAGAAACCACCGCGGCAAAGGCCGGTGAGCTTGATGCCGTTTTGGCGGACGATGCGCACCGCCTCGTCTAGCCCCACCTTGGCGACCTGATCGCGCCAGGGCGCGATCGAGGTGATGCCGTGCTTCAGGCAGAGATCGACCGCTTCGGCGAAGCCACATTGCTCGCGTATGGTCGCGAGGTTGATGGAGAGATCGTCTACCATGTTTGCCAGGCCCCGCTTTCGTGCGGGGCAACAGGCGCGATCACCATGGGTACATAGCGCGCTATATCAGGCATGACTCAGAACTCCAGCGCAGGCACATCGAGCCAGCGGCGCTCGGCCCAAGATTTCAGCCCGAGTTCGGCGAGCTGCACGCCCTTGGCGCCTGCTTCCAGACCGTAAGGCCAGGGCGCGTCCTCGGCGACATGGCGCAGGAACATCTCCCACTGCGCCTTGAAGCCATTGTCGAAGGCCTGCGTGTCCGGCACCTCGTCCCAGGTCTTGTAGAAATCGATGGTCTGCGGCTGGTCGGGGTTCCAGACGGGTTTGGGCGTGTTGACGCGGTGCTGGGTCCAGCATTTCGTCAGCCCTGCGACGGCCGAACCGTGGGTGCCGTCGACCTGGAAAGTGACGAGATCGTCGCGGCGCACGCGCACCGCCCAGGACGAATTGATATGGGCGATCGCCCCGCCTTCGAGCTCGAAAGTGGCATAGGCGGCGTCATCGGTGTCGCAATGATAGGGCTTGCCCTGTTCGTCGACGCGGGTGCCGATATGGGTGGCGCCGAGGCAGGAGACCGATTTGACCTCGCCGAAGAGATTGTCGAGCACGTAGCGCCAGTGGCAGAGCATATCGAGGATGATGCCGCCGCCATCGGCCTTGCGGTAATTCCAGGACGGGCGCTGCGCCGGCACGCCCCAATCACCCTCGAAGACCCAGTAACCGAACTCGCCGCGCACGGAGAGGATCTTGCCGAAGAAGCCGCTATCGCGCAAAAGCGCCAGCTTGCGCAGGCCGGGCAGAAAGAGCTTGTCCTGCACGACGCCATGCTTGAGCCCCGAGCCGCGCGCCTTGCGGGCGAGCGCGATGGCGACTTCGAGATCATCCGAGATCGGCTTTTCGCAATAGACGTGCTTGCCGGCGTCGAGCGCCCGCGACAAAAGCTCGGCGCGCATCAGCGTGGTGCCGGCATCGAAGAATATCTGGTCGTCGGGATTTTTGAGCGCCGCGTCGAGATCGGTCGACCAGCGCTTGATGCCGTGGCGCTTTGCCAGCTCCTCCATCTTGGCGGCGTTGCGGCCGACGATGATGGGGTCGATCTCGAGCTTTTCGCCGGATTTCAGCGTCAGGCCACCCTGATCGCGGATCGCCAGTATCGAGCGGACGAGGTGCTGATTGTAGCCCATGCGGCCCGTTACGCCGTGCAGAATTATTCCTAGACGTGCCATGTCTGCCTCCCTGCAAAACTGCGTTGCAATGCCGGACGCGCGATGCCGCGCGGCTCCTCCCGGCCAGTAACCAAACAGTTACTTGATGGCAGAGGAGAAGCGGCGCTGTCAATAGCCGGGGCTAAATTTCAGCGATCAGGCTTTGATCGAGGCAAGCGTGACGTGAACGATATGGCGTTCCCAGGCGTCGAGATTCCCGGAATCGGCAAGGTCGCGGCCGAAGATCGTCGAGAGCGTGTACTGGTTGGAAATGTAGAAATAGCCGAGCGAGGCGATGGTCAGATAGACGTTCAGCGGATCGGCGGCATCGATGAAGACGCCCGTCTTCTTGCCGCGATCGAGCACCTCGGTCAGTTCGACGATCAGGTGCGAATGAAGCTCCTTCAGTCGCACCGACTGCCGCAGCCAGCGGGCGCGGTGCAGGTTTTCTGTGCCGAGCAGGCTCAGGAATTCAGGATGCCTGAGGAAATAGCGCCAGGTGAAGAGCGCGAGCTCTGCGATCCCCTCCTCCGGGCTGCGGTCGCCGATATGCAGCTCACGCTCGGCGGTGCGGATGCCGACATAGGCTTCCTCGAGCACATGCAGATAGAGCTGCTCCTTGTCGCCGAAGTAGTGATAGAGCATGCGCTTGTTGGTGCCGGCGCGCTCGGCGATGGCATCGACACGGGCGCCGCCCATGCCGTTTTCAGCAAATTCCCGGGTCGCGGCTTCGAGAATGGCGGCACGCGTTCGCTCGGGATCGCGCTGCAAAACGCGCTCTTGCGAACGCCGCTTGGCCGGTTTCTTCTCTCCGCTGCCATCCATCCCTACTACCCTTTCCTTTGAACCTCGCGCTCATAGTTGTTTATGAACAGATTGTAAAAAACCAAGCCTGACGATCCCGCCGCCACATGTCGCTTGACAGTCCCGGTGCTTCTTCATAGCTTGTAACCAAATAGTTATTTGTTGCAAGAGAAACCAGCCGGGAGCGTGTGGAGGCGCTCCCCAAGGGAGGAGGAAAAACAGATGACGTTTCGTGTGAGCAGACGCAATTTCGTTGCGGGAGGGGCCACGCTTCTTTCGCTGTCCGCACTGGGGCCAGGGGCTTTTGCCGCCGATGCCCGGTTGCGGCTCTTGTGGTGGGGTTCGCAGCCGCGCGCCGACCGCACCAACAAGGTTTCGGATCTCTACAAGGCCAAGAATTCAGGCACGTCGATAACAGGCGAGTTCCTGGGCTGGAGCGATTACTGGCCGCGTCTGGCAACGCAGGTCGCCGGCCGCAACGCGCCCGACGTGATCCAGATGGATTACCGCTATATCGTCGAATATGCGCGGCGCGGCGCGCTCGCCCCGCTCGAATCCTACATGCCGTCGAAGCTTAATCTCGACGATTTCGATCCGGCGCAGATCGAGGGCGGCAAGGTCGACGGCCATCTTTACGGCGTCAGCCTCGGCGCCAACTCGGCGGCAACCGTCGTCAACACGGTGGCGCTGCAGGAAGCCGGCGTCGAGATGCCGACCAATAAGACCACCTGGGAAGAGCTCGGCAAGATGGGCGCCGAAATCACCAAGGCCGGCAAGCGCAAGGGCTTCTTCGGCTTTGCCGACGGCAGCGGCGCGGAACCGCTGTTCGAAAACTACGTGCGGCAGCGCGGCAAGGCGCTCTACACGGCGGATTCGAAGATCGCCTTCGGCGCCGACGACGCATCCGAGTGGTTCGACATGTGGGCCAAGTTCCGCGAGGCGCAAGCCTGCGTGCCGCCCGATGTGCAGGCGCTCTACAAGGACACGATCGACACCGCGCCGCTGACGCTCGGCAAGGCCGCGATCGACTATGCGCACAGCAACCAGTTCGTCGGCTTCCAGGCCGTGGTCAAGGACAAGCTGACGCTCAACAACTACCCGCTGATCAAGGCGGATTCGAAGGGCGGCCATTATCGCAAGCCGTCGATGTTCTTCTCGGTCTCGGCGCAGTCCAAGGCGCTCGAACAGGCCGTCGACTACGTCAACTTCTTCGTCAAGGATCCAGAAGCCGCCAAGGTGCTCGATGTCGAGCGCGGTATCCCGGAATCCAAGGCGATGCGTGATGTCGTGGCCGGCATGCTCGACGATGTCGGCAAGATCCCGCTGAACTATGTGGCCAATCTCGGCGATCTCGCCGGGCCGCTGCCGCCACCGCCGCCTTCAGGCGCCGGCGAAGGCCAGACCGTTCTGCGCCAGCTTGCCGAGCAGGTCGCCTTCGGCCAGGTCACGCCAGCCGATGCCGGCAAACAGCTTGTCGACGAGATCACGCGCCTTCTCGCGCGGGGTTGACCGACATGAGCAATGCGATGCGCGCGACGGCCGACCGGGCCGCGACGGCGGAGCAATATCAGGGAGTGGTCGCCGACAGCCGTTGGCGACGCCTCCTTGCCGCCAACGGACCTGGATATCTCTTTCTTCTTCCATGGCTGCTCGGCTTCCTAGGGCTGACGCTCGGGCCGGCGCTGGTGTCGCTCTACCTGTCGTTCACGGATTTCGACATGATCCGCTCGCCTGAGTGGGTGGGTGCGGCGAACTATGTGCGCATCACCACCGCGGACCCGAAGTTCGCGGCGGCGATGAAGGTGACGCTGACCTATGTCGTGCTGTCGGTTCCGTTCAAGCTGATCTTCGCGCTTCTGGTGGCGATGGCGCTGAACAAGGGGGTGCGGGGGCTGACTTTCTACCGCGCCGTCTTCTACCTGCCATCGCTGCTCGGCGGCAGCGTGGCGATCGCCGTGCTCTGGCGGCAGCTCTTTGCCGGTGACGGCCTGGTCAACGCCGCGCTCTCGCATATCGGCATCCAGGGCCCGAGCTGGATCTCGCATCCGAGCTACTCGATCTACACGCTTGTGGCGCTCAGCGTCTGGCAGTTCGGCTCGCCGATGATCATCTTCCTCGCTGGACTCCGCCAGATCCCGACCGACATGTACGAGGCGGCCAGCCTCGACGGGGCCTCGAAGTTCCGGCAGTTCTACAAGATCACCCTGCCGCTGCTGACACCCGTCATCTTCTTCAACGCCGTGGTGCAGACGATCGACGCCTTCAAGGCGTTCACGCCGGCCTTCATCATCTCCGGCGGGTCGGGCGGGCCGATCAATTCGACGCTGTTCTACACGCTCTATCTCTATCAGGAGGCGTTCGGGAACTTCCGCATGGGCTACGCTTCCGCTCTTGCATGGATCCTGGTGCTGATCATCGCCGTGTTCACCGCCTTCTCGTTCCTGTCCTCACGCTACTGGGTGCATTACGATGACTAACGGGATCACATCCGCGGTCGCCGCGCCGCCATCCGACATTACCAAGCGCAGCCTGCCGGCCTCGATCGTCGTTCACACGCTGCTGATCATGGCCTCGCTGCTGATGCTCTATCCGCTCTTGTGGATGGTGTCGGCCTCGGTGCGGCCGGAAAACGAGATCTTCTCGTCGACCTCGCTCATCCCGTCGTCGATCGATTTCACATCCTATGTGCGCGGCTGGAGCGGGCTCGACATCACCTTCGGGCGGTTCTTCTGGAATTCGCTGGTGATTTCGCTTCTGACGGTGACCGGCAATGTGGTGGCCTGTTCGCTTGCCGCCTATGCCTTCGCGCGGCTGCGCTTTGCCGGGAGGAACT
Organism: Rhizobium sp. FG113; assembly: GCF_057809895.1. NCBI lineage: Bacteria > Pseudomonadati > Pseudomonadota > Alphaproteobacteria > Hyphomicrobiales > Rhizobiaceae > Rhizobium > Rhizobium sp. FG113. The sequence goes on along the minus strand of NZ_JBMDKV010000002.1, from coordinate 70,098 downwards.
TCTGGTTCGCGATCATGCTCGGCACGCTGATGATCCCCTATCACGTGACGCTGATCCCGCAATATGTGCTGTTTCTCAACCTCGGCTGGGTGAACACCATCCTGCCGCTGGTCGTGCCGAAGTTTCTCGCCAGCGACGCCTTCTTCATCTTCCTGATGGTGCAGTTCTTCCGCGGCATTCCGCGCGAGCTCGACGAGGCGGCGATGATGGACGGCTGCAGCGCCTGGCGGATCTACTGGAAGATCATGCTACCGCTCTCGCTGCCGGTGCTGGCGACGGCGGCGATCTTCTCCTTCATCTGGACCTGGGACGACTTCTTCGGGCCGCTGATCTACCTCAACGACATGGACACCTACACAATCCAGCTCGGCCTGCGCACATTCGTCGATTCGAGCAGCACATCGGACTGGGGCGGGCTGTTCGCCATGTCGACGCTAACGCTGGTGCCGGTGTTCTTCTTCTTCCTGTTCTTCCAGCGGCTGCTGATCGACGGCATCGCCACGACGGGCATGAAGCGTTGAGACCGGCCGCGATGAACATGCCAAAGAGACGTACCCCATGAGCATAAAGAGAGTTGCGATCATCGGCTGCGGCATCGGCCGCTCGCATATCGTCGAGGGCTACCTGCCGCATCCCGACAAGTTCGAGGTAGCCCTTCTCTGCGACCTCAACGAAGCTAGGCTTGCCGAGGTGGCAGACGAGTTCGGCATTGCCGGACGCACCACGTCGTTTGCCGAGGTTCTTGCCGACGAGAGCATCGACATCGTCGACATCTGCACGCCGCCGGGCATCCATCTCGAGCAGGTGGTGGCGGCCCTTCAGGCGGGCAAGCACGTGATCTGCGAGAAGCCGCTCACCGGATCGCTATCAGGCGTCGACGAGATCATGCGCGTCGAAAAGACCGCCAGGGGCGTGCTGATGCCGATCTTCCAGTATCGCTACGGCGACGGCGTGGAGAAGGCGAAGCGGATCATCGAAGCTGGGATCGCGGGCAAGCCCTATATGGGCTCGGTCGAGACCTTCTGGCTGCGCACGCCCGCCTATTACGCCGTGCCCTGGCGCGGCAAGTGGGCAACCGAGCTCGGCGGCGTGCTGGTGACGCATGCGCTGCACCTGCACGACATGCTGCTGCATCTGATGGGCCCGGCTAAGCGCGTCTTCGGCCGCGTCGCGACCCGCGTCAACGACATCGAGGTCGAGGACTGCGCCTCGGCGAGCCTGCAAATGGAAAACGGCGCCTTCGTCTCGCTCTCCTGCACGCTCGGCTCGCAGCAGGAAATCAGCCGGCTGAGGCTGCATTTCGAGAACGTCACCTTCGAGAGCAACCACGAGGCCTATTCGCCCGGCAAGGACCCATGGACGATCCTTGCCGCCAATGACGAGGTGCAGCGCCGGATCGACGCCGTGATCGGCGACTGGCAGCCGGTGGCGCCGCGCTTCACCACGCAGATGGCGCATTTTCACGCCCATCTCGAAGGTAACGGCCCGCTGCCCGTCAGCACCCAGGATGCGCGGCGGGCGCTGGAGCTGGTGACCGCCATCTATCAATCGTCGGACAGCGGCCAGGACATCGCCCTGCCGGTTGGACCCGACAGCCCGAAATACGCCGACTGGCGCGCAAGAACCCGGTAACGGACCAGATAAGGAAACCCTGGATATGGCAACAAGCGTCGTTCTTCAGAAGGTCGAGAAACGCTATGGCGCGCTTGACGTCATCCACGGCATCGATCTGGCGATCGATCCAGGCGAATTCGTCGTCTTCGTCGGACCGTCCGGCTGCGGCAAGTCCACGCTGCTTCGTATGATCGCCGGGCTGGAAGAGATCTCCGGCGGCGCGCTGATGCTCGACAATGAGCGGATGAACGAGGTGGCGCCGGCCAAGCGCGGGATCGCCATGGTGTTCCAGTCCTACGCGCTCTACCCGCACATGTCGGTCTACAAGAACCTCGCCTTCGGGCTGGAGACGGCGGGCTACAAGAAGGCCGACATAGAGCCGAAGGTGCAGCGGGCAGCACAGATCCTGCAGATCGAGAAGCTGTTGCAGCGCAAGCCGAAGGCGCTTTCGGGCGGGCAGAGGCAGCGCGTCGCGATCGGCCGCGCCATCGTGCGCGAGCCGCGCATCTTCCTGTTCGACGAGCCGCTTTCCAATCTCGACGCGGAACTCCGCGTGCAGATGCGCGTGGAGATTTCCCGACTGCACCGCAGCCTGGGGAATACGATGATCTACGTCACCCACGATCAGGTGGAAGCCATGACCATGGCCGACAAGATCGTGGTGTTGAACTCCGGCCGCATCGAGCAGGTGGGCGCGCCGCTCGATCTCTACAACAACCCCGCCAACCGCTTCGTCGCCGGCTTCATCGGCAGCCCGAAGATGAACTTTCTGCAGGGCAAGATCGAAGCAGTCGGCGGCAACGAGACAACGATCAGCGTCTGCGGCAACAGCGTGCGGCTGCCGCGCCGGGTGGCGGCGCAGGCGGGAGAGAGCGTGACCTTCGGCATCCGCCCGGAGCATCTGTCGCTGATCGACAAGGGCGGCATCGCGCTGTCATCCGTCAATATCGACCTTCTGGAAAACCTCGGCGGCGCGACGATGCTCTACACGACGACGCCGGACAAGCAGCAGCTCACGATCGCGCTCGACGGGCAGCAGAAGGTAGAACGCGGAGCCAACGTTACCGCCTATTTCGACCCGGCGCGCTGTCATGTCTTCGACGGCGCGGGCAGCACCATTTAGCCTGGCCATTTACCACGCTTGACAGCACAGCCCGCTCTGGCCAAGATTTCAATAGGATAGGCCGCGAGGGGGACAGCGTGACGCCTGAAGACCGGATACATGCGCTTGGCATATGGAATGGTCCGATCGATATCTCGGCGATCACGGGAGGCATCACCAACCGCAACTATCTGGTCCGCGACGGCACGCTGAAGCGGGTCGTGCGGCTGGGCGACGATATCCCCGTCCACCACATCAGCCGATCGAACGAACTGGCGGCGAGCAAGGCGGCGCATGCGGCGGGGCTCTCGCCTGCGGTGATCCACCACGCGCCGGGCGTGCTGGTGCTCGATTATATCGAGTCAAAAGCCCTGACGCCGGAGGATTTGCGCGACGCCGGGACGCTGGAGCGCGTGATCCCGCTGGTGCGCGCCTGCCATCACGATATCGCACGCGAATTTCGCGGCACGGCTACGATCTTCTGGGTGTTTCACGTGGTGCGCGACTATATCGCGACGCTCAATGCCGCCGGCAGTTCCTATAGCCCGCTATTTTCCGATCTTCTGATCAAGGCGGAGCGGCTGGAGCAGGCGGCTGGGCCGTTCGAGATCGCCTTCGGCCATAACGACATGCTAGCCGCCAATTTTCTCGACGACGGCAAAAGGCTCTGGCTGATCGACTGGGACTATGCCGGCTTCAACACCCCGCTCTTCGATCTCGGCGGCCTCGCCTCCAACAACGAATTTTCCGAGGATGCGGAGCGGGCGATGCTGGAGGCCTATTACCAGGCGCCGCTGACGCCGGACCTCTGGCGACGCTACCAGGCGATGAAATGCGCCTCTCTCTTGCGCGAGATGCTGTGGAGCATGGTGTCGGAAATCCACTCGACCATCGACTTCGACTATGCCGCCTATACCGCCGAAAACCGTGCGCGCTTCGAGCGCGCCTATGCCGAACAGGATCAATGACATGACGAAGGAATTGCCCAGGACCGCCAAGGTTGTCGTCATCGGCGGCGGCATAATCGGCTGCTCGACGGCCTATCATCTCGGCAAGCTCGGCTTGACCGATACCGTGCTCCTGGAGCGCAAGAAGCTGACCTCGGGCACGACTTTCCATGCCGCCGGCCTCGTCGGCCAGCTCAGGACCAGCGCCAACATCACCCAGCTGCTCGGCTATTCCGTCGATCTCTACAAGCGGCTGGAGGCCGAGACCGGGCTCGGCACCGGCTGGAAAATGAATGGCGGCCTGCGGCTTGCCTGCAACGAGGAACGCTGGACGGAGGTGAAGCGACAGGCGACCACCGCGCAATCTTTCGGGCTCGACATGCAGCTTCTGACGCCGCAGGAAGCCTTCGACCTCTGGCCGCTGATGACAACAGACGACCTGATCGGCGCCGCTTATCTCCCGACCGACGGCCAGGCCAATCCATCCGACATCACGCAGGCGCTCGCCAAGGGCGCGCGCATGGCCGGCGTCTCGATCTTCGAGGATACCGAGGTGATCGATCTCGAGATCGACAAGGGACGCATCCGCGCCGTCATCACCGCGCAGGGCCGTATCGAATGCGAGCGCGTCGTCGTCTGCGCCGGGCAATGGACGCGGAATTTCGCGGCGCGCTTCGGCGTCAACGTGCCGCTGGTCTCGGTCGAGCACCAGTATATCATCACCGAATCCTTCGGCGTCCCCTCCAACCTGCCGACGCTGCGCGATCCCGACCGGCTGACCTATTACAAGGAAGAGGTGGGCGGCATCGTGATGGGCGGCTATGAGCCGAACCCGATCCCCTGGGCGACGTCGGGCATTCCTGACGGTTTCCACTACACGCTGCTCGACAGCAATTTCGACCATTTCGAGCAAATCATGGAGCAGGCGCTCGGCCGTGTGCCCGCACTCGAAAATGTCGGCGTCAAGCAGCTGCTGAACGGGCCGGAGAGCTTTACGCCTGACGGCAACTTCATTCTCGGCGAAGCGCCGGAACTCAAGAACTTCTTCGTCGGCGCCGGCTTCAATGCCTTCGGCATAGCATCGGCCGGCGGCGCGGGGATGGCGCTGGCGGAATGGGTCTCCAAGGGCGAGCCGCCCTACGATCTCTGGCCTGTCGATATACGCCGCTTCGGCCGCCCGCATTTCGACACCGACTGGGTGCGCACCCGCACGCTGGAGGCCTATGGCAAGCACTACACGCTGGCCTTCCCCTTCGAGGAATATTCCAGCGGCCGCCCCTGCCGCAAATCGCCGCTCTACGACCGGCTGAAGGCGCAGGGCGCATGCTTCGGCGAGAAGCTCGGCTGGGAGAGGCCAAACTGGTTCGCCGATCTCTTCGCCAACGAGGAGCCGAAGGACGTTTACAGCTACGAGAGGCAGAACTGGTTCGAGGCGGTGGGCCGCGAGCACAAGGCGGTGCGCGAGGCAGCGGTGATCTTCGACCAGACCTCGTTCGCCAAGTTCACGCTGAAGGGCCGCGACGCGGAAAAAGCACTCTCCTGGATATCAGCCAACGATGTGGCCAAGCCGGTGGGCTCGCTCGTCTACACGCAGATGCTGAACGACAAGGGCGGCATCGAGTGCGATCTCACCTGTGCCCGCATCGCCGAGGACGAGTATTACATCGTCACCGGCACCGGTTTCGCGACCCATGACTTCGACTGGATAGCACGCAATATTCCTGACGATATGCATGCCGAACTGGTCGATGTGACCTCGGCTTACTCCGTGCTGGCGCTGATGGGGCCGAATGCGCGTGCGGTGCTGGAGAAAGTCACAGGCAGCGACGTCTCCAACGCCGCCTTCCCCTTCGGCCGCGTCAAGACGATCGGCGTCGCCGGCTGCCCGGTGCGCGCGCTGCGCATCACCTATGTCGGCGAGCTTGGCTACGAGCTGCATGTGCCGATCGAATACGCCACGACCGTCTACGACGCGCTGATGGCGGCCGGCGCTCCGCTGCATCTCGTCAATGCCGGCTATCGCGCGATCGAAAGCTGCCGGCTGGAAAAGGGCTATCGCGCCTGGGGCTCGGATATCGGGCCCGATCATACGCCGATCGAAGCCGGGCTCGGCTGGGCGGTGAAGACGAAGAAGACCACCCCGTTTCGCGGCCGCGAGGCGATCGAGCGTCAGCTGGCCTCGGGCGTCAAGAAGATGCTCGCCTGCTTCGTTCCCGATGACCCCGACGTGGTGCTGCTCGGCCGCGAGACGATCTACCGCGACGGGAAGCGCGTCGGCTGGCTCTCCTCAGGCGGCTTCGGCTACACGGTGGGCAAGCCGATCGGATACGGTTATGTGCGCAATCCCGAGGGTGTGAGCGAGGAATTCGTGCTGTCGGGCAGCTATGAGCTCGATGTCGCGCGTGTGCGGGTGCCGTGCAAGGTGTCGCTGACCCCGCTTTATGATCCTGAGATGGCACGGGTGAAGGCTTAGGCCCCCACCCGCTCCGATCAAAACAGCGGCAGCTTGTTGTCCTGGATCAGGATGTCGAGCTTGTTGGCCACATCCTCGGTCCAGGCGAGGTTTTCCGTCAGCGCGGCCGGGAAGAGGCCGGGCAGCGTGAATAGCGCGGCGGCGACGGCGCCGCCGTTGCGGGGGATGTCCGCCAGCAATGCGGCGATCTCGGAGGCTCGGGGATCGCGCAGTTCGTAGGCCTTGCCGTTGCGATCGATGCCCAGCGCGTAACGCATCCAGGCGGCGACGGCGATGGCGTAGGTTTCGGCCTTGCTGCCATCGGCCAATGCTTCCGCCGCCGGCTCCAGCAGGCGCTGCGGCAGCTTCTGGGTGCCGTCCATGGCGATCTGGTAGGTGCGGTGGGCGATCGCCTTGTTTGCAAAGCGGGCCATCAATTCGTCGGCATAGGCTTCCAGATCGATGCCGGGAACCGGATCGAGCGTGGCGGCAGCGGCGTTCATGTGGCGGTGGGCAAGGGCTGCGAGGCCGGTGTCATCCATCACGTCGCGGATGAATTCATAGCCGCCGATATAACCGAGATAGGCGAGCAGCGAATGCGCGCCGTTCAGCATGCGCAGCTTCATCTTCTCATAGGCCGAGACATCCTCGACCATCAACGCGCCAGCCTTTTCCCATTGCGGGCGGCCATTGGCGAAGCTGTCCTCGATGACCCATTGCGTGAAGGGTTCGGTTTCGATCGCGACAAGATCGACGCGGCCGATGAGCGTTTCGGCATCGCGATAGGTGGCGTCGGTGCTGGCGGGCGTGATCCGGTCGACCATGGTCGAGGGGAACGGAACGTTGCTTTCGATCCAGGCCTTGAGCTCGGGATCGACACGGCCGGCGAAATCAAGCACGAGGCGCTTCAGCACAGCGCCGTTGCTCGGAAGGTTGTCGCAGCTGAGAGGGGTGAACGGTGCTGCGCCCTTGGCGCGGCGGCGGGCGAGGCCCTCGACGAGATAGCCGATGACGCCGCGGGGCGTATGGCGGTTTGCAAGGTCGGCGGCGATATCCGCATGCTTGAGATCGAGACCGCCGGTGGCGGCATCGAAGCCATAGGCCTTTTCCGTCACCGTCAGGCTGACGATGCGGATGGCGGGGTCTTCGAGCCGTGCCAGCAGTTCGTCCGGATCGCGGGTCGCGACATGGGCTTTCAGGATCGGGCCCATGACATGCGCGACCGTGCCTTCCGTGTCGCGCACCAGCATGGTGTAGAGGCCGTTCTGCTCGTTCAGATGATCGGCGACATCGGCGGTGCGCAGGCTTGCCACCTCGATCCCCCAATCGCCGCCACCAAGCGCCAGCGCTGCATCCGTATAGGGCGCGAAATGGGCGCGGAAGAAAGCGCCGGGGCCGAGATGCAGGATGCCCGGCTTCAGCACATCCCGGTTGAAGGCGGGAAGCTTGGCCGTATGTGCGAGGCCGGTGAGGCGCGTCAGTCGTTCGGTCACAGCTTGTAGGCCTTCTTGGCGTTGCCGTAGGAGAGATCGGCGGCGGCGATTGCCGCATCCTGGCGCGAGATCCGGTGCTCGGCCGCCAGCGTCGCCAGGAAGCCGCAGACCTCACGGCGCCAGACGTCGTGGCGGGCGGGGATGGAGAGCAGCGCGCGGGTGTCGTCGTTGAAGCCGGCCATGTTGGCGAAGCCGGCCGTCTCGACCACCTGGTCGAGATAGCGGCGGATGCCGGCCGGGCTGTCATGGAACCACCAGGGCGGGCCGATCATCAGGCAGGGCCAGTGGCCGGCCATCGGCGCCAGTTCGCGGGCGTAGGTGGTTTCATCCAGCGTGAAGAGCAGGACGCGCAGGCCCGGCGCATGGCCGTATTTCGCGAGAAGTGCCGAGAGCCCGCCGACCCAATCGGTGGGCGTCGGGATATCGGCGCCCATGTTCGGCCCGCGCGTCTGGAAGAGTTCGCGGTCGGTATTGCGGCGCGAGCCGGCGTGGATCTGCATGACCATGCCGTCTTCCGCCGAAAGCCCGGCCATTTCGGTCAGCATCTGGCCACGGAAGAGTTCGGCCTCGCCTTCTTCGAGCGTGCCCTTGTGCGCCCGGTCGAGCAGCCGCTGCTTGTCGGAATGCGGCAGATCGGCGGTGAAGGCGGTGGGGACGCCGTGGTCGGTCGCGGTGGCGCCGAACTGGCGGAAATAGGCGCGGCGCTTGCGGTGCGCTTCGATCAGGCCATCCCAGCTTGCGACGTCGCAACCGGTGAGCTCGCCGAGCTTCGCGAGATTTTCGCGGAAGCCGACGGCATCGGGGTCGGTGACGCTATCGGGGCGATAGGTGGTGCGGACACGGCCGATCCAGCCGTCCTCGGCCATCTTCTGGTGGTGCGGCAGCTGGTCGAGCGCGCCCTCGGTGGTGGCGATCGTCTCGATGCCGAAGCGCTTGTGGAGCGCGCGGGGACGGAATTCCGGCAGCGCCAGTTGCGCGTTGATGTGATCGTAGAGCGCGTCGGCATTGCCTGATGTCAGCGGCTCCTCGCAGCCGAGCACGGCCGACATGGCGTGATCGACCCAGAGGCTGGACGGCGTGCCACGGAAGAGATGATAGTGCGCGGCGAAGGTGCGCCAGATGTCGCGGCCGGACGAAACGGGCTTGCCGTCGAGGCGGGGAACGCCGAGGTCGTCGAGCTTGACGCCGACGCTGTGCAGCATGCGGAAGAGATAGTGATCGGGAATGACGAGCAGCGAGGCGGCGTCCTCGAAGGGCTTGTCGTCGGCGAACCAGGAGGGTTCCGTGTGCCCGTGCGGGCTGACGATCGGGAGCCCGCTGACGCTCTCGTAAAGCTCGCGCGCTATGCTGCGCGTTGCCGGATCGGCCGGAAAGAGCCGGTCCGGATGCAAAAATCCATTGCCGATATCCATCTTTATTCCTCCCTGGTGCCTATCGGCCTAGCGCACAAAAAAAGATGCGGCAAGGGCTTTTAGTAACCAAACGGTTCACTTTGTGAATCGGCGACGGCACCTCTCGAAACGATTGACCTTGCGGCCTATTTCCGCTTTGGAGAGCGCAATCACATAACCGGTTCATCTGGCCGGTCGTGGCAAGGAGAGCCCGATGTCTGATCAGACCGATCGTATCACCCAACTCGAGGAAACCATCGCCCATCAGGCCAAGACGATCGAGGAACTGTCCGACCAGCTGACGGAGCAGTGGAAGGTGGTCGAGCAGACGCGCGCCAAGCTGGACCGGCTGACCGAGCGCTTCCTTTCGCTCGAGGAACAAGCGCTGGAAGCGCCGGCGATCACAAGGCCGCCACACTACTGATCCTCACAGCCTTTCCTCACAGCCTTGCGCTTCGATGTCCCAATCCTTATATAAGCGCTTGTGAGGACGACCTCCGCCGTATGGGCTTAAACTCGGGACGACCCGGCATATTCCCATAGGGACATTTCATGAGATCCGTCTCCGACCGTATCCGCCACGCCATCAGCTTTGAACTCATTGGCCTTGCCATCATCACGCCGCTCGGCGCGTTTGCCTTCGGCATGCCGATCGCCGATATCGGCGTCGTCGGCGTTGCCAGCGCCACGGTGGCGACGGCGTGGAATTATCTCTATAATCTCGGCTTCGACCATGTGATGCAGCGGCTGACCGGCGGCACGAAGAAGAGCCTTGGCGTTCGTATCCTGCACGCCGTGCTGTTCGAGGGTGGTCTGCTTGTGGCGCTCTTGCCGCTGATTGCCTGGTATCTTGGCGTCAGCCTGCTGCAGGCCTTCATGATGGACGTGTCCTTCGCGCTTTTCTATCTGGTCTACGCCTTCGTGTTCAACCTCGCCTACGACCGCATCTTCCCGCTGCCGGACTGGCAGGCGAAGGCGCCCGACGCCGTGCGCGGCTGACGGGCTCCACGTCACGCCAAATGGCGTGGTTTGCGATCGCGGATTTCGGGTCTATATAGCGCCAGAACATTATTACTCAGCGAAAGACGACAGCATGGCCGCGACGATCCGTTACCACGAAGGCGACATTTCCGCCGCCGATGCAGCTCGCTATACCGGCGCGATCGCGATCGATACCGAGACGCTCGGCCTCGTACCGCGCCGCGACCGGCTCTGCGTCGTCCAGCTATCGCCGGGCGACGGTTCGGCCGACGTGATCCGCATCGCGGCCGGCCAGACGAAGGCGCCGAACCTCGTGGCGCTTCTATCGGACCCGACGCACGAGAAGATCTTCCATTACGGTCGCTTCGATATCGCCGTGCTCTTCAATGCTTTCGGCGTGACGACGACGCCGGTGTTCTGCACCAAGATCGCCTCGCGCCTCTGCCGCACCTATACGGACCGGCACGGGCTGAAGGACAACCTGAAGGAGATGCTGGAGGTCGATATCTCCAAGACCCAGCAATCCTCCGACTGGGGCGCGGAGACGCTGTCGCAGGCGCAGCTCGAATATGCGGCGTCTGATGTGCTCTATCTGCATGCGCTGCGCGACAAGCTCACCCACCGCCTCATTCGCGACGGGCGGTTCGAGCATGCGACTGCCTGCTTCGCTTTCCTCCCCACCCGCGCCAAGCTCGATCTGCTCGGCTGGGACGAGACGGATATTTTCGCGCATAGCTGAGATTGCTTGCCGGCTTCTCACCACGCAAGGCCTAAGTGTCCCGCCACGCACCGAAAGATTAGTGCTTCGTTAACAGTGAATCACTAGGATGCTCATTAACTTCTGAGCATTCCGTGGCGCGATGCAGCGTCCTCCAGGCACGCGAAACCGCCGGAGAATGCAAACAGCCCGATGAACGCGGCTCTCCTGTAACCTGCTTCAGCGCATTTTACGAAAGAGGAAGCATGCCATGTTGTCTCCGGTTCGTGCAGCGTCAAGCTCAAGCTTTCCCTCGCAGGGCTCCACCTCGGCGCTGAGCGCCAGCGACATCGTGCGCAGCGTCACCGCGGTTGCGCCGGTCAACCAGGTCGAGAGCCCGGACCTGACATCCGGCGCCACCGCCAAGCTCAACATCCTGCTGCTTGCCGTTCGCGCCCGCATGGTCGAGGCGCTGCTCAATGTGCTGACCGCCACCGGAGAGGCGCTTTCGCAGCCGCGCGACGATAACGAGCCGGACCTCGTCTTCGCGGCGCGGCTGGCGGACGCGATCCAGAAACTGCCGCCCGCCAAGATCGAAGTGATCGAGCGCCAGCTGGCGGCCCAGGGCCACGCCATCCCGCTGCGGCTGCTTGCCCAAGCGCTGCAGAACCCGGCCGGCCCCGCCGCGACGCGCATCGCCGCCTATCTCGAAACCATCGGCACGAGGGATCGCGATCTCGCGACACGCGCCGTTCTCAAATCCTACAGCCAGAACGACGGTTCGCCTGTCCGCCCGGAACAGCGTCCGGAGATCAGCCTGCATCGCGATACGGTCACATCCACGCCGCGCGCCACGACTGCGGCGACCGAGAGCGCTGGAGCCAGGAATGTGCCGACGTCGGCGGCGGCAGCTGGGACCACGGGCCACGAAAGCGACGTGACCGCGCAGGCCGCCGTGACCGACGAGGCACCCACGGCACCCGTCGGCGAACGCGCGGAGCCGAAGGCTGCGATGACCGCCGCAAGCGCCACGCTTTCGACCGACGAAGCGGCGGAAGCGCCTGTGGCAGCGGAAGCATCCGCTCTGCCGGCCGAAGCGGAAGCAACCGAGGTCGCGGCTGAGCCGACAAGCACCCGCGACACCAAGGCCGATCCGATCATCCCCAAGAGCTGGGTCGGCATTCCGGCTTCGCTGTCGAAGGACGAGACCGACATGATCGTGGTCATCATCCGCGATCAGGCGACCGAGACGCTGCTCGAGGCAACGGACGTCGAGCCGGCGGTCGATATCGACGTCCTGCTCGACGACACGCTGATCGCCGACATACCCGATAATCTGAAGCGCCCCGCCGAGCAGATGCTGATGGCGAACGGGCTGGCGAAGCCGATGACGGCGCAGGCAGCCCCCTCGCCGCTGGAGGCCGTGGCAGCACAAGCGGCCGCGCGGCAGCCGACACAGGCGGATACCGACACGCCATCGGCCACGCGGCAGATGATCGACGCCACCTACGCGCCGGTTCTGATGAAGGTCATCGAAGGCGTGCCCTATGCGCCGCAGCCCTATGACTTCGCCAAGGACGAGACCGACGATGCCGGTTCGCGCGAGATGAACCGCGAGGACCACAACGGCAATATCGACCAAGGCGACGAGAACGAAGACGGCGAAGACCAGGATCGTGCTGACGAGGCGGAGACGCCTGAGGAACACGCCCTTGACGCTGATGACAGCGATGACGCATTCATGGCCGCGCAGCAATCCGCAATCGCCGCACCCATGCTCGACGAGATGGGTGAGCCTATCCTGATGCTGCCGGGTCCCGGCCTGCCGATGGCGCCGGCGAGCGATGAGGCCTATGCGCGCTACCGGCGGATGGTCGGCTGGGAATAGACCAGCTTTCGACCTGCTCCCAAGAGACCGAAAACAAAGAACCCGCCGGATCGCTCCGGCGGGTTCTCTTATTCTTCAAGCCTGACGGCTGGCGATTATTCGCCGCGGTTCTTCAGAGCCGCGCCGAGGATGTCGCCGAGCGAAGCGCCAGAGTCGGACGAACCGAACTGTGCAACGGCTTCCTTCTCTTCAGCGATTTCCAGAGCCTTGATCGAAAGCATGACCTTGCGGTCCTTCTTCGAGAAGTTGGTGACGCGAGCGTCAACCGTCTGGCCAACCGAGAAGCGCTCCGGACGCTGGTCGTCGCGATCGCGAGCGAGGTCAGCGCGGCGGATGAACGAGGTGATGTCTTCGTGGTCTACGAGCTTCACTTCGATGCCACCGTCGTTGACGGCGATGACTTCAGCGGAAACAACAGCGTTCTTGCGCAGGTCGCCGGAAGCGGCAGCTTCGCCGACCGAGTCCTTGCCGAGCTGCTTGATGCCGAGCGAGATGCGCTCCTTTTCGACGTCTACATCGAGAACGACAGCCTTAACGACATCGCCCTTGTTGTATTCTTCGATGACCTGTTCGCCCGGACGGTTCCAGTCGAGGTCAGAGAGGTGCACCATGCCGTCAACATCGCCGTCGAGGCCGATGAACAGGCCGAATTCGGTCTTGTTCTTGACTTCGCCTTCGACTTCAGTGCCGGCCGGATGGTTGCGAGCGAATGCCGCCCACGGATTTTCCAGGGTCTGCTTGAGGCCGAGCGAAATACGACGCTTGGACGGATCGACTTCGAGAACGACGACTTCGACTTCCTGGCTCGTGGACAGGATCTTGCCGGGGTGTACGTTCTTCTTGGTCCAGGACATTTCCGAGATGTGGATCAGGCCTTCGATGCCCGGCTCCAGCTCGACGAACGCACCGTAGTCGGTGATGTTCGTGACGGTACCGGAAATCTTCTTGCCTTCCGGATACTTGGCCTGGATGCCATCCCACGGATCCGACTCGAGCTGCTTCATGCCGAGCGAGATGCGGTGGGTTTCCTGGTTGATGCGGATGATCTGAACCTTGACCTGCTGGCCAATGGACAGGATTTCCGACGGATGGTTCACACGGCGCCATGCCATGTCGGTGACGTGCAGCAGGCCGTCGATGCCGCCGAGGTCAACGAACGCACCGTAATCGGTGATGTTCTTGACGACGCCGTCAACAACCTGGCCTTCTTCGAGGTTCTGAACGATTTCAGAACGCTGCTCGGCACGGGATTCTTCCAGAACCGTACGACGCGATACGACGATGTTGCCGCGACGCTTGTCCATCTTGAGGATTTCGAAGGGCTGCGGGTTGTGCATCAGCGGGGTAACGTCGCGGATCGGACGGATGTCGACCTGCGAACGCGGCAGGAAGGCAATCGCGCCGTCGAGGTCAACCGTGAAGCCGCCCTTGACCTGGTTGAAGATAACGCCTTCAACGCGCTCACCAGCTTCGAACTTGGCTTCGAGCTTGACCCAGCTCTCTTCGCGGCGAGCCTTTTCGCGCGACAGAACAGCTTCGCCGAGAGCGTTTTCGATGCGCTCAACGTAAACTTCGACTTCGTCGCCGACCTTGAGCGTGCCGTCCTTGGCCTTGGCGCCGAATTCCTTGAGCAGAATGCGACCTTCGACCTTGAGGCCAACGTCGACAACGGCGGAGTCCTTCTCGATTGCCGTTACGATACCCTTGGTTACATAGCCTTCAGCCAGATCGTTCTTGGCAAAGGATTCTTCCAGAAGGGCCGCGAAATCTTCGCGAGAGGGAGTAGCTACTGACATGAAATCTCCTGCGTGTCCGGATTTCTGGACACGTATGCGCCGGTTGGTTCGTGTTGAATGAGCCTGATCCCCGTCCGCCCTCTCATCGAAGGCAATCCGGCGCTTGGACGGAATTTCAGGCTGTCGTTCAAGGCGGTCAGGGCAAAGCCTGGCGGAACGCCTCAAATCCTAGTTTTGGTTCAAGGCGGCATCGATGACCGATTTCGCGGCTTGAAACGCGGCTTCTATACTCATTTCCGACGTATCAAGCAAGTGCGCGTCTTCGGCTGGTTTCAAAGGGCTGTCGGCCCGTCCCATGTCGCGTTCGTCGCGTCGCTTGACGTCTTCGAAAATCGCCGCGAAATCGGCGGCGATCCCCTTGGCCTTGATCTCGTCGAAACGGCGCCTTGCGCGCACTTCGGCCGATGCCGTCACATAAAGCTTCACCGGTGCTTGCGGGCAGACCACCGTTCCGATGTCGCGCCCATCAAGCACCGTGCCCGGCGTACGCTGCGAAAACCTGCGCTGCGCCTCGACCAGCGCTCTGCGCACCGACGGCATCACCGCGATCTTCGAGGCGGCTTCGCCGATCTCGTGCTTCGACAGGATATCGCGATCGAGGCCGGCGAGTTCAACCTCGCGGGCCATTTTTTCCGCCGTAAGCTCGTCATCCAGCGGCAAGCCGGCATCGATCAGCGCCTTGGCGGTGGCGCGGTAGGTCAGGCCGGTGTCGAGATGGTGGAAGCCAAAGGTCTCGGCGATGCGGCGCGACAGCGTGCCCTTGCCGGCGGCGGCCGGTCCATCGATGGCGATGACAAAATGGTCTGAACTGGTCGGCATGCTCGTCTTTCTATCCCGCCCGATATTCTAAGGGCATTGCTGTCGGCCGATATCGATCGGCCGGTGTCTCAATTCTCTTTGCCGGCGTCAGCGAGGTCGCCATAGCGGCGCACGAGATCCGTCATCTCGCCCTGCCCCGCCGTTTCGCCGAGCCCCGCCGCGACACCTTCGCGGTCGGCGCTCGGCCGGTTCTGGCTGACTTTCCACTTGCCCTCGATGGCGGTGATCTCGATCTCGACGCCGACGATGCCCTTCATCTGCGCCTTCACATAGGCATCCGGCGCATCGCTGACGGCCCATGGCTGTTCACGCGGCGTCTCGTGTTGCGTGGTCAGCGCGGTGATCTGCGCCAAGAGCCAATCGGCGTCGTCGATGACGCGGGCGGTGCCGCGGACCTGCACGACAGCGTAGTTCCAGGTCGGCACCACCTTGCCGGTCTCGCGCTTGGTTTCGTACCAGGAGGGCGTGACATAGCTGTCGGCCCCCTGGAAGACGACAAGCAGCTCGGCGCCATCTTGGAGATCGCGCCACTGCGGATTGGCCCTAGCCAGATGCAGCCGAAGCGTACCCTTTTCGGACGCCGCCGCATCGAGATGAAAGGGCACGGAATTGGCCATCAGGCCGGAGGCGCCGGTCGTGATCAAAAGGCCGAGCGGATGCGCCCTGATCAGCGCCTGCTGGATGCCAAGATCGTCTTCCCTGAAATGCGGTGGCTGATACATGTCGCCCATCCGTCTTGCAGCCGGAACCTGCCGGCGTCACGTTGCCCATCGAGTATTCGCGGCTCACTAGCACAAAGCGTCGGCCCGGTCATCCGGCGCGGCGCATGGCGCTTGCGGTGGCGGCACATGAAGTTAGGCTTTGACATGGCGGCCCGCAACGATTATGGGGACCGGCTTATAAATTCCGAACAGAACGCCGGTTTCAACGGCATTTGCCGAACTCAGGTTCGGCCATTCTCACGATCACGAGGCTCAACAGTGGCGAAAGCTGAACTTGGAACCAAGCGTACCGATCCGGAAACCGGCAAGAAATTCTACGACCTGAACCGGAACCCGATCGTTTCTCCTTACACGGGCAAGACCTACCCGCTCTCCTTCTTCGTCGAAAGCTCGGCTGCAGCCGCTGCTGAAGCCGCGCAGGAAGAGGAAGAAGTGGCAGAAGTCGATACCGAAAGCACGGAAGTCGAACTGGTCTCGCTCGAGGACGCAGACGGCGATGCATCCGGCGACGATATCCCTGACATGGGCGACGATGACGTCGAAATCGAAGGCGATGACGACGACGATACCTTCCTGGAAGCTGACGAAGACGACGACGATGACGACATGAGCGACATCATCGGCGTGACCGGCGACGAAGAAGACGTCTGATTTCGAACAAGGATCGGCCCGGGCGAGAAAAATTCACCGGGCCGTTTTTTTAGGCTTGCCATCTGCGAAAACCGCACGTATTAAGCCGCCACTTCCCGAGGACAAGCGCTTCGCGAAGCATCCCAGGCCCGGCACAAACCGGTCCACCCTGATGGGGCTATAGCTCAGCTGGGAGAGCGCTTGCATGGCATGCAAGAGGTCAGCGGTTCGATCCCGCTTAGCTCCACCAATTTTTTCCAATCAGTTTGTCGACTAGAATTACCGGTCCGATCCCGTGGCATGTAAGCTGCGGTTAAAGCTCCCGATCATCGAAGGACTGAAGGCTACGCAATAAAGAGAATCCAATAGACGAGTCTTTACATACACTTAGCGCAATTTCCGCCAACCCATTGAATCGACTTGACTTTTTCTAAAATCCTTGTATGTTGTAGCTAAATGGATTGGGGTTCGTTCCTGGTCGGCGTCGTGGCCTCGGTTTACCGGGGCCTTTCGCTTTTAAGGGAATACCTTCAAGCCTGATGAGAAACTCTTGTCGGCAGGGCCCTTCCAAAGTTTCTCCCGAATAACATCAAAAGCTCTGTTGGGCTGATTGCCTTTCAATATGCGTAGGCCGATTGGGCGGGCGATGAGATCGGCGATCTGTAAACCGGTGGAATTTGCCTGCTTCGAGGCAAATACGATGTCAAAACATGGCATCTTCGATTCCTCGCGTCCGCCTTGCAGGTAATGATCTCCCGCTACGATTCGGCGGAACTCAAGTTCCAATGCCGCGTCTTCCTTGCCTTGCCCAGCCTTCTCCTTAGGACTACGCGACTCGCAAACGATATGGCACTGCTGTTCGTGATCTCCGTTGTGCTTGATGAAAGCGTGTGTCTTTTCCATGCAAAACAGGAGGCCGAGTTGGTAAGGGTTGTCCGGACGGGCGTATTTTCGTTTCAAGTTTTCCTTCCGGATAACCGACGCAATGACCGTCATCGGCATTTGCTCGATGATCTGCGTCAAGTCCTCCATGAAGCGCGCTCTTAGCCTGTCATACTGCAGGAAATGAAATGGGCCGCGCTTTTTGACGATGTCAGACTCATGCATGACGACAGTATCGTGGCCGAACCATCTGAACTTGAATTCCTGCATCGCAGGTACGGCGATGCGGACGTAGTCGGTCTTCTTGAATATGCAGAACGCAAGCGAGAATATGGGATAATTCTCATCAATCGACGTCATGCTGTGATCGCCGCTTTCGTCGACGTATACTATGTATTCGCCAAACTCCAATTCAGCACCTTCGAATCAACGTGAGTGTCTTCTCTACTACTGCACCGATCTGAATAGCAGTCTACACAACCTACCATAATTGCCTTCCCCGCCCTCTCGGGCGTATGCTCTGCGGACAGTTTTCAAACAGCCCTTTTTACGCCGCGAGGCTCACGGTCTCCGGCACCATTTCAGCGCCCCCGGACCCCACCCATGACACGACAAAGACGCAGGCGGATCATTCACACCAGGCGCACCGCGACCGGATTGGTGCTCGCGGGCTCGATCTCGTTCTTGGCGGGGATGACGGATGCGACGGGACTGGTTTTGAGCGGTGATTTCGTGTCGTTCATGACCGGGAATACGACGCGCGCGGCACTTTCGCTTGGAGCAGGCAACTTCGGACATGCGGCGGTGCTGATCGCGGCGATCACCGTCTTCGTGCTCAGCAATGCCACCGGGATCGTGCTTGCGCATTTCGCCGAGCGACGGGTTTTCGTGGTGCTCGGCTGCGTCGGGTTGATGCTGGCGGGCGCCTCGCTGATGAGCGAGCCCGGCCTTGCGCTCCCCCGCTTCTACCTGATCGTCGCCTCCATGGGGATGGTGAATGCCGCGGTGGAGCATATCGAGGGGCTGCCGATCGGGCTCACCTATGTGACCGGGGCGTTGTCGCGTTTCGGGCGCGGCATCGGCCGCTTTCTGATCGGCGACCGGCGGCTCGACTGGACGATCCAGATCGTTCCCTGGCTCGGCATGCTGCTCGGCGCCATAGCCGGCGCGCTGCTGACGCAGGTTGCGGGTGCGTCGGCGCTGTGGGTGGTCGCCGGCTTCGCGATGTTGATCGCGCTGGCTGCGCTTCTCATCCCGAAGCCGCTGCAGCGGCGGTTCAACCAGTCGGCTACCACGCGCGCGTCGGTTCAGCGCGCGAAGTGATCGTCGCATCATCGTCAGCGCGAATCAGCTAGACGTCGTTCCAGAACCGATGCAGGAACGGAGGCCCCCGCGTGTTTGTCTTCTCGAAACTCGTCTGGATTTTCGGCCAGCCCCTGTCGCTGGCTTTCCTGCTGGTCCTCGTCGCGTTGATCGCGGGGCTGATCCGCTTTCGCATCATCAGCCTGCTCGCGACCGCCTGCGCCACGCTGGTGCTCTTCCTCACGCTCTATACGACATCAGGCAACTATCTGCTGCAAGGGCTGGAGGATCGCTTCGCCAAGCCGCAGGATCCGGCTGAGCTCACATGCATGATCGTGCTTGGCGGCGGCTTCGAGAATGAGGTCAATACATCGCGCCACGGGATCGAGATGAATGCCGGCGGCGACCGGTTCATCGAGACGCTAAGGCTGGCGCAGAAATATCCGCAGTCGCGCATTCTCGTCTCGGGCGGCGATGGGTCGATGTCTGGTATCTATGAAGGCGACGCGGCCATGGCGGAGCGGTTCTTCCCGCTGTTCGGCGTGGCGAAGGAGCGGCTGGTCCAGGAGACAACCTCGCGGACCACCTTTGAAAACGCCGTCAACACCAAGGACCTGCTGGCGGGCCAGGGGCTTTCCAACTGCCTGCTGATCACCTCCGGCTATCACATGCCGCGCTCGGTCGGGATCTTTCGCAAGCTCGGCATCGACGTGACGCCGTGGCCGACGGACTACCGGACAGACGGCCACGAGCGCCTGGGGCTCGACTTCACCCAGCCGAGCCGGAACGCGCAGAACATGGCAACGGCGATCCGCGAATGGTTCGGCCTTGTCGGATATTACTTCGCCGGGCGCACCTCGGAGCTTTATCCGCGCTGAGCCCGGCTGCTTCCGGCTACTTCTTGGAGATCGTGACGAACTTGGTGCCGCGCACGCGGGTTGTGATGACGCAGGGATCGGTCTTCGGATCGCCGTCGGGCCGGTCACAGAAGCGCGGGTGCATCTTCATTGCTAGCACCTTGTTGCCGAAGCGCTGCACGAAATCATAGCCATAGGTCTTGGCGGTGGCGATCATGAAGTAGCCGCCCTCGGCGACCTGCAGATAGAAATTGTAGACGCAGCCGTCCTCGTCGCACTGCGGGCCCTTGGTGCCGTCGCAGGTCATTTCGCCCTCGTTGACGACGACGTCGACCAGCCCGTCATTGTTGATGTCCTGATGGGTGACGAAACCGTCGGAGAACTCGACCTCGGTGCATTGCTGCTTGAAATGATCCTTCTCGTAAATCTCAGGATCGGGAAGCAGCGACTGCTGGGCGTAGGCCGCGGAGGATACGGTCAGGGCCGCAACGAGGTTCAAGGCGATCAGCAGCGTTTTCACAGGTTCTCTTTTCGTCGGATAAGGACGCCATTGGTTCGTGAGTTTGGCTGATCCGCCTTGCGCCGCCCTTGCGGCCATGATTATTCGAGGGAAAGATCGCCATTGGAGCACGCGATGTCGCCATTCGTCTATCTCGACTATGCCGGCGTTGCCCTGTTTGCGGCAACGGGCGCGCTTGCCGCCTCGCGCAAGCAGCTCGATCTCATCGGCTTCCTGTTCTTCGCGGTCATCACCGGCATCGGCGGCGGCACGGTGCGCGACATCGTCCTGGGTCGCGTGCCGGTCTTCTGGGTTCTGAACCCCACCTATATCCTGGTCTGCTGTGCCGCCGGCGTCTTGGTGTTCTTCACCGCGCATATGGTGGAATCGCGCTACCGGCTGCTGATCTGGCTCGATGCGGTCGGGCTTTCGGCCTATTGCGCCATGGGTGCGGCCAAGGGGCTGGCCGCCACCGGCTCGCCGACCATCGCGATCGTCACCGGCACGCTGACGGCGACCTTCGGCGGCGTGTTGCGCGATCTTGTCGCCAACGAGCCCTCGGTGCTGCTGAGGCCGGAAATCTACATCAGCGCGGCACTGGTCGGCGCGGCGATCTTCACCGGTGCCAATGAGTTCGGGCTACCGCTCTATGCGGCATCAGCCGCGGGCGTGCTTGCGGCATTCGCGGTGCGCGGCGGGGCGCTCTACTACGGCTGGACGTTTCCGACCTACAAGGCAAAGCCCGGGCGACATCCCGACGATGTAATGTAAAAATCGATCTGGATCAGGTGCTGATCAGCTGCGCTTGGGGCGCAGGCGGATCACCACGTCGACATGGGCGATTTCCATGCCCTCCGGCGGCTCCGGCAGATTGTCGATGGTGAGGTTGCTGACAGGAATATCGAGCACGTCATTGTCGCCTTCCACGAAGAAGTGGTGGTGATCGGAGACATTGGTGTCGAAATAGGTCTTGGCGCTTTCGACCGCGAGAACGCGGATCATGCCGGCCTCGGTAAACTGGTGCAGCGTGTTGTAGACGGTGGCGAGCGATACCGGCACGCCGGCGACAACGGCCTCTTCGTGCAGTTCCTCGACGGTCAAATGCCGATCGCCCTTTGCAAAGAGCAGGTCGCCGAGCGCGACGCGTTGGCGCGTCGGCCTGAGGCCAGCGCCCCGCAACCTTGCTTCAATGGTAAGAGGGGCTTCAGCCGCCATCAATAAACTCCAGCTAATCTAGCGTCCCGCAATCAGGTTTCCCTTAGCCATATAACTTTTGCACGAATGGCTTTCAATAGTTTCAATGGGGACAACAGGTGTCAAAGCGCCGCGAAATCGGGCTTTTTGCGTAATTAGTGCTGGCCGGGGGCTTGGCCTTCCTGTATGCGACCACCAAATAAGGCGCGCAGCCGGTCCTTGGACGTGGGTGAAGCTCAGTCATGCTTATGCTTCATTTTCCGTCGAACTTGGATTAAACGTTCACATCCATCAGCTTAGTTGCGGGGGGAATTAGAGTTTTCATGGCGACGAAACAATCCAGCTTCAACTATGAGGAAATCCTGGCATGCGGCCGCGGTGAGCTTTTCGGCCCCGGCAACGCGCAGCTTCCTCTGCCGCCAATGCTCATGGTTCACCGCATCACCGACATCTCCGAAACCGGCGGCGCCTTCGACAAGGGCTATATCCGCGCCGAGTACGATGTGAAGCCAGACGATTGGTATTTCCCCTGCCACTTCCAGGGCAACCCGATCATGCCGGGCTGCCTCGGCCTCGACGGCATGTGGCAGCTGACCGGCTTCTTCCTCGGCTGGCTCGGCGAGCCTGGCCGCGGCATGGCGCTGTCTACGGGTGAAGTGAAGTTCAAGGGCATGATCCGCCCGACCACGAAGCTCCTCGAATACGGCATCGACTTCAAGCGCGTCATGCGCGGCCGCCTGGTGCTCGGCACCGCCGACGGCTGGCTGAAGGCCGATGGCGAAACCATTTACCAGGCCTCCGACCTGCGCGTCGGCCTGTCCAAGGACAAAGACGCCTGATTGCACCGGGCATCCATGCCCGGTTTTCCAAGTTAGAAAAAACGAAAAGGTCGAAACACATGAGACGGGTAGTTGTCACGGGTCTGGGCGTCGTTTCCTCGATCGGCAATGACGCCGCCGAGGTCACCGCTTCGCTGCGCGATGCCAAGTCCGGCATTTCCTTTTCCAACGATTTCGCCGAGCACGGCTTCAAGTGCCAGGTCTGGGGTCGCCCTTCGCTCGATCCGACGGATCTGGTCGATCGTCGCGCCATGCGCTTCCTGTCGCAGGGCGGCGCCTGGAACCACGTCGCGATGAAGCAGGCGCTCGCCGATTCCGGTCTTGAGGAAAAGGACTACAGCGAAAACGAGCGCACCGGCATCATCATGGGCTCGGGTGGTCCTTCGACCCGCACGCTGATCGAAGCCGCCGAGATCACCCTCAAGAACAACAGCCCGAAGCGTATAGGCCCATTCGCCGTGCCGAAGGCAATGTCTTCGACGGCATCGGCCACGCTCGCGACCTGGTTCAAGATCCACGGCGTCAACTACTCGATCTCGTCCGCCTGCTCGACATCGGCGCATTGCATCGGCAATGCCGCTGAGATGATCCAGTGGGGCAAGCAGGACATCATGTTCGCCGGCGGCCACGAGGATCTCGACTGGACGATGTCGAACCTGTTCGACGCCATGGGCGCCATGTCCTCGAAGTACAACGACACGCCAGAGACCGCATCGCGCGCCTATGACGCGACCCGCGACGGCTTCGTCATTGCCGGCGGCGCCGGCGTTCTGGTTCTCGAAGAGCTGGAACACGCCAAGGCCCGCGGCGCCAAGATCTACGCCGAAATCGTCGGCTATGGCGCCACTTCCGACGGCTACGACATGGTCGCTCCGTCGGGCGAAGGCGCGATCCGCTGCATGCGCCAGGCGCTCTCGACGGTGAAGGGCGATGTCGACTACGTCAACACGCACGGCACCTCGACGCCTGTTGGCGACAGCAAGGAAATCGGCGCGATCCGCGAAGTGTTCGGCAACAAGATCCCGCACATCCAGTCGACAAAGTCGCTGACCGGCCACTCGCTGGGCGCTGCCGGCGTGCAGGAATCGATCTATTCGCTGTTGATGATGCAGGCCGGTTTCATCGGCGAAAGCGCTCATATCACCGAGCTTGACCCTGAGTTCGACGGCGTGCCGATCGTGCGCAAGCGCATCGACGACGCCAAGATCGACATCGCGCTTTCCAACTCCTTCGGCTTCGGCGGCACCAACGCCACGCTCGTCTTCCAGCGCTACAACGGATAATAACATGACGGGAATCATGCAGGGTAAGCGCGGGCTTATCATGGGTGTCGCGAACAACCACTCCATCGCCTGGGGTATCTCCAAGGCGCTGGCGGCACAGGGCGCGGAACTTGCCTTCACCTACCAGGGCGATGCGCTGGGCAAGCGCGTCAAGCCGCTTGCCGCCGAAGTCGGCTCCGACTTCGTGCTGCCATGCGACGTCGAGGATATCGCGTCCGTCGACGCCACGGTCGACGCGATCAAGGAACGCTGGGGCACGCTCGATTTCGTCGTGCACGCCATCGGCTTTTCCGACAAGAACGAGCTCAAGGGCCTCTACGCCGACACCACGCGCGAGAATTTCAGCCGCACGATGGTGATCTCCTGTTTCTCGTTCACCGAAATCGCCAAGCGTCTGGCGCCTTTGATGAACGAAGGCGGCTCGATGCTGACGCTGACCTATAACGGCTCGACGCGCGTCATCCCGAACTATAACGTCATGGGTGTCGCCAAGGCGGCTCTTGAGGCCTCTGTACGCTATCTGGCGGCTGATTACGGCCCGCGCGGCATTCGCGTCAACGCGATCTCCGCCGGCCCGATCCGCACGCTCGCCGGCGCCGGCATTTCGGACGCCCGCGCCATCCTGTCGTGGAACCAGCAGAACTCGCCGCTGCGCAAGACCGTGACGATCGATCACGTCGGCAACTCGGCGCTCTACCTGCTCTCCGACATGGCGGCAGGCGTCACCGGCGAAATCCACTTCGTCGACGCCGGCTTCAACATCACCTCGATGCCGGCACTCGATACGCTGCGCAAGGCCGACGCCGAGTAAGCGGCAGCCAGCCAGAACCGAATGCAGGGCCATGCGCATTATATTGCGCATGGCCTTTTTCGTTTCTACCGCTCCCGTATATCTTCGGACGACCGGGGAGCAATGGATGCCGCTCACTTCCCGGCCTCGGGCCGGTAACGCGTTTACGGCTAAGCGGTCGGCAAGCGCAGGTGGTGTGTAAGCGTCATGAAGCGCTGCATGCCAAGCTTCTCGGCAACGCGAATCGAGGCGCCGTTGTCGGCGCTGACTTGATAGCGCGAGAGCATGTTTCTCTTGGCAAGTTCGGCCAGGGCCGTGCGGACGACTTTACCCGCGAAACCTCGACCCCGCGAATTCTCGGCGGTATAGACGCCGCCAATCTCCCAGACCGCCGCATAGTTCCGGAAGACGAAGCACAGCGATTGCGGCTCGTCCTCGGGACCGAGGATGCAGACGAAAGCCTCATCGGCATCGAGCAGGGCTTGCAGCCAGTTGCAGGCGTGCCCTTGCTTCTCAAGCGCGTCGAGAACGGCGTTTCCAGGTGCGACGGTGACAGCCACGTCGATATCGCGCCCGACGCTGCCCTGCCCGGTGTAGGATAGATAGCAGGCTTTCTGCTCTGTTGCGTAGCGCGTTGAAATGAGCCGTCGGTCGGCATCATTGGCCACCTTGAACACGACGCCGATATTCTCTGGCACGTGCTCGAGAAGCCGTTCTGTAAGGGCGGGAGCGTCGCTTGAGATGAAAGCGACCCAATCCGCCTCGGGATAGACGTCCCGATCATAGGGGCTGGCGGAGACATTGAGGAGCACGAGAGATCCCGATCCCGTGCGATCCGAGACGCGATGCGCAATGGTATCTTCGGGGAAGAGCGAAAGCTGCTTCAGCAGAACGATATTGCGCAGAAGCTGCCGCTCAAGGTGAACGACAGTGTCATGATGACGCTCTGAAACAGGCAAGGTGACCTCGGACGCGAGTGTGCGGACCGAGGTACCCTAGGCCTTATTTCTTCGCCCACAAGACCTTGAAGCGAGCGTTGCGGCAAGTTTCGCCGCTTTCGCGGAAGCTAGTCGCTAGCACCGGCTCGTAGGGCAGGCCACGGTTGGCGACCAGCAGGAGGCGGCCGCCGGAGCGGAGCGAAGCCGCCGCGGTCTTGATCATTGCCTGGCCGAGCGCCGGCTCGGCGGCATGGCTTTCGTGGAAGGGCGGGTTCATGATGATGAGGTCGTACTTGTCCTTGACCGGCTCGCCCGCCAGATCGTGCCAGAAGAAGCGTGCCGGCACATTCGGGCAGTTCTCCTCGATGTTGGCCTTGGCGGCCTCCAGCGCGGCGTAATTCGCCTCGTAGAGGTCGAGGCGGCTCACACCCGGGGAGCGTTCCGCCATCTCGACGGAGAGGTAGCCCCAGCCGGCGCCGAAATCGGCGACATCGCCGGTGAAATCGGTGGGCAGGCGCGAGGCGAGCAGCTCCGAGCCGTCGTCGATGCGGTCGTGGGAGAACATGCCCGCGGCGGCCTCGAAGCGGCCGTCGACGCGCACAGCCGGCTTGGCGAACTTGGCGATGATTTCGGACGGATCGGCCGGCGCACCGAACCAGAAGGCGACGCCGTGATACTTAGGCATATGCTCGAGCGACAGGCCGAAGGCTTCCATGCGCTTGCGCAGCGGCTGGATGCCGTCTTCCTTGCCGCCGGCGATGACGACGAGACCGCCCATCTTCACGCGCGTGAGTGCTTCGGCGATATTCGCCTCGTTCTCGCCCTTGTGCTTGTTGCAGAGAACCAGAACGGCATCATAATCCTCGCCTTCGACCTCAGGCGCGGTTTCGATGCGCTGGGCGAGCAGCTGCCGGTACAGCGGCCGGAAGCCCTGTACGGCGCTCAGCGCGGCGGCAAAGCCCTGCGGCAGGGCGAAGCCTGCCTCGGCGCCGAGGAAGAGCACGCGCTCGCCCTCGCCGGGCGCCTCGACGGTGCCGCTTACAAAGGGGTGGAACAGTGTCTTCAGCGTCTCGCTGCTCATCGTTTTATCTCGATCCTGAATAGAAAAAGGGCGCGAGAAGATTCCCGCGCCCATGAAGTCTAGGGAAGGCGCAGCTTACTCGGCTGCTTCTTCCTTCTTCTTGTCGGCAGGGATTTCCTGGCCGGTTGCCTGGTCGACAACCTTCATCGACAGGCGGACCTTGCCGCGCTCGTCGAAGCCGAGGAGCTTGACCCAAACCTTCTGGCCTTCCTTGACGACGTCTTGGGTCTTGGCAACACGCTCGGAAGCAAGCTGCGAGATGTGGACGAGGCCGTCGCGGGCGCCGAAGAAGTTGACGAAGGCGCCGAAGTCGGCGGTCTTCACAACAGTACCTTCGTAGATCACGCCGATTTCAGGCTCGGCAACGATCGAGTGGATCCACTTGCGGGCCGCTTCGATTTCCTTGCCCGAGGAAGAGGCGATCTTCACGGTGCCGTCGTCTTCGATGTTGATCTTCGCGCCGGTCTTTTCGACGATTTCGCGGATGACCTTGCCGCCGGAGCCGATGACTTCACGGATCTTGTCGACCGGGATGTTCATGACTTCGATGCGCGGAGCGAATTCGCCGAGCTGCGAACGGCCTTCGGAGATCGCCTTCGACATTTCGCCGAGGATGTGCGTGCGACCGCCCTGTGCCTGGCCGAGAGCGACCTTCATGATCTCTTCGGTGATACCGGCGATCTTGATGTCCATCTGCAGCGAGGTGATGCCGTCGGCAGTACCTGCAACCTTGAAGTCCATGTCGCCGAGGTGGTCTTCGTCGCCGAGGATGTCGGAGAGAACGGCGAAGCGGTCACCTTCGAGGATCAGGCCCATGGCGATACCGGCAACCGGCTTAGCCAAAGGAACACCGGCGTCCATCAGAGCGAGCGAGGTGCCGCAGACGGTTGCCATCGAGGACGAGCCGTTGGACTCGGTGATCTCAGAGACGACGCGCAGCGTGTAGGGGAACTGTTCAGCCGAGGGAAGCATCGGGCGGATAGCGCGCCAAGCGAGCTTGCCGTGACCGATTTCGCGACGGCCCGGAGAGCCCATGCGGCCGGTTTCGCCAACCGAGTAGGGAGGGAAGTTGTAATGGAGCAGGAAGCGCTCCTTGTACATGCCCGTCAGGCTATCGACGTACTGTTCGTCTTCGCCGGTGCCGAGCGTGGCAACGACGATCGCCTGCGTTTCACCGCGGGTGAAGAGAGCAGAACCGTGGGTGCGCGGCAGGAGGCCGACTTCCGATACGATCGGGCGAACGGTCTCGAGGTCGCGGCCGTCGATGCGGCTCTTGGTGTCGAGGATGTTCCAACGAACGATCTTGGCCTGCAGGTGCTTGAAGATCGCGCCGATGACTTCGGCGTTGTACTTCGGCTCTTCGCCCTCAGGGAAGAAGTGCGCCTTGACCTTCGCCTTGACGGCGTCGACGGCAGCGTAGCGTTCAGCCTTCTGCGTGTTCTTGTAGGCGGTGCGCAGCTCGGCTTCGAAGTGCTTCAGCATTTCGGCTTCGAGTTCGGAGAAGTCTTCCGGCTGGAAGTCGCGCGGCTCCTTGGCAGCCACTTCGGCGAGCTTGATGATCGCGTCGAGAACCGGCTGGAAACCCTTATGGCCGAACATGACGGCGCCGAGCATGACTTCTTCGTTCAGTTCCTTGGCTTCGGATTCAACCATCAGAACGGCGTCGTGCGTACCGGCGACAACGAGGTCGAGGATCGACTCGTCCATCTCGTCGAGATGCGGGTTCAGGACGTATTCGCCGTTGATGTAGCCGACGCGTGCGCCGCCGACCGGACCCATGAAGGGAACGCCAGAGAGCGTCAGAGCAGCCGAAGCGGCAACCATCGACAGAACGTCCGGGTTGTTTTCCAGATCGTGCTGGACGACCGTGACGACGACCTGCGTGTCGTTCTTGTAGCCTTCAGGGAAGAGCGGGCGGATCGGGCGGTCAATCAGGCGCGAAACCAGCGTTTCGTTTTCCGACGGACGGCCTTCGCGCTTGAAGTAGCCACCGGGGATCTTGCCGGCTGCGTAGGTCTTTTCCTGGTAGTTGACGGTCAGCGGAAAGAAGTCCTGGCCAGGCTTCGGCGCCTTGGCGGAAACGACGGTGGCGAGAACCACGGTTTCGCCGTAGGTCGCGAGAACGGCGCCGTCAGCCTGACGGGCGATCTTGCCGGTTTCGAGCTTCAGCGGGCGGCCTGCCCACTCGATTTCCACGGAATGAGTGTCGAACATATGTCTTGTCCTTCAATGCGGAGGCGCGCCATTGGCCCTGGGGCACGGCGCAGACGACCGCAATTGTTGATGACGCATCATGGGCAAGACAACGGGAGGCTTTGTGGTCTCGATTTCCTCGTCGAGAAAATCGGGCCAAGGTGTGCGCCTTGGCCGAAAGCATCCGGCAATCCTGCCCCATGACAGGTCAACGGTTGGTTTTGCGGATCCGGCCCATCCGGGTCCGCGGGCAGTCCCGCAAACGCCTAGGGCGTCCTGCGGTGGTCGGAGAAACGTTCCCCGGAAACAAATGCGGCGGGCGTCCATAAGGAGCGCCCGCCGAAAAGCCTTAGCGGCGGATACCCAGGCTGGTGATCAGCTTGGTGTAACGGCCTTCGTTCTTCTTCTTGAGGTAGTCAAGAAGCGAGCGGCGGCTCGAAACCATCGTCAGCAGGCCACGGCGGGAATGGTTATCCTTCTTGTGGCCCTTGAAGTGTTCCGTGAGGTTGTTGATGCGCTCGGTGAGGATCGCAACCTGAACTTCGGGCGAACCGGTGTCGCCTTCGAACGTTGCGTATTCCTTGATAAGTGCCGTCTTGCGCTCAGCAGTAATCGACATCGGATGTTCCTTTCGATGAGAGGAGATAAGGTCGCCAAAAGCCGGGATGTCGTCCAGCTTTGGCCGCGAATGCATTCAAGCAATGCCTGATGCTGGCGCTGCCTATAAACCATTCAGGCAGCAAAGGGAAGAGCCATGCCAGGGACGCCTCTTCCGCGTAAACGGCCTCAACCGAAGACGCGCTTCGGGCGGAATTCGCCCTGGCCGATTTCGCCGATGGCGATCAGCTTGCCGCGGGCCGTGGCATAGGCTTCGCTTTCTTCCACCGGCGCATCGCGGCCGCGCACCAGGATGGGGTTGCCCATCTTCAGGCGGTGGGCCTGGTCGTCGTTGACGATCAGATGCGGCAGTGAGGAGAGCGCCTCGCTGGTGTCGATCAGAAGCGCATCGAGTGCCGCCAGGCGTTCTTCGTCATCCTGAATGTCTTCCAGCGCAACGAGCTCGGCAAGCGGGATCATGGTCTCCTCGGCGAAGGGCGCCACGAAGCTGCGGCGCAGGCCGGAGATGTGGCCGAAGCAGCCGAGATCGCGGCCGAAATCGCGGGCGAGCGCGCGGACATAGGTGCCCTTGCCGCACTCGACTTCGAAATGCGCTGTATTCTCATTCTCGCATTCGAGCAGCGTCAGGCGATAGATTTCGACCTCACGCGAGGGGATCTCGACCGTCTCACCCTCGCGGGCGAGGTCATAGGCGCGCTCGCCTGATATCTTGATCGCGGAGAACTGCGGCGGGACCTGACTGATGACACCGGTGTAGTTCGGCAGCAGCGCCAGGATCTCGTCTTCGGTCGGACGCTTGTCGGAGCTCTCGATAACCTCGCCCTCGAGGTCGTCGGTCGAGCGTTGTTCGCCCCAGGTCACGGTGAATTCGTAGATCTTGCGGCCGTCCATGACGTAGGGAACGGTCTTGGTCGCATCGCCAAGCGCGATCGGCAGCATGCCCGAAGCCAGCGGATCGAGCGTACCGGCATGGCCGCATTTCTGCGCCTTGAACAGCCACTTGATCTTGGAGACGGCTTCGGTCGAGCCGAAGTCGACGGGCTTGTCAAGGATAAGCCAGCCCGAGATCGGGCGGCCTTTGGGCTTGCGTGGTTTGGACATAAGGCTCTTCTGTTACTTTTCGTCGGTATCGCCGTCTTCAAGGTCGCGCATGACCTCGGGCGAGCGCAGCAGCTCGTCGATCTTCTTGTAATTGTCGAAGCTCGTATCGTCGCGGAAGCGGATCTCGGGCATGAATTTCATCTGCCTGAGATGCGGGCCGAGACGGCCGCGGATGAATTTGGCGTGGCGGTTGAGCGCCGTAATGACCGTCTCATGATCCGACACGCCGAGCGGCGTGATGAAGGCGGTCGCGACCTTGAGGTCGGTCGACATGCGCACTTCGGACACGGAGATGACGGTCTTTTCCAGGAGGTCGTCGCGCACTTCGCCGCGCTGCAGGACCTGGGTGATCGCGGCGCGTACCTGCTCGCCGACGCGCAGCATGCGCTGCGACTGTGCTGTCGAGGTTTTTGTTGCCATTGTTCTTTGCCTCAAAAATCTGGGGCCTCAAAAGTCCGAGGCCTCAAAAGGTTCGGGCGCCGGCCTCATATGATCCGGCGCCCGTCCACAACTCTAGTCTCGCACGATCAGAGCGTACGGGTGATATGCTCGACGCGGAAGCATTCGATGACATCGCCCGCGCGGATGTCTTCGTAGTTCTCGAAGGCCATACCGCATTCCTGACCGACAGGAACTTCCGATACTTCGTCCTTGAAGCGCTTGAGCGTCTTGAGCTTGCCTTCGTGGATGACGACGTTGTCGCGGATGAGGCGGACGCCAGCACCACGTTCGACCTTGCCTTCGGTAACGCGGCAACCCGCGACCTTGCCGGTCTTGGTGATGTTGAACACCTCGAGGATCTCGGCATTGCCGAGGAAGGTTTCGCGGCGCTCCGGCGTGAGCAGACCCGACATCGCTGCCTTCACGTCATCCACCAGATCGTAGATGATGTTGTAGTAGCGGATTTCGATGCCTGCGCGTTCGGCGGCGATACGTGCCTGTGCGTTGGCACGGACGTTGAAGCCGATGATCGCGGCGTCGGAGGATTCGGCAAGCGCCAGATCCGATTCCGTGATGGCGCCGGCGCCCGAATGGACGATACGTGCCCGCACTTCGTCGGTGCCGAGCTTGTCGAGAGCACCGATGATCGCTTCGATGGAACCCTGCACGTCGCCCTTGATGAGCAGCGGGAATTCCTTGAAGCCGGTGTTCTGCAGCTTGCTCATCATCTGTTCGAGCGAACCGCGCTGACCGGTCTGGCGGGCAACCGCCTTGTCGCGGGCCAGACGCTGGCGATATTCGGAAATCTCGCGCGCACGGCTCTCGTTTTCGACGACGGCGAACTTGTCACCCGCAGCAGGCGTGCCGGACAGGCCGAGCACTTCGACCGGCATGGCCGGACCCGCTTCCTTGACATGGTCACCCTTGTCGGTGACGAGCGCGCGAACGCGGCCCCACTGATCGCCGGCAACGATGATCTGGCCGGGCTTCAGCGTGCCCTTCTGGACGAGGACGGTCGCAACCGCGCCACGACCACGGTCGAGCTGGGCTTCGATGACGATACCCTCGGCAGTACGCGTCGGGTCGGCCTTGAGGTCGAGGATTTCGGCCTGCAGCAGGACGGCTTCGAGCAGCTTGTCGAGGTTGGTCTTGTTCTTCGCCGACACTTCGACGTCGAGCACTTCACCGCCGAGCGATTCGACGAAGACTTCGTGCTGCAGAAGCTGCTGACGGACCTTGTCCGGGTTGGCTTCGTGCTTGTCGATCTTGTTGATCGCCACGATGATCGGAACACCGGCCGCCTTGGCGTGGCTGATGGATTCGATCGTCTGCGGCATGACGCTGTCGTCGGCCGCGACCACGAGGATCGCGATATCCGTCGCCTGCGCACCACGGGCACGCATGGCCGTGAAGGCGGCGTGGCCGGGGGTGTCGATGAAGGTGATCTTCTGGCCGTTCTGTTCGACCTGATAGGCACCGATGTGCTGGGTGATGCCACCGGCTTCGCCCGAGACGACGTTTGCCTGACGGATGGCGTCGAGCAGCGAGGTCTTGCCGTGGTCGACGTGACCCATGATCGTGACGACTGGCGGACGCGACACCATTTCGCCGGCATCGTCGGCCCGGTCGAAGATACCTTCTTCAACGTCGGATTCCGAAACGCGCTTGACGGTGTGGCCGAATTCGCCGGCGATGAGTTCAGCGAGGTCGGCGTCGATGACGTCGCCCGGCTTCATCATCTGGCCTTCCTTCATCAGGTACTTGATGACGTCGACGGCGCGTTCAGACATACGCTGCGACAGTTCCTGAATGGTGATGGTCTCAGGCAGGATGACTTCGCGAACAACCTTTTCGCGGGTTTCCTGGATCTGGCTGCGGCGGAACTTTTCCTGGCGACGGCGCATGGCGGCCATCGAGCGGCCACGGTTGTTGCCGTCGTCATCCGTGCTTGCAGCCGTGATCGTCAGCTTGCCCTGGCGGCGACCATCGTCACCCTTCGGACGCGCGGTAACCGGCTTTGCCGGTTCCGGACGCACGACGCGGCCACGCGCCGGAGCGCCACCGCGCGGTGCACCACCGCGATCATCCTCATCATTTTCGCGGCGACGGACGCCGGGAGCAGTCGGTGCGCCACCGGGAGCCGGACGGGCGGAAGACGGCGCATCGGTGCGGCGAACGGCGGGTGCCGCAGCCTGCGTGCGCGGTGCTTCGGCGGCAGCCGGAGCGGGAGCGGCTGGTGCCGGCGGAGCGGCAGCGGCCGCAGCGGCGCGTTCTGCTTCCTCGGCGGCAAGGCGCTTGGCTTCTTCAGCGGCGGCGGCCTGGCGTGCGATCTCTTCGGCGGCACGGCGCTTTTCTTCCTCGGCGCGGCGAACCGCATCCTCGGCGTCACGAACCTGGGCCATGGCGAGCGCACGGCGGCGCGCATCCATTTCTTCCGGCGACAGATGGTTCAGAACCACCGGGCGCGGACGATCCTGCTGGCGCGAAGGCTGCTGGGATTGCGGACGGTTATACTGCTGGCCGCTCGGCTGATTGTAGCGCTGCGGCTGCTGGGGCTGCGGCGGGCGGGCCTGCTGAACAGGCGCCGGAGCCGGAGCTGCCGCTGCCGGTGCTGCGGGCGCAGGAGCGGGCTCGGCGGCGCGTACGGGCGCTGCCGGTGCTGCCACCGGGGTGATCGGGCGCTGTTCGTCTTCCGGGCGCATCGGGCGCCGCTTGCGGGTCTCGACAACGACCGCCTTGGTGCGACCGCGGCCCATATCCTGGCGCACGGTGCCCTGGCTTACGCCCGACGGTTTCAGGGTCAGAGTCTTCTTGCCCGGGCCGTTCAGTGTCTTGTCGTCATTGCTATCGGTCATTCGTTCCCGTTCCTTCGGACAGGGAGCGATGACGTCATCAGTCCCTGTCAATCAAAATGTCGATCAATGACATCGGGCCGGACAAGTCCGGTGACCGTATCATTGTTTTTGCCGGCCAGCGCCGCCCGCTGCCCGGGACTGACCGCCATTGCGGTACTGTTCGAGCATCTTTGCGCGCTTCACTACACCCTCACCCGCCTGCCCTGCAAGCACTGCAGCATGGATAAAAGCGTTCTGACCCATCAGGCCTTCCATTTCGCTCTCCGAGAAGAGTTTGTAGGAAGGTATTTCCTCCTCGGTCTCCATTCCGAGGTGCCAGGCCTTGCGGGCCTGGTCGATCTTTCTCACGCCGTCGGCCGCCGCGTCCGTTGCATGGAACACCGCAAGTGCCGCGCCACTGCGGATCGCGGCATCCACCTTCGAGGCGCCGGTGATGAACTGTCCGGCCTTGCGGGCCATGTTCATCATCTGCATCAGTTGCTGCATCAGCAGCTTGTCGACGGTCTCGCCGAGATCGGCGGCCACCTTCACATCCGTTTTCAGGGCGCGGGCGAAGGATTTCTTCGCCACCGCCTTGTCGACCAGAGCACGGTCGATCTTCACCCAGCAGCCGCGACCCGGAAGCTGACGCTTCAGGTCGGCCACCACCGTCCCATCGGGAGCGGCGACGAAGCGGATCAGCTCATCCGGCGATCCGCTTTCGCGCGTCACGATGCACATGCGACCATTCACGTCATAACCTGCAAGATCGTCGTCCTCAGGAGAAACGGTAGGCTCACGCGCAGACATTAAACTTCCTGCTCGGCCTCGGGAGCTTCTTCAGCTTCCGCTTCCTTCGCAAGGTC
Source organism: Rhizobium sp. FG113 (assembly GCF_057809895.1). Classification (NCBI taxonomy): domain Bacteria; kingdom Pseudomonadati; phylum Pseudomonadota; class Alphaproteobacteria; order Hyphomicrobiales; family Rhizobiaceae; genus Rhizobium; species Rhizobium sp. FG113. The sequence continues at coordinate 35,848 of NZ_JBMDKV010000002.1, read as the reverse complement.
CTCTTCGGTGATCCAGCCAGCCGCGAGGCGGGCCTGAACGACCATCTGTTCAGCTTCGACGCGCGAAACGTCGAACTTCGAGAACAGGCCCTCGAACTTCTTGGTCTCGCCGTTCTTGCGCTCGCTCCAGCCGACGAGATCGTCGGCTGCACAGCCGGCGAAGTCTTCCATCGTCTTGATGCCGTCTTCGCCGAGGGCAACCATCATCTGGGCGGTCATGCCGTCGATGCCACGCAGTTCGTCCGATACGCCGAGCGCCTTGCGCTTCTCGTCCATCTCGGCTTCGAGCTTTTCGAGATATTCGCGGGCGCGGGTCTGGATTTCCTGCGCGGTGTCTTCGTCGAAACCGTCGATCGAGGCGATTTCGTCGAGTTCGACGTAAGCCAGTTCCTCAACAGCCGCGAAGCCTTCGGAGGCCAGAACCTGGCCGACCATTTCGTCGACATCGAGCGAATCCATGAACAGGTTGGTGCGCTCGTTGAATTCCTTCTGACGGCGTTCCGATTCCTCGGCTTCCGTCATGATGTCGATATCCCAGCCGGTCAGCTGCGATGCGAGGCGAACGTTCTGGCCGCGGCGGCCGATGGCCAGCGACAGCTGCTCGTCCGGAACCACGACTTCGATGCGCTCGGCATCTTCATCGAGAACGACCTTGGCGACTTCAGCCGGCTGCAGGGCGTTGACGACGAAGGTCGCCGGGTCCTGCGACCAGGGAATGATGTCGATCTTTTCGCCCTGAAGCTCGCCGACAACGGCCTGAACGCGCGAACCACGCATACCGACGCAGGCACCGACCGGATCGATCGAGCTATCGTTCGAGATCACGGCGATCTTGGCGCGCGAACCCGGATCGCGGGCAACCGACTTCACCTGAATGATGCCGTCGTAGATTTCCGGCACTTCCATGGTGAAGAGCTTGACCATGAACTGCGGATGCGTGCGCGACAGGAAGATCTGCGGGCCGCGCTGTTCGCGACGTACGTCATATACGTATGCGCGGACGCGATCGCCATAGCGGACGTTTTCGCGCGGGATCATTTCGTCGCGACGGATGATGCCTTCGCCACGGCCGAGATCGACGATGACGTTGCCGTATTCGACGCGCTTGACGGTGCCGTTGACGATTTCGCCGACGCGATCCTTGAATTCGTCGAACTGGCGATCACGCTCGGCTTCGCGAACCTTCTGGACGATGACCTGCTTGGCGGACTGGGCGGCGATACGGCCGAAATCCATCGGCGGCAGCGGATCGGCGATGAAATCGCCAAGGGCTGCGTCCGGGTTGCGGTCGCGGGCCAGTTCGAGCGGGATCTGCGTGGAGTAGTCTTCAGCAGCCTCGACAACCTCGAGAAGACGCTGCAGGCGGATTTCGCCGGTCTTCGGGTTAATGTCGGCGCGGATGTTGGATTCAGTGCCGTAGCGCGAGCGCGCCGCCTTCTGGATCGCGTCCGCCATCGCGGCGAGCACGATCTCGCGGTCGATGACCTTTTCGCGGGCGACTGCATCTGCGATCTGCAGAAGTTCGAGCCGGTTCGCACTGACTGCCATGTGTTTTGTCTCCGTCTAGGCGCTGAGGCTTCCCTTGCCCGGCGCCACAAGTTGATCGGTTTATTCTTCGTCTTCCGCTTCGTTCTGGTTCGCGGCCTCTGCCTTCGCCAGCTTGTCGGCGCGCAGGGCATCACGGATCAGATCGTCGGTCAGAATGAGTTTCGCATCGGCAAGCGCCGTGAACGGAATGACGATCGCCTTTTCCTCGCCGGCCGGAGCCTCGTCACGCTCGAGCGTGAAGCCATCGACGTCGCTGGAAACGATCTTGCCGCGGAAGCGCTTGCGACCACCGACGATGATCGAGGTCTCGCACTTCAGGAGATGGCCCTGCCAGCGCGCGAAATCGGACTTGCGCACCATCGGGCGATCGATGCCGGGCGACGACACTTCCAGATGATACTCTTTATCGATCGGATCTTCCACATCGAGAACCGGAGAAACGGCCACCGAGACCTCCTCGCAGCCTTCGACGTCCATGGTTCCGTCATTGCGCTCAGCCATGATCTGCATGGTGGCGCCGTTCTGGTTGAGCATGCGCACGCGGATCAGGCGGTAGCCGAGGTCGATGAGGACGGGCTCGATGATGGCGGCGAGGCGCTGGTCGAGGCCAGTCTCGGTGATCAGCCGCGGCTCAAGTTGATTGTCTGCGTTCGTCGAATCCGACAAGCGATGCGCTCCTAAGCGATATTTTCGGGCGATCGCGGTAATAAAAAAGAGCGGGTCCTTGCGGCCCACTCCTCATCAATGCGATCAAGATTTGAGAGCCATATAGGCCCGTTTCCGCGAAATAGCAAGCTCCATCGGCGGTACGGCGCGGTTGCGGCAGGCGGTCGGTGGCCTTGATCGCCGTTTCGCTTATATAGCTTGGCGCAGCGCATGGCATTCGACGGGAGGAATCGTGGCCTATACTTCATCGACACTGGCACCGCTCAGGCACGAGACCTACCGCACCATCTGGTTCGCCAGCATCGCCTCCAATTTCGGCGGCCTCATCCAGGCGGTGGGTGCCGCGTGGATGATGACCATGATCACCGCGTCGGGCGACATGGTGGCGCTGGTGCAGACCTCCACCGCGCTGCCGATCATGCTCTTCTCGCTGGTTTCGGGCGCGCTGGCCGACAGCTTCGACCGGCGGCGGGTGATGCTGACGGCGCAGTGTTTCATGCTGGCGGTCTCGGCACTCCTCAGCATCTTCGCCTTCTTCGGTATCCTCTCGCCCTGGCTGCTCCTGTTCTTCACCTTCCTGCTCGGCTGCGGCACGGCGCTCAACAATCCCTCCTGGCAGGCCTCGGTGGGAGACATGGTCCCGCGCGCCGATCTGCCCGGCGCCGTCACTCTGAACAGCGTCGGCTTCAACATTACCCGCAGCGTCGGGCCGGCGATCGGCGGCATCATCGTGGCGGCCGCCGGTGCTGCAGCCGCCTTCGCCGTCAATACGATGAGCTATTTCGCGCTGATCTACGCGCTGATGCGCTGGAAGCCGACTTACCCCGCGACCACGTTGCCGCGCGAAGCGCTCGGCAGCGCCATCTTCGCCGGGCTGCGCTACATCTCCATGTCGCCCAACCTGCAGAAAGTCATGCTGCGCGGGCTGATCTTCGGCATCAGCGCCAGCTCGATCCTCGCGCTGCTGCCTATCGTGGCGTTGGAACTGGTGGTCGGCGGGCCGCTCACCTACGGCCTGATGCTCGGCTCCTTCGGCATCGGCGCCATCGGCGGCGCGGTGCTGAACGCGAGATTGCGCGAGCGCTTCTCCAGCGAGACGATCGTGCGGCTGTCGTTTGCGGGCTTCGCGCTCAGCGCCGCGATCGCCGCCTTCAGCCCGATTTCGGCGATCACCTGTTTGGGATTGGTGATCTCGGGCGCCTGTTGGGTTCTGGCGCTGTCGCTGTTCAACACCATCGTGCAGCTCTCGACGCCGCGCTGGGTGGTCGGCCGGGCGCTGTCGCTTTACCAGACCGTGACCTTCGGCGGGATTGCCGGGGGCAGCTGGATCTGGGGTATCGCCGCCGATAATTACGGCGTCGCCAACGCGCTGCTGATGTCGGCCGTGGTCATGCTGTTCGGTATCGTCGTCGGCCTGAAATTCGCCATGCCGGCGTTCGAGACACTCAATCTCGATCCACTCAACCGCTTCACCGAGCCGGCGCTCGGCCTCGATATCACCCCGCGCAGCGGGCCTGTCGTCATCCAGGTCGATTACGAGATCGACGACCTCGACGTGCCGGAGTTCCTGAAACTGATGGGCGAGCGGCGGCGTATCCGCATCCGCGACGGGGCCCGCAACTGGGCGCTGATGCGCGACCTGGAAAAACCGGGCTCGTGGACCGAAACCTACCACACGCCGACCTGGGTCGAGTATATCCGCCACAACCAGCGGCGAACCCAGGTGGACGGCGAAAACACTGACCGGCTAAGGGCGCTGCATCGCGGCGAAGCGGGGCCGCATGTGCACCGGATGATCGAGCGCCAGGCCATTCCGCCCAGCGACGACCTATTCTTCAAGGCGCATATCGACCTGCACCACTAGCGTCTATTTCAGCTTGCCGATCATGTGGGCCTCGGGATAGCAGGTCGGCTTCATGCCGTTCTTCTCCTGCCACTGGCCGATGGAGCGGCGCGTCTTGTAGCCGGGCAGGCCATCGGAGCCGCCGACGTCGTAGCCCTTCTTCTCCAGCGCCTTCTGCATGGTGGCGACATCCGAGCGCAGCATCTTGCCGACATCTCCCCAGGCGCCCTCGAACGCGCCGGAGCCATAGGCGATGCGGTCCGCCAGATTGCCGATATAGAGCGCGTAGAGATCGGAATTGTTGTATTCCTTGATGACGTAGAAATTCGGCGTCACCAGGAATTCCGGGCCGTCACGACCGGCCGGCACCATCATCATGCCCGTGGCGTTCTTCTCACCTGACGGAAAGGCCTTCCCGGAGATGCGGTCGATGCCGAGCGAATTCCAATGGGCGATCGGCTTGCCGAGATCGGGGCCTTCCTGCGCGCAGGAGACGTTTTCGGGGATCGTCACCTCGTAGCCCCAGCTACGGTTCGCCTGCCAGCCCTTCTTGACCAGGAAGTTGGCGATCGAGGCCAGTGTATCGGGAACCGAGGTCCAGATATTGCGATGCCCGTCGCCATCGAAATCGACGGCGTATTTCAGATAGCTCGTCGGCATGAACTGCGGCTGGCCGAGCGCGCCCGCCGACGATCCCTTGAAATCGGCCGCCGTGACATCGCCGCCGTCGATGATGTGCAGCCCGGCGATCAGTTCGGTGCGGAACATCTCCTTGCGGGTGGACATGAAGGCCTTGGTGGCCAGCACCTCGATGCCGGAGTTCGGGATCTTGGCGGCGCCGAAGCCGGTCTCACGACCCCAGATGGCGAGCACGATCGAGCCGGGCACGCCATAGGTCTTCTCGATCTTCTTCAGCGTCGAGGCGTACTGCGTCTGGAAGCTTCGGCCGGTGACGGCCAGGCGCTTCAGCCGGTCATCGTTGAAATAGGGCGCCGGCGAGGAGAACTCGGCCTGCGTCTGCTTCTGCTCCTTCGGCTTCGGGAAGCCGGGAGGGGCGAGATCGTTCAGCGACCAATCGAGCGTGACGCCTGCGAATGCGGCCTTGAAGGTCTTTTCGGATATGCCGCTCTTTTGCGCTTCCAGCCAGAGGTCGGCTTGCACCCAGCGCTCGAACTGCGCTTCGACTTCGGCTTTCGAGGGGGCGGCGTGGGCGATGCTGGTGGTGGCGAGGAAGCTGAGGAGAATAGCGAGGGCGCGTCGTGCGATACCCCCCTCTGTCCTGCCGGACATCTCCCCCACACGGGGGGAGATCGGCTGGGAGCGACCACTCGTTCCACTCTCATTGTATGACTGGAAGCCCGCCACGAGTCGATCTCCCCCCTTGTGGGGGAGATGCCCGGCAGGGCAGAGGGGGGTAACTCGGATCTCGGACGGCATCAAATTTCCCCTCACCTCATCTCCCCTCATATCGTCGTCCGCGCCCGAAGCGCTGCCGTCAGCGTGCCCTCGTCGAGATAATCAAGCTCGCCGCCAACAGGCACGCCATGCGCCAAGCGCGTGATCTTCACATCGAGCCCGGCCAGCTGGTCGGTTATATAGTGTGCTGTGGTTTGCCCCTCGACGGTGGCGTTGACGGCGATGATCAGTTCCTTGATGCCGCCGGCCGTGACGCGTTCGATCAGGCCCTTGATGTTGAGATCGTCAGGGCCGACGCCATCGAGCGGCGAGAGCGTGCCGCCGAGCACGTGGTAGGCGGCGTTCAAGGCGGCTGCACGCTCCAGAGCCCAGAGGTCGGAGACATCCTCGACGACGATGATGACGGACTGGTCGCGGCGATCGTCGGTGCAGACGGTGCAGGGGTCGGAGGTATCGACATTGCCGCAGCGCGAGCAAATCTTGACCTTGTCATAGGCCTCGCCCATGGCGCTGCCGAGAGGCCCGAGCAGCTGATCCTTCTTCTTGATCAGGTGCAGCGCGGCGCGGCGCGCGGAGCGGGGGCCGAGGCCCGGCACCTTCGCCAGCAGCTGGATGAGTTTTTCGATTTCGGGGCCGGTGACTCGCTTTGCCATATCGGGTTCTTAGCCCATATGTTTGAAAAACGGAAACGGACAGAAAAGCGGGCCTTATGAAAATCCTCGCCGTCTGCATCGGCAACGCCGAGAGGCTTCCCGGCAAGAGCTACAAGACCGGCATCAACAAGCACGCGATCAGCGGCGGCGTGCTCGTCGACGCCGAAGGGCTGCTCGGCGACGCGATCTGCAACCGCAAGCACCATGGCGGCGTCGACCAGGCGGTCTATGTCGAGGGATCGCTGACGCTCGACTGGTGGTCGGCGGAACTCGGGCAGACGATCACCCCCGGCACCTTCGGCGAAAACCTCGTCATCGAAGGGCTCGACAATACCATGGTCGCGGTCGGCGATCGATTCATAGCCGGCGATCTTGTGCTTGAGGTCACCTCCGCGCGTATCCCGTGCGCCACCTTCGCGGCGCGCATGGGCGATCCCTTGTTCGTCAAGCGCTACACCCGCGCCGGCCGGCCGGGCATCTATTGCCGGGTGATCGAGCCGGGCACGGTGACAGCAGGCGAGCCAGTGGAATGGCAGCGGTTCGAGGGAGCGCGGGTGACGATGCCGGAGATGATGGCGACGTTCGGCAGGCGGCTGTCAGCCGAAGACCGCGCCCGCTATCTGGCGGCGCCGATCCACTACAAGCTGCGCGACAGCCTTCTCGCGGAGAGGTAAGCCCGCGCGGGTCGCGGCACCGAGATTCCGCCTTTATGATCACTTGCTGATATCAGGACGTCTCCTAATTTCCTTCGGACGGTGTGCCAATCCAAGGAGGCCTGCATGTCCGTCTTCAAGTTTACCTCGATCGCCCTTGCGGTTGCCGCCGCGACGGCCCTTTCCGCTCCCCAGCCGGCGGCGGCGGCCAATGTGCATGCGGGGTCGCTGACCTGCGACATCTCGGCGGGAATCGGCATGATCATCGGCTCGAAACGGGAGGTGGACTGCATGTTCACGCCCTCGCAGCCCGGGCATGTGGAGCATTATCGCGGCGCGATCACCAAGATCGGCGTCGATATCGGCGTGCTGAAAGGCGGAACGCTGATCTGGTACGTCTATGCGCCGGCAAACCATCCGGAGGGCGCGCTGCAGGGCAGCTATTCCGGCGTGGCGGCCAATGCGACCGTCGGCCTCGGGCTCGGGGCGAATGCGCTGGTGGGCGGCCTGGAGGGATCGGTGGCGCTGCAGCCGCTGTCTGTCGAGGGCACGTCCGGCCTCAACGTCGCGGCCGGCATCGCCAACATGAAGCTGACCTTCGTTCCGCCGCCGAAGGCGAAGCCCGCCAAGCACCACACGCAAAAGCACACGAAATAGGCGTTCTCAAACGACAAGCGCCGGCCACCCGATGGGCGCCGGCGCTCTCACATTCACATTCGATCTGATGATCAGAACGGCATCTTGAAGCCGGGCGGGATCGGCAGGCCAGCCGTCAGCGCCTTGGTCTTTTCGGCGGCGACCGCGTCAGCCTTTTCCTTGGCATCCTTGTGAGCGGCGACGATCAGATCCTCGAGGATTTCGACGTCGTCTTCCTTGAAGAGCGACGGATCGATCTTCAGGCTCTGCATTTCGCCCTTGCCCGTGATGACGACGGTTACGAGACCGCCACCAGACTTGCCTTCGGCCGTGAGCGTGGCGATTTCCGCCTGCATCTGCTCCATCTTGGCCTGCATTTCCTTGACTTTGCCCATCATGCCCATGATGTCGCGCATCGTCTTGCTCCTTCTTGGTGTCTCAGAATTCTATGTCGTCGCCGGGCAGGATATCGCCCTCTTCGGATTCGGCTGTCGCCGGCGCCTGCACGGGACCTTCCTCTTCTTCCGGTTCCGGCGCGCGGACGCGAACGTCGATGATCTTGGCGCCCGGAAACTGCGAGAGGATCGCCGCCACGTCAGGGTCCTGCCTGGCGTCGCTCACCTGCTGCGCCTTGGCGTTGGCCTCGGCCTCCACCATGGTCGGCTGGCCGGCCTCGCGGCTGAGGCTGACGATCCAGTGGATGCCGGTCCATTCCTTGAGCTTCAGCGCAAGTTCGTTGAGCAGCGTTCCCGGCGCGCCTTCCGTCAGGTTGACATCCAGGATGCCGGGCTGAACGCGAACCGGGCGCACGAAATTGCGCACCAGCGCCTTGATCTTCACATCGCGCTTTTCGCCGGCGAGGTTGGCGATATCGCTGACCGAATTGACCCGCACCAGCGGCTGCGGCGCATCGGCGGCCTTCGCCTCGGTGCGTCCGACGGCCAGGCTCTGAGGATCAGAGTTCTGGACGACGCGCAGCATGGCGGTCGGACCGGCGGGCTGCGGGCGTGGTGCCGTGGCTTCCGCGGCGCGGGCCATGACATTGCCCTGATAACTGACGGTCGCGCCGCCGTTTCCACCACCATTGCCGGATGGCGAAGGCGAACGCGCGCCACCGTTGTTTTCAGAGAATTCCGCGAGCCGACGGGCCGCGTCCTCCGGGGCAGGCAGATGGGCGGCATGCGCCAGCCGGATCAGCACCATTTCGGCGGCACCCGACGGGCGCGAGGATGCCTCGACCTCGGGAATGCCCTTCAAGAGCATCTGCCAGATGCGCGACAGTGCCGTGACGGCGACGCCTTGCGAGAATTCGGCGCCCTTGGTGCGCTCGATTTCGCTGAGCGAGGGATCGTTTGCCGCATCCGGCACGTATTTCAGACGTGTTACCAGATGGGTGAAATCGGCAAGATCGGTGAGCACCGCCACCGGATTGGCGCCGGCCTCGTACTGGCTCTCGAATTCGCCAAGGGCTGCGGCGACATCACCCTTGATGACGTGCTGGAAGAGATCGACGATGCGGGCGCGGTCGGCGAGGCCGAGCATCCCGCGCACCGATTCGGCCAGCACCGCGCCGCCGCCATGGGCGATCGCCTGGTCGAGCAGCGACAGGCCGTCACGCGCCGAGCCTTCGGCAGCACGGGCGATCATCGCCAGCGCATCGGGCTCCGCCTCGATGCCTTCCTTCGATGCGATCGTGGTGAACAGGCCGACGAGATCGGACGCGCTGATGCGGCGCAGATCGAAGCGCTGGCAGCGCGACAGGACCGTGATCGGCACCTTGCGGATTTCAGTCGTGGCGAAGATGAACTTCACATGCTCCGGCGGCTCCTCGAGCGTCTTCAACAGGCCGTTGAAGGCCTGCGTCGAGAGCATGTGCACTTCGTCGATGATGTAGACCTTGTAGCGCGCCGAAACCGGGCGGTAGCGCACCTGCTCGATTATCTCGCGGATATCGTCGATACCCGTATGCGAGGCGGCGTCCATCTCGATGACATCGACATGGCGGCCTTCCATGATCGCCTGGCAGTGGTCGCCGGGGATGCGCAGATCGATCGTCGGCTTGTCGATCTCGGCTGTCTTGTAATTCAGCGCGCGCGCCAGGATTCGGGCGGTCGTCGTCTTGCCGACCCCGCGAACGCCGGTCAGCATGTAGGCCTGCGCAATACGGCCGGTCTCGAAGGCGTTGGTCAGGGTCTGGACCATCGGCTCCTGGCCGACCATCAGATCCGTGAAATCCTTGGGGCGGTATTTGCGTGCCAGCACCCGGTATCCGGTGCCCGTCGAGGCGGCATCTTGTGATTGTCGCTCGGTGTCGCTCATCGCCCTGCTTAACGCCCGAACTCTTCGGGCAAAGGATGGAGAGAAGGGTGGGAGGCTGGCACGATGACCCGTGCCTGGCTCGTTAGGGCTGCTTCCTTCCGGACCTGACCCGGTTGGCGAGTGGCTCGTCCACCACCAACCTCCCGAAGGCACATATCGGCAATATCGCGATCAAAAGCAAGCCAAGCTCCGAAAAAACTGCTAGCCTATGGAAAACTCTGGAGGAATACCCGTTGGACGCTTTCAAACTCGACCACCGGCTGGCCAATGACAGCATCAGTATCCTGAAAACGGGCCTCTGCGACTTCCGGCTGGCCAGGGACTGTCGCTGGCCATGGCTTATCCTCGTGCCGCAGCGCGCCGATATCACCGAGATTTTCGAGCTGACGCCGCTCGACCAGGTGATGCTGACCTTCGAGACGGAGCTGGCCTCGACCGCCTTGAAGAAGGTGACCGGGGCGACAAAAATCAATGTCGCGGCTATTGGCAATATCGTCCGCCAGCTTCATGTTCATGTCGTCGCGCGCTTCGAAGGTGATCCGAACTGGCCCGGTCCGATCTGGGGCTACGGCAAGGCGGAGGCCTATGAGGACGCGAAACGAGACCAATTCATAGAGACGATGCGGGAAGCCCTTTCATCATGAGCCGTTCGCTTTTCGAGACGGATGTACCCCATCCCGAGCCCAGCAATCTGACGGCATTCGCCGCCAACGACCTGATCCGCGATTCCGAGCATCGCAACGAAAACTCGGTGAACGAGGCGCTCGCCAAGGATGGAACCCATATCTTCGCCTTCACCGGCGACAAGCTTGTCCTGAAGCATGACGGCCAGGTGCTCGATCCGCTGTTTGCGCGCTACGAGCTGACCGATCTCAAGCCCAACTGGGACGAGACGATCCTGCTCGGCTACCGCAAGAGCGGCGAGCCGAGACTGGCGGTGCCGGTCGCCGTTCCCGAAGAGGAGCTTTCGAGCCAATACAAGCCCGCCGACGGCCGGTCGCTCTATCGCGACATGCTGCTCGACGACGTGCTGCTCGGCGAGTTCGCGCAGGGCGCCAGCCTGATCCGCTGGAACGGCGACAACCGGTTCTGCGGGCGCTGCGGCTCCGCGATGGAGATGCATATCGGCGGCTACAAGCGCGTCTGCTCCGCCTGCCAGCACACGATCTTCCCGCGCACCGACCCTGTCGTCATCATGCTCACCATCGACGAGGAGCGCGATCTCTGCCTGCTCGGGCGCGGTCCGCATTTCGCACCCGGCATGTATTCCTGTCTCGCCGGCTTCGTGGAGCCCGGCGAAACCATCGAGAACGCCGTGCGCCGCGAGACGCTGGAAGAATCCGGCATCCGCACCGGCCGCGTCCGCTACCACGCCTCGCAGCCCTGGCCGATGCCGCACACGCTGATGATCGGCTGCTACGCCGAGGCCAAGTCACGCGACATCACCCGCGACGAGCAGGAGCTCGAGGATTGCCGCTGGTTTACCCGCGAGGAGACGATCGAGATGCTCGAGCGCCCCGGCACGACCGGCAAGGCGCCGCCGCCGAAGGGCGCGATCGCTCACCGCCTGATGCGCGACTGGGTGGAGTGGAAGAAGTAGGCCAACACCATGGCTCGCTCAGAACGCTTGCTTACATTGCTGCAGACGCTACGTCGCTATAGGCGGCCGGTGAGCGGCGCGGTGCTGGCGGAGGAGACCGGCGTCAGCATCCGCACGCTCTACCGCGACATCGCCAGCCTGCAGGCGCAGGGCGCTGACATCGAGGGCGAGCCGGGGCTTGGCTATATCCTCAGGCCCGGCTTCATGCTGCCGCCGATGATGTTTTCGCAGGACGAGATCGAGGCGCTGGTGCTGGGATCGCGCTGGGTGGCGCGGGCGGCCGATCCGAGGCTGGCGGCAGCGGGCGCCGACGCGCTCGCCAAGATCGCCGACGTGCTGCCGCGCGAGATCCGCGACGAGATCGAGACGTCCCCTCTCCTCATCCACATGCGCCCGCCGATATCAAGCAAGGCCGACATGGGCGTGATCCGCAAGGCGATCCGCGGCGAGCGGGTGCTGAAGCTCACCTATACCGACGAGGGCGGCGCCGTCTCCATCCGCAATGTCTGGCCGTTTGCCATCAGCTATACCGAACAGGTCCGGATGATCGTTGCATGGTGCGAGCTCAGACAGGATTACCGCCATTTCCGCACCGATCGCATCGTGGAAATGATCCCGCAGGAGACGCGCTATCCGCGCCGCCGCGCCGTGCTGCTGCAGGAGTGGAGCGACCGCGAAGTCGCACCGCGGGAACAGAAAACACTACTGCCATAAACTGACAGCATATGAGTCTAGTATGGGTCCTATCGAAACAGGAGGACCTGCCATGACGAGCCCGAACACGTCCCAGACCATGGGCCAGACCATGGGCCAGACGACGCGCGGCAACCACCGTTCCGACGAGGCCAGCTCCGACACCTGGTATCCGCAATCGCTGATGCTCAGGATGATGCAGAATGCATCGCGCAGCATGGCGCATAGCATGGGCCGCAATCTTGGGCGAACGGGCGCTCCGCGTCTCGATCCGCAATCGATGTCTGAGAATCTGAGGCGCGATATCGGCGTCATCGACTGGGGCAGCCGCGACCGCGAGCGGTAACAGACCACACTTTCACATTTCAATCACGCTTTTGACCGCTGCCGGAGAACCCGGCGGCGTTCGCATCATCACGTCATTTTCACGCAGAGGGACACCACCATGAATAGCCCCAATCTCATCATTCTCTATGTCCGCGATCCCGCCGCGAGCGCCAGTTTCTACAAGGCGCTCTTGAACCGCGAGCCGGTTGCCGACGCTCCCAATTTCGTGGCTTTCGCGCTCGATGGCGGCTTCACGCTCGGGCTGTGGCGACTGAGCAGCGTCGTGCCGCAGCCATCGGCGATCGGCAGCCGCGCCGAGATCGCCTTCATGGTGCCGGGCGAAAACGGCGTTTCCAACCTCTACCGCGACTGGCGCGACCGCCATCTGCCGATCGCCCAGGACCTGACCGACCTAGACTTCGGCCCGACCTTCGTGGTGCTCGATCCCGATGGGCATCGGTTGCGGGTTTGTGAGCCGGATAAGTAAGCGTCATTGCAGAGCATTAAAAAGGGCGCCTCGGCGCCCTTTGTCGTTACTTCTGCAGCAGGCCCCGCATCGGGTGGCCCTTGTAGACGCCCAGGATACGCACCTTCTCGGAGAAGAACTGCAGCTCTTCCAGCGCGCGGCGGACGTTGGCGTCGCCGGGGTGGCCTTCGATGTCGGCGTAGAACTGGGTGGCGACGAACTTGCCGCCGAGCTGGTAGCTTTCCAGCTTGGTCATGTTGATGCTGTTGGTGGCAAAGCCGCCGAGCGCCTTGTAGAGCGCGGCCGGAATGTTGCGGACGTTGAAGACGAAGGTGGTGACCAGCTTCTCTTCGGCCGCCCCGCGCTCGGCCCACTTCTCGTCGCGGGAGAGGATGACGAAGCGGGTGACGTTGTCTTCGGTGTCCTCGACGTTTTCGGCAATGATATCAAGCTTGTAGAGGTCGGCTGCCAGACGCGGCGCAAGGGCTGCCATCGAGCGGTCGCCCGTTTCCTGCACCAGCTTGGCGGCGCCCGCCGTATCGCCGGCAACGACAGCCTTCCAGCCATTGGCGCGGACGATCTTGCGGCACTGGCCGAGCGCGTGGATGTGGCTATGGACGGTGCGGACCTCGTCCTTGGTGACGCCGGGCAGCACCATGAGCTGGAAGCGGATCGGCATGAAATATTCGCCGATGATGTGCAGGCGCGATTCCGGCAGCAGGTGGTGAATGTCGGCGACGCGGCCGGCAATGGTGTTTTCGATCGGGATCATCGCCAGGTCTGCATCGCCGCTTTCGAGCGCCACGAAGGCATCCTCGAAGGTCTGGCACGGCAGCGGATCCATATCAGGAAACATGTCGCGGCAGGCCATGTCGGAATTGGCGCCGAAGTCGCCCTGGAAGGCGATTTTGTTGGTCTTGATGCTCATGGGAGATCCGTTACTTCAATTGTGCGGAAAGAATGCGCCGCGCCTTTTCAAGGTCGGCGGGAGTATCGACACCGAGCGGAACGGTGTCAACGATCTCGACATCGATGCGCATGCCGGCTTCCAGCGCCCGCAGCTGCTCAAGCGATTCGCGCTTTTCGAGCGTGGAGGGCCCGAGCGAGACGAAGCGCTCCAGCGCCGCGCGGCGATAGGTGTAGAGGCCGATGTGATGATAGAGCGGGCCTTCGCCATAGGGTGCCGTTGCCCGCGTGAAGTAGAGAGCCCGCATGCGGGTCTCCGACAGCGGCGAGCCGACCACCTTGACGATATGCGGCGCCGTCTTGTCTTCTTCGTTGTCGATGGCGATGGTCAGCGTGGCGATATCGACGGCGGCGTCTTCAAGCGGGCGCAGCGATGCGCGCACCGTTTCCGGCTCGATCGTCGGCAGGTCGCCCTGGACGTTGACGATATATTCGATGCGGCCTTCGGGATCGACCTTGGTCAGCGCTTCGTAAATGCGGTCGGAGCCGGACTGGTGCGCCTTGGCGGTCATGACCACCTCGAAACCGGCGGCGGCGACCACGTCGAACACCTCCTGCTCGTCGACGGCAACGACCACGCGGCCGATCGCGGCCTCCTTCGCTCGAAGAGCCACCTGGATGACCATTGGCTTGCCGCAGATGTCTGCGAGCGGCTTTCCGGGCAGTCGGGTGGATGCCATGCGGGCCGGAATGAGGACGAGTACGTTGTCTAAATTTGGACTTGCCATTGCTCAGGCCTTCATTTCCGGGCGGAAAGGTGTCAAAAAGTCTCATGCTGCCGAGGCGTTCGGCTGTTGCAAGAACTAGCCAAAAGACATAGGTTTCGCTCGATTTCAAGTGACAGACCGGTTTTATGTCTGCCGGCTGTGAGGGGGGAGCATCACAGATGAATTCTTACGTGAATACGGCGGTGGGAGCGCTACTTGGGACGGTTTTCGTCCTGATGTCCGTATCCATCGCTTCGGAAAGCCTGTTTCATTCGGAAAATCCGGAGAAAGAGGGCTTTGCCATTGTAGCCGACGAAGCTTCGGCCGCCGATGCCGGTGGCGCTGCTCCGGCTGCCGCCGTGCCGATCGCGCAGCTGCTTGCAAAGGCCGACGCCAAGGCCGGCGAAACGGTCTTCAAGAAGTGTCAGGCCTGTCATGACGGCACGAAAGGGGGACCGAACAAGGTCGGGCCGAACCTCTTTGGTGTCGTAGATCGTCCCATCGGCGCGCATGAAGGTTTCGCCTATTCCGCCGCCATGAAGGATTTTTCCAAGGGCGCCAGCGAGAAGTGGACCTTCGATCACCTGAACCACTTCCTGGCCGCGCCGAAGAAGTACATTGCCGGAACGGCGATGGGCTTTGCCGGCCTCCAGAAGGACACCGACCGCGCCAACGTGATCCTCTATCTGCACACGCTGGCCGATTCGCCGGTGCCGCTGCCCGATCCGAGCGCACCTGATTCGGCGACGCAGTAAGATCATCCATCGCATGAACTACGATAGCCCGGCCGATGCGCCGGGCTTTTTCGTTTCGGGTATCTCGATTATCCGAGCAGGTAGGCCCAGAAGGAGACGGTGATGGCGCCGAGCGCGGTCGTCAGCGTGATCGTCGAGGCGGCCAAGCTGTGGCCGACGCCGAAGCGGTTGGCGATCAGCCAGGCGTTGACGCCTGTGGGAACCGCCGAGATCAGTACCAGTGCTGCCGTCCAATCACTTTCGAGACCGAGCAGATGGCTGGTCGTCCAGACGCAGGCAGGCAGGAGCAGCAGCTTGAAGGCGGAGGTGACG
The DNA here is from genome assembly GCF_057809895.1 of Rhizobium sp. FG113. Lineage (NCBI taxonomy): Bacteria > Pseudomonadati > Pseudomonadota > Alphaproteobacteria > Hyphomicrobiales > Rhizobiaceae > Rhizobium > Rhizobium sp. FG113. The sequence goes on along the minus strand of NZ_JBMDKV010000002.1, from coordinate 20,288 downwards.
CTGGCGATGCCGACATTGCCCGAGGTGCCGTATTGCTGCAGCGCCATTCCGAGCGAGATCAGGGCGACAGGGCCGGATACGCCAGCGATCTGATCGACCACCAGTTCGACCGGCATCGGCATCGTCCAGCCGAGCAGATGCATGAGGGCGCCACCGGCTAGCCCGATGACCAGCGGATTGCGCACGAGATTGCTGGCGATCTGGCGCAGCACCGCGACAATGCTGCGACCCTTGCCACCGGCGATCTTGTGCTCGGCGCGCTCCATCAGAATGGTGCCGATGATCATCATAACAGGCAGGTGCACGGCGATCAGGATCGACAGCGGCACGAGGCCCTTGTCGCCGACGGTGCGCTGGACGAGCGGCAGGCCGATGAAGATGGTATTGGCAAAGGCCGACGACACGCCGGCGAGCACGCCGATGCGGTCATCGCGACCGAAGAAACGCGTGGCGGCGATATGGGCGGCGGTCCATGTGATGGCGACGCCGGAGAAATAGGCGATCCAAAGCCGGAAGGGCGACGCGCCCTTGAAGTCCGCTTCGGCGATGGTGCGGAAGAGCAGCAAAGGCACGGCGATCTTGAAGACGAAGTCGCTCAGCGCATCGCCGACCTCGGCCTTCATCAATCCCACTTTGACGATCAGCCAGCCGATCAGGATCATCACGAAGATGGGAAGAACGTCGAGAAAGATGGCGGACATCGGGGACGGATTGCCTATTGCATGGAATATCAAAGGTCTAACAGCAAACCGTTCGCGCTGACAAACCGGAATGACATCGGGCCAAGGCGCAAACGCAAAAAAAGCGGGGTTCGGCCCGCTTTTCCGCATCCGGTCCTGCCGGATTGCCGGTTGGTCATGCTGCCAGTTCATCCGTGGTCAGCGTCGCACCGGTATCGTCGAAGGGCATGATTTTATTTATCGGGCCCTTCTCGATCGGCGACTGCCCTAAAGCCGTCCATGCCGATCTTGTTGATGAGAGATATAGCCAGCCAAAATGACAGGCGAATGACGTCCGCGCGGCATTTTTGCGAAAGGATTGGCCGCAAATCCGGCATTTCTGCTTCCCATGGGCTGAAAATCCGCTAAGACCGACTACCGGCTATCACCAAAACCGGGACCTCCCATTTCATGACCAAATTCGATGTACTGACTGTCGGCAACGCCATCGTCGATATTATCGCGCGTTGCGACGACCAGTTCCTCATTGATCACAAGATCACCAAGGCAGCGATGAACCTGATCGATGCCGAGCGCGCCGAACTGCTCTACAACCACATGGGCCCGGCGCTGGAAGCCTCGGGCGGCAGCGCCGGCAACACGGCGGCCGGTATCGCCAATTTCGGCGGCAAGGCCGCCTATTTCGGCAAGGTCGCCGAAGACCAGCTCGGCGAGATCTTCGCGCACGACATCCGCGCCCAGGGCGTTCACTACCAGACGCAGCCGAAGGGCAAGTTCCCGCCGACCGCCCGCTCGATGATCTTCGTGACCGAGGATGGCGAGCGCTCGATGAACACCTATCTCGGCGCCTGCGTCGAACTTGGACCCGAGGATGTCGAGCCCGAGGTCGTGGCGCAGTCTAAGGTCACCTATTTCGAAGGTTATCTCTGGGATCCGCCGCGCGCCAAGGAAGCGATCCGCGATTGCGCCCGCATCGCCCATGAGAACGGCCGCGAAATGTCGATGACGCTTTCCGACAGCTTCTGCGTCGGCCGCTACCGCGACGAGTTTCTCGACCTGATGCGGACAGGCACCGTCGACATCGTCTTCGCCAACAAGCAGGAGGCGCTGGCGCTTTACGAGACCGAGGATTTCGAAGAGGCGCTCGTCAAGATCGCGCAGGATTGCAAGATTGCGGCGGTAACGATGAGCGAAGAGGGTGCCGTCATATTGAAGGGCAGCGAGCGCTTCTATGTCAGCGCCATCGAGATCAAGGAGCTTGTCGACACGACCGGCGCCGGCGATCTGTTCGCGGCGGGTTTCCTTTACGGCTACACGCAGGGGCGGACGCTCGAGGATTGCGGCAAGCTCGGCTGCCTGGCTGCCGGCATCGTCATCCAGCAGATCGGACCGCGTCCGATGAAGTCGCTTGCTGAAGCCGGCAAGCAGGCCGGTCTTGTCTAAGGCCTGACTTACGTCTGACTTATCTGGAAGCCTTCAATCCGTTGAAGGCTTCTCTTACTTAAAGGCTTCTCCGGGATAGGCACCCCAGATTTCCGACTGCGCCACCCAACCTTCGGCGCCGTCGATCTTGGCCAGGCACCAGTCGCCGGTGCATTCGCCGATGTTCATCATCACACCGGGCTCCAGCTTGGCGACGACAGTCGCGGATGGCTGGGCCTCGCGGCGCACGTTGACGAAGACGCTCTTGCCCTTGCCCTTCATCCAGGGGGCGGCAATGGCGGCGCGGGTGCCAGATAGCAGCGACTGGTTGACCCAGCCCTCGGTGCCGTCGGCATCGCGCACCTGGCGCCAGTTGTCATATTCCTGGATGATTTCCACCGGCAGGCCGGCTTTCAGATACATCCACGACGCGGCATAATCGGTGCCGGGGCCGATGCGCAGATTGACGCGCTTGGATTTCAGCGTGACGAAGCGCGGCAGCGGCAGGCCGCTCGGACCCTTCGCCGCCTGGGCATAGCCAAGCTCGGCGGTGCCGGCCGAAAGCACAAAGCCCAACGCGAGGGCGAGGCATGATTTCAGGACTGTGCTGCGCATGACGATTTCCGTTCGCTAAACCCCAGGCGGTTCCTCCGCCTGGTTTCCGGACCTCGACATTCCCGCGTACGCTCAACGAGTTTTGTTTGTCTTCGCGTACGGGTCTGGTAGAAATTCCCCGGAACGGGAAAATTATCCCGCGTCTTGGTTAAGGACCTCTGAACAAGGCAGCAGCTCCAGGATATGACGACAAAGAAAAAAACGAAGGTCTACATTACCCGCAAGCTGCCGGATGCCGTCGAAACGCGCATGCGCGAATTGTTCGACGCCGAGCTCAATATCGACGACACGCCGCGCACCGCAGCACAGCTGGCTGCTGCGATGAAGAGCGCCGACGTGCTGGTGCCGACAGTGACCGACCGGATCGACGCAGCGCTGATCGACGAGGCGGGGCCGCAACTGAAGCTGATCGCCAGCTTCTCCAACGGCACCGACCACATCGACGTGGAGGCAGCCGCCCGCAAGGGGATTACCGTCACCAACACACCCAACGTGCTCACCGAGGATACCGCCGACATGACGATGGCGCTGATCCTCGCCGTGCCGCGCCGACTTGGCGAAGGTGCGCGCGTGCTGACCGACCGGCCCGGCGAATGGGCCGGATGGTCGCCGACCTGGATGCTCGGACGACGCATTCACGGCAAGCGGATCGGCATTGTCGGCATGGGCCGGATCGGCACCGCCGTTGCCCGCCGCGCCAAGGCCTTCGGCCTCTCCATCCACTATCACAACCGCAAGCGGGTGACGGCGACGACGGAAGACGAGCTTGAGGCGACCTATTGGGAAAGCCTCGACCAGATGCTGGCGCGCGTCGACATCGTCTCGGTCAACTGCCCGTCGACGCCGGCGACCTTCCATCTGCTTTCCGCACGGCGCCTGGCGCTGCTGCAGCCGACGGCCTATCTCGTCAACACGGCGCGCGGCGACGTGATCGACGAGGCAGCGCTGATCAAGTCGCTCAGGGAAGGCAAGCTTGCCGGCGCCGGGCTCGACGTGTTCGAGAACGAGCCGGCGGTCAATCCGAAGCTGATCAAGCTCGCCAACGAGGGCAAGGTGGTGCTTCTGCCGCATATGAGCTCGGCCACGATCGAGGGTCGGATCGACATGGGCGACAAGGTGATCATCAACATCCGCGCCTTCATGGACGGCCACCGCCCGCCGAACCGGGTGCTGCCGGGACGTTAAGACGCGAGACGCTTGCGCATCTCGATAGATGTGGTGCGGGTGAAGCCCGGATGGGCGTTCTCGGCGGTCTTCTCGAAGCCCCAGCGGCCGAAGACCGCGTGGTTTTCGGTGAGCTCGATGCGCGTTTCCAACCGCAGCGCCGGCAGCGAGAGTGTGCGCGCCGTGTCCTCGGCAATACCAAGTAGTTTCCGACCGATGCCGCGCCGTTCGGAAGCCGGCGCTACCGCCAGCTTGCCGACATAGAGGCAATCCGCCTCCGGCCGCAGGAAGATGCAGCCGACAAGCGCGCCATCTTCGATCACGACATAGGCGATCTCGGCTTGCGCCTTGGCGGCCAGCGATTCGACCGTCAATCCGAGCGCCGAGGATGGCGGGTCGATGCGGTGGTTCATGTAAGCGAAAGACGACAGGATGAGCGCGAGAAGCTCATCCCAGCGCGCGAAATCGGAAGCGAGGCGCAGGATGATCATGCTGCCGGGGTCGGCTTCGGACGGCGGCGCTTGTAGCGGATGGTATCGAAGCGCGCCGACAGCGCATCATAGAGCAACAGCCGGCCGACCAGCGGCTCGCCGGTGCCGGTGATCACCTTGATCGCCTCCATCGCCATCAGCGTGCCGATGACGCCAGTCAGAGCGCCGATCACGCCGGTCTCGGCGCAGACGGGGATCAGGCCCTCCGGCGGCTTTTCCGGGAAGAGGTCGCGGTAAGCCGGGTTGAGCGCGCCATCGGCCGATGTCTCATAGGGCTTCAGCACGGTCACCGAGCCATCGAAGCGGCCGACAGCGCCGGTTACCAGCGGCAGCCTTGCCGTTTCCGCCGCATCGGCAGCGGTGTAGCGGGTGTCGAAATTGTCCGAGCCGTCGATGACGAGATCGAAGCCCGAGAGATGCCGGCGGGCGCTGTCTGCGGAGAAGCGTTCCTCGAAGCGGATGACGCGGACATGCGGATTGAGCCTGGCGATGGCAAAGGCGGCACTTTCCGTCTTCAATTCGCCGATCGTGCCGGAATCGTGGATGACCTGGCGCTGCAGATTAGAGAGCGACACACGGTCGTCGTCTGAAATGCCGAGCGTGCCGACGCCGGCTGCCGCGAGATATTGCAGGATGGGAGCGCCGAGGCCGCCGGCGCCGATGACAAGCACGCGCGCCGCCTTCAGCTTCTGCTGGCCGGCGCCGCCGATCTCCGGCAGCAGGATGTGGCGCTGGTAGCGGGCGATTTCTTCCGGGCTCAACGGTTCCATGGGCGCGATGCTAGCATGGCCTTTGGCGGCGGGGAAAGTGTCGGTCATTCGAATATCTTTCCATCGGCAACGGTGAAGAACTGAGCCCGATCGCCGAGTGCTGCGAACATCGACCGGTCGGTGCCGGTCATGAAGGCCTGGCCGCCGAGCGCGTCGATCAGATCGAAAAGTGCTGCGCGCCTGTTTTCGTCGAGATGAGCGGCGATCTCGTCCAGCAGCAGGATCGGCGCGTGGCCGGTGAGATTGGCGACGAGGCGGGCGTGCGCCATGATGAGGCCGACCAGCAGCGCCTTCTGCTCGCCAGTCGAGCAGCGCGCCGCTTCCATGCGCTTGTCGCGGTGGCGGACGAGCAGGTCGGCGCGGTGCGGGCCCTCCAGCGTTCGGCCGGCGGCGGCGTCGCGGTAGCGGCTTTCGGCGAGCTGTGCCGCGTATTCATCCTCGAGATCGACAGCGGGACGATCGAACTGGCCATCCATGAAGCCGGCGAGATCGAGCGAGGCCGAGGGGAACGGCGAGGTCTCGCGCGTCTCCTCGATCAGGCGGACGAGGAGGCCCAGCATCTCCTGGCGGGCCATGGCCATCGCAATGCCGAGCGTTGCCATCTGCTCCTCGATGCCCGAGAGCCAGGAGGGATCGAAGCGGCGCTCGTCGAGTAGCTTGTTGCGACTGCGCATGGCGCGCTCGAAATCTCCGGCGCGGCGGCCATGGGCGGGATCGAGCGACAGCACGAGGCGATCGAGAAAGCGCCGACGCTCGGACGAGCCGCCGGTGAAAAGGCCGTCCATCGACGGCGTCAGCCAGAGAAGGCGCAGGTGATCGGTGAGCTCATCGGCGGTCTTGGCCGGCGTGCCGTTGATGCGGAGCCGCCGCGACGTGCTCTCGTCGTTGCCGTCGACCCCGGTGCCGATCTCGACCTCGCCGTCCATGCCGTCGAGGGCCGCGAAGATCGTGAAGCCGCCATGGGCGCCCACACGGGTGACATCGCCATAGGTGGCGCGACGCATGCCCCGGCCCGGCGACAGAAACGACACCGCCTCCATGAGATTGGTCTTGCCGGCCCCGTTATCCCCCACCAACACCACATGCCGGCCATCCAGCTGCAAACCGGCCGACGCATAATTGCGAAAGTCGGTGAGCTTGAGACGGGACAGGGAAACCTTGTGGGGCATGCTTTATCCGGATTCGTGACGGCTGAGAGCTAAGCGCTATGGGCGCGGATGGCAAGGGTGGGGGTGGTTGGGGAGTGTGAGGCTTGCGAATGTGTAGCGCGGAATGAGTGTTAGCGGTCTGCGGTGTCGCGATCAGGTATTGAGCGTCGTGCCGTGGGATACCCCCCTCTGCCCTGCCGGGCATCTCCCCCACAGGTGGGGAGATTGGCTGGGCGCGGCCGCTCGCTCCACCTTCATTGTTTGGCGACAAGCAAGCCACGGGTCGATCTCCCCCCTTGTGGGGGAGATGCCCGGCAGGGCAGAGGGGGGTAACACACGGCACAACCTCGATCATCACATCTAGCCACGCCAAAACCCCACGAGGCTCTCACCCGTGTCTCCACCCTGCAAACTTCACTCGGACGGGGCGCTGGAAATCACCTCGATTGAGTAAGTAAGATATGGCGCTTCCCAGCGCCCCGTTCGGCGGTTTTTGTCCGCGACTCCGATCTCTCTGCCTTCTCGCCCAACTTCGCGGCGAGACCATGTGTGCCTCACAGGCACGTCCGGGCTCAACTCGGCCCCCTCTTGCGAGGGAAACCGCCGTCACCGGAGGGAGATCATTTTCCGCGGACCCGGATCGTAAGGTTTTGCGTCTCACCCTCACGCTCCGCGCCGATCCCGCCTCGCCGGCACGCCTGCCGGTGCATCCGATGACGGGACGCCGATAGTGTAGGGCGGGGTTTTCGAGGCGGGGAAAATCAGCGCCTGGATTTTGTATAAGTGGTTGATCGTCAATACTAGCATCATCTCCGACATTCCCTCGCTCGAGGAGCCGCATCATTCACGGCGAGGGCATTGCGTCGCAGCGGCTTTCGCGGCAGCCGGCAAGCGCTTATATGAGGCATGCCGCAAGAAGCGGCGGAACGGATTTTGCGATGGATAGCGAGATACAGGGACGGGCGGCGCATTCGGCGGCGATCAAGGAGCGGGCCGAGGCGGAGATGGCGGGCATGGGGGTCGATGCGGCGTTTATCGATCGTCTGGTCGAGACGTTTTATGGGCGTGTCCTTGCACATCCCACGCTTGGGCCGGTGTTTGACGCCAGGCTTTCCGGGCGGTGGCCGGAGCATATGGAGAAGATGAAGAGCTTCTGGTCATCCGTCGCCTTTCGCAGCGGCGCTTACGGCGGCAAGCCGGTGCAGGCGCATGTCGGCGTGGCCAACATGACGCCGGAGCTCTTTCCGCAATGGCTGGCGCTGTTTTCCGCGACGCTTGACGATATCGCTCCCTCCGACGAGGCGAAGGCCTGGTTCATGGCGACGGCCGAGCGGATCGCAAGGAGCCTGACGCTGTCGCTGTTCTATAATCCCGCGCTCGACGATCCCCGGCTGAAGAAGGGCTGAGATCGCCGGGCCTGCCCGAGATCAGGCAATGCGCTTGTAGAAGAAGGTCGAGGCGCAAAAGCCGCCTTCCGGCCACAAGGCGTAATCCGGGATGACGCCGACGCGCTCCCAGCCCAATCGCGGATAGATCGCCTCGGCATCGCTGCCGGTCGCGGTATCCAGCACGAGAATGGTCTTGCCGCGGCGCGCGGCTTCCGCTTCGGCGGCGCGCATCAAAAGGCGCGCCAGGCCCTTGCCGCGGGCGGCGCGATGGACGAGGAGCTTCTTCAGATCGGCACGGTGGGGCTGGTTCGGCATCTGGGCGGCGCCGATCTGCACGGTGCCGAGCACCTTGCCCTCAATCTCGGCCGCGAAAAGCAGGGTGGCTCCGGTGGCGACACTCTCGGCAACGGCCTGCCAGTAGGGTTCGGCGTCTTCACGCGTATAGGGCTGCATGAAGCCGACGGAGGCGCCGCCTTCGACGCAATCGACGAGCACATCGCAAAGATCGGGTATCGCGGCGCGCGCCTCTGTCGCGTCGAGCAGGCGGATGGTGGTCATGGGTGCTCCTGAGATCAATTAGTGGCGGCGGCGATCGAGCACGACGCAATAGCGGGCCGGCGCCGGGCCGGGATTATGAAAGACATGGCCTTCGGCCACGGGCATGAACAGGCAATCGCCGGGAAGCAGGCGATGCACGGTGTTGTCGCCTGTCGTCATCTCCATCTCGCCATCGAACATCCAGATATGCTGGGTCATGCCGCTGGCCGCCGCATGCGGCGGGAAGCTGACGCGGGCGCCGGCCGGGAACTCGACATCGACGATATCGACATCGGAACTGGTGCGCGGCGGCGAGACCGCGCGCCTGATGTAGCCGGTCTCGGGATCGCGCCAGACCTGCTGGTCCTGCCGACGCAGCAGCGGCGCGGCCTCGCCCTCTTCCGCGAAGAAGGCCGAGAGCGACAGGCCGAGGGCGGCGCAGACGCGGGCGAGCAGGGCTGCGGTCGGGCTCGCCTCGCCACGCTCGATGCGCGAGATCATCGCCCGGCTGACACCCGAGGCGGTGGCAAGATCGTCGAGCTTCAGGTTTCTATCGCTTCTCAGCCTGCGAATCCTGATGCCGATCGCGGTTTCGAGTTCCTGTTCCATTATCCGATCCAGATTTCCACTATAATAGAAATGCATGGTTCAATCATGGAATCAAGCGCTATTTTCGCCGCCTGATGGCGCGACTTATCGTAAACGAAACCCTGCTTTTCCGCTTTGCGGCAAGGGGATGCGCTGCTATATGCGGCGCATGAGCACCAATTCGACCCGCACGCCCCTCGACCATATCCGCAACTTCTCGATCGTGGCCCATATCGACCACGGCAAGTCGACGCTGGCCGACCGCCTGATTCAGTCGACCGGTGGCCTTGCCGAGCGCGACATGTCGGAGCAGGTGCTGGATTCGATGGATATCGAGCGCGAGCGCGGCATCACCATCAAGGCACAGACCGTTCGCCTGCACTACAAGGCCAATGACGGCGAAACCTATATCCTGAACCTCATCGACACGCCCGGCCACGTCGACTTCGCCTATGAAGTCTCGCGTTCGCTGTCGGCCTGCGAGGGCTCGCTGCTCGTCGTCGATGCCTCCCAGGGTGTCGAGGCACAGACGCTCGCCAACGTCTATCAGGCGATCGACAACAACCACGAACTCGTCACGGTCCTCAACAAGATCGACCTGCCGGCGGCCGAGCCCGACCGAATCAAGGAACAGATCGAGGAAGTGATCGGCATCGACGCTTCCCAGGCCGTGCTGATTTCGGCCAAGACCGGTCTCGGCATTCCCGACGTGCTTGAGGCGATCGTGCACCAGCTGCCGGCGCCGAAGAGCGAAGCCGGCGAGAAGGGCCCGCTGAAGGCGCTGCTCGTCGACAGCTGGTACGACACCTATCTCGGCGTCATGGTTCTGGTGCGCATTCTGGACGGCGTACTCTCCAAGGGCATGACGATCCGCATGATGGGCACGGACGCCAAGTATCAGGTCGAGCGCGTCGGCGTTTTGACACCGAAGATGCTGGCCGTGGATTCACTCGGCCCGGGCGAGATCGGCTTCTTCACCGGCTCGATCAAGGAAGTGGCCGATACCCGCGTCGGCGATACGATTACCGAGGACAAGAAGCCGACGGCGACGGCGCTGCCGGGCTTCAAGCCGGCTCAACCCGTCGTGTTCTGCGGTCTCTTCCCTGTCGATGCGGCCGACTTCGAGGATCTGCGCGCTGCCATGGGCAAGCTGCGCCTCAACGACGCGTCCTTCTCGTTCGAAATGGAAAGCTCGGCGGCGCTCGGCTTCGGCTTCCGCTGCGGCTTCCTCGGCCTGCTGCATCTGGAGATCATCCAGGAGCGCCTTGAGCGCGAGTTCGATCTCGATCTGATCGCCACAGCTCCTTCGGTCGTGTATCAGCTGACGATGACCGATGGCTCGGAGCGCGAGCTGCACAACCCGGCCGACATGCCCGACGTCGTCAAGATTTCCGAGATCCGCGAACCCTGGATCAAGGCCACCATCCTGACGCCTGACGATTATCTCGGCGGTATCCTGAAGCTCTGTCAGGATCGCCGCGGCATCCAGACGGAACTCACCTATGTCGGCAAGCGCGCAATGCTCACCTACGAGCTGCCGCTCAACGAAGTGGTGTTCGATTTCTACGACCGCCTGAAGTCTATCTCCAAGGGCTATGCCTCGTTCGATTATCACCTGGCCGATTACCGCGAGGGCAACCTCGTGAAGATGTCGATCATGGTCAATGGCGAGCCGGTCGACGCGCTCTCCATGCTCGTGCACCGCACGGCTGCCGAAAAGCGCGGTCGCGACATGTGCGAGAAGCTGAAGGACCTGATCCCGAGGCACATGTTCAAGATCCCGATCCAGGCTGCGATCGGCGGCAACGTGATTGCCCGCGAGACGATCTCGGCGATGCGCAAGGACGTGACCGCCAAGTGCTACGGCGGCGACGCATCACGCAAGCGCAAGCTGCTCGACAAGCAAAAGGAAGGCAAGAAGCGCATGCGGCAGTTCGGCAAGGTCGACATTCCGCAGGAAGCCTTCATTGCCGCGCTGAAGATGAAGGACGACTGAGGGCTTTTCAGCCGACATCCATGCGCCTATGATTTGCGCATGGATGGAGACCTGTCATGTCGCAATCTCTACGCAAGCCGACCACATTGCCGGTCGATGAGGAACTTCTCGCGGCAGCCCGTGAACTGAAGATCGATATTTCACAGGCCGTTGAAGACGGCATCGCGAAAGCCGTCAAAGCCGAGCGGGAACGCCTCTGGCGGATCGAAAATGCCGATGCTATCGCGGCTTCCAACGCTTATGTCGAGAAAAACGGATTGCCTCTGGCCAAGTACCGGCAATTCTGATGGCGCGGTTTCATGTCTATCGCCTCAGACATGAACAGACATTGGTCCTAGACCTGCAATCGAACCTACTTGATGAACTGACGACGCGAATGGTGGCGCCGCTGCTATTGCCAAGAGAGCTGACCACCACCGTGCGTCAGCTCAATCCGCAATTCACGATCGACAACGCACATTATGTGATGGCCACTCAATTCATCGGCGTGGCCCCACTGAGCGATCTTGGGTATGCCGTCGCCGATCTCACGCAGGAAAGCCACCGCATCACCGCCGCACTCGACTTTCTCTTCCAGGGCTTTTAGACGGTGCTCGCCATATAATCCTTCGTCAGCTTTTCGTAATCCTGCATCTCCGGCAGCGCCTCGTAGCTGTGCGTCGCGCCGGTTTCGGCGAAGGGGAGCTTCTCGCGGGTCCAGGTCTCGATGAAGGGCGTGAACCAGCTGGCGTCGTCGAGCATGGTTGGGCGCAGGTTGACGAACCACTCCATGCCTTCCGTTTTCGTGAACATCCAGGTCATGCAGTGCGGGCAGAAATAGTGGTGCGACATGGCGCCGTGCAGCCCGCCGATGACCGGTTCGCCGCTGGTGATCTCGAAGCCTTCGGAGGGGATCGCGGCGCTCAGCGAATAGGCGCTTGAGGACATGGTCTGGCAGCCGTTGCAGTGGCAGGCCATGGTCAAAAGCGGCTTGGCGCTGATCTTCAATCGCACGCGACCGCAGCGGCAGCCACCCTCGCTCGGCAAATTCAACTGGCTCATCTCTATCTCCCTGATTCCGGTTGAGATGATAGCGCCCGGCGGGCGGAGATGAAGGGGATCGGTGGAATAAATGCGGCTTTGTGGCGCGCTCTCAACTTGCAGGACAAGATCGCCGCGTCGCCGGCGGTTATTTGGCCCCCTTGAAAACGCGAAATAATCTATCGCATCGGCGACAGATTTGAACCCAGGCATGCTGCTACCGCAACGAATCCACTTTCAATCACTGATTGTAGTTCTCGCCATTCAGATACCGGCGAAGACGAGGGTAATCTTTCGTGCCGACGCTATGACGGGCGCGATATATCGACTTTTAACCGGCTAATAAGCAGTCTTTTCACCCGGTTTTCCCCGCTATTCGCAGCTTTCGTTTTGGGGCTTGCAACGGCCGACCTTTACGATAGGTTGCGCGTTGACTTGCACGTAACAGGTCACCAAGGGAACAACGACGAATAAAAGGCGCTAAAAAGCCTAGAAAGGTGGGCCCCCACATGAACTTCCCCACAAAGAAAATTCTTGCCTCCGCAGTGCTTGGCTCGCTGCTGGCATTCTCCGCCCACGCGGCGACGATCAACATTCACAATGGCGGTGACCCGCAATCGCTGGATCCACAGAAGCTCTCCGGCGACTGGGAAAACCGCATTGCCGGCGACATCTTCGAAGGTCTGGTGACCGAGGATGCGCATGACAATCCTGTCGCAGGCCAGGCCGCGAGCTGGACGATCTCGGACGACCGCAAGGTCTATACCTTCAAGCTGCGCGAAGGCATCCAGTGGTCCGATGGCCACCCGGTGACCGCAGGCGACTTCGTGTTCGCCTTCCAGCGCCTGATGGACCCGAAGAACGCCGCCGACTACGCCTATCTGCAGTTCACCATCAAGAACGCCGAGAAGATCAACAAGGGCGAGATCACCGATTTCAACCAGCTGGGCGTCAAGGCGATCGACGACAAGACGCTCGAGATCACGCTTGAAAACCCGACCCCCTACTTCCTCAACGCGCTGATGCACTACACGGCCTATCCGCTTCCCAAGCACGTCGTGGACGCCAAGGGCGCCGATTGGGTGAAGATCGGCAACATCGTCACCAACGGTCCATACACGCCGACGGAATGGATTCCAGGCTCGCACGTCACGACCAAGAAGAACGACAAGTATTGGGATGCCGCGAACGTCAAGATCGATGGCGCCAAGTTCTTCGTGCTTGAAGACCAGGAAGCCGCGCTGAAGCGCTACCGCGCCGGCGAATTCGACATCCTCACCGACTTCCCGACCGACCAGTATGAGTGGATGAAGAAGAACCTGCCGGGCCAGGCGCATGTCGCGCCGTTCTCCGGCCTCTACTACTACGTCATCAACTCGCAGAAGGGCCCGACCGCCGACAAGCGTGTACGCCAGGCGCTCTCCATGGCGATCAACCGCGAGGTCATCGGACCGCAGATCCTCGGCACCGGCGAACTGCCGGCTTACTCCTGGGTGCCGCCGGGCACCGCCAATTACGGCGAGCCGGCCTACATCTCCTGGAAGGATGAGCCTTACAAGCAGAAGGTCGAAGAGGCCAAGAAGCTCTTGACGGAAGCCGGGTTCGGACCCGACAAGCCGCTCACCCTGCAGCTCAAGTACAACACGAACGACAACCACAAGCGCATCGCCGTTGCGATCGCCGCCATGTGGAAGCCGCTCGGCGTGAATGTCGAACTCATCAACGCCGAAACCAAGGTGCATTACGACCAGCTGCAGCGCGGCGACGTGCAGGTTGGCCGCGCCGGCTGGCTCGCCGACTACAACGATCCGGACAACTTCCTGAACCTGCTCGTCACCGGCGTGCAGATGAACTATGGCCGCTGGTCGAATGCCGACTACGACAAGCTGATCAAGGACGGCAATGCCGAAACCGATCTGACGAAGCGGGCGGAAATGTTCAAGAAGGCCGAGCAGATCGCACTCGACGACAGCGCCGCGTTGCCGATCTACTACTACGTTTCCAAGAACGTGGTCTCGCCGAAGATCGAAGGCTTCGTCGACAACATCCAGGACATCCACCGTACCCGCTGGCTGTCCATCAAGGAATAAAGAGAGGCATTGTCTTCACCCTGCCCGGGGGTGATTGCACCTTGAGAAAGACCCTCTCTGGCCTGCCGGCCATCTCCCCCACAAGGGGGGAGAAGACCTGCCGCGCCAACCCTGCCCCAATCACGCTTCGGCGGATCGGCTGGGTTAAGCCCTCCCCCTTGTGGGGAGGGTTGGGAGGGGTCTTGTCCCACACTATTGCCTTCGCATCCGCCCGAACCAGTTTCGACTGGTCGCGATGATGCGAAAGACCCGGCGCAGGAAAGACCGTCACCACCATGATCAATTATGCATTCCGTCGATTGCTGTCGACGATCCCAGTTATGTGGATCGCCGTGACAGCCTGCTTCTTCGTTCTGAGACTGGCCCCTGGCGGGCCGTTCGATGGCGAAAGGCCGTTGCCACCCGTGATCCTCCAGAATCTGGCGGCCCACTACAATCTCGATAAGCCGCTGATCCTGCAATATCTCTATTACGTCGGCGATCTCTTGAAGGGCGATCTCGGTCCCTCTTTCGCGTCCGAGGACTTCACCGTCGCGCAGCAGATCATGATCGGCCTGCCCTACACCTTCATCATCGGTACCGCGGCCTTTCTGCTCGCGATCATCATCGGCGTCGCCGTCGGCTGTCTTGGGGCGCTCTACCAGAACAAGGCGCCGGATTATATTCTGGGCGCGCTGATCCTGGTGGGCGTCGTGTTGCCGAACTTCCTGATCGCGCCGATCCTGCAGCTGGTCTTCGGCATTCACCTGCAGTGGCTGCCTGTCGGCGGCTGGGGCAATGGATCGCTCAAATTCCTTGTGCTGCCCGTGGTCGTTTTGGCGCTGCCGCATGCCGGCCGCATCTCGCGCATTACCCGAGGGTCCATGATCGAGGTGATGGGACAAAACTTCATTCGCACCGCCAAGGCCAAGGGCATCGGCCCGCGGCTGACCGTCATGCGCCATGCGCTGCGGCCGGCGATGATGCCCGTCGTCTCCTATCTCGGCCCGGCGGCCAGCTATCTCTTGACCGGCTCGCTGGTCGTCGAAAGCGTCTTCGGCCTGCCCGGTATCGGCCGCTACTTCGTCAACGCCGCATTGAACCGCGACTACGGCATGGTTCTCGGCACGGTCATTTTCTACATGGTGCTGATCGTGTTCCTGAACCTTCTCGTCGACATCGCCTATGCCTGGCTCGATCCGAAAGTGAGAAACCGATGATCCTCAACCCCGCAAAGAGAGAGCTGCTCGCCGCCGAACTGCTGGAGGCCGAGGGTCTCAGCCCCGTCAGCCGGTCGCTCACCCGCGACGCGCTGCGACGCCTCTGTCGCAACAAGGCGGCCGTGGCCTCGATCATCGTTCTGACGCTGCTCGTGCTTGTCGCCTTTATCGGCCCCTACCTCATTCCCTTCGGCTATGAAGATCCGGATTGGGCCGCCTTCCGCTCGCCGCCTTCCTTCGCCGACGGCCATTATTTCGGGACCGACCCGAATGGCCGCGACCTGCTTGCCCGCGTGCTTTACGGCACCCGCGTATCGCTGGCCGTGGCACTGACGGCGACGCTTGTCTCCGTCGTTATCGGCGTGCTCTATGGCGCCATCTCCGGCTATATGGGTGGACGTGTGGATGCCGTCATGATGCGCTTCGTCGACATCATGTACGCCTTTCCCTACATCCTCTTCGTCATCCTGCTGATGGTGATCTTCGGCCGCAATGTCTATCTGCTCTTCGCCGCGATCGGCGCGCTGGAGTGGCTGACCATGGCGCGCATCGTGCGTGGGCAGACGCTGTCGCTGAAGCAGCGCGAATTCATCGAGGCGGCGCGTGCCTCCGGCCAAAAGCCGCTGAAGATCATTACCCGGCACATCATTCCCAATCTCGTCGGTCCTGTCGTCATCTTCGCGGCGCTGACCGTGCCCGAAATCATCGCGACGGAGAGCTTTCTCTCCTATCTCGGCTTCGGCGTGCAGGAGCCTCTGACCTCATTGGGAACGCTGATCTCCGAGGGCACCGATGCCATGGAGAGCATGCCCTGGCTGCTCGTCTTCCCGGCCGGCTTCCTCGTCGCCCTGCTGCTCAGCCTGCTGTTCATCGGCGATGGGCTGCGCGATGCATTCGACCCAAGGGACCGTTGAAGGGATCGCTGACATGCAAAAAGACATCAAGAACGACACCCTTCTGGAACTGAAGGACTACTCGATCAGCTTTCGCACGCCCGAGGGCGAGGTGAAGGCCGTTTCCAACATGAACCTCACCGTCAAGCGCGGCGAGCGCATCGCGATCGTCGGCGAGAGCGGCTCGGGCAAGAGCCAGACCTTTCTCGGGATCATGGGATTGCTGGCGAAGAACGGCCGGACCAGCGGGCAGGCGCTTCTCGAAGGGCGCGACGTGCTGGCGCTGAAACCGCGCGAGCTCGATCATGTGCGCGGCAAGGATATGGCCATGGTGTTTCAGGACCCCATGACCGCGCTCAATCCCTCGCTCAAGATCTCCCGACAGCTGACGGAGCAGCTGGAAGTGCATCGCGGCTTTACCGCGCGCGCGGCCTCTGCCGAGGCGCTCGACATGCTGAAGCGCGTGGGGATCCCCGACCCATCCAGACGCTTCAATCTCTATCCGCACGAGCTATCCGGCGGCATGCGCCAGCGCATTGTCATTGCCATGGCGCTGCTGACGAAGCCGAAGCTCCTGATCGCCGACGAGCCGACCACCGCGCTCGACGTGACGATCCAGGCGCAGATCCTTGATCTCTTCAACGATCTGACGGCCGAGATGAACACGGCGCTTGTGATGATTACCCACGATCTCGGCGTCGTCGCCGGTCTCGCCGACCGGGTGGCCGTCATGTATGCCGGGCGCATCGTCGAGGAAGCACCGGTGGACGAGCTTTTCGAGAACCCGGCGCACCCCTATACGGCAGCACTGCACGCCTCGATCCCGCGCCCGGACCAGGATGTCGACCAGCTCGCCGTCATTCCCGGTAGGCCGCCGAACCTGCAGCATCTGCCTAGAGGATGCAGCTTCTCGCCGCGCTGTCCGCTCGTGCAGAACGACTGCATCGACGCCGCGCCACGCCTCGACGTGCAGGCGCCGCGCCATCTCGCGGCCTGCTTCCATGCCTTTCCACGCCTCGAGGAGGTTCTGACCAATGGCTGAACGATCACTTCTCAGGGTCGAGAACCTGACGACCCAATTCGACGTGCCCTCCAAGGGCTTCTTCAAGCCGCCGCTGACGCTGACGGCAGTCAACAATGTCAGCTTCGATCTCAGCGAGGGCCGTACGCTCGGTATCGTCGGGGAATCGGGCTGCGGCAAGTCGACCCTCGGGCGCTCGATCCTCAGGCTCCTGAAGGCGCAGAAGGGCCGCATCCTCTGGCAGGGCCGCAACCTGCTCGACCTCTCGGACGAGGAGATGCGGGCGGCGCGACGCGACATGCAGATCATCTTCCAGGATCCGATCGCGTCGCTCGACCCGCGCATGACGGTTGGCGACATCATCGCCGAGCCTCTGACCGTGTTCGAACCGAAGCTCAACCGCGCTCAGCGCGCCGAGCGAGTGCAGGAGATCATGGCCGCCGTCGGCCTCGTGCCCGAGATGATCAACCGTTATCCGCACGAGTTCTCGGGCGGGCAGGCGCAGCGCATCGGCATTGCCCGGGCCGTGATAACACGGCCGAAGCTGATCATCTGCGACGAGCCGGTCTCGGCCCTCGACGTGTCGATCCAGGGCCAGGTGATCACGCTTCTGCGCAAGCTGCGCAAGGAGTTCGGCCTGACGTTGATCTTCATCAGCCACGACCTCTCGGTCGTTCGGCTGATCTCCGACGACGTGCTGGTGCTTTATCTCGGAAAGGTCGTCGAAGCCGGCGACTGCGCGACGGTGTTCGACAGGCCGGCGCATCCCTATACGCAGGCGCTGTTTTCAGCGGCACCGATCCCGGATCCGAAACTGGCGCGCGGGCGCCAGCGCATCCGACTGCAGGGTGATCCGCCATCGCCGCTGAACCCGCCAAAGGGCTGCGTCTTCTCCCCGCGCTGCTGGAAGGCGACCGACATCTGTCGAACCGAGATGCCACCGAGCGAAGAGGTCAGGCCCGGCCAGACGGCCGCCTGCTACCATATCGAGCGCTGATATAAGGGCGGCCACGACCGTTATCGTGGCCGCCCGCCTCCCGCAAAGCGTGTGAGTCCTGCAACAGCGCGCATATCATCACATGCTCAGGCACCATACTGTGGCCGTTGCGTAGTCTTGCGGGCTTCCCTCCGGCGCGAGTTGCTCTATGGTGCCTCTATCAGACCGGAGGGGTTCATGCGCGTACGGTTTCTCGTTGTCATGCTGCTGCTGACCAGTTGTGGCCACCCAAGCGGCGTGATGACGCCCGTGGCGCTGACGGCGGCAACCCCGAAGACGACCCGCGTCGACATGCTGGTCGCGACCACACGCGAACCCTCGGGCGATCCGGCGACGCTGTTTAACGGCGAGCGCAGTCCCAAGCCATCGCTGACAGCCGTTGAAGTCTCCATTCCGCCGAACCGCAAATCTGGCACCGTGCAGTGGCCGAAGCGCCTGCCGCCGAACCCGGCCACCGACTTCGCCGTCACCGGCGTCCAGCAGATCGGCACTGTGAAGGAAGGCCGCGCCTGGCTCAGCCAGCACATGCACAACGGCCACGCGCTGGTCTTCATCCACGGCTTCAACAATAAGTACGAGGATTCGGTCTTCCGCCTGGCGCAGATCGTCAACGACAGCGGCATGGACGCCACGCCGATCCTCTTCACTTGGCCGTCGCGCGCGCAGATCACCGCTTATGAATACGACAAGGAAAGCACCAACTATTCCCGGACGGCGCTGGAACAGGCGCTGCGGACGCTGGTCAACGATCCCAATGTCAAGGACATCACCATTCTCGCGCATTCGATGGGCACGTGGCTGACGATGGAATCGCTGCGTCAGATGGGCATTCGCGACGGGCATCTGAACAGCAAGATCCGCGACGTCATCCTGGCCTCGCCCGATATCGACATCCAGGTCTTCGCCAAGCAATATGCCGAGATGGGCACGCCGCGCCCGAAGTTCACGATCTTCGTGTCGCAGGACGACCGGGCGCTGGCTTTCTCGAGCTTCATCACCGGCCGCGTTTCGCGCCTGGGCGCGATCGACCCAACGGTCGAACCCTATCGCACCAAGCTGGAAGAGGCTGGCATCACCGCGATCGACCTCACCAAGGTCAACAGCAACGACCGGCTGAACCACGGCAAGTTCGCCGAGAGCCCCGAGATCGTGCAATTGATCGGCCAACGCCTGATGACCGGCCAGCCGCTCACCGACAGCAATGTCACGCTCGGCCAGGGCATCACGGCGGTGGTTGGGGGGACGGTGACCAATATCGGTACCGTGGCGGCCACCGCGGTGGCGGTCCCGGCGACGATCATCGAGGCGCCGATGATGCATCCGCAGAAGAAGAAGCCGGCCACGGCCGATCAGACGCTGCAGGGCGATCTCCAGCAGCAGTCCCTGATCTCCACCGGCAACTGAGCGCCGCCATCCTCACCGATATTGGAACGACATCGCACGATGTTCGTTTTCCGATACATGATCAGCAACATGTCATGATCAGGAACATGCAAGGTCGAGGAGGACGAGCAATGTCCAATGTCGTGCGAACGGGCGAGGATGCCGCCAACACTGCAACCACGTCGAACCGGTTCGGACGGTCCGTGGAAAGCCAGGCGCAGATCGCCGATGCGGCGCAACTGGGCGCGCCCGATGTCGGAGCCGGTGAAGCGATGAACATCTACCGGCTGGAACCGATCGCCTCGCCCAACGATCCGCGCTGGGTCAATTCTCCCAGCCATGGCGTCATTACCGTTGCCGCTCGCACCACCGGCGACGCGCGCATCGTTGCCGCGTCCCGGGAGCTTGATTTCATGGAAGTCGACGCATCACCCGCCGAAGACGTGACGACATCGCAGGCGAGCGCGTTTCGCGACGACAAGCTCTATACGGTGATCGAGATCGAGCACGGCCGGCGGGATTTACGCCGAGGCGTGGTCGAGGGAACGGTGTCGGTCGATACAATCGTGTCCGTTCAGGTCTAGATATTTTGTCTTTGTTGGAAAGAAAGTTTGGTTGCGGGGGCAGGATTTGAACCTGCGGCCTTCAGGTTATGAGCCTGACGAGCTACCGGGCTGCTCCACCCCGCGCCAAGTGCAAAACCCTTTGGGTTTTGTTCCTGTAAGGGACGCACCATTATACGCCAGGTGCGTCTAAGTTTCATTCTGTATGTTCGAACCAGCAAAAGCAAAAGGCCGCTTGCGCGGCCCGATGTTTTCGGCTGGGCCGAAGTTTCGATCAGAGAAGATTTTATGTTGCGTTTAGCAGACCTGGCAGCGACCGACTC
>NZ_JBMDKV010000019.1:0-128542 GCF_057809895.1 Rhizobium sp. FG113 | reverse complement strand
ACCGTACCTGGGGTATGCCCTTCGCCAATCGCCTTTGCCCTGACGAAAACCTGCTTCGGCAGAATGCTTCAATCTAACCAGGAAAGGCTCTAGAGCCCGTTGTATGCCGGATCAACGTGATAGCCTCCCGCCCCGCGCTGAGCGGGACGGGAGGCACTGTTTTCCGTGACCTGTAAACGGGCGCTTAGCGCATCTGCAGAACGATCGGGCTGCTGCTTGCCGGGTCGGTATGCTCTCGCATGGCTTTGACCTCGGTCGGGGTGACGGCCTTGCCATGGTTGCCCCACGAGGAGCGGACATAGGTGAGGACATCGGCGATCTCGCGGTCAGAGAGCTGTTCGCGGAAGGGCGGCATGCGGTAGGCGTCGGGCACGCCGGCGGTCACGACGCGGGCGGAGCCGTTGAGCGTTGCGTTGATCTGGGAATCCGGGTGGTCGATCAGCGAAGCCGTCGATCCTGCAAGCGGCGGAATCCAGGGGGCTTTGCCGCCGCCGTCAGGCCCATGGCAGAATCCGCATCTGGTGGCATAGGTCTTGGCGCCGGGCGCTGCATCCGCAGTGCTGCTCACATTCGTGACGGCGGCCGCCGATGCCTGAACGACCCACGGCGTGCCGTCGCGGGCCGGATCGCCTGGAAGCGACTTCAGGTAGTGGCTGATCGCCCGGAGATCGTCATCGCTCATGAACTGCGTCGAGTTGTTGTAGGCCTCGGCCATCGAGCCGAAGACCACGGCGTGCTGGTTGCGGCCGTTCTTGAGGAAGGCGAAGATATCGTCCTCGCTCCAGCGTCCGAGGCCGGTATTGTGATCCTGCCGAAGGCTCGGTGCATACCATCCGTCGAGCAGCGCTCCGGACAGGAACAGCGGACTGCCGTCGTCGAGCGCTTTTTCGTTCATCGTGACGCTGCGTGGCGTATGGCACGCGCCACAATGGCCGGCTGCCTGCACCAGGTAGGCGCCGCGGTTCCACACCGCGTCCTGCGCCGGCTTGTCGGCATAGATGCCCTGGTCGACGAAAACAGCATTCCAGAGCGCCAGCGGCCAGCGCATGTTCATCGGCCACTCGATGCCGCTCTGGCGGTTGGGTTGATTGACCGGCTGCACGCCGTCCATGAAGAACGCGTAGAGAGCGCGGACGTCATCGTCGCTCAGCTTGACGTAGGACGGATAGGGCATGGCGGGGTAAAGCCGCCGGCGATCGGGGGTTACGCCGTGGCGGACGGCGCGGTCGAAATCGGCCAGCGTATAGTTGCCGATCCCGGTCTGCTTGTCCGGCGTGATGTTGGTGGCGAAGATGGAGCCGAGCGGCGTGCCCATTTCGAGCCCGCCGGTAAACGGCTTGCCATCCGGGAGGCTGTGGCAGGCAACGCAATCGGCCTGCCGCGCGACCATCTCGCCGCGGGCAACGAGCTCGCTGGCGGCGCCGGTGGTTATGCCGGCGCTCTCGAATGGCGATGAGGGCTTGGAGGTGACGAACCAGAAAAGGCCGCCTCCGACGATAATAATGATTAGAAGAACGACCAGAAAGACTTTTTTCAAGGACAATCCATCCTCTTGAAACAGGCTGATGTTGACGGCTTTGCGCAAGCGCGCGTGGCTCGACCGCGGGGGTTACCAGAGCGTTGCCGGGATAAAAGATCCCGGCAACGTTGCTGACGGCGGAGGGGCGCGGCGCGCTAGCTGTCGAACGTGTATTGAGAAAGAGGCATGCTGCGGATGCGCTGGCCCGTCAGGGTCGAGACCGCATTTGCGACCGCTGGCGGGACAGCCGGAAGACCCGGTTCCCCGATGCCGCCCATCTTCTCGCCGCTTTCGACGACCCGCGTGTGAACGCGAGGCATCTCGGCTGGCGAAAGGATCGGGTAGAGGTCGTAGTTGCGGGCAACGGGCTGCCCATCCTGATAGACCACTTCCTCGAGTAGGACCTGGGAAACACCCAGCGCCGCCGCCGAGTTGATCTGGGCGTCGACAATCGCAGGATTGACGATGTTGCCCGGATCGACCGCTTCCCACAGGTCGTGCACCACAACCTTGCCCGCCGAGATCGACACCTCGGCGATGGCTGCGGTGAAGCTGCCGAAAGCCGACGCCATGGCCACGCCACGGGCGCGTCGTGAGCCGTCGGCCGCCGTGAACGGTCCGCGCTTCCAGCCCCCCGACAGCTCGCCCGCCGCCTTGAGAAGGGTGCTCAGTCGCGGATTGTCCTTCAACAGCTGAAGGCGCAGCTCGTAGGGGTCCTTGCCACCCTTGTCGGCCAGCTCGTCGAGGAACGACTCATAGAGGAAGTCGTTCATCGAGTTGCCGACCGAACGCCAGTAGGCGAGCATGGTCGGATTTTCGACGTATAGCTGAGCGATGCGCCGGTTGGGGATGGCGTAGGCCTTGCCTGTCAGGCCTTCCACGGCGGTGTCGTCGATCTTGTCGTCGCTGTGGCCGTAGATGTTCTCGCTCGGTCCCTCGCAGATGCTGACGGCCTCGATGGCCACCGGCATGCCGTTATCGTCGAGCGCGCCACGGAACCGCACGGCCGCCATCGGCCGCATCGGATCACGCAGGAACTCTTCTTCACGGCTCCAGATCAGCTTGATCGGACGGCCGGTTTCCTTGGCAAGCTGGATTGCCTGCGGGTAGGGGTTGGCCGCGGGATAGAGGAAATGGCGTCCGAAGAAGCCGCCGAGCAGCGGGCTGTGCACGTTGATCTTCGATGCATCGAGACCGGTGAGGGTGGCGATATTCGCCTGATACTGTTCGGGCGCCTGGTTCGGCATCCACAGATCCAGGGTGCCGTCCTCGTTGAACCGCGCCAGCGTCGAAGGCGGCTCCAGCTGTGCGTGATGCAGATACTGGCTGTGATAGGTGGCCGAGACGACGGTCTTGGCAGCGGCAAGCACTGCCGTCGCATCTCCCACCTTTTCCGCGTCCTTGCCGTCGCCCGGCTCATTGGCCAGACGCTGGCTGAAGGCTGCGGTCGAGAAATCCGCCGGCATCGTGCGGATGCCGTCGATCACCGGCTTGGCGCCCGCCTCCTGCCATTCGACCTGCAGTGCTTCGCCGGCGCGCTTGGCGTTCCACCAGCGTTCCGCGACGACCGCGACGGCGCCGGGCAGGCGGTGCACCGAGTGGATACCCGGCATCGCCTTGACGGCATCCTCATTGCGGATGCCGCCGACCGACATGCCGAGCCGCGGCGCGTGCTGGACAGCCGCATGCAACATGCCGTCGACCTTGCAGTCGATACCGTAGACCGCTCTGCCGGTTGATTTGTCGAGCACGTCGAGGCGCTGTACGGGCTTGCCGATCCAGCGGAACTGCGACCGGTCCCTGAGCGTAACGCTGTCGGTGGCCGGAACATCAAGCGCCATCGCTTCCGTCGCGAGTTCGCCGTAAGCGAGCTTGCGCCCCGAGGCCGCGTGCACCACATGGCCGGGCTCCGTCGTCAATTCGCTGACGGGCGCATTCAGCCGCGTTGCGGCCGCCTGCACCAGCATCGCCCGGCAGAGGGCGCCGAGCTTGCGCATCGTGTCATAGCTGGTGCGCACCGACATGCTGCCGCCGGTGATGCGCATCGTGCCGTTGACGACCAGATAATCCGGTCCGGTCGGCGCGTTTTCCACCACGAAGGAGGCCGGGTCGAGGTCGAGTTCCTCGCCGACGATCTGGGCCATTGCGGTGAAAACGCCCTGGCCACCCTCGACGAAGGGGCTCATCAGCCGCGCCGTATTGTCCGGGCGGATTTCCAGAAACGCCGGAACGCGAGTTCCCGGCGCCATCGTCTTGGCCGCTTCCTGGGCGCGTGCGCCGTCGATCGGCAGCCCGAAACCCAGCACCAGCGCACCGGCGGTCGCGCCGATCGAGCCGAGCAGGAAGTTGCGCCGTGATACGTTGACCGGTACGGCCGTGGTCAGTTCCGTCTGACCGTCGATTTCGCGAACGGGGGCGGTCATAGCGTTTCCACCTTCTGACCGGAGAGATCCTGAACCGCTGCCTTGATGGCGTTATACGTTCCGCAACGACAGAGATTGACCATGGCGGCGGCGATCTCATCGTCTGATGGAGTGGCGGTCTGCTTCAAGAGCGCGGTTGCCGCAATCACCTGGCCGGACTGGCAGTAGCCGCATTGCGGCACCTGGTGCGCGATCCATGCGGCCACGACGCGCTGGCCCACTGGATCGTTCTCGATCGCTTCGATCGTGGTAACCGATCGGCCGATGACGCTTTCAAGCGGCGTGACGCAGGATCGGACGATTTCGCCATCGACCATGACGGAGCAAGCCCCGCACTGCGCAAGTCCGCAACCATACTTCGTGCCCGTCATCCCGAGCTCGTCACGAATTACCCACAGGAGTGGTGTGTCGCCCTCCGATGTCACATCGTGGGCCTGTCCATTGATCTGGATTTTCATCTTTGTGCCTTAGCTTGGTCGGATACTGGTGAGAATGTCTCGCGATCCGTCGCGCTGACCAATGTCAGTCACGCTTCGGTCGCTCAGCTTCCCCGAATATCCGCGGCTTGAATAGACCGCTAGAAGTCATAGGGGTTATGAATCCAGAGCATAAATCCGCAGGCGTGGCAGATGCTATGATCGATCGTGCAAGATACGAGCGTGGACTAACGAATTGCGAGGCATTTAGTTCCAACGCCCCCGTCGTTTTACCGACATCGTGCATCGAGCAATCTTTCGCATATATGCCACAAACTTTGAAATCGGACAGCACCACGCTTCTAACGACCGGTTCACTTTCTCTTTAACCGGCCGTGAATTTGATCTTGGCCAGTTTTCGATCATTCAACCAATTGAAATATATTGCTATTTAAAATTTTCTGCATTGGTGAACGCAGAGTATAAGCCTTATCGTCATGTGGCCGGTAATCACCGTCTCTCTCTGACCTAACCTTTCTCACTCAACGAAGCGGACTGTCGGCCTTGCCTCAAACTTCGTCCGAGGTCGGCCGCCGCCGTGGCGACTGAGCAAAGGAGAAAGCCTTGAAGACCGTCCCAAGCATGATCGAAATATCTCGGCGGGACCTGATGGTGGGGACCGCCGCCGTTTCCGTCGCGACCGCGAATGCGGCAAGCCCGGTATTCGCCCAATCCGCCGCCCCGGCAACCGAGGAGAATCATTCGCAGGTCGCGTTCACGGTGAATGGAACGCGACACGAGCTGGATCTCGACAATCGCACGACCCTGCTGGATGCGCTGAGGGAACATTTGCACCTGACCGGTACCAAGAAGGGCTGTGATCACGGACAGTGCGGCGCCTGCACCGTCATGGTGGATGGCCGCAGGATCAATTCCTGCCTGTCGCTGGCCGTCATGCACCAGGGCGACCAGATCACCACGATCGAGGGACTCGGCACCACGGCCGACATGCACCCGATGCAGGCCGCCTTCGTCAAGCATGACGGTTTCCAGTGCGGTTACTGTACGCCCGGACAGATCTGTTCCTCCGTCGCCGTGCTCGAGGAAATCAAGGCCGGCATCCCGAGCCATGTCACCAATGACCTGACGGCGCCGACCGAAGTCAGCGATGCCGAGATCCGCGAACGCATGAGCGGCAACATCTGTCGATGCGGCGCCTATCCGAACATCGTTGCAGCCATCAACGAAGTCGCAGGGAGGCAGGCATGAGAACATTTTCGTACGAACGCGCGACCTCGGTGGCGAACGCCGCCGCCACCGCCGCCCGCAACGAGACCGCCAAATTCATCGCCGGCGGCACCAACCTTCTCGACCTGATGAAGCTCGAGATCGAGACGCCAACCCATCTTATCGACGTCAATGGTCTCGGCATGGACAGGATCGAGCCGACGGAAGCCGGGGGGCTTAGGATCGGAGCGCTGGTGCGCAACACCGATCTCGCTTCGGACCAGCGGATACGCCGGGATTACGGCCTGCTGTCGCGGGCGCTGGTGGCCGGAGCATCCGGACAATTGCGCAACAAGGCCACGACCGCGGGCAATCTCCTGCAGCGGACACGCTGTCCGTATTTCTACGACACCAACCAGCCCTGCAACAAACGCCAGCCGGGAAGCGGCTGTTCGGCGATTGGCGGCTTTACCCGACTGCATGGGATCATGGGTGTCAGCGATGGCTGCATTGCCACCCATCCGAGCGACATGGCGGTTGCTATGCGTGCGCTCGACGCCGTGGTCGAAACGGTGAAACCCGACGGCTCCACGCGCGCGATCCCGATCGGCGAGTTCCATCGCCTACCGGGCAGCACGCCGCATATCGAAACCGCGCTGGAGCGCGGCGAGATGATCACCGCCGTCACCTTGCCGCCGCCGATCGGCGGACGGCATGTCTATCGCAAGGTTCGTGATCGCGCATCCTATGCCTTCGCGCTGGTTTCCGTCGCCGCCGTCGTGCGGAACGACGGCAGCGGGCGCGTGGCGCTTGGCGGCGTTGCGCACAAGCCATGGCGGGTCGAGGCGGCGGACGCCGAACTGCCGAACGGTGCCGTCGCCGTCACCGCGAAGCTGCTCGAGGGGGCACGCACCACGCACGAGAATGCATTCAAGGTGACCCTCGTCGAGCGCACGCTCGCGGGCATCCTCGACGAAATGAAAGGTTGAACCATGCGCTTCGACACTCCCGCAACGACAAACCCGATCGACCAGCTGAAGGTTGTCGGTCAGCCGATCGTCCGGATCGATGGTCCGCGCAAGGTCACCGGCACCGCCACCTACGCTTACGAATGGCACGGCGCCAATCTGAACGCGGCCTATGGCTATCCGGTCGGCGCTGCCATCGCCAAGGGGCGGATCAGCTCCATGGACGTGCAGGCCGCGCAGCGCGCACCCGGTGTCATTGCCGTCGTCACGGCCCAGAGCGCAGGCGAGCTCGGCAAGGGCAAATTCAATATCGCCCAGCTGTTCGGCGGCCCGCAGATCTCGCACTATCACCAGGCGATCGCGGTCGTGGTCGCCGAAACCTTCGAGCAGGCGAGGGCGGCCGCGAGCCTCGTGAAGGTCGATTATGTCGAGGCCCCCGGCGCCTACGATCTTCAGGCTGCCCAGAACTCGGCCACGAAGCCGTCCGGTTCAGAGGGGGATGACGCTGACAGCGCGGCCGGCGACTTCGCATCGGCTTTCGAGCAGGCAGCAGTCAAGCTGGACGAGCGCTACACGACGCCCGACCAGTCGCACGCGATGATGGAGCCGCATTCATCGATGGCCGCCTGGGATGGCGATGAGGTCATGGTTTGGACCTCCAACCAGATGGTGGCCTGGAACCGCGCGGAACTGGCCGCCACCTTGGGCGTGGAGCCGGAGAAGGTGCATATCATGTCGCCCTTCATCGGTGGCGGTTTCGGCTCCAAGCTGTTCCTGCGCGCCGATGCGCTGCTTGCAGTGCTGGGCGCCAAGGCAGCCGGGCGACCCGTCAAGGTGGCCTTGCCCCGGCCGTTCCTGATGAACAACACAACCCACCGCCCGGCAACCATCCAGCGCCTGCGCATCGGCGCCACCCGCGAGGGACGGATTACGGCGATTGCGCATGAAAGCTGGAGCGGGAACCTGCCGGATGGCAAGCTCGAATCCGCCGTCCAGCAGACGCGCCTGCTTTACGCGGGCGAGCACCGGATGACGGCGATGCGGCTCGCCACGCTCGATTTGCCGGAAGGCAACGCGATGCGCGCGCCGGGGGAGGCGCCCGGCCTCATGGCGCTTGAGATTGCCATGGACGAGATGGCTGAAAAGCTGAACATGGATCCGGTGCAATTCCGCATTCTCAACGATACGCAGGTCGATCCCGAAAAGCCCGAAAAGAAATTCTCGCACCGGCAGCTGGTCGAGTGTTTGCGAACCGGCGCGGATCGCTTCGGCTGGTCGGGGCGCAGTGCCCAGCCTGGCCGCCTTCGCGACGGCCGCTGGTTGCGCGGAATGGGCGTCGCGGCGGCGTTCCGTGGCAATCTGGTGATGAAGTCGGGCGCTCGCATCCGCCTGGATGCCGAAGGTGTGGTCACCGTCGAGACCGACATGACGGATATCGGCACCGGAAGCTATACGATCATTGCGCAGACCGCCGCCGAGATGATGGGTGTCGGCATGGACAAGGTCGCGGTCCAGCTTGGCGATTCCCGCTTTCCCGTTTCGGCGGGATCGGGCGGCCAATGGGGCGCCAACAGCGCGACCGCCGGCGTCTATGCGGCCTGCGTTGCGCTGCGCGAGGCAATCGCCCGCAAGGTCGGCTTCAATTCGACCGACGCGACCTTTGCGGACGGCGCGATCCGCTCCGGCAACCGGAGCATTCCGTTGACCGAGGCCGCGGGACAGGAGGGCATTGTCGCCGAAGACACGATCGAGTTCGGCGATCTCGGCCAGCAGATGCAGCAGGCTACCTTTGGCGCGCATTTCGTCGAGGTGGGCGTCGATGCCTATACGGCGGAAATCCGTATTCGCCGCATGCTGAGCGTCTGCGCCGCCGGCCGTATCCTCAATCCGATCACGGCGCGCAGCCAGGTGATCGGCGCGATGACCATGGGCGTCGGCGGCGCCTTCATGGAGGAGCTGGCGGTGGACAAGCGCCGCGGCTTTTTCGTCAACCACGATCTCGCCGGCTACGAGGTTCCTGTTCATGCCGATATTCCGCACCAGGACGTGATCTTCCTGGATGAGACGGACCCATACTCCTCGCCGATGAAGGCAAAGGGTGTCGGCGAGCTTGGACTTTGCGGCGTTGCGGCTGCGCTTGCCAATGCTGTCCACAATGCCACCGGCGTCAGGGTGCGCGATTACCCGGTCACGCTCGACAAGCTGCTGCGGGAAATGCCGCAGGTCGGCTGACACGCCGGCAAGCTAGCGGACTGACAGGTTGACAGGTTAGCTGAACGCACGCCGTGGTCAGGGTGTGCGCTCAGCGTGGCAAATGGCGGGAGGACAGCTCTCCATCCCCTCTGGTTCTTCCGCCATTTGCCGCTATCTCTATGCCGATGAGATTTGACGCGCTGCTTTATCCCGCGCCCGAGGGGCTCTATTGCCCGGTGGGCCGATTTTATGTCGATCCGGTCAGGCCCGTGGAGCGCGCGCTGATCACCCACGGCCATTCCGACCACGCCCGTTCCGGCCACGGCCATGTGCTGGCCACCCGCCAGACGCTCGACATCATGCGCATCCGCTACGGCGAGGATTTCTGCGGCTCGGAACAGGCCGCCGCCTTTGGCGAAGAGATATCAGTCAACGGCGTCAAGGTGAGCTTCCACCCCGCCGGCCATGTGCTCGGCTCCGCCCAGATCGCCATCGAGAAGGACGCCACCCGCATCGTCGTCTCGGGCGACTACAAGCGCCGCCCGGACCCGACCTGCGCGCCCTATGAACCTGTTGCCTGCGACGTCTTCATCACCGAGGCGACCTTCGGCCTGCCTGTGTTCCACCACCCGGACCCCGCGGGCGAGATGGCCAAGCTCTATGCGTCGCTCCGCCAGTTTCCCGAGCGCACCCACATGATCGGCGCCTACGCGCTCGGTAAGGCCCAACGCGTCATCCGCCTGTTGCGCGACACCGGCTACGACGAGCCCATCTATATCCACGGCGCCATGGAGCGCCTCTGCGATTATTACGTCAGCCAAGGCATCGACCTCGGCGAATTGCGCCCGGCTACCGTCGAGGGACGCGACAAATCCGCTTTCAAGGGCGCCGTCGTCGTCGGCCCGTCCTCAGCCTTCGCCGACCGCTGGGCCCGCCGCTTCAATGACCCGCTCCCGGCGTTTGCTTCCGGCTGGATGATGGTGCGCCAGCGCGCCAAGCAGGGCGGCGTCGAGCTGCCGCTCGTCATCTCCGACCATTGCGACTGGCCGGAACTGACCGACACGATCTCCGAGCTTCATCCGGCCGAGGTCTGGGTGACGCATGGGCGCGAGGAGGCGCTGGTGCGCTGGTGCGAATTGCAGGGCATCAAGGCCAAGCCGCTGCATCTGGTGGGGTATGAGGATGAGGCGGAGTGATGATGATGGTTAGCCTTGGCGCCGTCGATACGCTTGGCGCCCGTGATACCCCCCTCTGCCCTGCCGGGCATCTCCCCCACAGGTGGGGAGATTGGCTGGGCGTACCCGCTCGCTCCTGCCTCAACGTTTGGCGCAGCCCTCACCACGAGTTGATCTCCCCCCTTGTGGGGGAGATGTCCGGCAGGACAGAGGGGGGTATCCCACCCACCAACGCCTCCGAGAAAACAAGCGGAGGCCACCCATGAAAGCCTTCGCCGACCTCCTCGACCGCCTGGTCCTCACACCGTCCCGCAACGGCAAGCTCAAGCTGCTGACGGACTACTTCCGCGACACGCCCGACCCCGACCGCGGCTACGGCCTCGCGGCCATCGCCGGCACGCTCGATGTGCGCAACGTCAAGCCCGCCATGCTGCGCGAACTCGCACTTGAGCGCATCGACGACGTCCTCTTCCGCTATTCCTACGACTATGTCGGCGATCTCGCCGAAACCATCTCGCTCGTCTGGGACAATGAACGCGACATCGAACGCTCGGCGCTGGCGCAGCCGAGGCTCGGCGAGGTGGTGGCGCAGATGAATTCGCTCGGCCGCACCGAGGTGCGCGGCTATGTCCGCGATCTGCTCGACCGCCTCGACGCCTCCGGCCGCTTCGCCTTCATCAAGCTCGCGACCGGCGCGCTGCGCATCGGCGTCTCCGCACGGCTTGCCAAGCAGGCGCTGGCCGATCTCGGTGAACCCGATGTGACCGAGATCGAAACCTTGTGGCACGGTCTGCAGCCGCCCTACGAGAGCCTGTTTGCCTGGCTGGAGGGCAAGGGCGGCAAGCCGGTGCTGGCGACGCCGGCGATCTTTCATTCGGTGATGCTGGCAAACCCGGTGGAGGAGGGCGACCTTGCTCAGCTCGACCCGGCCGACTACGCGGCCGAATGGAAATGGGACGGCATCCGCGTGCAGCTGTCGCGCGCCGGCGAGACCCGCAAGATCTACTCCCGCTCCGGCGACGACATCTCCGCTGCATTCCCCGATATCGTCCAATCCATCAGCTTCGACGGCGTCATCGACGGCGAGCTTCTGGTCGGCGGCACCGCCCGCTCCAACAGTCCGACCCGCACCTTCTCCGACCTGCAGCAGCGCCTCAACCGCAAGACCGTGACGCAGAAGATGCAGGACGATTACCCCGCTTTCATAAGGGCTTACGACCTGTTGTTCGACGGCGAGGAGGACGTGCGCGCCAAAACCTATCTCGAACGCCGCGCCCGCCTGTCGGAGATCGTCGACACGGCCCCGCACGAACGCTTCGACCTCTCCGCGCTGGTAGATTTCTCCTCCTGGGAAGAACTCGACGACCTGCGCTCGGCCCCGCCCGATCCGGTCATCGAAGGCGTGATGATCAAGCGCCGTGACAGCGTCTACCAGGCCGGGCGATTGAAGGGGCCGTGGTTCAAGTGGAAGCGCAACCCCTATAATGTCGACGCCGTGCTGATGTACGCGCAGCGTGGCCACGGCAAGCGCTCGAGCTACTATTCCGATTTCACCTTCGGCGTCTGGGCCGAAACGCCTGACGGAGAGCAGCTGGTTCCCGTCGGCAAGGCCTATTTCGGCTTCACCGACGCCGAGCTCGAGATCCTCGACAAGTTCGTGCGCAACAACACCACCGAACGCTTCGGCCCGGTGCGCGCCGTGCGCGCCGACAAGGATTTCGGCTTCGTGGTGGAAGTCGCCTTCGAAGGCATCAACCGCTCCAACCGCCACAAGTCAGGCGTCGCCATGCGCTTCCCCCGCATCTCGCGGCTGCGGCAAGACAAGCCATCCTACGAGGCCGATCGGCTGACGACGCTGGTGGCGATGATTGATGCGAAGGCGGGGTAGGGGCTCGGTCGAATACGCCGCCTAGCGGCCTGCGCCCGCATCGACGAGTTCAGGCGTCACGAAGAGCTCGATTCTCTCGGAGATCGAACCATATGGCTCGCACTGTGTGATCGCATCGGTGATCGCAGGCGCTGCGGCTTGTTCCCACGGTGACGGCATTTGTCGAAAGTTGATGGAAACCACATCCGCCGAGCCATTCTTCAAGACCACCACTGCATTCACGCTGTAGGCCTCCGGCGCGTCTGCCGGGATCTTCAGGCATTTCATCATCTGCCGGGAGACGAGGTCGACGGTATCTTGCGACGAGGCGAAAGCGCCAGTCGTGCCAAGTGCGAGAAGAACAGCGGTGAGTGACGTCAGTTTGGCAGAGATCATGGATTCGCTCCTGTGGTGTTTTCTACCCTAGGGTGCGCCCCGTGAATTATTCCCAAAAGAATTGGTGCGAATTTTCAGCTTTTCCGCAAGCGCCAGCCTCTGGCTACCCGCCCAAATCCCTCATCTCGCATTTTCCTGATGCAAAATACATCCGACTGTGCATCCTCAACTGAATGTGTCTTGGCGTCGGCGCGCCGAGGGTGCAAGCATCTATCATGCCGGGGAAGACGGAAGAGTGAGATGACATCAGACAACGACCATTCCTTTTCGCGCCAGCGCCGCCTGCTTCTGACCGGGCTCGCCGGCGCCCTTGTTCTTCCGGCTCTTCCAGGTGTCGCCAATGCCTTCGATGTTCCCCCCGAGCCGCGCCTGATCACCCGCGATTACGCCAAGGTGCGCAAGCGCTTCCGCACGCGGCTGCTCGAAAAGGGCCCGGCGCCCGACAAGTACGAGCCGCTCGATGCACCCGCCAATGCCGAGAAGATCTTCTATCGCTCCGGTTATGGCGGCGAGCTGGAGCTGGTCGCCTGGGTGTCGAAGTACAAGCGCGAGCGCAAGGCAAAGCCCGGCATTCTCTTCCTGCATGGCGGCAATGCCATGGGCGTCGGCCACTGGAACCTGATGGGTCCTTATATCGATGCCGGCTTCGTGGTGCTGATGCCGTCGGTGCGCGGCGAAAACGGCCAGGCGGGTAATTTCTCCGGCTTCTATGACGAGGTGGACGACGTGCTGTCGGCCGCTGATCGCCTGGCGCATCTGCCGGGTGTCGACGCGAACCGGCTTTTCATCGCCGGCCACAGCATCGGCGGCACGCTCACCATGCTGGCCTCGATGTCGACCCACAAGTTCCGCGCGGCAGCCCCAATCTCGGGCAATCCCGACGCCTTCCGCTTCTTCAATCGCTATCCGCAGGATATCCGCTTCGACGACGACAACACCCACGAGTTCGAGGTGCGCACGGCGCTGTGCTACGCCCAGAGCTTCAAGTGCCCGGTGCGCGTCGTCCACGGCACGGACGAATCGCATTTCAACGACCGCGCCGGCCTGCTTGCCAGCCGCGCCCGCTCCGGCGGCGTTCGCATCGAGACGGATACGGCCAAGGGCGGCCACACCTCGGCCTTGCCGGAGGAAATCGAGCAGAGCATCCGCTTCTTCCACGGCGTGGCGGCTTAATCAGTCGCGTTAGGTCGCTGGCTGGCCGTCATCGCCAGCTTCGCGCCAGCCGCGCATGCCATCCTCGCCACAGCTATAAATGTCGCTGATATCGATGAGGGTGGTTTCATGAAGGGTCTAAGCCGGTTGTCGGCCATGTCGGGGCTTGTGTTGGCGGCCCTGTCGCTTGGCGGCTGCAACATTCTCGTGCCCGATACCGGTGCCACCGATCCGGCCCGTTTCGTGCAGGAAACCTATCCTGTGTTCTACAAGCCGCCGGGCATCGACCCCGATCGCGTCCGGCCGGTCAACGCGCCGATCCCGCAGCGCCCCGGCGTTCCCGCGACGATCTACAACCAGACCTATGGCATCCCCGGCGCCACCCAGATGCGCACCTACGGCATGCCGTTGATCAATCCCGTCAGCGCCGCGATGTATGGCGAGGTGAGGGACAACGACTTTACGCTCCCCGCCATTCCCGTCAGCCGCGTCGATCCTGTATATATGCGCCAGGAGGTCGATTACCCCTCGACCGAAAAGCCAGGCACCATCGTCGTCAACACCAAGACCAAGCACCTCTATTTCATCGAGCCCAATGGCAAGGCCATGCGCTATGGCGTCGGTCTCGGCCGCGAAGGCTATGCCTGGTCGGGTCGCGGCGTCATCCAGTGGAAGCAGAAGTGGCCGCGCTGGACGCCGCCGGATGAAATGGTCAAGCGCCAGCCCGATGTCCGCTCGTTTTCGGCGGCAAACGGCGGCATGAACCCCGGCCTTGGAAATCCGCTCGGTGCGCGCGCCATGTATATCTTCAAGAACGGCGAGGATACGCTCTACCGAATCCACGGAACGCCCGATTGGGAGTCGATCGGCAAGTCCACCTCGTCGGGCTGCGTGCGCATGATGAACCAGGACGTCATCGATCTCTACGACCGCGTTTCGGCCAAGTCCGAGATCGTGGTGATGTAGCCGCGCAACAGGCGGCGTGAGAACGTCGCCACAAGCGGGCACACGTCTTCGTGAGGTTCTGGTTTATTTAGCATAACGGGATAGTTTCCTTGAATTGTGACTAGCGTTGAACAACCCTCCAGGAAACGACGTTCGCCGTTTCCGCGCTTAAGGAAAATTGACCCTCGTTATGAGCTTTGACAAATCCATATCCCGCCGCAACTTTCTATCGCTTTCAGCGGTAACCGCGGCATCGGCGCTGGCAGGGTGTGCCTCCACCTCGGGCACGAGCCCGTCGTACGGCCAGCCAATGGCATTCCCGAATCCGATCCGTGCCTTCCAGACGACGCCGGCGCCCACCGATGCCGAGCTCGCTGTCATGTACGGCCCGGTCGAGGATGGCGGCTTCCTCATCCCGCCGGTTCCCTACCAGCAGATCGATCCGCGCTACTATCGCCAGCAGGTCATCGATCCGACCGGCGAGCGCCCCGGCACCATCGTCGTCGATACCCCCTCGCGCTTCCTCTATCTCGTCCAGCCGGGCGGGACAGCGATGCGCTACGGCGTCGGCATCGGCCGCGAGGGCTTCGCCTGGCAGGGCGACGGCGTCATCCAGTGGCGTCAGAAGTGGCCGCGCTGGAAGCCACCGAATGAGATGGTCGCCCGTCAGCCGGAACTCGTGAAATATTCGATCGAGAACGGCGGCATGGAGCCGGGCCTGAAGAACCCGCTCGGCGCCCGCGCGCTCTACATCTTCTCGGGCGGCCAGGACACGCTCTACCGCCTGCACGGCAATCCGGACTGGCGCTCGATCGGCAAGGCCGTTTCGTCGGGCTGTGTGCGCCTGCTGAACCAGGACATCATCGACCTCTACGACCGCGTGCCGACCAAGGCGCCGATCGTCGTCAAGCAGTAAGCTATGTCTTCGTCTCTCCCCGATCCGGGGAGAGACTTTTCGCGCCGGTCCCAAGGCTCTTCGGCTGTGCGCCCCAAGCGCTCCTCATCCCCAGAACGCCGATTTCGCCGCTTCCGTCATCGCGTCGGCGCGCGACACGCCAATATCCTTGAGTTCGTCATCGGTCAGCTCGCTGAGCACCGCCCTGCCGCGTTGTTTCCGGCAGCGTGTCTCGATGCTTTCGATGAGGTTTCGCGCCATCTCTGCAAGCGTTGCCAGCAGTGCCGGCACGCGCGTCTGGCTTGCTCTTTCGTCCGATGTGTCGGTCGCCATCTCTTCTGTCTCCGTCTTGGCCTGTCCCGACAATGCGCTGGATATATCCCGCAATGAAGCTTATGCATCTTATACAAATCATAAGAGAAACTTCGCATGGCATTCGGCTTCGATCAGCTGCAGACCTTCATTCACATCGCCGAACTCGGAAGCTTCACCGCCGCCGCCGACAAGGCGGGGGTAACCCAGCCTGCGGTCAGCCTGCAGATCAAGCTCTTGGAACAGCGCCTTGGCGTGCGCCTGATCGAGCGCGTCGGCCGTCGGGCGCAGCCGACAGCAGCCGGTCTCGAATTTCTCAGCCACGCGCGGCGGATCATGCGCGAACTCGCCGATGCCGAGGAGGCGATGACGCCGCACAGGAATGGCGAGAGTGGCCGTGTGCGCATCGGCAGCGGCGCCACCGCCTCCATCCATCTGCTGCCGTTGGCAATCTCGCGCGCCAGGAAGAAGATGCCCGGGCTCGAAATCACCGTCCGCATCGGCAACACCGACGACATCCTGCGCGATCTCGAGACCAATGCGCTCGATGTCGCGGTCGTGACGCTGCCGGCGCCCGGCCGCTCTTTCGAGGTCGAGGCATTCTATGACGACGAGCTGATGGTGGTTGCGCCGCGCGGCTCGGCCATCCCGCATGGCGGCCCGGACGCGGCCTTCGTCAACACCAAGCCGCTGCTGCTCTATGACGGCGGGAATACCAGGCGGACCATCGATGAGTGGATGGGGCAGGCCGGTCTGGTTGCTCGCCCTGTCATGGAGTTCGGTAGCGTCGAGGCTATCAAGGAGCTGGTGGCGGCAGGCCTCGGCTGGTCGATCCTGCCCGGACTGGCGCTGAAACGTGACCGCGCCGGCTTCCTCGAAACCGCCCCCGTCAACCCGCCGCTGGTGCGCAAGCTCGGAATGGTCGTGCGCCGCGACAAGCATTTGAGCCGCGGCCTGCGGGAAATGATGAAGTCACTGCGCGAGGCCGGGTCGTAGAGCCGCCATCGCAGGGCGACGGCAAGCCCCTATGCCGTCGGTAGCTCGATCCCGTGGATCTGGCGGATCTCGGCGGCGACGAGCTCCTGCAGGCGCCAGAGGTTTCGGTCGTGGATGCCGAAATTCTCCAGATGGGTGACGGTGTTGTAGAGATATTCGGCGCAGGAGCCGACATAGCCGCAGGCGCGCGCCAGCGTGGCGGCGACTAGGGGCAGGGGCTGTTTGCGATAGATGCGGTTGCCCGTCGGCCCGATCCAGAAGCCCAGCGCCCGGGCCCGGCCCTTAGGCGTCTTCACCGGTAGCCAGCGGATAGTATCGATATGCTCGCGTTCGCTGATCTCGCGACGCAGCAACCGGGAAATCTGCGCGGCCCGGTCTCCCTGAGGCAGCTGGTACATCATGCCGTCGCATTGTCCGCCGCGATCGAGCGCCATCATCAGCCCGGCCTGCTCGGGCGAGCCGCGCCAGCTCCTGATCTCCAGACAGAAGGAGCGGTGCCAGCCGAGAGCCGTCGCGCGGCTCTGGTCGACGAACTCGAATTCCGGTTTCCAGATCAGCGATCCGTAGGCGAAGACCCACAGCGGCTCGTCGCCGCTCTCTTCCGTCAGACGCGCGGTGAGCGACGCGAAATCGTCGTCCGTCAGTGTCGTCAGGCGCGGATCCGGGCCGGGGTCGACCTCTTCGCGGTAGCAGAGTTGGACGAGATCGGGTGTGAGGCACATGGTGCGTGGTTTGGGCATGACATCTCGCAATTCCTCCCGACTGAACTGCGCGAACAGGCGTCGCGGCTATAAAATTCGCAAACTATCCCTCGGAGTCAACCCGTCCGTCGGCCCGGGCGAGGGAATGGGCGGGCCTACCGCGTCTCGGTGAGATTGCCGCGCAGGCCCTGCAGCTTCTCGCGGATATCGACCATCTCTTCGAGCGTGCAGCCGATCGCCTTGCCGATCTCGCCCATGATGCCGTCCACCTGCGAGCGCATCGCGTCGCCCTCTGACGTCAGCGTCACGATCACCTGCCGCTCGTCCTTGGGGTCGCGGGTGCGAACGATGAGCCCGCTCTGCTCGAGGCGCTTCAATAGCGGCGACAGCGTGCCCGAATCGAGATCGAGCTGTTCGCCGATGGTCTTCACCGGCAGCGCGGCCTTCTCCCACAAAACGAGCATGACGAGATATTGCGGATAGGTGAGGCCCACCTTGTCGAGGATTGGCTTGTAGGCGCGCGTGAAGGCATGCGCCGTCGAATAGACCGCGAAACAGAGCTGTCGCTCCAGCCGCTTTTCCTCTTCCGGAATTTTCATCGTCTTTGTCGTCTGCGCTTTCGTCATCGTGCTTCCCCGGCGTTTGCATTGTCGTCTTTTCGGATTCCGAATGCAATTTGCAAAATTCACTTGCGTACAATTTAATTGCGCGATATACAAAATCCAGCCCCAACGAAGGAGACTGACATGCCGATCCTCTACACAACCAAAGCTTCCGCCACCGGTGGCCGCGCAGGCCGCGCCGTTTCCGAAAACGGCGTTCTCGATGTTACGCTGACGGTTCCGAAGGAACTTGGCGGCGACGGCGCCACCGGCACCAACCCGGAACAGCTCTTCGCGGCCGGCTACTCGGCCTGCTTCCTCGGTGCTCTGAAATTTGTCGCGGGCCAGCAGAAGGTCAAGATTCCGGAAGACACGACCGTCTCGGCCACCGTCGGCATCGGCCCGCGTGAAGATGGCGGTGGCTTCGGCATCGAAGTTGCGCTGACGGTCAATATCCCGGGCCTCGACAAGCCGACCGCTGAAAAGCTGGCCGCTGCCGCCCACATCGTCTGCCCCTACAGCCACGCCATGCGCACCTCCACGGAAGTGCCTGTCACTGTCGCCTGATCAGGTAGAACCTGATAACGACCGCCAAAGCGTCGTGCTTTTCGGAGCGCGGCGCTTTTTGCTGTCTAGAAGCGCGCGATTCAGTGTACGCGGATTTTGAACATGTTCTAATATTCTGTTAAAGAATACTCACCATCTCATCATACCAGTTGACGAGTGGCTGGTAATTTGAAAGAAATGTGTCGCTCGCTAGGGGAGGAGGCATGTCCGTTGGGGCTCGTGTGACAAGGCGCATTCGGTAATCGGGCGCGATCAGTTGCACAAGTATCGGACATAGGAGACCGACTTTCGCGGTAGGGCTAGAGATCAACATCCAGCATTCCCGACACAACGGGGCTGCATAGCGCAAGTCGCACTCGTAGGCTCGATGGGCCGCAGCGGTCTTGTCGGGAGGACTATGTGAACGCGACGTTTAAACTATCAGACCAGGAACAGCAGGTCGAAAAATCGGCGATCCGCAAGATCTCCATTCGCCTGGTTCCCTTCATCGCATTGATGTTCTTCATCAACTTCCTCGACCGTACGGCAATCTCCTTTGCCGGCCCGAACGGGATGACGCAGGACCTCGGCATGACCGCGGCCCAGTTCGGCTTTGCCGCCGGCATCTTCTTCGTTGGCTATATCGTTCTGGAAATCCCCAGTAACCTGGCGCTTCACAAATACGGCGCCCGCCGCTGGCTCGCCCGCATCATGGTGACCTGGGGCGTCGTTGCGATGCTCTTCACCTGGGTCAGCAGCGTCACCGGCCTTTATTCGCTGCGCTTCCTGCTCGGCGTTGCCGAGGCGGGCTTCTTCCCCGGCGCCATCCTCTATCTCAGCACCTGGGTTCCCGGCCGCCATCGCGCCAAGATCCTGGCGCTCTTCTATCTGGCCCAGCCGCTGACGACAGTTATCGGCGCACCAATCGCCTCGCTGCTCATCCAGGCGCACGGCTTGTTCGGCTACGAAGGCTGGCGCATCATGTTCTTCGGCGTCGCCGTTCCTGCGATCATCGTCGGCATCATCACCTGGTTCTACCTGCCCGACACCCCGACCGCCGCCAAGTGGCTGACCTCGGAAGAGCGTGACTGGCTGAACCGCGAACTCGCCAAGGAAGAAGCTGGCAAGCTCTCCGGCCACGGCTCGATGACCCTGCAGGCGCTCAAGGACAAGCGCGTCTGGCTGCTTTCGGTCATCTATTTCGGCCTTATCTACGGCCTCTATGCGCTGGCCTTCTTCCTGCCGACGATCATCGCGGGCTTCGAGACCAAGTTCGGCACCAAGTTCAACGTCTTCGACAAGGGTCTGATCACGGCGATCCCGTATCTGCCGGCCGCCGTCGCGCTGTTCTTCTGGAGCCGCGATGCGTCCAAGCGTGGCGTCCGCGCCTGGCACGTCGGCATCCCGGCTCTGGTCGGCGCGATCAGCATCCCGCTCGCTCTGCTGATGTCGTCCCCTGAGGCAACCGTCATCGCCATCACGCTCACCGCTTGCGCGATCTTCTCGGCTCTCCCGAACTTCTGGTCCTTCCCCTCGCGCTTCCTCACGGGTGCCGCGGCTGCCGCAGGCATCGCGCTCATCAACACCGTGGGCAACATCGCGGGCTTCGCGGCACCCTACATCACCGGTGCTGTCAAGGATGCCACGGGTCTCTATGAGATGCCGATGTTCATCGTCGGCGCCCTGATGCTGATCTCGGCCCTTCTGGCCTTCTCGATCGGCAAGACCATCAAGGACCCATCGGCGAAGTAAGCCTAGCCGTTACAACGATTGGCAACCCGGTCTGCACCACAGGCCGGGTTGTTTTCGTTTGGGGCGGAATTTCCGCCAACCATCTTTCCATAAGAAATAAAATCACTATATTATTTCCAAGGAAAGGAGTTCGCCATGGCCATCGTCCATCCGCTACAAGGCACGCATCCCCAGGAAGCCGTCGTCATCACCAAGGCCGCCGTTGCCGCCGCCGAGCGCCTCGGCATCAGCGCCCGCACGCTGTCTTCAGTGCTTGGCCTGTCGGAAGCCACCGTATCGCGCATGAAAAGGCAGGACTACCTGCTCGAGCGCGGCTCGAAATCCTTCGAACTCGCCATCCTGCTTGTGCGCCTGTTCCGCTCGCTTGATGCCATCGTCGGTGGTGACGAGGCCGTCGCGCGCTCATGGCTGCGCAACGCCAACACCGCGCTCGGCGC
Source organism: Rhizobium sp. FG113 (assembly GCF_057809895.1). Taxonomy (NCBI): domain Bacteria; kingdom Pseudomonadati; phylum Pseudomonadota; class Alphaproteobacteria; order Hyphomicrobiales; family Rhizobiaceae; genus Rhizobium; species Rhizobium sp. FG113. The sequence goes on along the minus strand of NZ_JBMDKV010000019.1, from coordinate 108,020 downwards.
CACGCCGCTCGAAAAGATCGTCAGCATATCAGGATTGACCGATGTCCTCGCCTACCTGGACGCCCGCCGCGCTATCGTCTGAAGCGCGACCCGTCTCCGGCCGCTTCTGGCGACTGGTGGAGGCGCAGCATCAGATCTCGACCTTGAAGATCGTCGATACGCTGGAAGAGCAGGCCCTGCTTGAGACACTGCTGGAAGAAAGCAAGCCGGTCCTGCCGCCGGAATGCAAGGGCCTCGACTATCTGCTGGCGACACCCTTCCGCTACGGCGCCATCTATCCCCACGGCTCGCGCTTCCGCCGGGCAGGGCGCACGCTCGGTGTTTACTACGCATCGGAAGCGGTCGAAACCGCCATCGCTGAGATGGCCTTCTACCGGCTGCTGTTCTTCGCCGATTCCCCCGATACGCCGCTTCCCGCCAACGCCGCCGAATACACCGCCTTTGCCGCGGCCATCGAGACGCCGCGCGCCATCGACCTCACCGCGCCGCCGCTCGATCGCGACCATGTGGTCTGGATCGATCCCCAGCGCTACGAGCCCTGCCAGGCGCTGGCCGATGCCGCCCGCGAGGCCGATTGCCAGGCAATCCTCTACGCCTCGGTCCGCGATCCCGGCCATCGCCGCAACATCGCTTTGCTCACCGCATCGGCCTTCGCCGCGCGCGATCCGGTCGAGCGCCAGACATGGCGCCTGCGCCTCTCCGCAACAGGCGTCCAGGCGCTCTGCGAATTTCCGAAGGCAAGAATTGGGTTTACCCGCGCCGATTTCGGCGATGACCCACGCATCGCAGCGCGGAGCTAGGCCAGCGCCTGCAGATCCTGCCGCAGCCGTTCGGCATTGCCCTCGGGCAACGTCTGTTCCAGCGCCGCATGCGTGCTTTCCCAGATCGGCAGCGCCGCGGTGAGCACGCGCATACCCTCGGGCGTCAGCCGCAACAGTCGTCCGCGCTTGTCCCGTGGGTTCGGAAAGACCTCGACCCAGCCACGCCGCTGCAGCGGCTTCAGCGCCGCCGTCAGCGTCGTCTGGTCCATGGCAAGCAGCTTGGCGACCGGCCCCATCGGCGGCGGCTCCGGCCGGTTCAGCGACATCATCAGCGAGAATTGGCCATTGGTCAGCCCCGCCGGCCTCAGCGCATCGTCGAACAACCGCGCAAGCGCTCTGGCGGCCCGCTGCGCATGCAGGCACAGGCACGTGTCGCGCACCAGAAGCGTCGTTGCGAAAGGAATCTCGGTAGCGTTTGACATGTCCAATTTCTATTGATATCAATGTATATAGTCAAGGAAAAGGAGAATGGACCGTTTCGGTCGCGCCGGAGGAGGGCGCACACGATGCAGAACCAAGTCGTTTCCCGCGAAGAATGGCTCGAAGCCCGCCGCGCGCTGCTTCTCAAGGAGAAGGAAGCAACGCATCTGAGGGACAAGGTCAATGCCGAGCGCATGGCGCTTCCCTGGGTCAAGGTCGATAAGGACTATGCCTTCGACACGCCCGATGGCAAGAGGTCGCTCAGCGAGCTCTTCGATGGCCGCAGCCAGCTGATCATCTACCATTTCATGCTCGGTCCCGATTGGGAGGCCGGTTGTCCCGGTTGCTCGTTCCTGTCCGACCATGTCGATGGCACGCTGCCGCATCTGAACAATCACGATGTCACCTGGGTCGCCGTTTCGCGCGCCCCCGTGGCCAAGATCGAGGCCTACAAGACCAGGATGGGCTGGAAGTTCCCCTGGGTGTCCTCGGCATCGAGCGACTTCAACTTCGACTATCACGTGTCGTTCAGCCAGGAAGATCTCGGCAAGGACAAGGTATTCTACAACTTTACTTCGATCCCGCCGGAAGATGCCAATGACGAACTGCCGGGATTGAGCGCCTTCTACAAAGATGAGAAGGGCGAGATCTTCCACACCTACTCAAGCTACGCCCGCGGCCCGGAAGAGCTGATCGGCACGCTGATGATCCTCGACCGCGCGCCGAAGGGCCGCAACGAGGACTCGACGATGAACTTCGTCAAGCGCCACGACGAGTATGCTGAGGCGCCCAAGACGTCATCCTGCTGCCACTGATACCCAGGATTATGGCGGCCTGAGATCATCACGCCTGTATCGACGCAACGAAGAACGTGAAAGGGAGATCACGATGTCGGAGACCCACGGCAAGTTCATCTGGTGCGAATTGATGACGCCCGATACCAAGGGCGCCAAGGATTTCTACACAAAGGTCGTCGGCTGGACGACCAGCGAAATGACCGTCCCCGGCATGCCACCGTACAATATCTTCGAGGCAGATGGCGTCGGCCGCGCTGGCATGATGGTCTTTCCCGCCGAGCTTGAAGGCACCGGCATCCCGCCGAACTGGACCGGCTATGTCGCCGTCGACGATGTCGACCAGAGCGCCCGGGATTTCGCCGCAAATGGCGGCTCCGTCCGCCGCCCGCCGGAAGATATCCCCGAAATCGGCCGCTTCGCCGTGGTCGCCGACCCGCATGGCGCCGTGATCTGCATCATGACGCCGGCCCCGATGGACAGCCCGCCGCCTGAAGCCGCGATGGGCGCGCCGGGCACGCTCGGCTGGAGCGAACTCTATGCCGGCGACGGCGGTGAGGCCTTCGCCTTCTACGAAAAGCTCTTCGGCTGGACCAAGGACCATGATTTCGACATGGGCCCGATGGGCGTCTACCGCATCTTCGCCGAACATGGCACGCCAGTCGGCGGCATGATGACCAAGCCTGAGAACGTGCCGATGCCGGCCTGGGCCTATTATTTCAACGTGCCCGCCATCGATTCCGCCATCGAGCGGGTCAAGGCTGGCGGAGGGCAGGTCGTCAACGGCCCCATGGAAGTGCCCGGCGGCAGCTGGGTCATACAGGCGATCGACCCGCAGGGCGCCTTCTTCTGCCTCGTGGCGCCGGCCCGCTGAGGCCTAGAAAGCCTCGCTTGCAAGCACCCGAAACGCGCTCGAATCGGCCCCGGAAACGGGGCCGTTCTGCTGTGGCCGAATAGCCTCTATCGTTCTATTTTTATTAGAATTTTACCGACTAAGCGGTTTTGCGGTTAACCGTTCTTAAACATTTCTGGGTGGATGCATAACCCGCTATATCGGCGCCTATAGGGCAGTATTGCTTTTGTATCTTCGGCAGAATTATTTGGCCTCAGTTTCTCATTGGGGTATTTTGTATGTCTATCGAAGATTCTCGCATCTCTGCCGTTGAAAATGAAACCGCATCGCATGACTTGATCTCCGATATTCATCAGGACGCCCGCCTGCAGACTTCCGCCCTGGGTGGCGTCGAGGTCGCACAGGCCGATAGCACTCAGCCGGCAGACCAGCAGGGCGCTCAGGTAACTGAAACGACCGGCCGCTTGCCCGCAGCTCAAGAAGCAGCCGCCGCCGCACCGGCCGGCCAGGTTGTCCCGGATCAGAACAACATCGCCCATCTGCCTGCAGGTACTGCGATCGACGATATCCACGTCCGCGGCAACGACCTCGTCCTCGTCCAGGCCGATGGCACCGAGATCGTCATCGTCAACGGCGCGCTCCACGTCCCGACCTTCCTGCTCGGCGAAGTCGAGCTTCCCCAGCAGGCCGTGATCGCCGCTCTCGAACAGAGCAACATCAACGTCGCCGCCGGCCCCGACGGCTCCTATTCCGCCAGCTCCTCCCCATCGAGCTCCGGCGCCAACTTCCAGGACACGACACCGGGCAACGCCGGCGACCCGACGCAGCTCGCTTCGCTGCTGGCCGATACGCAGCAGGCTGACGGTGCGCCCAGCCGCACGCCGGACGAGCAGAACGGCGTTCCCCTCATCACGGCAAGCAGCATTTCGCTGGTAACGGAAGTCAGCGATGCCAACGGCGCCTTCTCGACCCAGGTCGTCAACGGCCAGTTCGGCTTCATCCCCGGCAAGGACTTCGGCGTCATCACCGCCGTCGGTCTCTCCGATTCGCTCAATATGGATGAAGGCACCCAGAACGGCACGCATGTCGATCTGACCTCCAACGGCCAGCCGGTCGTGGTTACCATCAACGGCCTGACCATCACCGGCTCGGTCGACGGCCAGCCGGTCTTTACGCTCACGGTCACGAATACCCTGACCGGCGCCTACACCTTCACGCAGTTCGGCCCGCTCGATCATCCCGACAGGGGCGAAAGCGGCGCCGATGACGTGCTGCGCCTGCAGTTCAGCTACACCGTCACCGACAAGGACGGCGACAGCGTCACCGGCATCGGCTCGGTCGACATCCGCGATGACGCGCCTGTTATCGATCTCAAGGGTGCAAGCGACGACAGCGTCGTCAGCGAAGGCGGCCTGCGCGGCGCCGAGAGCCCGGCTGTCACCGGCAGCATCTCGCTCGGCGTACAGTGGGGCGCCGACAACGGTAGCAGCCGCGACCTGACATTCAACGCGCAGAGCGCGCCGTCGGGCCTGCAGTCGCACGGCCAGGACATCCTCTATAGAATCTCCGCCGACGGCCACACGCTGACCGGCTATACCGAAACCGTCATCGGCGAAGGCTCGGAAGCCGTCGTCAAGACCACCGACGTCTTCGTGGTAACGCTCGATCCGACCGCCGAGCATGGCGCTTACACATTCACGCTCCTGACCAGCATCGACCATCCGCAGTCGGGTCCCGGAGCCGGCGAGGGCGAGATCATCCTTCTCGACGTCGCCCCGTCGCAGGACCAGCAGATCGACCTGACGTTTGCCGTCACCGCCAAGGACGCCGATGGCGACACCGTACCGGCGAGCTTCACCGTGACAGTCAACGACGATGTCCCGACCGCCAACACCGTCACCAACGAAACCATCATGCAGGACGACCTGCAGACACTCTTCCCCGGCAACAGCAACCTTGGCGTAACGAGCGTCAAGGGTGAGGCCGGCGCCCTGTTCACGACGGGTGCCGATGGCTTCAAGAGCATCGTGCTCGGTGGCGAGCAGATGAGCTTCTCGGCCATCTACAAGACCGACAAGGGCTTCGCGGCGCAGGAAAGCGTCAGCTGGGGCAAGGGCGTCGTCGACGGCGGTGACACCACCTTTACGGCAACAGGTGAACACAGCAAACAGACCGTCGCGACATTCATCGTGCATGCGGATGGTTCTTATGAATTCATCGTCAGCGCCCCGATCGTTCACAGCCAAAGCGGCCAGGACAATTTCGGCCTGACAGTCAACTTCACCGTCACCGATGGCGATGGCGACACCTCGCATGGTTGGCTCGACGTCACCATCAACGACGACGCCCCCACCGCAAGCATGGTAAACGTAGAAACCAAGCTCGACGACGACGCCCAGACCCTGTTCCCCGGCAATGCCGGTGGTAACGGCGATGTGGCCGACGCCAAGTCGATCTCCGGCGAGGCCGGCACACTCTTCAAGGCTGGCGCCGATGGCATCCAGTCCGTTGCCTTCACGGCTCCGACGGGCATTCAGGCGATCCATGACGTCAACGGCCACGGCGTCGCTGAAAACCTCGTCTACACCACCACGACGAACGACGCCGGCGCGACGATCCTGACGGCAACCGGCAAGGACAGCGGCGACCTCGTCTTCACGCTGACGGTCAAGGCCGACGGCAGCTACACCTTCGACCTCTCCGCGCCGCTGGTGCACGGCACCACGGGCGCCACGGAAGACAACCTTCCTGTGACCATCGGTTTCCAGGTGACGGATGGCGATGGCGACATCGCCAAGGGTTCGCTGACCATCAACGTCAACGACGACATTCCGACCACGACGGGAACCGTTGTCGCTGTGACCGCCGACGAAGGCGATATCTCCAACCTGCTTTCGAATGGCAATTCGCCATTCGACGGTTCGGGCGACGGCTCGACCTCCAACCTTTCGCTTCTCGGCGTCGGCTACGCCGCCACCGTTTCCGGCTCGGTTGCCTCCACCGTCGCCTTCGGCGCGGACGGTTCCGCCGCCACCGGTGCCTTCTCCTTCACTGCGAATGCCGCAGCGACGCTTGCCTCCATCGGCCTTTCCTCCGAGGGCGGCGAGCTCGCCTATGCCGTCGTCGGCAACACGATCATCGGCTACGTCAACAACATCGGTCGGGGCTATGATCCGCTGTTCGACCGTCCGGTCCTGTCGTTCACGCTGAACAGCGATGGCAGCTTCAAGTACCAGCAGTACGATCAGCTCGACCATGCCACCGGCAACGGCGCCAACACCGACCTGAAGACCGACACCGGCACGGTTTCCGGCATCGACTTCGGCTCGGTCATCAAGGCAACCGACGGCGACGGCGATAGCGTCGTCATCGGCGGCAAGCTCGTCGTCACCATCACCGACGACGTTCCCACGGTCTCGATCTCGCTCACCGGCCGCACCGTCATCCACGACGAAACCGCTGGCCGCGATGCTAACAGCAACGACAGCACTGCAAATGCCGCAAGCCGACCGTTCGGCGGCTTCGAAACGGCCAACCATATCGATCATGCGCTCGGCTATGCCCGCAACGGCAACGCAATCGTCAACTACGGCTCCAGCGTCGGCACGGATGAGCCGAGCAAGGTATCTCTGACGCTGCACGTCACCGACGAAGCATCCGGCCTGAAGACCATCGACAACGAAGCGATCACCCTGCACGAGGAAGGTGGCCTGGTCGTCGGCCGCGACGCGCATGGCGACGCCGTATTCGCAATCAGCCTCGACAGCGAAGGCCGCGTCAGCATCGCGCAGTATCAGGCGATCCAGCATCCTGTCGGCACCGATGCCAACGATCTGGTCAACCTCGCCGGCAAGATTTCGGCTGTCGTCACCGCCATCGATTATGACGGCGACGTTGCCACCAAGTCCGTCGATATCGGTGGCCAGATCCAGTTCCGCGACGACGCACCGGTTCTCTCCGGTTCCTCCGTCACGGTTACCGCCGATGAAGGCGACATCTTCAACATCCTGTCGCAGGGCAACAGCGCCGAAGACGGCACGCACGACGGTTCGTCGTCGGACTTCTCGGTGCTCGGCGTCGGCCTTGCCGCGACTGTGTCCGGTTCGATCGCCTCGACCGTCTCCTTCGGCGCCGATGGCGCTGCCAATGGCGGCGGTTTCTCCTTTGCCGCAAACGCCACAGCCACATTGACGGCTCTCGGTCTGTCGTCGCAGGGCGGCCAGCTCTCCTATGCCGTGGTCGGCAACGCGATCATCGGCTACGTCAACGTCATCGGTCAGGGCTACAATCCGCTGTTTGACCGCCCGGTCCTGTCGCTGACGCTGAATAGCGACGGCAGCTTCAAGTTCCAGCAGTACGATCAGCTCGACCACGTTGCCGGCAACGGCGCCAACACCGACCTGAAGACCACCACCGGCTCTGTCGCCGGCATCGACTTCGGTTCGGTCATCAAGGCGACCGATGGCGACGGCGACAGCATCACGCTGGGCGGTAAGCTCGTCGTCAAGATCACCGACGACGTCCCCACGGTCTCGATCTCGCTCACCGGCCGCATCGTCACCCATGACGAAAGCACCGGCGTTAGCGCCAACAGCGATGACACGACGTTGCAGAGCGTCAAGTCGATCTTCACCGCTTTCGAAAACAGCGCCCACGTGACCGCGCTCGGCTATGCCCGCGAAACGGGCGCGATCGTCAACTACGGCTCCAGCGTCGGCACCGACGGCCAGGGCAAGACCACGCTGACCCTCAGCATCACTAACAGCGAATCCGGTCTGCTCACGACCGCAGGCAAGGCGATTACGCTCTCGATGAGCAACGGCCTCGTCATCGGCCGCGACAGCGACGGTAAGGCCGTCTTCGCGATCAATATCGACAGCGACGGCCGCGTCAGCATTGCCCAGTACCAGGCGATCAAGCATCCCGATGGCAGCAACGCCAATGACCTTGTCGATCTAACTGGCAAGATCTCGGCTGTCGTCACCGCGACGGACTATGATGGCGACACGGTCACCAAGTCGGTTGATATCGGCAAGCAGATCCAGTTCCGCGACGACGCGCCGGTTCTGAAGGCTGTGAGCAGCGTCAGCCTCAGCGAGGACGATCTCGCCAACGGCTCGTCTCCCGACAGCAGCCATCTTTCCGTCAAGGGCGATCTCGACATTTCGCTTGGCGTCGACGGCGGCAAGATCGTTCTAGCGGCCGATGGCGCCAAGTGGGACGATGCAAGCAAGACCCTGACGGCCGGCGACGGCTCCTGGAAGGTCACGCTCGGCAACGACGGCAAATATACCTTCACGCTGCTGCACAGCACGGCTCACACAGGTGTTGGCGCCGACAACCTGAACGTCGCCGTGACCTACACCGCGACCGACAATGACGGCGATTCCATCACCGGCAACTTCACCGTCACCATCAAGGATGATGTCCCGACGGCAAGCTATTCCGGCCGCATCACGGTTCAGGAAACGGCCAACACCGATGGCTCCTTCCACCAGACCTCGGCCACCGGCACCATACAGTTCGTCGCCGGCGCCGATGGTGCCAAGGTGACCGCGATTTCCTACGAACTCGGCACGAACGCGGCCCCGAAGGTCGCCGACGAGGATGCCAAGGATTACACCGCGAACGCCATGACGTCGGGCGGTCAGGCGGTTCATATCGTCGAATCCGCCGATCACCTGACGCTCACCGGCGTTCGCGCCGACGGCAAGACCGTCTTCGTGGTCGAGGTCACCAACGCCGCGACCGGCGAATACAAGTACACGCAGTCGCTGCCGCTCGACCAGCCGGACCGAAACGAAACCGGCTCGGCCGATGGCATCGTGATGAAGATCGGCTTCACCGTCACCGACGGTGATGGCGATACGGCAAGCCGCAGCCTGCAGATCGCCGTCAACGACGATGGCCCGAAGGCCTACTTCTCCAACACCGTGACGGTGACCGAAGCCGGCACCGACAACGGCCAGTTCATCCAGCAGAGCGTCGACGGAAAGTTGCTCTTCGACGGCGGCGCTGATGGCGCCCAGATCACCAGCATCGTCTATCGCTTCGGCAACACGATCATGGAAATGCCGGAAGCTCAGGGCGAGAGCATCCGCTGGCCGGCGCTGACGTCGAACGGTCAGGCGATCACGGTCACCACCTCCACCGACGGCCTGACGGTCACCGGCAAGGTCGGCAACGTCGAGATCTTCTCGCTGCACGTCACCGACGTGAAGACGGGTGCCTATACCTTCACCCAGTCCGGCCCGATCGATCATCCCGACAAGGGGCAGTCCGGCGCCGACGATTCGCTGCGCATGGTCTTCGACTTCGTCGTCACCGACAAGGATGGTGACACGGCAACCAACGCCGTGCAGGTCGACATCCGCGACGACGCGCCGACCGCGGGCTACGCCGGACGCATCACCGTCCAGGAAACCGCCAACACCGACGGCTCCTTCCACGAGACCTCCGCCACCGGCACGATGAGCTTCCACGCTGGTGCCGACGGCGCCAAGATCACCTCGATCGCCTATGGTGTCAGCGGCGGCAACACGACGCCGTCCATCTTCGATGCCAATGTGACCACTCCGGTTGTGACCGTCCCGCTCAAGTCGGGCGGCGAAACCATCCACATCGAGCAGGCCGGTGCGCTGACCCTCTTCGGCAAGCTTGCCGATGGCACGACGATCTTCAAGGTTGAGGTCCTCAACGCGGCGACGGGTGAATACAAGTTCACGCAGCTTGGCCCGATCGACCATCCCGATAGCGCCAAGACCGGTGCCGACGACGGCCTTCGCATGAAGATCGTCTACACCGTGACCGACGCCGACGGCGACAGCGTCAACGGCAGCGTCCAGATCGACATCAACGACGGCGGCCCGACCATCAACGGCACGGCGCATGCCGTGAACCTTCTCACCAACGGTGATTTCTCGGGCGGCACCTGGGCGCACACCGAGAGCTGGGGCGTCTGGGCAACGGAAGCGACTGGCTGGAAGATCGATGGAACGGTTGCCGGCCAGACCGGCGTGCAGCTCGAAAAGATCGCCTCCGGTTACGGTGGTCTCTCAACATCCAACGGCCATCCGATGGTCGATCTCGGCGCAACGCCGGGCAACGTCGCGATCTCGCAAAGCGTTACCGGCCTGACGGCGGGTGAGAAATACACGATCAGCTTCGAAGTCGGCTCGTCGAACTACAATTCGGCTCACCTTGAGGTTCACTGGAACAACCAAGTCTACACCATCCCGGTCACCAGTCAGATGAAGGTCGTCACCCTTGAGGTGACGGCGGACAACGGTGCCAACACCCTGACCTTCAAGGAAACCGGCGACGCCACCGACAACGTCGGCACCTATCTCGCCAATGTCAGCCTGACTCACGGCGCACCGGTTCCAGTCTTCACGGCGAACGCCGGTGAAGATGACGGCGCGATCACCTTCAACCTGCATGATGGCAACACCTTCTCGTTCGGCGCCGACGGCGCGGGCGAGGTGACCTTCGCGACCTCGCAGGTCACCATCTCGACGCCATCGGGCATGACCGTCACGCTAGACCCGAAGTCCTACAGCTATGATGCCGACACCGGCATCTTCACGATCCATCCCGGCAGCGGCTTCAACGCCCTGAGCAAGGACGAGATCGCGACGCTGACGGTTCCCTTCACTGTCACTGACGCCGACGGCGACAGCAAGTCCGCCGTCTACCAGGTCACCATCCACGGCGCCAACGACAACCCGATCGCCAATGACGACGTCTTCTCCAGCGTGCCGAACGGCTGGACGCTCGATGCCGCCAGCGGTCACGCCTACACTTTCAAGCCCACCGACAATTCCGAGACCTGGGACAAGGCACGGGTGGATGCGGCCCAGCTGCTGGCCGACAACAAGAGCTATCTGGCGACCATCACCTCGGCGCATGAGCAGAATGTCGTTCTTGGTGTCGTCAATCACGATGGCGGCAAGGCGGAAATTATCGCCTATCTCGGCGGCACGGACGAAGGTCATGAGGGCCATTGGGTCTGGGCAACCGGCCCCGAGGCCGGCCAGCCCTTCGTTTATACGAACTGGGATGCAAACGAGCCCAACAACAGCAACGGCAACGAAAACATCCTGTGGCTCTACGGCCAGTTCCGCGACGGCGTGTGGAATGACGCGCCGAGCAATGGCCTGCCCTTCGGCGGTTATCAGTTCGGCTACGTCGCCGAAGCGGGCGCCCCCGGCTCCTATTACGCCGCGATCAACGAGGATCATTCCTACAAGATCGATGCCAGCCTGCTGCTCGCCAACGACAAGACCGTCGACATCGGCGAAAAGCTGAGCGTCATCGGCTTCGATCAGGCCGGCGCGAAGGCTGCAATCTCCACGATGGGTGCCGCGATCTCTTTCGACGGCACGTCCTTCAGCTACGACGCCAGCGCTTCTGCGTCGTTGCAGCATCTTGCCGAAGGCGAGAAGGCGACGGATACCTTCAGCTACACGATCAGCGACGGCCAGGGCGGCTTCAGCACCGCGACGGTGACCGTCACGGTCGAGGGTCGCAACGACATCGCGGTGATCACGGCGGCCTCCGGCGCCGATCTCTCCGTAACCGAAGAGAGCGACCTGACCGCCGGCGGCAAGCTCAACATTGTTGACGTCGATCACGATCAGCAGGCGTTCGCGCCGCAGACCGACAGCGCCGGCACCTACGGCAAGTTCACGATCGGCACCGATGGCACCTGGACCTACACCGCCGACAACAGCAAGCTGCAATCGCTCGCCGCCGACGAACACAAGACGGAAAGCTTCACCGTCTGGTCCAAGGACGGCTCGGCCTCGCAGGTCATCGAAATCGCCGTCAATGGCACGAATGACAAGGCGGTTATCTCGGCCGCTTCAGGCGCGGATCTCTCGGTGACCGAAGACAGCGACTACGATGCCCGCGGCAAGCTCGATATCGTCGATGTCGACAATGGCCAACAGGCGTTCGTGGCGCAGACCAACAGCGTCGGCACCTACGGCAAGTTCACCATCGGCACCGATGGCGCTTGGACCTACGCCGCCGACAACAGCAAGCTGCAGTCGCTAGGCGCCGACGACCACAAGACAGACAGCTTCACCGTCTGGTCCAAGGACGGTTCCGCTTCCCATGTCGTGACGATCACGGTCAACGGCACCAACGATGCGGCTGTCATCACGGGCGACAACAGCGGTAATGTAACGGAAGCAGGCTATGCAAACGCAGGCGGTACGCCGGTTGCGACCGGTAACTTGAATTCGACCGATGTCGATAATCCCGACGACAAGTGGACTGTTGTCGCGACGGCAAAGACAACCGAGTCCGGCTACGGCAGCTTCACGATCGACGAAACGGGTCACTGGCGCTATGAGCTCAACAACGCAAACCCCAAGGTGGATGCGCTCAACAAGAACGGCACACTGACCGATACCTTCACCGTGACCACGGTGGATGGTACGCCAAAGACGGTCACCGTTACCATCAACGGTGCCGATGACGTCGCGCCGAACAGCGCGCCTGTGGTCGTCAACGACACCATCATCACCAACAGCTCCACCATCTCCATTCCGGATTGGGCGCTGCTTCGGAATGATAGCGACGCCAATGGCGATAGCCTGAAGGTCATCGATGCGAGCAATCCTCGCTACTTTGATGTAACCAGCAACGCCTTCTTGGATAGCGCGAATCACTCGGACACCACGCCGTCTGTCACGTTCACGGATGCAGGGTTACGCGGCGGCTCGTTCGACTATACCGTGTCGGACGGCAAGACGACGTCCACGGGCCATGCCGATGTCGACGTCAACTACTTTACGAGCACGCTCACAGGCGGCGCCGGCAACGATATCATCATCGGTCGTGATGGCAGCAACAACACGCTGAGCGGTGGTGCTGGCAATGACATCTTGATCGGCGGTAACGGCGACGATACGTTGAATGGTGGAGCTGGTGACGACATCCTCGTCGGCGGCCGCGGCGCCGATACTCTGACTGGCGGCACGGGTGCTGACATCTTCAGGATCGCGGCCGGAGATTCGAAGCCTTCCATAGAATTGTCTAGCTCTATCTTTAGTTCGAGCTACTCGGTGACCGGTTACGATCAGATCACCGACTTCGACGCCAGCCAGGACAAGATCGAGCTTCCAAACAGCGGAAGCTTGAAGATTGCCGCTGATGTTTCAAAGGGCGATTTTGCCGATGTGACGCTCAAGGAAACCGTACTCTTCGGCAATGGTGCCAGCTCGACAATCACGGGTCATTCCATTGTCAACGGTGTCGTTACCTTCAAGAACGGCAACGGCAATGGCAACATGCCGATCAACTCGATGCTCGATCTGGCGGTGGCGGTAAAGTACCTGCAGGCGCTCGGGGACAACACGATCGTTGCCTTCAAGGCGACGTTCCCAGGTGATTCTAAGGAACACACTTTCCTGTTCGAACACCAGACGGGATCCGACTACACCCTGGTCGATCTGAAGGGCTACTCGCTGACGAACCAGGGCCTGAAGCCTCTCTTCGGCAGCGCGACTTCCGCCATCGACCCCATCATCCTCGACCTCGACCACAACGGCATCGCCCTGACCACCCTCGACAACGGTGTCTCCTTCGACATCAATGCCGATGGTCACCAGGACAAGATCGCCTGGACGGCGGGCACGGATGGCATCCTGGCCTATGACGTGGATGGCAACGGCAAGATCGACAACGGCAGCGAGATCTTCTCGCCGCACTTTGCCGGCGGCAATTATGTCGATGGTCTTCAGGCGCTTGCGACGCTCGACAGCAACCATGATGGCAAGATCGATGCCAATGATGAGGCCTTCTCGAAGCTCACCATCTGGCAGGACCTGAACCATAACGGCATCAGTGATGCCGGCGAGCTTTCGAGCCTCGCCGATCATCAGATCGCCAGCCTGTCGCTCGATGCGCATGCGTCGGATAGCGCGATCAACGGTCAGGCGATCCTGGCGGATGGCAGCTACACGCTGACGGATGGCTCCACCGGCCACTTCGTCGAGGTTGCCTTCGATGCCACGCTCGGCAGCGGGGACGACAATCATGCCTACTCGTTGATCGGCAGCGATGGCAACGACACGCTCTCGGGCGCCGGCGGCATGTATACGCTGACGGGTGGCGCGGGCGCCGATACATTCGTGCTCGATGCCGACGCGCTTTCGGATGTGAAGATCGCCGACGTGATCACCGACTACAAGGCCGGCGAGGGCGACACGCTCGACGTGTCGAAGCTGCTCGACAGCCTGCTCGGCCACCAGGCGACCGAAGCCGAGGCGCTCTCAAGCGTCAAGACGACGGTCCAGGGTGCCGACACGGTGGTCAGCGTCAATGCCAATGGCGGCTGGCACGATGTGGCTGTTCTCCAGAATACCACGGAAGCGGTCAAGATCCTGTTCGACGACAAGCACGACACCACCACCGCGCCGCATGTCGGCTAAGCGGTGACGGACAGGCGGAACGCTCCGCATGACATGACAAGGGAAAAGGCGCGCGAGCGCCTTTTTCGCGTTTTGAGGGATGTGAGGGGTGAGGGGAGGCCGGCTCCCCATCGCCGTACGATCGAGATACGGAGCATGGTCGGGCAGTCGGCCGTTACGGCCAGCCTGGTTGCGTGGTCGGTGGATGGCGAATGAAACCACGTGGACTGTTTCGCTTCGGATGGCCAGAAGCGTTGCGATATCAGTGGCTAGTGAGGCGCGGCGGATCTTGATGGTTGCGGCAGGTTTTCACCGTTGCGGCAAGCTGCGGTGATTGCGATACACCTCCAGCCTCCAGCCTCCAGCCTCCAGCCTCCAGCCTCCAGCCTCCAGCCTCCAGCCTACAGCCTCAAGCTAGCGTTCGTCGGCATTGACGCCTGCGTTCGCCCGCCATGCCACCGCCTGGCCGAACCCGCGATCCGTACGCCAAACGCTCCAAACGAAAAGAGGCGCCCCATGGCGCCTCAAGATCACGTCGCGATTGTTGCCATCCGCGTCAGCCCTCAGGCCGCCGGCAGTCTCGAGATCGGCACGATCTCGTCGCCCTCTCCACCACCACGGTCCATGGCCATTTCGTCGGCCAGCTGGCGGATGTGGTTGAAGTCGGTCGGGCCGTCGAAAACGGCGCCGCCGAGGCGGATGTCGAGCGAAAGCGGTGCGTCGCCGGCGGTAAACGCTGCCTGTTCGCAGCGGCGGCGGATGCGCATGCCGACATCCTGGGCGTTCTCGATCGTGGCGCCGGGCAGGAACACGCCGAGCTCGTTGGTCGCAAGCCGGGCAACGAGGTCGCCGGAGCGCACCGAGGACTGGGTGATCGCGGCAAGCGACTGCATCACGGTATCGGCCCATTGCGGCCCATAGCGGCGGCTGATGGCGTCCAGCGTGTCGATGACGACGGCGATCATCACGCCGCCCGCATCAGTAGAGATTCGCTTACGGCGGTCGATATAGTGTTCGACGGCGGCCGCGAAGGCTGTTCCGTTCAACGTCTTTGTAACGCTGTCGTGCCGTTGAGAATAGTTAACGGCTTCCTGCAGTTTTCTGAGCTCGTTATTCTTGATCTGCAGCATCATCAGCAGCGGAAATGCAACAAAAAGCGAAATAGCGGTGGCTCCGACGAATCCAACCAAAAATGGTCGCTCCGGCATCAGAAGGTTTAAGATAAGTAAAAAACCGACCGAGAAGGCCGCGAAGCAGATCGAAACGATCGATGCGATGCGGAGTGCGGAAAGGTTTGTTGCGGATTGGTAACGCTGACGGAATTTCATCGCGGGGCAGGTCCCTGTGGAAGTAACGGCAGATAAACACGGACGGGAAAAGTTGGCGTTAAAAAACCCTGTAAAATTCTAGCTTTAGCGCTTGATACTAGGGAATTAACCGTCTCCGCAGGAAGGACCTGTACCGGAATTGGAATGTGGAAAAATAGGTGTTACTTGTTTGCCGAATGAAAGCGTTCGGTATACGGGTTCACTCGGTGAATTTAGATGTTGAGGGGCATCCGTCTTGTTTAAAACCAAAAGCATTATTGCAGCATTGTCTGCCACTGTTGCTCTGAATTTCTCGTTTTTCGTCGACGCCAATGCGATGTCTTTGCAGCAGGCCATCGAAACGACGATGAAAACCAATCCGCAGATACTTCAGGCTGCAAAAGACAAAGAAGCAATCGAGTTTGAGCTTCGTCAGGCGCGCGGGTTATACTTGCCGTCGGTTGATCTGGAGAGCGGCATCGGCCGCCGCCGGTTGTCGAATTCGACCACGGGCACGCTGAGCTCCGACCATGATTACCTGTCGCCCGGCGATGTCGGCGTGACGGTCACGCAGACGCTGTTTGATGGCGGCGCGCGCAAGTCGCAGGTCGATCAGCAGGCCTCGCGCGTCGATGGCGCTTCCTTTCGGGTCCTCGAGCGCTCCGAAGCGCTGGCGCTCGAAGTAACCCAGGATTACCTGGAATATATGCTGCAAAACCAGATCGTTGCCGCCGCGAAGGAAAACGTCTCCTTCCACACGGCGATGGTCGGCGATATCAATGAAAGCATCAAGGGCGGCGCGCTCACCGATGCCGACCGTCTTCAGGGCAGCGAACGTCTGCAGGCCGCCAAGGCCCGCATGCGCGAAGCGCTCGAAGAGCTGGAAGCAACGAAGATCCGCTTCATGAAGGCCGTCGGCCAGCCGATCGTCAATGCCCAGACCCCGCCGTCGGTCGCCAAGTATATCCCGAAGACGCTCGACGATGCACTGTTCGTCGCAAACAAGAACAGCCCGCGCATCTTCTCGGCCAATGCCGATGTTGACGCGGCCGATGCCGGCGTTCGCGGCGCGCGCGCCAACTACCTGCCGAAGGTCAATCTCGAAGGTACTGCCCGCGTTGGTAACGACATCGACGGCGATGAAGGCAACACCAACGATTACCAGGTGCGCGTCGTCGCCCGCTGGAACCTTTATCGCGGCGGCATCGATGTCGCCCGCGAGCAGGAGCAGATCCGCCGCGCCGGCGAAGAGCGTTATGCGCTCGCCCAGGTCCAGCGCGAGGTAAAGGAATCGGTCAGCTCCGCCTGGAACGAACGCGTCAGCCGCGGCGAACTGTCGGGCATTCTTGCCAAGCAGTCGTCGATCAACAACCAGCTGGTCGGTTCCTACCGCGAGCAGTTCAAGGTCGGCCAGCGCTCGCTGCTCGACGTGCTCGATGCGCAGAACACCCGCTTCAACACCAAGGTGCTGGCTGATACCGCCCGCGTTGCCTCGCTGTTTGCGGAATACAAGATCCTCGCCGCATCCGGCAATCTGCTTCAGACCATGAAGCTGAAGCCGCTGGATCAGGCCAAGCCTTACGCACGAGAAGAGTTCGCTGTTCCAGCGGCCGCTCAGAATCCCGGATATGCCGAAGTCGACTCTCATCAGAAGGCTGGCATGCCTATGGACCTGCTGGCGCCGATCCGGCAGCAGTAGTAGTCAGGTGACCATAGAACATGCGGAACGTTGCATCTGAGACGAACGGCAGCATGCCGCTTCAAACATTCAAGGCCGCGTTCAAGTCCGTGGCAGCGTTCTATGGTCGACCAAGCTCCGATACGGTGCTCTTCTCCGGCCTTCCGGATGAGATCACCGAATCGCTCGAGGGCGATGATGTCGAGCAGATGGCCGAGCGCATCGGCCTTCAGGTCATCAAGCATCCGGAGCGCGATTGCCGGCTGGGCAATTTCGATTGTCCCGCCATCGTCGCCTTTGCCGATGGCGGCGTGCTCCCGCTTTTGGAGATGGCCGAGGATGGCTCTTACATCACCGATATCGTTCCCGTCGCCGGCGTTTCCTCGCGTCTGTCGCGCGAGGATCTGATCGCGCTGAAGCCCGAGACGGCTTTCGCCTTCACGCTCTATTATCAGAATGCCTCGGAAGAGGCGCTTGTTGGTAATGCCGTCGAGATCGAAAAGCGCCATTGGCTGGCAACGACGCTCGCGCCTTACTGGCGCACCTATGTCCGCGTCATGGTGGCGGCGCTCTTCATCAATCTGATCGCGCTCGGCTCGCCGCTGTTTACGATGAACGTCTATGACCGCGTTCTGCCCAACAAGGCGATCCCGACGCTCTGGGTTCTCGCCGCCGGCATCACGCTTGCCTATCTCTTTGATTTTCTGCTTAAAACCGCGCGCTCCTCGCTGATCGACTATGCCGGCCGCAAGGCCGATCTGCGCCTCTCGCAGATGCTGTTCGACAAGGTGCTGAACTCGACGCTGGCCTCGCGCCCGATGTCGACGGGCGAATATGCCAACCGCGTCACGCAATATGAGTTCGTCCGTGAATTCTTCACCTCGAACACGATCGGCGTCATCATCGACAGCCTCTTCGTCTTCATCTTCCTTGCCGTCATCTATCTCATCTCCGGCTGGCTGGTCGTCATCCCCGCCGTCGCCTTCGTGCTCTCGGTCGTGATCGGTCTCTACGCCCAGGCTGCCATCGGCAAGCGCATGGCGACCGCCGCCAACGAGGCATCGCGCCGCCAGTCGCTGCTGGTCGAAACCATCTCGACGATCGAGACGCTGAAGAGCCTGCGCGCCGAAGCCACCATGCTGCGCCGCTGGCAGGAGCTGACGAAATATTCGAGCCGCACCAGCGAAGAGATCAAGCACGTCTCCACCAACGCCATCAACATGACCATGTTCGTGCAGCAGATGGTGAGTGTCCTGATCGTCATCGCCGGCACCTACGAGTTCTCCGAAGGCCGCATCGCCATGGGCGCGATCGTCGCGACCGTCATGCTGGCCAGCCGCGCCGGCGCACCGCTCGGCCAGATCGCCATGACCCTGGCGCGCTTCCGCCAGGCCACCATGTCGCTGCGCATCCTCGACAAGATCATGGAACAGCCCGATGACCGCCCCTCGACGGTGGGTTTCGTCAATCGCGAGATCACCCGCGGCGCCTTCTCTTTCCAGGATGTCTCGTTCCAGTATCCGGGTTCGGATTATCCCGTCATCAACAAGCTGTCCTTCAACGTCAATCCAGGCGAGCGCATCGGCATCATCGGCCGCATCGGCTCCGGCAAGACCACGCTGGGCCGCCTGCTGGATGGCTTGTTCGCGCCGTCGGGCGGCCGCGTGCTGATCGATGGTGTGGATATCCGCCAGTATCACATGGCCGAAGTGCGCGCCAATGTCGCCGTCGCCGGCCAGTCCTCCGATCTCTTCTCGGGAACGGTGAAGGAAAACCTGCTGCTCGGCCGCGCCGACGCCACCGATGAGGACCTGCTCGAAGTCGCCCGCATGACTGGCGTCGATGAGTTCGTCGGCACCCATCCGCGCGGCTTCGACATGCCCGTCGGCGAGCGCGGCAGCAATCTGTCGAGCGGCCAGAAGCAGGCGCTCACCATTGCCCGTCTCCTGCTCACCCGCCCCAAGGTCGTATTTCTCGACGAGCCCTCGGGCGCCATGGATCTCGCGACCGAGCGCAACCTGATCGCCCGTCTCTCCAAGGCCTTCGACCGCAAGACGACGCTGATCATCGCCACCCATCGCTACAGCATGCTGGATCTCGTTGATCGCCTGATTGTCATCGACAAGGGCCGCATCATCGCCGATGGTCCGAAGCAGGCTGTCATCGAAGCCATGCAGCGCAAGCCCGGCGCATCCGCGGCGGCCGTGGCCCCGCAGGCCGTGGCACCGCAGGCTGTGCCGGTCGCAAGGCAGGCTCCGGTCACGCCGGTCGCCATGTCCGTCGCCCCGGTCACCTCCGTTGCGCCGGCCCCCGCCGGCTCCGCCGCCATGCCGGTCGCGCAGGTGGCAACCGCTGCGCCCGCGCACGCCCATCCGATCCCGGTCGCCTCCGGCGCGCCTGTCGGCCCGGCAGCTGCCGCAAACGTGACGCCGATCGTACCGGGGGTTAAGCTGTCATGAAGAACAAGCACGACAACCCGCCCTTTCTCGCCCGCGCCATTCTCGGCCTCGTGGCGCTCGTCATCGCCAGTTTCGTCGCCTGGGCGGCGATCGCCAAGATCAACGAGATCGCCCGCGGCGAAGGCAAGGTCATTCCCGTCTCGAAGACGCAGATCATCCAGTCGTCGGAACCCGGCGTCGTCCAGCAGATCGCCGTCGTTCTCGGCCAGGTCGTGCGCAAGGGCCAGCTCCTGGTCCAGCTCGACAATACCACCACCACCTCGACGCTCGGTGAATCGGTCGCCAAGGCCCGTGCGCTCGGCGCCAAGGTGGCGCGCCTGAAGCTCGAGGAAGAGGGCAAATACGACGAGCCCTACAATTGCCCTGAGGATATTCTGGCCGTCGCCAAGGAAGTCTGCGCCAACGAAGCCCAGCTTTTCGCCGCTGATCGGGCCAGCTACACCAACAAGCTCGGCGTGCTGAAAGAGCGCGTCCGCCAGCGCGAAAACGAGCTCAGCGAGGCGCACGCCAATATCGACCGCTTGACGCAGAACATCGACGGCGCCCAGCGCCAGTACGACCTGATCAGCCCGCTCGCCAAGAAGAAGCTGGTCGCCGAGACCGAAGTGCTGAAGACCGAGCGCGATCTCACCGATCAGCAGGGCCAGCTCAAGGTCTATCAGGAGAGCATCGATCGCCTTCAGGCCGCCGTGCAGGAAGCCAAGCTGCAGCTCGGCGATCTGGCGCTTGAGCTGCGCCAGCAGGCGCTGACGGACAAGGCGCAGGCGCTGGCCGAGCTCTCCGTCGTCGACGAAACCGTGCGCGGCGCATCCGATCGCGTCAAGCGCACCGATATCCGCTCGCCTGTCGATGGCATCGTCAACACGCTCGAGGTCAACACCATCGGAGCCTATGTCGATCCCGGCCGCGTCATCGCCGGCATCGTTCCGACGGCCGATACGCTGCTCGTCGAAGCCAAGATCTCGCCGCGCGACGTCGCCTTCATCCGCCGTGGCCAGCCGGCCATCGTCAAGATCACGGCTTATGACTTCTCCATCTTCGGCGGCCTCGAAGGTATCGTCGAAAACATCTCGGCCGACAGTCTGGTCGAGAAGGAAAAGGGCGAGACCTACTATCTCGTGCAGGTCAAGACCGACAAGTCGGAGCTCTCACGCGGCGGCAAGACCTATCCGATCATCCCGGGCATGGTCGCCTCGGTCGAGATCATGACCGGCAGCAAGACCGTGCTCAGCTATCTCATGAAGCCGATCAACAAGGCGCGCACCGAAGCGCTGACGGAGCGCTGACCATGCTGATCGTCAAGCCCGGAATTCAGGACGCAACCGACCTCGAACCATCAGACGAGCAACTGCCCGCGATCGACGCCGACGAGATCGAGCCGCGTTTCCGGGCTGTCGCGGGTCGTGGCGGCGAGCGTCGCGGCATCCGGCTGGAGCGCATCTATTGGGACGGCCTCGGCCGCATGTCGGCCTCCGGCAAGATGTCGACCGCCGATCTCGTGCACTACACCGCCTCGCAGATGCCGGAATCCGGCAATCTCGCCTCGCTTCTGCGCGTCCTGAGCTTGAAATGGGCGCTGCGCCGGCTGGATACGGTCGAGGACATTTCCTCGCTCGCCAATGTCAACGCCATCATCCAGGCCTCTCCGTCGCCGGCGATCCTGTTGACGCATGAGAAGAAAGTGCAGCTCTTCAACGACGCCTTCCTGTCGATGCTGCGCCAGCGCCTGCCGCTCGGCGATCTCGCGCAACTGACCAAGAGCCTGCGTTTCTCGATCGACACCCAGATCGAGGAAGCCATCGCCACCCTGTCGCGCAACAAGGGCAAGACGCTGGCGACAGGCTTCACCATCACCGTCGGCACCCAGACCATGAAGGGCCAGATCAACCTGGCTTTGGCGCCGACGCACGAGAAGTCGATGCTGATCGGCTACATCTCCCGCTACTGATCCACCTCAATCCTCGAAACGCCCCGCCGCATCCCGGTCGCGCTCGTATCGATGCTTCAACGGAAACGTCGGAAGCCACCCCTCGCGGCGGATGGTCCACAGCTCATACGTCGGCTGGAACTGGTCCTTACTATCAAGCGACCCGAGATTGACCTCGACCTCATCGCCGCTCCGCCCAAACACCGGCGACCCGCAACGCGGACAAAAGAACCGCCCATTATACTCCCCCATCTCCCCCTCGACCCGCATCGCATCCTCGGGAAAGATCGCCGAGGCATGAAACAGAGCCCCATGATGCTTGCGGCAATCCATGCAATGACAGATCCCGACCCGATAGGGCGCACCGGATACAGTCAAACGAATGCGTCCGCAAAGGCATCCTCCGGTAATTTCGCTCATTGCGTCTCTCCTCCGTCAGCAAAAGATTTCAGGCAAACGGCACCGTAGCTCAAAAGTTTCAGGGGAGGGCGGCTTTCGCCTCTGTAAAGATATTCACCCATGTGGTTGACTATCCCTCGGATATGGATATATTCAACCACATGGGTGAATGAAATGGATGAAGACGCACTGTCACGGATATTGAAGGCCGCGGGGGATACCACGCGGCGGCAGATCCTGACGCTCCTCGTGCAAGAGGGGCCTCTCAGGGTGACGGGGCTCGCTGCTCATTTCGACATGTCCCTGAATTCCGTCTCCAAGCACATCAAGGTTCTGGAGGAGGCGGGGCTGGTCACCCGGCGTACTTTGGGCCGCGAGCATTTCATTGCCGCGGAGCTTGAACCGCTGAGACTGACGGAAGACTGGTTCGCGCAACTGAAGTCGATATGGGAGCTGCGCCTGACGGCGTTGGAAGAGTTACTCGTTTCAAAGGAGTGAAGTCATGTCCGAACTTGAACTGACGGTAAGCCGCAAGATCGCCGCCTCGCGCGAAAAGATTTTCAACGCCTGGCTCTCGCCCACGGCGCTGGCGAAATTCATGAAGACGCCTTCAGGCAATTTCGATGCCCGAAATGTCACCACCGATCCGGTCAAGGGCGGCCGCTTCATGATCGTGATGGTCACACCGGAGCGCGAGATCCCGCATTCCGGCACCTATCTCGAAGTCGATCCCTATTCGCGCCTGTCCTTCACCTGGGAATCCCCGCATTCGCTGGATGACAGCGTCGTCACCATCGATCTCAAGGAGGTCGACGCTGAAACGACGGAGCTGACGCTGAAGCAGGTGAAATTCCGCAGCGAAGGCGCCCGCGACGGCCATATCCAGGGCTGGACTTCGATCCTCGGCGAACTCGACAAATATCTCGGCTAAGTCAGGGACCGACATGAAAAAGCCGCCGGCAATGCAGCGCCGGCGGCTTCATTTCGCCTCGGTATCGAAGCGGGATGCGAGAGGAGGCCAGCCCCGGCCCTCGCCATTGCCTTCGGATCAGAAGGCAACACCTTCGCCAGGCGCGACCTTTTCGATCGGCATGGCAGATGCCATCTGGCTGCCGCCAACGCGCGAGCCGTGCAGGTAGCCCTTGCCGCCGGCGATCGAATAGAGCGGCATGTAGTCGGGCAGCCGGCTGTCGGCGAGAACTTCGTCACGCATGTTGTCGAGAATATAGTGGTTGCCGCCGGCCGAGACCGAGAGAACGGCGTGGTAGAAATGGCGCTTCTGGTCGAAGAGAACGACGATCGCCATGTCCTTCAGGTCGACGCCCTCAGCGTTGAGTGCCGCCATCTTCAGGATCGCGAAATCCTCGCAATCGCCCTGCTGGCGCTTCAGCGTCTCGGAAGGCGTCGCCCAGTAATCGGCGACCTTGTAGGTGTCGATGTCGCGGGCATAGCGGATCGTGTGGTTGATCGTGGTGTTGATCGCATTCATCTTGTCGCGCAGCGATGCCTGCGAGGTCTTGGCGAAAGATGCCTTGACCGCGCTGACGGCCTCAGTGCACTTGCCCGCGCCGCAGGAAATGGCGGTGCCGCTGGTCATTTCGTCCAGCGAAGGCGCCAGCCGCTTCAGGGCTGCCAGGCGCTTGAAGGGGATCGCCACCGATCCGAACACGCCGCCATCATCGGGGCGCGCGGCGATCGACGGGCGGGTTGCCGGCTTCACGGATGAGGTGGTCTCGGGGCTGAACGCGGCGGCCGCAACCGGCGCCGGCGTCTTCAGGGCCGCGAGATCGATCGAGCCGAAAGCCCGTGCGAGGCCGCGTCCGGCAAGCGTGACGAGGCGCGCCATGCCGCCGACGCTGACGGCGCTTGCCGCCTGTTCGGCAATGCTTGCCGAAATATAGCTGGAGTATGATGCGCCGTATGCTTCTGTATTATAAAGAACAGAAGCCGAAGCATGATTGTAAGAAAAAGAAGAAAATGCCGAAAGAAGTGCGATAAAAGCGATTTTGTTTGTTTTTGTTCTTTTGGTCACGGGACTTAATTTCTCCACTTGTTGGGAGAAATGTACCGATCAGCCATAAATATCGGGTTTGGAAGCGTGGATAACTTAGAACGAAGTTATCCGCTCAAAAAAGCTGAAAATTTTAGCTTTTCCGTCAACCAAGTTTGGGGGAAGGGTTTGCTTTCGCCAAATGCCTATGCAGATATGAGGCCGCGAAATGGCCGCTACAGACGGCCTGACAGGGTTTGGGGGAAGCAGTGATCGTTAAGGGCAGGGATGAGGCGCGTGGCGCGCATGGTTTACGCGGCGTCCTTCGCGCAGCCCGCAAGGGGGCGAAAACCGCTCGATCGCTCTTGCTTCTCTCCGTCGTCCTCTCCTGCAGCGCACTTGCCGCCTGCCAGTCCGACGTTGACGGCATCGCCAGGAACGTCAAGACCAACGATATCAAGCCGCCATCGAGCGACGTCGAGGAAAGCTTCGGCGAAAACGGTGCCGAGATCACCTTGCTGATGCAGAAGGGCTCGAACGGGCTCTTCGAAGGCCCGTCGCGCGATGTGAGAGATGCCGCTGCCCTCGGCATCGGCGAACTCGGCGCCAACCAGGCCTTCGTCAAGGTGATCGACGTTGCAAGCCCCGCCGCCGCATCCGCCGTGGTAGCCGCCGCCAAGTCCAGAAGCTCGGCGATCCTCATCAGCTACCTGCCGCCGGCGACCACGGCCGCCGTTGCCGCCATGCCGTCCGACCAGCGCCCGCCGCTCCTCAATCTCGGCCAGCCGGTGCCGGCCACATCAGGCAATGTCTACAATCTCGCATCGAGCGAAACCGACAGCGCGCTGGAAGGCCTGCGCACAGCCGCTGCCAGTGGCCACAAGAAGGTCGTCGTTTTCGCACAGCGGGATCTCCCGCAAACTGCCGATCTCAGGCTGGCGGACGCCATCCGCGCCTCGGGCGGCACCTTTCTCGGCATCACCAGATATGACCTGACGGATGCCGCGGCCGCTGCCGCCGTGCAGACGGCCAAGCCGCAGCTGCAGCAGGCCGATACGGTGCTCATCCTAGGCCGCACCGCGATCACCACCACCATCGAAGGGGCGATCAAGGCCGGCGGCCAGAGCAATCTCAATTTCGTCGGCACCAGCGCCTGGCCGCCGCAGACCTACCGCGAGCCGACCGCCAACGGCACGCTGATCGCCATGGTCGAGCCCGAGGCCACCTCGCTGATCTCGGAGCGCTACCAGCGCCACTACAAGCGCCCGCTCTCCGCCGATGCCGCCTATGGCTATGACGCCATCGCCATCGCGTCGGGCATCATCCGCACCAAGGGTCCGACGGGCCTCAACGCCGAGACGCTGACCAGCAAGGTCGGCTTCCGCGGCGTCACCGGCCTGTTCCGCCTGACGCCATCGGGCCAGGTCGAGCGCCGCTTGAGCCTCTACGCCATCGGCGGCGGCAAGCTCAACGTGCTGGCTCAGGCGCCGGCCTCGTTCTGAAGCGAGCAAACATTTCCCTGACGCTGACAGCACTTCGCCTTTGGCCTGCAAAGGGCAAGTTCGGCGTGAATTGTAGATGTAAATTCTTCGCGCACAGATTGACGGCGGCGCGATCTGTTGCTCATCTAGCCTTATAGATATGAGGGGATTTCATCATGCGTACTGGCGCGAATTTTCTATGGTTCATACTTGGCGGATGGGCATTGGCACTGATGTGGTGGTTCGCTGCCGCACTGATGACTATTTCAATCATCGGCTTGCCGTGGGCGCGCGCCTGCTGGGAGATCGGCTTGCTCAGCCTGTGGCCCTTCGGACGGGATGTCGTATCGCATGCCGAACTCACCGGTAAAAGCAGCGCCGGGCTGACAATATTCCGATTGATCGCAAACATCATCTGGCTGCCATTCGGCGTCATGCTGGCGATCTCTCATGTGCTGCATGGTTGCCTGATGTTCGTGACGATCATCGGCATTCCGCTCGGTCTCCAGGACTTCAAGCTCGCGGGCATCTCACTGTTTCCCGTTGGCAAGCGCGTCGTCACCAAGGAGCTGATGGCCGCGGCGCGCTCCGCGAATGCGCAGGCGCAACTCGCGGCCCTTCGGCAGGGCTGATAGCGATCGATTAACGTTGCTGGCCGGGCGGCGGAAATCGCATTCCGCCGCCAGCCTCGTTCTGACGCTAACCAACGGCCGCCCGATCAGGCAGCCGTCGCGGCAACGGCGAAGAAGCCTTCCGGGCTCTCCACTTCCACCAGCCTCTTGCCGTCGATTTGCCAGAAGCGGTTGCCGACGTTGCGGATGAAATCGCGGTCGTGCGAGACCAGCAGGCAGCTCGCCTGCTGCGCCATCAATTCGCTCTCCAGCGCCTCCTGGCCCTCGATGTCGAGATGGTTGGTCGGTTCGTCCAGCAGGTAGAAATTCGGGTTGGTCAGCCGCAGCGCCAGCATCCCAAGCCGCGCCTTCTGCCCGCCCGAGAGCCTGCCGATCGGCTTACCCTGCATTTCGATCGTCATGCCGGCGCCGGCAAGCAGCGCGCGGGCTCTCGCGTCGCCGACATCGAAGCGCCTGAGGATCATCCGCATCGGCGTCTCCTCGTCGATCAGCTCGTTCAGCGCCTGGTCGCCATAGCCGAGCACCAGCGACGGCGTCGCCTTGATGCCCTCGACAGTACCTTCGGCCTCCAGGATCGCACGACGCAGCATCGTCACCATCCGGCTCTTGCCCATGCCATTGGCGCCCAGCAGAACGATGCGGTCGCCCTGGCAGATGAACTGCTTGCCGGTCTTGAAGAGCGGCGTGCCGTCGGGCCGCGCCACGATCGCATCGTCCAGCGTCACCAGCACCTTGGCGTGCGTGCCGCGATTGGCAAGCCGGATCGCCCCAGAGGAGCGCTCCAGATGCGCGGGCTTGGCCGCGTCCTCCAGCTTCTCCGCCCGCTGCTTCAGCTGCTTGGTCTTGACGACGAGCAGGTCGCTGCCGGAGTTGATGCCGATATTGTTGAGCTTGGCGGCCTGCTGGCGCAGCTTCTCCGCCGTCTTCATGTCGCGCTGGTAACGCCGCTCGTCGGCCGCATCGCTGTCGTCGAGCGCTGCCCGCGCTTGCGAATAGGGCAGCGAAAACAGCGCCGATTGCTCGGGCCTCAGAAACAGCGTCCGGTTCGTCGTGGCGTCGAGAAAGGCGCGGTCATGGCTGGAGATGATGACGGGCATGTCGCGCGGCAGCGCGTTCAGCCAGTCCTCAAGCCGGGCGATCTTGCCGAGGTCGAGATGGTTGGTCGGCTCGTCGAGCAGAAGCACGTCGGGCTCGGTGACGGAGACCCGCGCCAGCATCGCCAGCCGCTGCCAGCCGCCGCTGAGCTGCCCCACCGGCCGCTCGCGCATCTCGTCGGGCACATCGAGGCCGGCAAGCACCATGTCGACCCGCCAGCTCTCGTTGAGCTGCTGGTCCTCGGGCAGCGCCTTCAGCACCGCCTCGTGCAACGGCAGAGAAAGAAGGGCAGGCGGCACGTCCTGTTCGACATGGCCGATGGTGAGCCCGCGCGAGCGGGTGACGTCGCCCTCGCTCGGCTCTATCGCACCGGACAGGCAGCGCAGCAGCGTGGACTTGCCGCGCCCGTTGGCGGCGACAAGGCCGATGCGGTCGCCGGCGCCGATCGCAAGCGTGAGGTTGGAAAACAGCGGCTTGCCAAGGGTGATGCCGAGATTGCGGATATGGATTGTCGTCATGATCTTGCTCTGGTCTTGCGAGCAGGCACAGGCGCGTCGCGGGCATCAGCCTATATCGCGCGCGTATGCTCAGCTCGGGGGATCTAGAAACATGCAGGCGAGCATAGGCTCACGGCTGCAGTGCCACGAGGGGCGGACCAGGAAGAGGGTGTCGAGAAACGGTCTCTGGTCAGCCCTGCAAACGCATTTGCAGGGCGTTGACGGGGCCACGCTGGCGATTGAATCGGAAATGTATCGTCACGCGCAACCCTCCTTTCTCAAGTATCCCAGCGATAGCATTCCCGCCGCGAAAACTCAACCGTGATGCTCGTGCACCGTGATTAGGAAGATCGCGTCGGCCTCGATCGCCTTCAGGATCGCGCCGCCGTCGCTGCGGTAGATTTGCAACTCCGAGAGCACGCCCGCGGCCGAAAACAGGATGATGTCGACAAGCGGCCCGTAGGGATCGGCGACCTCCTTGTCGTCGAAATAGCCCGACGCTACGGGATGCGCCGGCAGGTCGGTGGGCCAATCGGTTCTGTCGCGCAAGCGAAGGCGCAGCGAGCCGGATGCGTCGATCTCTGCGGCGCGGTAGTGGTCGCAGTCCCAGGCTGGCGGCACCTCGCCGCGCGCGGCGTGGCGCGCCAGACGCTGGATGATCTGCTTTTCTGCGGGGTTCAACTCTCTCCAAATCAACGTCACGCGGTCGCTTCCGAAAAGGGTTGAGGGATCAGGGTTACCGTTTCAGGCTGCCGAGAATGCCGCGCACCAGCGCCCGTCCGACCTGGGTCGCCACGGTGCGTGCCACGCTCTTCATCGCCGCTTCCACCACCGTTTCGCGCTGGTAGCCGCCGGAGCGGGGGCGGCCTTGCGCCGGCTTCTCGTCCTTGTCGTCGTCGCCGAAGCCCGGCAGCGTCCAGCGGCCGGAGGCGCTTCCCTCGGTCGGCTGTGTCGGCTGCGCCTGCTTGGCGGCGTCGGAATCGGATGCCTTCTGCGCCCGCGCCGCCAGGATCTCGAAGGCGGATTCGCGATCGACATCCTCGTCATAGACGCCGAGCACCGGGCTCTTGTCCATCACCTGCTGGCGTTCCTGGTCCGTCAGCGGCCCGACGCGGCCGGATGGCGGCCGCACCAGCGTGCGCTCGACGATCGATGGCGCGCCCTTGGCCTCCAGCGTTGAGACCAGCGCTTCGCCGGTCCCAAGCGTGGTGATCACGGTGGCGCAGTCGAAGGCCGGGTTGGGGCGGAATGTATCGGCGGCCGTCTTCACCGCCTTCTGCTCGCGCGGCGTATAGGCGCGCAGCGCGTGCTGCACGCGGTTGCCGAGCTGCGCCAGCACCGTCTCCGGCACGTCGAGCGGGTTCTGCGTGACGAAATAGACGCCGACGCCCTTGGAGCGGATCAGGCGCACCACCTGCTCGACACGCTCGACGAGCACCTTCGGCGCGTCGTTGAAGAGCAGATGCGCCTCGTCGAAGAAGAACACCAGCTTCGGCTTCTCCGGATCGCCCACTTCAGGCAGCTCCTCGAAGAGTTCCGACAGCAGCCAGAGCAGGAAGGTCGCGTAGAGGCGTGGGTTCATCATCAGCTTGTCGGCGGCGAGCACCGAGATGGTCCCGTAGCCGCGATTGTCTGATCGCATGATGTCGGTGATCTTCAGCGCCGGCTCGCCGAAGAAATGCTCGGCGCCCTGCTGCTCGAGCACCAGCAGCGCGCGCTGGATCGAGCCGACGGAGGCCTTGGAGATCAGCCCGTACTGGCTGGAAAGCTCGGTGGCGTTCTCGCCCATGTAGTTGAGCAGCGCGGAGAAATCCTTGAGGTCGAGCAGCGGCAGGCCGCCCTTGTCGGCGATCTTGAAGGCGATGTTGATCACGCCTTCCTGCGGCTCCGACGCATCCATCAGCCGGGCGAGCAGGAGAGGGCCCATCTCGGCGATGGTGGTGCGTACCCGGTGGCCCTTTTCGCCGAACAGGTCCCAGAAGATGACCGGGAACTGGTCCGCTTCGTAATCGTCGAAGCCGATCTGCTCGGCCCGCTTGGTCATCCAGTCCTGCGGCTGGCCCTTCATGGCGATGCCGGAGAGGTCGCCCTTGATGTCGGCGCAGAAAACAGGAACGCCGGCCCTCGCGAAGCCTTCGGCCAGCACCTGCAGCGTCACCGTCTTGCCGGTGCCGGTCGCGCCGGTCACCAGTCCGTGGCGGTTGCCGTATTTGAGCTCCAGATATTCGGGGGTGTTGATACTGTCATCAGGGTTGCGGCTGGTACCGATGTAGATCTTGCCATCCTCGAGCATGCGAAAGGTCTCCCTGCCGGCGACGGACGCCGATTGCGTCAAAATGCGGAGAGCATAATCCGCATGTTCATTGTAATATGCTTCGACTGTTATAAGCAGGGACCGCAATGCCGACAACTGTCTGCATTAAAAGGAAAACTGGATAAGCGATCATCGCGTCGCGGATGCCTTGAGTTGCCACTCAAACTCGATTAACGTTGACGTTAACGTCAATAAAACCAGGAGGATGACGATGAATGAAATCGTGGATCAGATAGCCGCACGGGTCGGCATTCCGGCCGAAGTGGCTGAAAAGGCGCTCGGCATGATGCTTGGCTTTCTCCAGCGCGAAGCGGCCGACGGCCCGGTCGCCCGGATGATCGAAGCCATCCCGGGCGCCTCCGATCTGGTGGCCCAGTATAACGGCGCCGGCGAAACCGGCGGCGGCGGCCTTCTCGGCAGCATCATGGGCGCGCTCGGCGGCGGCGGCATCATGGCCCTCGGCCAGCAGCTGATGTCGGAAGGCCTCGGCATGGGGGAGATCACCTCGCTCGCCAAGGAAACGCTTTCAATTGCCGAACAGCACGCCGGCAAGGAAGTCGTCGACGAGGTCGTGGCTTCGGTACCGGGGCTCAGCCAGTTCGTTTGATCGGATTGGGATGATGGATAATGCAGCGGGCGGATTTTCCGCCCGTTTTGTTGTGGGGTGAGCGTTGTGCCGCGCAACCCCCTCATCCGCCTGCCGGCACCTTCTTGGATGATCAAAATATGAGATAGTTGTTTCTGCCGGGCGGGTGGCCACCCGCCCGGCAGCTGGTTGTCGGATCGTCACCTTCTCAGCCGTTCGGGGCTGTGGGGAGCAGGATCGCAACCGGCTCTTCATCAGGCCCGTGTGGTTGCAGGAACCTTGGGGTTCTTATCCAAGACAGGGACGACGAAGATGACCGATGATAGCATGATCTGTGCCGGAATCGATGTCGGCAAAAGCCATCTCGACATCGCCATCCATCCCGGCGGCGCGCGGCTGCGGGTCGCCTACGACGCGGCGGGCCTGAAGCGGCTCGACGCCTTTCTTCAAGAGCATGATGTCGAGAGGGTCGGCTTCGAGGCCTCCGGTGGCTACGAGTGGCGGCTGATGGCGCATTTGCGGGGCAAGAAGCGCCCGGCGGCGCGCCTGCAGCCGGCGCAATTGCGGTACTTCGCCAGAAGCCGTTGCAGCGGGCCAAGAACGACCGGCTGGACGCCACGCTGATTGCCGTCTTCACCGCCAGCCTTAAGACGCTGCCGGCGCTGCCCGATGCCCGCTTCGACAGGCTTTCGGCCGAGCTGACCTATCTGGAGCAGATCGAGCAGCAGATCGCGCTGGTGAAGACATTCGCCGAGACAGCCGTGCCCGAGATCGTCAAGCGCCGGCATGCTCGCGAGATCGCTAGGCTCGAGACCTGCCGCAATGCGCATATGCTGCGGCTCGAAAAGCTGGTTCGAAGCGACCCTGATCTGGCGCGGCGGCTCGACCTTCTGGTCTCGATCAAGGGCATCGGCATGCGCAGCGCGCTGTGCCTCGTCATCCGCATGCCCGAGCTCGGCCATGCCGGTCGCAACGAGGTCGCCGCCCTTGCCGGTGTCGCGCCCTATGATGACGACAGCGGCAAGCATCGCGGCAGGCGCAGGATCCAGGGTGGCCGCGAAAGGCTGCGCAAGAGCCTGTTCATGTGCGCCTTCACCGCCAGCCGGCACAATCCGGATCTGGCGGCCTTCTACAAGCGGTTGCGCGGCAACGGCAAGGAGCATCTGTGCGCGGTTATTGCGGTCGCCCGCAAACTCGTCATTCTCGCCAACACCATCCTCACCAGGCAGACCGAATGGACGCCGAAATATGTGAAAGAATGAGACATGGTTGCTCCCCGTTGGGGAGAAGAGACTCGGGGTGGGCCGCTCGCTCCATCTTCCCTTCGCCCCAACGGGGAGAAGGTGGCCCGAAGGGTCGGATGAGGGGGCCGCGCACGCCAACGCTAACCACCACCCAAACCACCAACAAACCCTACTGCGTCACCCCAACCAGCTGCATCCACACGGCAGCCTGATCCCGCGCCGTCTGCCGATCGGCCTCATCCAGCGCGCCGCCGCCACAAAAACGCTCCACCTGCGCCCGGTCACTCTCCGCCGTCGCCGCATGCTTCGCCCCAACGATCACATGCCGCCACGCGCAGCCCAAAACGCGATCCTCGACGATAGCCTTGTCACACCCAGTGCTGAGGCACAACGCGACCGCCCTCTGGCTCTCGTAACCCCCACCAACCGCACGCGCATAAGTCGCCGCCCACCCCGCACGCGTATCCCGGCATGCGACGGGATCGGCGCTCAAATTGCACGATGTCGTGGCGACATAATCCTTCGCCGGTGGGAAGTCGGGGAATTCGGCCAGGTTGACGCATCCGCAAGCCAGAAGTGCTGCCGCAAACCACTGCAATATTGTCTCCCGCCGTTGCGCGACCACACTGCTTGCTGGGAGACATCGGATGATGGCTCACGACAGGCCAAATCAGTGATGAATGCCAAATCAGTCGCGAGTGTATGTGTTATCGCCGCTCGCCGAAAGTGGGTTTCGGCCCGGAAAATCGATCCTGGCATTCGCGGCCGGATGGGGTGTCAGTGCTTGCTTTTTGTCTCGCGGGCAAGCTTCAGGATGACGTCATCGGCCGCGTCGGCGAGGGCCATGGCGATTTCGGCGGCTTTCCACCCTCTCTTCTCTCCGTCACGGATCAGTTCGAAGAGCATGGGTTCGAATTCGGACCGGCAGGTCTCCATTCGTTGGTCTGAATTTGATCGATTCTTGGAAGACTGAATATCCGTCATCATCAATACCCCAGATTAGAGGGTAGATTTAGCAAGGCCGCTGAAGAGCGCAAGTAAATATGTTAATCGGTCATTAACAATTCGATTTTTTTGCCTGACATAAGCAAAAAAACAACTAAAGCGTCCAGAAGGGCCCGCCGGGGTGTGGCGGGCCCCCGCCTTCTTTGTCGCACTGGAAAAGCAACTCTGTCAGCAGTAAAAGCTTGGATCCCGGGAAGTAACCGGTCAACTTCTACCTTTTTTGTACTTGGTACCGCCTTTCAGCGGCGAAGCGAGCCGTTTCCCGTAAATATTATGGGTTTATTTCGAGAAGGCGGCGCGCGAGCATGGTTGTTCCGGATATACTAACATAAGAGTGTATTTTTATTCATGTGCGCTTTTTGGGTTGTGTAGAATAACGCCGAGCTCGTGCCATTGCCGGCCATCCTTGCGGATCAGTTCGTCGGCGCAGGTCGGCCCCATGCTTCCCGGCAGGTAGGGCTCCGGCTGGTCGTGGCTTGTGCTCCATAGATCGAGGAAGGGCTGCACCGCGGCCCAGCCCGCCTCGATGCCGTCGGCGCGCTGAAACAGCGTCTGGTCGCCGATGAAGAGATCGTAGAGCAGGGACTCGTAGCCGGTCATCTTGCCGATATCGAATTTGTCGGCATAGCGGAAGTCGAGCGAGACGGGCACAGTATCGACCGAAAGCCCCGGCGACTTGATCGACAGCTCGACGCTCAAGCCCTCATCCGGCTGCACCTGGATGACCAGCCGGTTCGGCGGCAGGCTGCGCTTGATGTCGGTCTCGCGAAACTGCGCGAAGGGCACTTGGCGGAAGGTGACGACGATCTCGGTATCGCGCGCCTTCATCGCCTTGCCGGTCCGGAGATAGAACGGCACGCCCGCCCAGCGCCACGTATCGACATAAAGCTTCAGCGCCACGAAGGTCTCGGTCCTTGTGTCGGGCGATACATCCTTGGTCTCGCGGAAGGCGGTGACCGGGTTGCCGTTGAGCGGCCCGCTGGTATAAACGCCGCGCACCCCATGCTCGGCCGCTTCCTCGGGCGTGTAGATCCTGAGCGCGCTCAAGGCCTTGCTCTTTTCGCTGCGGATCGCCTCGGCCCCGAACCCGTTCGGCGCCTCCATGGCGATCATCGCGAGCAGCTGGAACAGATGGTTCGGCACCATGTCGCGCAGCGCGCCGGTCGCATCGTAGAACTTGCCGCGGCTGCCCACATCGACCGTCTCGGCGGCGGTGATCTGCACATGGTCGATATAGTTGTTGTTCCACAGCGCCTCGATCATCATGTTGGCGAAGCGTGTGGTCAGGATGTTCTGCACCGTCTCCTTTCCGAGAAAGTGATCGAGCCGGTAGACCTGGCTTTCCGAAACCTTGGAAAGAATGCGCGCATTGAGCGCCTTGGCCGAGGCAAGATCGGTTCCGAACGGCTTTTCAATGGCGATCCGCCGAAACGCGCTGTCGGTCTCCTTGGTCAGCCCGTGTTCGGAAAGCTTCTCGACGATCGTCCCGAAGAATTGCGGCGGCACGGCGAGATAGAAGGCGGCGTTACCACTCGGCGCCTTCTCAAGCCGCGCCTTGATGTCGAGATAGATCTCATCCTTGGTGAAATCGCCCGACGTATAGGCGATCCGCTTGCTGAGGCTCTTCCAGCCATCACTTTCAGCATGCGCGCCGCCATCATCGAGCGCCTTCAGGAAATCATCGAGCCGCGCTACCAGCATCGCATCGTCACCAGGCTCGATGCCGACGCCGAGAATACGGAGGTCCTCGCCGGTGAGCCCGCTCTGCGTGAGGTTGATGATCGCGGGCACAAGCAGCCGCCGGGTGAGGTCCCCGGTGGCCCCGAAGATGACAAGCGTGACCGGCGGGCTGGGAGCTGCGTCCATGATGATCTCCTTGATATGGGAGGGGGAAGATAGAGCGGGCGGGAGGGGTGCCAAGCGGGGATCGGCTACTCCTGCGGATCGACAGGCGGCCATTGTCGCGCCGTGTGGAGAAGCGTGAGTATCCAGATTGTGCCGTCGTCGATTTCGTAGACGAGACGATAGTGCGGGTGCGGAATGACTTCGCGGGTGCCCGCCACGGTTCCCTGACGCCCAAGATAGGGAACGTTTGAAAGCCTGCGTGCCGCCTCGCTGAAAAGATTATCGATGCGGAGCGCGGCGGATGGGTTATCGGCGGCGATGAATTGGACAATGGATAGACGATCGAGCTCGGCTTGCGCGCTCCAGGCAACCTTCACAGGCCACCATTCTCGATTTTCTTGCGGAGCGCTGCGAATGTTGCCTCGACGGCTTCGTTCGAGCGTCCTTTTCCTGCGGCGATCGATTGCCGGGCGACTGCCACCTTGGATTCCAGAAAGCTGGCGTATTCCGGCGAGACATGCTGTTGTTCTACGTAATCGCGAACCAGATCAGAGACGATTTCGCCCGCAGCCCGGTTCTCTGCCTTGGCGGCAGCGAGAAATTCGGCGTGCAGCTCAGGATCGAGCGTGATTTCGACGACAGCATTCTTGGCCACGGCCAACCTCCATCTCTGCGCCAAGGATATAGCTGAGACGGCGCCCCCACAAGATGAAAGACGCCGTCTCCCGACTCTACCCCTTCACCGCCACCATGAACAACCGCGGAAACCTCAGCAGCACTCGCCCGTCGGACATCTGAGGATAAGCCTTCTCCACCCGCCCGAGATAATCCGCCAGAAACGCCTCGCGATTCTGATCGCCGGCATGGTCGAGATAGGGCCTGAGCCCCGTTCCCTTGACCCATTCGACGATGTCAGCCGCGTCCGCCATCGGGTGGTTGTAGGCGGTGTGCCAGATGTCGACGCGCTTGGCCTTGCCGATCAGCCGGGAGTAATAGGTGGAGGGCGGTGGCAGCGGGTTGCGACGGACGCTTTTGGCCTCGAAGGCGGCCTTCCAGGGGCCGGCATGGGCGGTTTCTTCCATCAAGAGGTGCGTCGGCTCTGTCAGGTTGTCGGGCATCTGCACGGCAAGCGCGCCACCGGGCTTCAAGCCATCCATCAGCCGGTCGAAGATATCGAGATGATTGGGCAGCCACTGGAAGACGGCATTGGCGAAGAGGAGATCGACCGGCTCTTTCGGCTGCCAGGTTGCTAGATCGGCCTCGAGGAAATCGGTGCCGGGCAGCCGCTTGCGGGCGGCTTCCAGCATATTGAGATCACTGTCGAGCCCGCGGACACCCGAAGCGCCGTAGCGGTCGATGATCAGCTCCGTCGAGTTGCCCGGGCCGCAGCCGAGGTCGATGGCGCGCTCGATGCGCTCCATCGGCACCTGCGCCAGAAGATCACGCGCCGGGCGCGTGCGTTCGTCCTCGAATTTCACATACTGGCTTGCCGACCATGCCATGTTGATTTTCTCCCTTTTTCAATCCGCGTCTTCGATACGCTTGATCCTGATCTTGTCGATGTTGCGGCCGTCGAGCGATACCACTTCGAATGTCAGTTCCTCGAAGCGGATCGTTTCGCCCTGATGCGGCAGATGCCCGAGCCGCCAGAGAATGAATCCCGCCAGCGTCGAGAACCGGTCGCCTTCGTCGACCAGGTCGACATCGATCAACTTCGAGGCGTGGCGGATGTCGATCCAGCCGTCGACCGTCAGCGAGCCGTCCTCGCCGCGCTCGATCGAAAGCTTCTCCTCGTCCTCGTCGGGAAACTCGCCGGCGATGGCTTCAAGCAGGTCGGTCGGCGTCACCATGCCTTCGAGATCGCCGTATTCGTCGAGCACGATGGCGACCGCCTCGCTGGAATGGCGCAGCTGTTCCATCAGCTTCAGCGCGCTGATGCTCTCATGCACCACGAAGGGCTCGCGGATCGAGCGCTCGACATTGATCGATCCATCGACGATCAGGTCGCGCAACAGGTCGCGGGCGCTGGCCACGCCGATGAAATTGTCGAGGCTCCCCCGCGCCACGGGAAAGCGCGAATGGCCGAGATCGACGATGCGGCGCTGCAGCTCCGCCTCAGGCGCATCGAGGTCCAGCCAGTCGATATCGATGCGCGGCGTCATGATCGATTTGGCCGAGCGGTCGGCGAGCGTCAGCACGCCCTGGATCATGTCCTTTTCCTCGTTGGAGAACACGTCCTCTTCGGCCGCCTGTTCGGCGATATGTTCCGCCGTCGGCCCGAGCGTCACCTGCGGCCGTCTGCCGCCGAGCAGGCCGAGCACGGCGTCGGCGGTGCGTTCGCGGATGTTGGTGGGCGTGATCAGCCGCTCGCGATTGTGCCGCGCCAGCTGGTTCAGCGATTCGATGATGACGGAGAAGCCGATCGCCGCGTAGAGATAGCCCTTGGGCAGGTGCACGCCGAAGCCCTCGATGATCAGCGAGAAGCCGATCATCATCAGGAAGCCCAGGCAGAGGATCACGACCGTCGGATGCTTGTTGACGAAGCTCGTCAGCGGCTTCGAGAGCAGCAGCATGACGCCGATGGCGATCACGACGGCGATCATCATCACAGGAAGGTGCTGCACCATGCCGACGGCGGTGATCACGCTGTCGAGCGAGAAGATTGCGTCGAGCACGACGATCTGCACGATCACCTGCCAGAAGACGGCATGCACCACCTTCTTCTCCGATGTCTCGACATGGCCTTCCAGCCGCTCGTGCAGCTCCATCGTGCCCTTGAAGAGCAGGAAGACGCCGCCGATGAGGAGAATGATATCGCGGCCGGAGAAGCTGAACTCCATGACCGAGAAGATCGGCGTCGTCAGCGTCACGATCCAGGCGATCGAGGCGAGCAAGCCGAGACGGATGAACAGTGCGAGCCCCAAGCCGACGAGGCGCGCGCGGTCACGCTGATGCGGCGGCAGCTTGTCGGCGAGAATGGCGATAAAGACGAGATTGTCTATGCCGAGAACGATCTCGAGCACGATCAGGGTTGCGAGACCCACCCAGGCGGAGGGGTCGGACATCCAGTCGAAGAACATCAATGGTGTAACGCGGCCACGTTGACGGGACCGCTCCTTTTGCGATGAAAATATGAAAGGCGGATGACGGCGGCCGCAAGCAGCCGGCGATCGAACTCCGCGATGGATAGAAAAAGAGCCGCTCTGAACGCGGCTATGCCTGACCTAAGGCCGATGCGGCGAAGCGCACGCCATCTACAGCCATCCCCATCGCCATCAGCAGACATGTCGCTGGAAGAAGGGGTGGAGCTGGTACTGGAAGGGTCGCTGTCGGGCATGCTTCAATTTTGAAGGGTAACGTGACCAAGCGCAAGAGGGGCGTGGCAGAATTCGTTCGCATGCTTGCGATCGACGCCGGTGTGAACGGCCGGGGAGAATGGCCGCCCGGTGATCCGGACGGCTCCGAGACGGCGATCAGGCCGCCAGGATGCGTGTGCTGTCGCTGTTGGCGACGACGGTCAACAGGTCGCGGGTGCGCGATTCGGCGGCTTCGAAGAAGTCCGACATGTCGCTGTCGATCGTTGCCGAAAACCGTGCGACGTCGGGGCCGCGGTTGGAATAGCCATGCGCCTGATCGGCCTCGATGCGGACGATATCGCCGGCGGTGGCTTCGAATTCTTCCAGCCCCTGGTCCGTCATCCGGCGGATGATGAGACAGCCTTCGATAATGCGCAGGATCTCGGGGCTTTCGTGGCGATGCAGCGGCGTACGGCCGCCCGCGGGCACCGTGACGTCGAAGATATTCAGCCAGGTTCCTTCAAGCCGCGTGTGCCGCTCGAGCTGGCCTTCCGGCGCAAAGCCGGCCTGTACGCCCTCGGGCGCATGTGTGTTCACAAATGAGTTGGACATGATGTCTCGCTTTTTCTTTTTCTTAGCGGCGAGCGCGATAGACCTTTAGCCGGGCAATGGCAACCCGCTAAAACGCAAGGCTCCGATGCACAGATCGGCACCCCCGCGCTATCGGCGGGTTTTCAGCCCGCCGATCACCGCATCGTGTTTGGCCGTTATTGGTTCGCCAGGATGCGTTTGGCGATTTCGTCGAGCGCCGGCGCGTTATCCTTGATGATTTGCGCGGCGATTTTCTGGAGTTGCTCGATGTTCTTGTCCTCGGTGTCGTCCAGTGCGTCGCTCTGTTCGTTCGTCAGTTGCTGATCGAGCCGGAAGTAATTGAGCGTCGCCGCGTTCTGATTGGTTACGACCGTCGAGAATCTCAGCTTCGTTCCGGGCGGATTGAGCAGCTTGTTGGCCTGGTAGGATGCGGTGCTCGCCTGTCCCTGCATGAGGATCGAGATGAGCGGCGTGTGATGCGACACCTGCATCCAGCCGACGATGCCCCATTCCTTTGCTTCCTGATATTGAATGGGTCGATTCTGCTGGCCGGTGCCGAGCGACAGGAAGACGAGCTCATCGTCTTTCCATGGCTGCTTGCGCGCCTCGACATAGGCAGCGAGGATAGGATCGTTGGCGAAGACACCGCCATCGATGAGGGCGATGTGGCGCTTTTGGGGATCTGTTTCTCCAATGCGTTCAATCAGTGCAGGTGGAAAATAGGTAGGGGCCGCCGAGGTCGCGCGCGCGGCTTCCCAGAAGCGGAAATTGCTGTTCTCGGGGTCGGCGTTTGACATGAAGAGAGCGGCGCGGTTCTCGATGTCGTAGGCCGTGATCACCACTTTCGACAGACCCTGGTCGAGCGTGGCGTTGCCGAGCCGTTTGCGCAGCTTCTCTTCCAGCGCCAATGGATTGTAGCGCGGATCGTTTATCCCGAACGGATTGAGCACCGCCGCTCCCAGCGGCTTCTCGAAGATATCGGCGCCTTCATCAGTATAGAGCTTCAGAAGCTCGGCCGGCGTGCACGCGGCCTTCTTCTTGTCATTCGGATGCGGGCATGTCAGTCCCGCGGCGATTATGCCGCCGGTGGACGTGCCGACAATCATGTCGAAAGCCTGATGGAGCGGCAGTCCCTTCAACCGCTTGGCCAATGCCACCAGGATGGCCGCCGGGATGATCCCGCGAATGCCACCACCATCGATCGAAAGAATAAAACGCTTTGCCATGCTCCCCTCCATGCCGGTTCATCCGGTTGAAGGGGAGTATGTGATTTAAACCAAAGATTGCAACAAACTGAAAAGCTCGTTTTGATTGAAGGCGGTTGTACGCCTAAAAGCTGGTGATGACGCTGATCCCCGTCGTCTCCGCCTTGTCGAGCGTCATCAGCGCCGGGATGCCTTCTTCCAGGCTTATGCGTCGCGAGATCAGCTTCTGCGGCGCGATCTTGCCGGCGGCGAGCATCGACAGCATCGCGTCGTAGCGCCAGGCCTGCATGCCGTGGCTGCCGTAGATCTCAAGCTCGTGGCCGATCACCTGCGCCATGGGAATCGAGGGCGTCGAATGCTCGCCCAGCATCAGGCCCACCTGCACATGCCGGCCGCGGCGGCGCAGGTTCTTGATCGAGTTGAAGCAGGTTTGGGGGTGGCCGAGCGCGTCGATTGAGACATGCGCGCCACCCTTGGTGATCTCGCGCACCGCCTCGGGCACATCGGCAACCTCAGTCGCGTTGATCGTTGCGACGGCCCCGCATTCCCGCGCGAAGGCCAGCTTCTCGTCCGACACATCGATGGCGATCGCATTGGCGCCGAGCGCGGTGGCGATCATGATCGCCGAAAGCCCGACCCCGCCGCAGCCATGCACGGCGATCCATTCGCCCGGCCCGGTGCGCGCCTGGTCGGCTACGGCGCGAAACGACGTGGCGAAGCGGCAGCCGAGGCTGGCGGCCGTCGCATCGTCGACGGTCTCGGGAAGGTGCACGAGATTGGTGTCGGCATAGTCGATCGCGACATATTCGGCGAACGAGCCCCAATGGGTGAAGCCCGGCTGGAACTGATCCGGGCAAACCTGCTGGTTGCCGGAATG
Source organism: Rhizobium sp. FG113 (assembly GCF_057809895.1). NCBI lineage: Bacteria > Pseudomonadati > Pseudomonadota > Alphaproteobacteria > Hyphomicrobiales > Rhizobiaceae > Rhizobium > Rhizobium sp. FG113. The sequence continues at coordinate 67,284 of NZ_JBMDKV010000019.1, read as the reverse complement.
GCACTCGCTGCAGCGGCCGCAGCCGGAAACGAAGGGCACCGTCACCCGGTCGCCCACCTTGTAGCGCATCACGCCCTTGCCCGTCGCCACCACCTTGCCGGCAAGCTCATGGCCCGGCACATGCGGCAGCTTGATATCGGGATCGTGGCCCATCCAGCCATGCCAGTCGCTGCGGCAAAGCCCGGTGGCGCCGACAGCGATCACGACGCCGTCTTCGGTGGGCGTCGGATCGGGCAGCGTGGCGATCTCTGGGGCCTTTTCGAAGGCGTCGTAGAACATGGCTTTCATCGGTCTTCACTCCTGCAGGGCGCGCTCAGTGCGCGGGCATCCTCGTTGCCATACATAATGACACGCGGTCACGACCGCCTCCAACCGGGTTACCCATGATTTTCACTGATGCATCCATCGCGCATGTTTCATCAAGCACGCATGAATATTGCCCTTGGCTCCGTCACCGCATGCCGTTTCTTGCTTAGCCTCCGCCGCGACATATTTCTCCTTGACCGCGTCCGCGCGCGGGGTTTTGTCTCCCTGCAATTGATTGAAGGAGAGTCTCATGGCCGTCGATACATCGCCCCGTTCCAACACCTGGACCTATGTCGAGGGAGAGTGGCTGACCGGCAACCCGCCGCTGATCGGGCCGACCTCGCATGCCATGTGGCTGGCCTCCACCGTCTTCGACGGCGCACGCTGGTTCGACGGCATCGCGCCTGATCTCGACCTGCATTGCCAGCGCATCAATCGTTCCGCCGTCAACATGGGCCTGAAGCCGGTCAAGACCGCCGAAGAGATCGAAGCGCTCGCCTGGGAAGGCATCAAGAAGTTCGATGGCAAGACGCCGATCTACATCAAGCCGATGTACTGGGGCGAGCATGGCTCCGCCGGCAGCGTCGTCACGGTGGATGGCGACAGCACCCGCTTCGCGCTCTGCCTGTTTGAAGCCCCGCTCGGCAACAACAAGCCGAACTCGCTCACCGTCTCGCCCTTCCGCCGCCCGTCGCCGGAGACCGCGATGACCGACGCCAAGGCCGGCTCGCTCTATCCGAACAGCGGCCGCGCAATCGCGGAAGCGAGAAGCCGCGGCTTCGACAACGCCCTGATGCGTGACATGAACGGCAATGTCGCCGAGACCGCGTCCTCGAACGTGTTCCTGGTCAAGGACGGCGTCGTCAAGACGCCGGTCGCCAACCGCACCTTCCTCGCCGGCATCACCCGCGCCCGCGTCATCGGCCTTTTGCGCCAGGCCGGCTTCGAGGTTCGCGAGGAGACGCTCTCGGTCGACGATTTCATGGCGGCCGACGAGATCTTCACCTCCGGCAACTACTCCAAGGTCGTCGGCGTCAACCGCCTCGACGGCCGCGAACTGCAGGAAGGCCCCGTCACCCGCAAGGCGCTCGAAATCTACATGAACTGGGCATTTGGTCGCAGCGCAAGCGACAGCTGATTGGGTGTAGAGGTGGCCAAGTCCGGGCGCGTGGCCCCCTCATCCCCGGCGCAACTTGTTGTGCCTGACCTGCCGGCACCTTCTCCCCGTCGGGGAGAAGGGGAGATGCCGCAGCGTAACCGTTTCTCCTCTCCCCTCGGGGAGAGGGTGGCCGAGCGTAGCGGAGGCCGGGTGAGGGGGCCACACGCACCGCGTTAAACATCGTCTCCGTTAACTCATCACTCCCACTCCAGCCTGGTCCCCCGCATCATGATCGTGCGCCCCCGCCCAACCCTCTTCAAGCTCTTCTTCATCCTCCGCGGCTCGATCATCAAGCGCGTCCTGCCGCAGATCATCCTCACCGCCGTGCTCTCCTCGCTGGTCGTGCTCTGTCACACGCTCCGGCCGGGCATGCTGCCGGTCTTCAACGGCGCTCCTTTCGCGCTGCTCGGCATCGCGCTGTCGATCTTCCTCGGCTTCCGCAACAACGCCTGCTACGACCGCTGGTGGGAGGCGCGCCGGCAATGGGGCGTGATCGTCTTCTCCGCCCGCCACTTTGCCCGCCAGACACTGATCCTTGAAACGATGTCTGGCGAAGCGGGAAAAGACGCCCGCAAACGCGTACTAACGCTGGTCATCGCCTTCGTCCAGTCGCTGGTCCCGCACCTGCGCACCGGCATCTCCCGCCACAAGGTCGAACGCCTGCTGCCTGACGATATCAACGCCCACTACGCCGCCAGCCGCAACCCGCCCGAAGCGCTGTCGCTGGAAATCGCCCGCGAACTCGCCGATCTCCGCGCCAAGGGCTTGCTCACCGACATCAACTACCAGATGCTCGACCGCACGCTTGCCGATCTCACGCTCGCCCAGGCCTCCTGCGAGCGCATCCGCTGGACCCCGGTACCCTTCGGCTACACGCTACTCCTCCACCGCACAGCCCATCTCTTCTGCCTGATGCTTCCCTTCGGCTTCGACGACGTGCTCGGCTGGTTCATGCCCTTCGGCACCGCACTCGTCGCCTACACCTTCTTCGGCCTCGACGCGCTGGGCGACGAACTGGAAGAGCCCTTCGGCAAACAACCCAACGCACTCCCGATCGAGGCGATCGCCGATACCGTCGAGATCAACATCCGCGAAGCCATGGGCGAGAAGGACCTGCCGGCGCTGCCGGTGGCGGTGGATTATTTGTTGATGTAGTGGTGGCGCCTTCCGCGACGGCTGGTGTCGCGAGGCGTGAAAACTGTTTTGTTTCAATAACCTACGGGCGAAATCCAATTCTCCGCCGTCATCCTCGGCCTCGTGCCGAGGATCTAAGCACGTCTCCGCGAATGCAACGGTGCGGCTTCTATGACAGCCGTGGCCGCGAACACTAGCCCACGCCCCCGGTCGATCCATTCACGTCGAGTGCGTTGCTGCGTGCTTAGATCCTCGGGACGAGCCCGAGGATGACGCCACAGACGTGAAAACGTCTCGATCCCAACACCTTACGAACGCACTGCTTCCCCCCGCGGCCGCACCATCCACGAATACGCCGCCCCGGCAAGCAGCAGCACGCAGGTGCCCAAAAACACCGCCCGCATGCCGATATGCCCGCCGACGAAGCCGCCGAGGATCGGGCCGGCGACCTGGCCGACATATTGCGAGGAGACCGACCAGCCGAGAATGCTGCCCGCCGCGCTGTCGGGGACGCTGTGGCGGATGACGGCGGAGATGCAGGGGAGCAGGCCGCCGAGCGCCACGCCCATCAGGAAGCGCAAGACGATCAGCTGCCACGACGAGGTGACGAAGGCCTGCGGGATGAGCAGAAGGCCGGCAATCGCCAGCGCGCCGGCGATGACGGGCCAGTGGCCGATGCGGTCCGCGAGCTTGCCCAGCCGCGAGGCCGAGAGGATGCTGCCGAGTGCGGCCGCCGACATCACGATGCCGGCGATAATGGTTACTCGCGCCGCGTCGTCCACCAGCTGCGCGACATAGACTGTGATGATCGGCTCGATCGACATGTTGGCAAGCATCAGCAGCATGCCGGTGAAGAGCATGGCGATGACCGGCCGCTTGTCCGGGATGGCCGCCCAGCCGCCGCTCTGCTTGGCGGCCTTCTTGCGGGCAGGGGACTTCTCCTCCTTGATGAGGAAGAGCGTCGCCAGAAAGGCGAGGAAGATCATCGCGCCGGCGGCCAGAAACGTGCCGCGAATGCCGATCAGGGGCGGCAGCACGCCGCCGATCAGCGGCCCGACGAGATTGCCGGCCATGATGCCCGAGGCCAGCGTCCCCAGCGCCCAGGCCGAACGGTCCTTCGGCGTCTGCGTCGCCACCAGCACCATCGAGCCGGACGAATAGCCGCCCGCGAGCCCGACGAAGAGCCGAAGCGCCACCAGCTGCCAGACGTTTCCGGCCATGCCCATCAGCGAGATTGCAACGGTCATGCCGAGGCTGGCGCGCACCAGCATCAGCTTGCGCCCGTAGATATCGCCCAGCCGTCCCCAGAGCGGCGCCACGAAGGCGGCGGCGAAGAAGGTGGCGCCATAGGCGATCCCCGACCATTGCACGATCGCGGCATGATCGCTGACGCCGAGCTCCTCGACATAGAGCGGCAGGAAGGGAAGAAGCAGTGTCATGGCGACGATGGTCGTGAACGAGCCGACAAGCGAAACGGCCAGATTGCGTTTCCAATGGATCGAGCCCGGTTCGGCTGCGGCTGCATCCTCTGTCTTGTCACTCATGTCAGGGCCTTCTGCATCATCGATCGTCCACATCGCAAGAGAAAGGCGGCACTGATGTCGATCGCAAACCGGTCGGGCCCGGGCGAGGGCCGGGCGGAGCGGGTGAGGAAAGACAGGAGAGCCTCCGTTTCCGGTGGCACGCCATCGGTATAGCCCTTCCGCAGACAGCCCATCAAGGACGGATAAGGGGCCATTCCGTTCGCCCGATGTCGGATTTCGCCTCGTGGGGCTGGCCTTTTGCTTGGGCGGCCGCAGTTTCTGAAGGAGGAGGACGACTGACATGACGGATGAAACCGACACAAGGCGCGAGAAAACGGTCCGCGCCCTCTACGCCGCCTATATCGACGGCCGCCAGGATATTGTCGCGGCGATGCTGACGGAGGATTTCACCTTCTCCAGCCCGCGCGACGATCACATCGACCGCGACGCCTATTTCGAGAGGTGCTGGCCGACGCCGCCGCCATTTACGCGCATGGAGATCGAATATCTCGGCCTGTCAGGCGATGAGGCGGTGGTGCGCTATCGGGCGGTCAAACACGATGGCGGAGCGTTCCGCAACATGGAAACGCTCCGCTTCAGGGGTGACAGGCTTGCGGCCGTCGAGGTCTATTTCGGCCGTGAGGCCTAGTCAGCGGGTTACGCAACCACACGCCGCGCCTGGCCGCGCGAGACGAGAAAGGCCTGCGCTAGGCTGCCCGCGGCAAACAGCACCACCCAGATCAGCAAAGCAGTCTGCACCGGCGGCGAATCCGGGCCGTTGCCGATCGGGTGCGAGGGCGGCAGGCGCGACAGGGTCTCGTTGATCCCGGGCACCCAGAGCAGGAAATAGGTGAAGGAGAAGCCGAGGTTCCTGAGATAGGGGATCAGCCGCCCTAGGAAGCCAAGTTTCGGCAGTACGAGACAGATGGCGGAGACAAGAAGCACGACAATCGCCAGCGCATGGCCGGGATTGAAGCCGCCGGTGGACGACAGGCCGAAGGCGCTGATGGCTGATAGAGCCAGCGTCGCGAGGTAGACCTTGCCGACCGTCGTTTCCGGGCGGATGGTCCGGTATTTGGCGAAGCTGTAGAGCCCGGCAACGGCAGGGATGATGCTGATGGCGGTGTGGATCTCACCGAGAAGCGAAAGCGGATTGGCCATGTCTGGTTCCTTTTGCGAACCAACCAGTCGGTCGGCTTGAAGAACGAGAAGAGGGGTAGGAAATGCGCATGCACGTCACGTATCAGGTCGAGGCGAGCTGGCGGGTCAGCCTCTGCAGCGCCGGCGCTGTAATGCTTGCATAAAGTTCCGCGTCGCCACCGGCGACCCGCGCCGCCAGCATGGCGCCATGCACCGTGGCGACAAGAATGCGGGCGCTACGCTCCGCATCCTCTGTACTCGTCAGCTCGCCCTTTCTCAGCCCCTCGTCGATGAAGCCGGTGAGCCAGGCGGTGAGCTCGTCGAAATGCGCCTTCACTTGTTCGGCGACCTCGGCCGGCAGGCTCGGCAGCTCGGCGGCGAGAAGGGCTGCGATGCAAAACGGCGCGTTGCTGTCGCGGATGCATTGTTCCCAGAAACCGACATAGCCGGCAAGCCGCCGGCCGGCGTGCGGCTCATGCGCCGCCATCGCCCCCAACCCATCCTCGGTCGCCTGCCGGTAGCGGGCGATCACCGCGACCACGAGATCGGCCTTGCCGGGGAAATGATGGTGGATCGTCGCCTTGCCAATGCCCAGCGCCGCGGAGATATCCGCATAGCTGAAGGCGTTGTAGCCGCGGTTGACGATCAACGACTGCGCGGTGTCGAGAATGCGTGTGTATGTGTCCGATGCCATGAATGGGAATCTACCGACTAGTTGGTCGGTCGTCAATGGGGCGCACGGAAACGTGACTGCGAGCTGAAACTGGCATTGCCGGCAGCGCGGAGCAGGGCACCCGCACGCCGTTACGGCCCGCTCCCACGCGCGGACGTCAATCCTCGTAAAGCTTCGATTTCTTCGACCATTTGCGCCAGGGATGCAGCTCATAATGCGGCATGTCCCAGCCGTCGCTAAAGTTGCCGTCCATGTTCCAGTCGATACCCGGGCGCAACAGGAGCGTCTTGCCGTCGAGGCCTTTCAGCCCAAGCTTTTGCGGCAGCGGCATGATCACTCCGTAGAGCCTGATGAAAGCCTCCTTGTCGTTCCAGTCATACGGCGCCGGGAATAGATCGAAGGCGATCGCCGGCACATAATTATGCGCTGAATCGCCGAAATGCACCTTCGAAAAACCGCCGTTGAACGCCCGCTCCTGCGCATCGCGCCCGCGCGTCGAATCGAGCACCTTGAAATCGATCTCGCGAATCGCCGCCTGGGCGATGGCCTGCAGATGCGGATGGCATTTCGCAAGGGCGGCAAGCGATGCGCTGCTGAAATGAAACATGACATCCTCCCATGCCGCGCCATCTATGGGCCGGCGTGGGAAGGTTAGCGAAGGGGAGGTTGCGCGTACACAAATCGAGTGCAATCCTTGATTGCGCATAGGGCGACTGTGTGGCTGAAGACAGGGGGGCGCCGCCTCACTCGTCCGGCAAAATCCCCATCCGCTCGGTCTCGAGTTCCGTGCCGAGCTCCACCGCCTTGGTCTTCTTGTCGTAGATGCAGAAGTAGCTGACGAAGCCGTTGGCGCCCTTTGGCTTGCCCGTCACCAGCGCCATGCCGAAATTCTCGCTGCCGAAGGGATCGACCACGGCATGCGGCAGCTCGATCTGCGCGCGCGCCGCCATCTCGCATTTTCCCTGCACCTCGGCGGCGAAATCCTGCCAGGCATCGCCCGAGGAGGCCAAGGCGGTGCCGCCCGCGATCTGAAAAGCCGCGATGAAGACGGCCGCAAAGCCGATCGGGCGGAGCATAGGGTGCCCTGTAACGCCAAGCCTCATACTGAGCCCTCGCACATTTTTGGCCCTCGCGCCCACGCTTGGAAGGCCATGCCATAAAGCACTGTCATCATGATTGATTTGCGCCTTGCATGCCAAGCCCTTAGCGCGGTTAAATTTTCTTCCGCAGCGGTCTTTTTTGACATTTCGCAGGTTGCCTCACCAAGCTTGCGCTCCTATGTTCCCGCACACCTGCCGATTACGCAAACTATTGCCAAAAGGAGACGACCATGGCTTTTGAATTGCCTGAACTTCCCTACGACTACGAAGCGCTGCAGCCTTTCATGTCGAAGGAAACCCTGGAGTTCCACCACGACAAGCACCACAAGGCTTATGTCGACAACGGCAACAAGCTCGCGGCGGAAGCCGGTCTCGCCGACCTCTCGCTCGAAGACGTCGTCAAGAAGTCCTTCGGCACCAATGCCGGCCTCTTCAACAATGCTGCCCAGCACTACAACCACGTCCATTTCTGGAAGTGGATGAAGAAGGGCGGCGGCGGCAACAAGCTGCCTTCCAAGCTCGAAGCGGCCATCAACTCCGATCTCGGCGGCTATGACAAGTTCAAGGCCGATTTCGTCGCTGCCGGCACCACCCAGTTCGGCTCCGGCTGGGCCTGGGTTTCCGTCAAGAACGGCAAGCTCGAAATCTCCAAGACCCCGAACGGCGAAAACCCGCTCGTCCACGGCGCCACCCCGATCCTCGGCGTCGACGTCTGGGAACATTCCTACTACATCGACTACCGCAACGCCCGTCCGAAGTACCTCGAAGCCTTCGTCGACAGCCTGATCAACTGGGACTACGTCCTGGAACGCTACGAAGCCGCAACCAAGTAAGCCGGTTTTGAGAGAGTGATGAGAACACCCGGTGGAGACGCCGGGTGTTTTTGTTTTGTGTCACATCCCTGTCACCCACCCCACCTAATCCGGCACCATGACCCAACCGCTCCCCCTGTTCCGCTTCGGCGTCGTCGCCGACCCGCAATATGCCGCCCGCGAGCCGCATGCCGGCATGGACCGCTATTACGAAAACAGCCCCGCCAAACTCAAAGCCGCCATCGACGTCTTCAATGCGGAGGATCTGAGCTTCGTCATCACACTGGGCGACATCATCGACCGCGATTTCGCAAGCTTCGACGTCATCCTGCCCGTCTATGACGCCCTAAAGCACGACAATCTCTTCCTGCTCGGGAACCACGATTTCGCCGTCGCGCCCGAGCACCTGGAAGATGTCGCCGCCCGCCTCGGCATGCCGGCACCCTATTACAGCCTCGCCAATCACGGCTGGCGCTTCATCATGCTCGATGGCAACGAAGTCAGCACCTTCGCCCCGCCGGAGGGCCACCCCTACCGCGAGATCGCCGCCGAGAAGCTTGCCGAACTCCGCGCCGCCGGCGCCATCAACGCTGAAGCCTGGAACGCCATGATCAGCGACCGTCAGTTCGACTGGCTGAAAGCCGAGATTGCGGACGCCGCCGCGCGCGGCGAACGCGTCATCGTCATGAACCACTACCCGGTCTATCCGCCCAACCAGCACGACTGCTGGGACCGCGAACGCATGATCGAGCTCCTGGCGAAAAGCCCCAACGTCATGGCCTATTTCAATGGCCACAACCACGTCGGCAATTACGGCGCGGTCGACGGCTGCCACTTCGTCAACTTCAAGGGCATGGTCGACACCGAGACCGAAAACACCTTCGCCATCGTCGGCGTGCACAACGATCGCATCGAGATCCGCGGCTTCGGCCGCGAGGAGAGCAGGGTGCTGGCGCTGAGGTCTTAAGCCGTTGCAAGCTTGCGAAGACCGGTGATCGCTTGGGTCTCATCTTCGCGGAAGAAGCGCGTCTGCAGGCCGCGATTGACCGCACGCTGATACCGTCGCTCGGTTATCAGCGCCATCTTCCTGTTGTCTTCGATAAGGGCGACGGCCTGGAGATCTTTCTCTTGTTGGCGCCGCTCGATCTCGGTGTGCAGAAGCTCGGCTTCGAGAAACTGCGTCGGACCGTTGACCAGGAAAAGGCCGATCGTGCGCAAGCCCGGATCGCGTGGTGTCAGCACGATATCAGCCGGAAACTCCGACAGCTCCTCCGTCAACGGCTTGCGCTCCGAAATGTCGAACATGTCGGCCAGCGATTTCACAACAGCGGACGCCGCATCCTCCTTGAATGTCGAGCGAACTGTTTCCTTCGTCAGCGACTCAAGCGCTCTAATTCTGAGCAGCCCGGAGAGAAAACGCACACTTGCGCTCCCGATCCGTTCGGTCGGCACTTCCTGCGAGCGGATCTCGAATGTGTCGGCATCCCAATAGGCGCCGGATTCGGCCAGCAGGCTGTCCAGTAGCTGTCGTCTCTGCCCTGTTTCGATATCGATGCCGGATGCTATCAGATGCGGGAGATAGTCGCCGTCGTCCTCAAGCACCACGCCGTTTTCGGTGTCGCGCGCATAGAAGGCGATGTGATCGCCACTTCCGTCGAAAAAGGGAGAGCGGATGGCCAGCCCCGCCGCGACAGGGCGAACCGAGATCGCCTCGCCGAACGAACGATGTAACGATTCCTGAACTGTTGCCAGATCGCTCACAGCAAACTCCCTTTGGCGTAGTCCATCCTAAAGTATCGGCGTGCCGTTTCCCAAAACAGACCCGGTCGTGTCGGCGGTGGCCGCATTCGCTCCGAGCCTACGGCCGGAATGCGTAATGGAGCCTTAATGCTCGTCGGGCCGATTTCGACGCCGCCGCGTTCGCAATCCGTATGGACATGAAAGCCCGGATGGCTGCCATGGAACTCGTAACGTGCGACAAGGGAGCCTTCCTCGTCATTCTTCCTGATAAGCCACGCCCGCCAGTTATCCTTCATCTCGTTGATCTCGCACAGAAGAATATAATCATGCTGTGAGCAGTGTGCCTGCGCGCTGCGCCATTTCCAACCGGGTTTCGCCGGTCGCGTCTTCGGGTAAATGCCCGAAAACCTTGGCGGCAAGGCATCATCGCGCCAATCAGTGTCGGTGGTAATGGTCTTCCTGCGCAATATAAGATGCCTGACGCGCATGCCGCCAACCTATTACTTTAGGAATATGATCTCATTCTATCCGAACATGAAGCCGTTGCCTAGCTGAACGCTTGAGTGCTAAGCCGCCGCGGTCTCCATCGGCAAACCTCTGATCTCGCTCACATCCCGCTTCGGCGGCGTGCCGAACATGCGGGTGTATTCGCGGCTGAACTGCGAGGCGCTTTCATAGCCCACCTGATAGGCGGCGCTTGCCACGTTGGCGCCGTCGGTGACCATCAGCCGACGGGCTTCGAGCAGGCGCATGTGCTTCTGGTATTGCAGCGGCGTCATCGAGGTGAGCGTCTTGAAATGCTGGTGGAACGAGGACGGGCTCATGCGCGCCACGGCCGCCAGTTCGTCGATCCTCACCGGTTCGGCGAAATTGTCGCGCAGCCGGTAGATCGCATCGCTCATCCGCCGCGCATGGCTGCCGGGAAGCGCCAGCTTGCAGATCTCGCGGCCGTTCGGCCCGGTCAATAACCAGTAGCAGATCTCCCGCATGATCGAGCGCGCCAGCACGGGGATTGCCTTCGGCGTCTCCATGAGATTGAGCAGCCGGCGCACGCAATCCTGCAGCGCTTCGTCGAAATCCTGCACGAAGACGCAGGCGATCCCGTCGCCGGATGGCTTGGGCGGGTTTTCGAGATCGTCCATCACCTCGCGCATCAGTGCCGGATCGAAATCGATGTTGAGGCCGAGATAGGGTTGCTCAGGGCTCGCCTCGACGATCTGGCCGGAGGCGGGGAGCTCTACGGTGACGATGAGGAGCTGGTTTTCGCCATAGTCGAGCACCCGGTCGCCGCTCAAGATCCGCTTGGCGCCCTGCAGCACCACGCAGATGGTCGGCCGGTAGATGCGGTGATGCGGTATCACCGGCTGGCTGACGCGCGAGATCGCCAGCCCCGGCACGGGCACGGGCATGGCAAACGACCCATCGCCGCCACCCACTTGGTCGATATAGCGCGACACCATGTCCTTCAGCGCTTCCGCCATCCTGCTCTCCATCAAAACCACTGGGAGTGATCATAGATCACTGGCTTCAGGCCGCAAGCCGATTGGAGGAATAGGCAAGAAATTCGAGAGTTCCGGCATTCAGCAAAGAGGGTGTGCGGGCGTAGCATCAGGCCATCGAATGAGCCCCAAGGAGCCTGTCATGCCGAGTGAAAACCAAGCAAATTCAAGGAACAAGATCGCCATCGTCACCGGCGGTGGTCGTGGCCTCGGCCGCAATACGGTGGTCAGCCTCGCCAGGCGCGGCGTCAATGTCATCCTGACCTATAACACGAATAAGGCAGAAGCCGAAAGCGCTGTCGCCGAGATCGAGGCCGCAGGCGCGCGGGCCGTCGCCCTCCAGCTCGACACCGGCAATTCAGCCTCCTTCGACGCTTTCGTCGCAAGCGTCCGCCAGGCGCTGGAAGCCTTCGGAGCCCAGGATTTCGACTACCTCGTCAACAATGCCGGCACCAGCTACCACGCCTCGATCGCCGAGACGACCGAAGAGGCCTTCGACGGCCTCGTCAATGTCCACCTCAAGGGCGTCTTCTTCCTGACCCAGAAGCTCTTGCCGCTGATGGCCGATGGCGGCCGCATCATCAACATCTCGAGCGGCCTTGCCCGCTTCAGCGTTCCCGGCAGCTCGACCTATGCGGCCATGAAGGGCGCCATCGAGGTCTTCACCCGCTATCTCGCCAAGGAACTAGGCGCCCGCGGCATCACCGCCAACACGGTCGCGCCCGGCGCCGTCATGACCGATTTCAGCGGCGGCATCGTTCGCGACAATCCGGTGGTCAACAAGATGGTCTCCGACATGACGGCCCTCGGCCGCCCCGGCGTCGCCGACGATATCGGCCCGATGATCGCCTCGCTGCTCTCTGATGACAATCGCTGGGTCAATGGCCAGCGCATCGAAGTCTCCGGCGGCGCCGCCCTCTGAGGATGAGAAACGGCCGTCCCCGTGATCCCAGCCACGGGGACGGCATCATATGGCCGAAACGGCAGCCGGCGCCTGCGTCCACCCCGAGGTCCACAGCGTCCGCAAACCATCGCCTTCGCCCTTGAAGAAGCCCTCTGCCTCCACGCAGCGCTCGACCCTGTCGCTGCGGAAATTGCGGATCGCCTCGCGCAGCTCGCACCAGGCAACGATGTTCGAGCTCTGCGAATAATAGATCAGCGCGATCGGCCGGATCGTGCGCTGGCTGCCCCGGCCGAGCTCGTCGCGATAGTCGAGCGTCAGCTTCCGCTCGTCGCGGATCGCGCCGCGCACCAGCGAGAGGTCCAACCCCTCCGGCGAGGGCGCGATCGTGCCCCAGGCGTAGAGCGCCTTTCCCTCCATCGCTTCCCTCAGCGGGGCCGGCACGGCGCCCGCGATCTTCTGGTTTACTCTCTTGGCGGCCTGCTTCAGTGCCGCGTCGCCGGTCCGCTCCACCAGCGCCAGCGACAGCACGATCGCCTCCATTTCCTCGATCGTGAACATCAGCGGCGGCAGGTCGAAGCCGGGCCGGAGAATATAGCCGATCCCACGCCCGCCCTCGATCGGCACGCGCATCGCCTGCAGCGCCGCGATGTCGCGATAGATCGAGCGAACCGTCACCTCCAGCGCCTCGGCCATGACGGCGGCCGTCACCGGCCGCTTCGCCAGCCGCAGCAGCTGGATGATCTCGAAAAGCCGGGACGCCTTGCGCATATCCTCTCCTCCGTCAAACGCTCCTGACACTACACTGTCAGTTGGGCCGTCGTACAGATCACCCTATCGAATTGAAATTCAACGGTATCCGCAAGCTTTGCATCGCGGATCGACGATGGGCAACTGACATGACCTACAGTGAAAACCTCTGGCTCTATTTCACCCTTCTCTTCGGCATCATTATCGTCCCGGGTATGGACATGCTCTTCGTGCTCGCCAATTCGCTGACATCAGGCCGGCGCGCCGGCATGGCGGCGACGGCGGGCATCATGGCGGGCGGGGCGGTGCATTCGCTCTATGGCGCGATCGGCGTCGGCCTTCTGGCGACGCTTTTGCCAGCGCTTTTCAACCCGCTGCTCTTCATCGGCGCCGCCTACATGGCCTGGATCGGCTACACGCTGATCGCAAGCTCGATCACGGTCTCGTCCGTCGAAGGCGGCACGAGCTCCGGCTGGCGCGCCTTTCGCCAGGGCGCCATCACCTGCCTCATCAATCCGAAGGCCTATCTCTTCATGCTGGCGGTCTATCCGCAGTTCCTGAAGCCCGTCTATGGGCCGATCTGGCTGCAGGGCATCGTCATGGGGCTGATGACCATGGCAATGCAGGCGGCGATCTACGGCACCGTCGCCGTCACCGCCTCGCGCAGCCGCACGCTGCTGATCTCCAACCCCAGCGCCACCATCCTCGTCGGCCGCATCGCCGGCGGCCTTTTGGTGACGATCGCGATCCTCACCGCCTGGCATGGCTGGCGGGCGCCGGCTTGAAAACGAGAAACCGCAAATTCCTGAATTTATTACGCTCTCACCCACTTGTTACTTTTTAGCTGAGATTAATTTGCCATCATGCCCGCGTAAAAACGAAGCGCCGGGCTTCGAAAATCTCGGTATCGAAGAGGAGTGGAGATATGAGAGTAAAAGCAATCGTCGCGGCCATCATGGTCGCCGGCATGGGGGTCACGTCGGTGTTGGCGGCCGGAGAGGGCACGCATGACGCACGCGTCGCCATGATGAAGAAGATCGGCGGCGCCACCGGCGCGCTCTCGGGCATCGCCAAGGGCGACAAGCCCTACGACGCCGAAGCCGTGAAGGCGGCGCTGACGACGATCTCGGAAAACGCCAAGGCCTTCCCGGATCAGTTCGGCCCAGGCACGGAAAACGCATCGGCCGATTCCGAGGCGAGCCCGAAGATCTGGGAAAACATGGATGACTTCAAGGCCCGCTCGGTAAAGCTCGGCACGGATGCCGACACGCTGCTTGCCCAGCTTCCGGCCGATGCCGCAGGCGTCGGCGCCGGCCTGAAGACGCTCGGCGCGAACTGCGGCGGCTGTCATCAGAACTACCGCGTGAAGAAGGAATAGGTCTCCCTTTTCTGTTCGTCTGAGGGGATACTCCCTTGGGCGATCCGTCTTCTGCGATCCGTCCGGCCTTGCCCGCCGGGCGGATCGCTTTATGTCCAGTAAGCGTCAAGGACGATGGGAGAGCAGTGCATGTTTCGCAGGTTTATCAGGTTCGTTCTCTGTCTCGTCGGCGTCGCCGTCTTGGGTGGCGCCGTCTTCTACCTGGTAACCGCACCCAACCCGCTGCCTGAGAGCCATTGGGCAAATCTCGGCGCGCCTGACGTCAAGAACGGCGAAATGGTCTTCTGGGCCGGCGGCTGTGTCAGCTGTCATGCGGCGCCGGGGGCTGAAGGCGATGCCAAGCTGACGCTCTCTGGCGGGCTGGCGCTGAAGAGCCCTTTCGGCACCTTCCACGTTCCCAATATCTCCAGTGACGAGCAGGCCGGCATCGGCAACTGGACGCTCGCTCAATTCGGCAACGCCATGAAGCGTGGCGTCGCGCCCAATGGCGCGCATCTCTATCCGTCCTTCCCCTATGCCTCCTACGCGCGCATGAGCGACAAGGACGTCAACGACCTCTACGCCTACATGAAGACCCTGCCGAAGAGCGGCAACGTCGCGCCGCCGCATGAGCTGCCATTCCCGTTCAATATCCGGCTGGCGCTCGGCGGCTGGAAGTTCCTCTATTTCAACGACAGCCCGCGCGTCGTGCTTCAAAATGCCGACGACAAAGTCAAACGCGGCCAGTATCTGGTCGAGGGCCTCGGCCATTGCGGCGAATGTCACACCCCACGCGATGCGCTGGGCGGCCTGAAGCCCGATCTGTGGCTTGCCGGCGCGCCCAATCCAGAAGGGCAGGGCACCATCCCCAACATCACGCCGGGCTCGAAAGCCATCGGCGAATGGAGCGAGGCCGACATCGCCAATTACCTCGAAACCGGCTTCACGCCCGATTTCGATTCGGCCGGCGGATCGATGACCGAGGTACAGCAGAACGTCGCTCACCTACCCAAGGCTGATCTGGAGGCGATTGCCGCCTACCTGAAGGCGGTGCCTGGCCATTGAGGGTAGAAATACCCCAAAATCGCCGCATTGCAGCATTTATTAGCAAATTCGACTGAATGCCCCGCAGTGGCACATGCCGCTGCCGAATGACGATCCTCAAACGTCTTGCGAAAGGCCAGCTGAAATGCACAGCTCATCAGTATCTCCCGCCAGTGGTGCCGCTTCAAACGCTTCCGCCAATGATCTCGAAGCGGTCGCGCGCAAGGGCGGCAAGCTCAAGCGCATGGCGGTCCGCATCCCCACCTACATGGCCGATATTCGCGAGAACCCGGCCTGGCTGCCGATGTTCCTGCTCGCCCGCACCATTCCCGGCCGCCGCGCCCATTGGCTGACGGCCAGGAAGAGCAACGGCGCGATCGACAACCTGCCGACGATCTTCCAGGGCGTGAACGCCGAAACCGCCGTCGATGCCCTGAATCGCGACGGCATTTTCCCCGATTTGCAGTTGCCGGCTGATATCACGCAGGAGATATCCGCCTTCGGCCACGCGACCCCGTGCTTCGGCAATTTCGATCGCAGAATAGAGTTCACCGCATCGGATCACCGCGCCACCGAAGACCGGCTCGGCCGCCCGATCCTCTCCGGCCACCATTTCGAGCGGGCGCTGGATTGCCCGGCGGTTCTGACCGTGCAGCGCGATCCGCTATTGTCGGAGATCGCCCGCCGCTATCTCGGCGCCCAGGCGCAATTGATCACCACCCGCACATGGTGGAGCTTCCCCACCAAGGCCAGCGAAGCCGACCGCAGCCTTGCCTCGCTCGACAAGTATCACTTCGATCTCGACGACTGGCGGATGCTGAAGTTCTTCTTCTATCTCGTGGATGTGGACGAGGGCACGGGCCCGCACGTCTTCGTCCGAGGCAGCCACAACAAGCGCCGCATGAAGCACCAGCTGACCCTGCTGGTCGGCCACCCCGCCGACGAGATCATCGATTATTACGGCAAGGACAGCCCGATCACGCTGACAGGCAAGGCCGGCTCAGGCTTC
The DNA here is from genome assembly GCF_057809895.1 of Rhizobium sp. FG113. Taxonomy (NCBI): domain Bacteria; kingdom Pseudomonadati; phylum Pseudomonadota; class Alphaproteobacteria; order Hyphomicrobiales; family Rhizobiaceae; genus Rhizobium; species Rhizobium sp. FG113. Next base: position 51,137 of record NZ_JBMDKV010000019.1, on the reverse strand, counting down.
GTGGAGGATCCCTTCGGCTTCCACATGGGAACCGTCGCCACCGAAAAGCCACGCCTGATGATGGAGATCGGCTTCGGCGTCTCCAAACCCTCCCGCCGCCGCTTCCACGGCGAACCGGTGCTGCGCTAGAGAGGCGCAGCCAATCTGGCCGACATTGCGGACCATACGGAAATCCCGTATGGTCCAGTCATGACGACAGACAGGTTCGACCCTAGGAAGGACGCGGCTTTGCCGGCTGATCCTGCTGACTCCGACGATTTCGGCGTAACGGCTGAAGCGCTGGATCGCGCCCAACGCGCGCGCCTCATCCGCCGGACGAGAACCCAGCTCGGACTGTCGCAATCCGAATTCGCGCGCCGTTTCCGCGTGCCGGTCGGCACCTTGCGCGATCGGGAGCAGGCTCGCGCGACGGCACCGGAATTCGCCGTCGCTTATATGCGGGTGATCGAGCAGTTCCCCGAGATCGTCGCCAAGGCCGTTGCCTGATCACTGATCTCAGGCGCCTAAGCCAGCGCCTGCAGATAGCGCATGCCGGTCACCGGGCGCGGAATGAAGTCCAGGTGTTCGTAGAAGCGGTGCGCCTGGATATTGCCCGTCGCGGCGCTGACCGAGAGGTAGCCGCAGCCGGCGTTGCGGGCGGTGTCGCGGGCGCGGTTGACGAGGTGCTGGCCGACGCCGTGGCCGCGATGGCCGTCGCGCACGAAGAGATGATGCAGGTCCATGCCGCGCGCGCCTTCCTGTGCGCGGTAGAGCGGCACGAGAATGGCGTAGCCGATCAGGCCCTCGTCGGTTTCCGCGACCAGCGCGGTAATCCAGGGCAGGGGCCCGAACAGGTCGCGCTCCAGCTGCTCCGGCGTCGAGCCGGCGGCGTCGCCATGGTGCTTGGCGAGCAGCGCGATCATGTCGTTGAGTTCGGGAAGGTCGCGCGGCTTGGCGGCGCGGATATTGATCACCGGCGGGCGGATCAATGAGATTTCGCTGTCTTCGATGTCGGTCATGTCTTTGCGTCCCAGTCTGGCGTTTCGTGGTGTTCTGCCGTCAGGACGCTTGAGATACAACAAAGCCGCCTGACGGCGGCTTGTTGACAATAAAATCTGTCCAGCCGCCCTTTACAGGTACAGCCAAAAATACGAGCGGTTGATGTGCGCGTTCTTGATCATGGCGCAATACATCTTCCCAATTCTTCGTCTTGTCAAGCCGTGCGCCGGCTTTCCTTCCGTCTTCATTTGATATAGGGTACCCCCCTATCCTATGCCGAGAAGATCATGTCCCATACCCAGCACAACAAGAAGAAGCTGATCGCCCGCATCAACCGGCTGAAGGGCCAGATGGATGCGGTGGAGCGCGCGCTCGAGGCCGAAAAGCCCTGCGGCGAAATCCTGCAGCTGCTTTCCTCCATTCGCGGCGCTCTCAACGGGCTGACCGGCGAGGTGCTGGATGATCACCTGCACGAGCATGTGCTGCACGCTTCGGACGAGAAGGCGCGCAGTGAGGCCGTCGAGGAAATTTCCGAGGTTCTGAGAACCTACATCCGCTGATGCGCCTGAGGGTGCGAGGCCACTGACGAGACCACCGACAAGGAGCGTGCGATGAGCGCACAGACCAACAACCTGCAGCACGAGCACGTCTTCCTCGGCGAGGACCATGACCGCAATACCCGCCGCATCTGGCTCGTCATCGCGCTGACCGCCTCGATGATGGTGGCCGAGATCGCCGCCGGCACGTGGTACGGCTCGATGGCGCTGGTCGCCGATGGCTGGCACATGTCGACCCATGCGAGCGCCATGCTGATCTCGGCGGTCGCCTATCTCTACGCCCGCCGTCAGGCCCACAATCCGCGTTTCACCTTCGGCACCGGAAAGCTCGGCGATCTCGCCGGTTTCGCCAGCGCCATCATCCTCGCGCTGATCGCGCTGTTGATGGCCTATGAAAGCGTGCTGCGCATCGCCAACCCGGTTCCGATCAGCTTCTCCCAGGCCATCGGCGTCGCCGTCCTCGGCCTCGCCGTCAATGTCCTGAGCGCCTGGCTGCTGAAGGACGACCACCATCACCACGGCCACGCGCATGGCCACAGCCACGGGAGCCACGCGCCCAACGGCGACCATGCACATCATGGCTCCCACGCCCATCACGGAGATCATGCGCACCATGGCTCGCACGCTCATCATGGCGACCACGCCAGCCACGCCCCGCGCGCCACCGACAACAACATGCGCGCCGCCTATGTCCATGTCATCGCCGACGCGCTGACATCAGTGCTCGCCATCGCGGCACTGCTGCTCGGCAGCCTCTACGGCTGGCTCTGGCTTGATCCGCTGATGGGCATCGTCGGCGGCGTCATCATCGCGCAATGGGCCTGGGGCCTGATGAAGGCGTCGGGCGCCGTCCTGCTCGACACATTGCCGGCGTCGGGCGATCTGCCCAAGGCGATCCGCAAGGTGGTCGAGACCGATGGCGACGAGATCACCGATCTGCACGTCTGGCAGGTCGGCCCCGGCCACCATGCGGCCATCGTCGCCGTCGCCACCTCGGCCCCGCGCGCGCCGTCCTTCTACAAGGAGAAGCTCGCGACGCTCGGCCAATTGTCACATGTGACGGTTGAGGTCACGCAGATGGCGGCGAAAAGGGCCGCCTGACGCTCGTGATGCCAGAGAAGGGCTTGATGCCGGGAATGCGAATCTGAAAGATCAATGCTTTCCGATGGCGAAGGCGCGGGCGACGCAAGCGGGCCACAATCCCGCTTTAACCCGGTTCTCACCATTCTTAATTGATGCCTTCATCGATTCTGGCAGAGGTCTTTTCATGCATCCCTTTTCGATCCGCCGCCGCATGCTGCTCGGCTCCGCATTGCTCGCCCCGGCGCTGTTCCTGCCGGGGATCGTTCGCGCCGAAGACAGCGACGACGAGATCGACCGCCGCATCGGCGCGCTGGAAAAGCAGATCGGCGGGCGCATCGGCGTATCGGTCATCGATACCGAAACCAACATCTCCTTCGGCTATCGCGAGACCGAGACCTTCCCGATGTTTTCCACCTTCAAGGTGCTGGCCGCCGCGATGGTGCTGTCGCGCGTCGACAAGGGCGAGGAAAATCTCGAACGCCGCGTTGTCTACGAGAAAGAGCAGCTCATCGCCTATTCGCCCGAAACCGAGAAGCACGTCGGCGGCGAGGGTATGAGCGTCGGTGATCTCTGCAAGGCGGCGATCACGCTGAGCGACAACACCGCGGCCAATCTCATCCTCGAAAGCCTCGGCGGCCCGAAGGAGCTGACCAACTGGCTGCGCACGCTCGGCGACGGCTCCACCCGCCTCGACCGCATCGAGCCCGATCTCAACGACATCGCCAAGGACGACCCGCGCGACACCACCACGCCCGATGCCATGCTCGACACGCTCGGCAACATCACGCTCGGCTCGGTGCTGTCGGAGCCCTCGCAAAAGACGCTGATCGAGTGGCTGGTCGCCAACACCACGGGCAACGAACGCCTGCGCACCGGCCTGCCGGAAACCTGGAAGATCGGCGACAAGACCGGCACCGGCAAGAACGGCTCCGCCGCCGACATCGCCATCTGCTGGCCCCCCGCCCACGGCCCCATCCTGATCGCCGTCTACGTCACCAACGCGACGGTCACGACCGCCGAGATCAACCCTGTTTTCGGCGAGGTCGGGCGGATCGTGGCGGAGATGGTGTGAGGGGACGGGTGGCTTGCTGAAGGGATATCCCGAGATTATATTGGGATATATGGAGGGATATCCATGCCGCTTTACATCAAGAACGACGACGTCGACAAACTTGCGGAGAAGCTCGCAGTGACACGCAAGCAAAGCAAGACCGAAGTGGTGAGGCAAGCTCTCCTACGCGAGATTGAACGCGAGGAGGGTGGGGGATCACTCGTGGAGCGTGGTCTTGCTTATGGTAGGGCATTGCGAGCCCGCGCCGGCACGGATCGCGGTCCGCCTGCCGACAAGGCATTCATTGACAGCCTTTACGAGGAATAGCCGATGTTTGTGGACGCATCGGCGCTCACGGCAATCCTCGTCGAGGAAACCGACGCCCACGAGTTGCTCGTGCGTCTGAACAGGCACCCGCATCGCGTTACCTCGCCGATGGCGGTCTGGGAAACAGTCGTCGCGGTCGCGCGCGAACTCAAGCTGCCTGTCGATGCCGCTCACGAGGCCGTCGAAGGGTTCCTTATTCTCGCGGCAATCACAGTGGTTTCGATACCCGCCGAAACGCGGATGTTGGCAATTCGGGCATTTGATCGCTACGGAAAATCACGCCATCCGGCGGCACTGAACTTTGGCGATTGCTTCGCCTACGCTTGTGCGAAAGAGGGCGGCATGCCTTTGCTGTACAAGGGAAATGATTTTGCCTTGACGGATGTGGAACCTGCCTAGCGTTCAAGCGTCTCGAAAAATGTACGAGAGAATTCAAAAGCATACGGTGGAGACATGAATCTCCGCCGCATTGGTTTGAATCAATCTGTGAAGTCGCCCCTCACACCGCGCCAATATCCGTCGCAGCACTCTCGCCCTTGTCGTCATTCCCCGTCAGCTGCCGCTTCACCTCATCGGCGATCTGCTTTTCGATCGCCGCGCGGTCGTCCATCGACATACCCTTCAGGCTGTCTTCGGTCATCCCGAGGCTGTCGAGCACCTGCTTGCGGATGCGTTCGGCGAGCGTCATGTTGGCGAGGTCGCTGAATTCGCTGACGATGGCGTCGTGGCGGGCCTTGGCGTCGTCTTCCACACCTGACATCGTCTGGCTTTCGTCGGTCGCCTGCAGCGCCCACATGGTGCTGGAGATGGAGGGCGGCGTCGTGCTGGGCGCAAGCGATGCGCCGCTCTGGCGAACGCTGTCTTCGATCGTCATCGGCTGCTGCTTGTTGCGCTGGTTAGATTGCTGGAAAAGATTGCTCAAGCCGTAGCTGCTCGAGATGCCGTCGCCGATCTTCATGAAATTCCTCCTCAGACAATGCACGGAAGAATTGCTTTGATAAGCCTGCGCCAGCCTTTCGTTGTCATAATCGCGAGTGTGCCATCCGAGGCCCAAACGCAAAATGGCCGCCCGGAGGCGGCCATTTCGGTGGTCTGTGAAGCTGCTTACGGCAGCGTGTAGGCGATGACGTAGTCGCCCGGCTTGGTGCCGATCGATCCGTGTCCGCCGGCCACCATCACGACATACTGCTTGTTGTCCGAGGTGGTGTAGGTCATCGGCGTCGACTGGCCGCCGGCCGGCAGGCGGGCCTGCCACAGCTCTTTGCCGTTGGTCACGTCATAGGCGCGCAGGTAGTCGTCGACCGCGGCACCGAGGAAGGCAACGCCGCCCTTGGTGATAACAGGGCCGCCGATGCCGGGAACGCCGAGCTTGAAGGGCATCGGCAGCGGGCTCATGTCGCGAACCGTGCCGTTCACCAGCTTGTAGGCGGTCTTGCCCGTGGTGAGATCGGCGCCGGCGACGTAACCCCATGGCGGTGCCTGGCAGGGAATGCCGAGCGGGCCGAGGAACGGACCCATGACCACGCCGTAAGGCGCGCCGTCATTGCGGTTCAGGCCCTGTTCGCTGCCCTTTTCGCCCGCACCCTTCGGCGGGATGTCGGCTGCCGGCACCAGACGCGAGGTGAAGGCCAGATAGGTCGGCATGCCGAACATGATCTGACGTTCCGGATCGACCGCGACCGAGCCCCAGTTGAAGGTGCCGAAATTGCCGGGATAGACGATCGTGCCTTCCAGCGACGGCGGCGTATAGCGGCCTTCATACTTGTAGCGGTGGAACTCGATGCGGCACGCGAGCTGGTCGAACAGCGACACGCCCCACATGTTCTTCTCCTGCAGCGGTGGCGGCGAGAAGGTCAGGTCGGAGATCGGCTGCGTCGGGGAAGCATGATCCTCGGGGATCGTGCCCTGCGGCGCGGGGATTTCCTTGAACGGAATGATCGCCTCGCCGGTGCGGCGGTCGAGCACGTAGAGGTCGCCCTGCTTGGTGGGCGCCACGAGTGCCGGAACGACGGTGCCGTCAGCCTTCTTCATGTCGAAGAGCACGGGCTGTGCTGGAACGTCCATGTCCCACAGGTCGTGATGCACGAACTGCTGGACCCAGCGCAACTGACCGGTCTTCATGTCCAGAGCAACGACCGACGACGAGAATTTCTCGACATTGGCGCTTCTGTTCATGCCGAGCTGGTCGGGGACCTGGTTGCCGAGCGGCACGTAGATCAGGCCGAGACCTTCATCTGCCGACAGAACCGACCAGCTGTTCGGGGAGTTGGTCGTATAGGTCTGCCCCTCGGGCAGCGGCGTCGTGACGTCGGGGTTGCCCGAATCCCAGTTCCAGACCAGCGCGCCGGTGTGGATGTCGAAGGCGCGGATGACGCCGGACTGTTCCTGGGTGGAGTAGTTGTCGTTGACGGCGCCGCCGATGATCAGCTTGCCGTCGATCGCCACCGGCGGCGAGGTCGAATAGTAGTAGCCGGCGGGGTTGTACTTCATGCCCTTTTCGAGGTGCAGCGTGCCCTGGTCGGCGAAATCGGTGCAGACCTTGCCGTCGAGCGCGTCGAGCGCGATCAGGCGGGCATCGGCGGTCGGCAGGTAGACGCGGTCGACGCAGGGCGCGCCGGCAGCCGCTGCCGTGTCGTGGTAGTAGGTCACCCCACGGCACGTCTGGTGCTGTCGGTCGGGATTCATGCCGGAATTGGCGTCGAACTTCCACTTTTCCTTGCCGGTCTTGGCATCGAGCGCGATGGCAAGGTTGTGCGGCGTGCAGATGTAGAGCGTATCGCCAACCTTGAGCGGCGTGACCTGGTAGGTCGTCTCGCCGACGTCATCCGGCCGCTTCACGTCGCCGGTCTGGTAGCGCCAGACCTCTTTCAGGTCCTTGACGTTGCTGACGTTCACCTGCTCCAGCGGCGAATAGCGCTGGCCGAAGGGCGTGCGGCCATACTGGTGCCACTCGCCGTCGGTCACCGTCCCGCCGAATGTCGTGGTGCCGGTCATGGCCGTCGGCAGGCTGCCGTTCTGGTCATGCGGGTCCGTCGTCATCGAATAACCGGCGACCACGATCGCGATCAGAACCGGAATGGCGAGCGGCCACGGGCTGGCCGGGTAGGGCGCGCCGGTCGTGCCGGAAAAGCCGAGCGGACGGCGGATCCAGGGCGTAAGCAGCCACAGGCCGAGCAGGATGATCAGGCCGCCGCGCGGTCCGAGCTGCCACCAGTCGAAGCCGACTTCGTTGATCGCCCAGACGAGCGAAACGACGACGAGCACGGCATAGACCCAAAGGGCCGACGCCTTGCGCTTCAAAAGCAGCGCAGCGGTGAGCAGGAACATGATGCCTGCGAAGAGATAGAAGAAGTTACCACCGAGCAGCACGAGCCAGAGCCCGCCTCCGCCAAGTGCCAATCCTATCAGAATGAAGAGGATGGATGTTAAGACGATCGCCATCAGGCCGGTCTCCAACTGAAATGCATAAAGCTCCCGAGGGGGATCGGGAGTGGTCAGGAATGCACGCAAACGGCGAACAAGACATTTTGCCGCAAGCGTCATCAGCGGAAATAGAGCGGCCCGATCTGCCTTTCAACCGCCACAATATGGGGGGCGCAGAAGTGGCTAAAATATGCGACAGAATCCGGATTTACGGGTGATCGTTGAATCTGGGTTTCGGCCGTGGTCACGAAAAAGCCATGAAACCCAGACGTTTGGCCGCGTCGAAAGGTCACGACAGAGGCTAGCGTCCTGGTAGTGGAGTGCGGCCGGTCAGGTCCCGCAAAATGTCTGCAACACCCGCTCCTCCGGCTTGGGCGGCTGCATGTAGGCGGTAAACTCCGCGTGATCCTCATAGGGCTTGGCGAGAACGTCGAACAGCGCTTCGAACAGCGAGAAATCCGCATCCTCGACGGCGGCTGCGATCGCCTGCTCGATGCGGTGATTGCGCGGGATGAAGGCGGGGTTGACGCCAAGCATCGCCACGCTGCGTTCGTTCGGAGTTGTCGTCTCGCGCGCAAGCCGCTCCCGCCAGCGAACCAGCCATTCCTTCGCCGCCGCGCTGTCGCTGAACGTCTCGAGAAACGCGTCTTCGGCACCGTCGTCGGCCGCCAGATGCGACAGGCGCCGGAAGGTCAGCGTGAAATCCGCCTGTCCCGCCTGCATTGTCGAAAGCAGCGACTGGATCAGCGAGAGATCGTCGTCCTCGACATCAGCAAGACCGATCTTCGCGCGCATCCCCCGCATCCAGTGCAACTGAAAGCGCTCGCCATAATCCTTGATGACGACATTGGCTATCTCAACCGCCTTGTCCTGATCGGCGTCGATCAGCGGCAGCAGCGTTTCGCCGAGCCGCGCCAGGTTCCACTGCCCGATGCCGGGCTGGCTGGCATAGGCGTAGCGTCCATTCTGGTCGATCGAGGAAAACACCGTGCCGGGGTCGTACGCATCCATGAAGGCGCAGGGACCGAAGTCGATCGTCTCGCCCGAGACGGTCATGTTGTCGGTGTTCATCACGCCATGGATGAAGCCGACATGCAGCCACTTGGCGATCAGCGCCGCCTGTCGTTCGGCGATAGCCTCGAACAGCGCGATATAGGGATTGGCTCCGTCCTTCAGCTCGGGCCCGTCTTTCAGCTCTGGATAATGCCGGTCGATGACGTAATCGGCGAGCGCCCGAACGCCATCGGTATCGCCGCGCGCCGCAAAGAACTGGAAGGTGCCGACCCGGATATGGCTCGCCGCCACGCGGGTAAAGACAGCACCCGGCAGGATCTGCTCGCGATAGACCGGCTGCCCCGTGGAGACCGCCGCCAGCGCCCGCGTCGCCGGAACGCCGAGCGCGTGCATGGCTTCGCTGACGATATATTCGCGCAACACCGGCCCGAGCGCCGCGCGCCCGTCGCCACGCCGCGAAAACGGTGTCGCCCCGGCTCCCTTCAGCTGAATATCGCGGCGCCGGCCTTTGACGTCGATCACCTCGCCAAGCAGGATGGCTCGCCCGTCGCCGAGCTGCGGCACGAAGCTGCCGAACTGATGCCCGGCATAGGCCATCGCCAGCGGATCGGCGCCCTCAGGCACGAGATTGCCGGAAAAGATCGCGGCCCCATCCCGCTTCAGAAGCTCGATATCGAGCCCGAGCTCTTGCGCCAGCGGCTCATTGAGCTTGATCAGCCACGGCTCGGCGGCGGCGGACGGCGCCTGCCGGGCAAAGAAATTCTGCGGCAACCGCGCATAGCTGTTGTCGAAGGGGAAGGGGCGCGACGTCTGTGCGGGTGCAATGGTCATAGGCTTTAGGTAGGGCTCAGGCCCCGCCGGCGCAAGCGCTCAAGCGTAGTGTGTTGGCCGGAAACTCACCGGTTGCGCCCGCCACCACCGCCGCCACCGCCTCCACCTCCACCACCGCCGCCGTGACCGCCACCGCCATGGCCGCCGCCACCTCCACCGCCGCCGCCGCCCTTGCCACGGCCACCGCGGGAAGAGGCCTGCGCGCCATTGCCGGTATCGTCCGGGTATTCGACCTCCGCCGTGGACTTGACGATCGTGTTCGCCCGATAGGGAACGATGCTGACCGCGCCCAATTCACCCTCGGTCTTCTGGCACGTATAATGGGTGCTGCCGCCATTGCGGATCAGGACGTCGTTACCACCCCTGCTTTTGACGAACGTCATGTCGTGGCCGACGAGCCGCGCGCTCTTCTTTCCGAGCTTCTCGCTCTTCATCTGGTAGAAGGTGCCGTTGACGCTGAGGACCGATTTCTCCCAGTAGACATCGACAGAAGGGCTGCCGCCGCATTTCTGATAGGCCTCGGCGCTCCCCGACACGAGAACGGTCGCGGCCGCCGCGATGAGATGTAGACGCATCTGCCCCTCTCTCCCATTTTCGCCGACGGCCAAGGCGCCCCGGCGCTCCTCGGGTGAGAGCTTGAGCGCGTTGGCTGAGAAAGCAATTCGGAAATAGGAGGTAATGCCGCGCCAAGACCGTCGATCGCGTGTGATATGCAACCAATTAGCGATTTCCCATTAACTTTCCCCTTATGGTTATTTGCTAGTGGTTTCAAATATCCGATATGGGTATTCGAGGTTGCAATGGGCGTTGATATTGCGAAGCGCGTGACGGAGATGGTCGTTCTGGCGGCCTACATCTCAACCTTTGGCCTGGCTGCCGTCAGCGGATTGGCCATCGACCTCGCCGGTATCGCTCCTATTCTCGCTTGTGCTGCCGCATTCTTGCTGATTGGTGCTCTTTGCACACGATTTGACATGCCGCGTGTGCGAGAGGGCACGACATGTGTCGCCTATGGATTCCTGCTCACGACACCAATTGCACTAGCAACGTATCTTGCCATTCGGCTGAACCTGCCCCTGCAGGACCATAACCTCGCGGCCCTGGATGCGGCAATTGGCTTTGATTGGCACTATGTGATTGACGTCGTCGATGGCCATCCGGCACTCGTCATCATCTTGAACGCCGCATACGGCACATTCGCATTACAGTTGCTGCTTTGGCCGCTGTTGCTGGCGATCGCCGGCCACGCAAAGCGGGCGCATGTGATGGTCGCCAGTTTTGCGGTCATCTGTTTTCTATCCAGCCTCATCTCCGTTTGGGCACCTGCGGTCGGCACCTACTCCTACTATGGCTTCGATGGCTCACTGTTAAAAAACCTCAACCCTCTCTACGGCTACGATTTCCTCGACCAGTTTAACGCTGTTCGCGAAGACGCCAATTTTGTCTGGAGCGTTGAGGCCAGCAAAGGCATTTTGACCTTTCCCTCCGTCCATGCAGCTGTGGCTTTCCTGTGTGCATGGGCCGCGTGGTCGCTTACGCCAGTAAGATACCCGGTGATCGCCTTGAACATCGCGATGGCATGCTCCGCGGTAACTTCCGGCAGTCATTACGCGGTTGACGTCGTCGCCGGTTGCGCGGTTGCGATGGTCTCGATTGCTTTCATCGTCTGGGCAAGTCGCCTCGGTCGTACACCGGCTGCGGTTAAAAGCGCGCCACTCCCGCAAGGCGCGACACCTCTTGATGGCCCGCAAGCGCTTTATCCGCGAATCGCGGTGGAGGGATGATCCCGCTACTTTAATGCCCGCAATCTTGTTGCCGCGACCGACTCCGAGCGCCGATTGCTGCCGCCTGGCCGCAGTGGTAGGATTAAATCGCACCTCCAGACGCAAACGCGGGAGCCACACATGGAAAAGCTCAGCATCACGCTGCCAACGGAAATGGTCGATGTGATCAATGCCGAGATCGATGCCGGCGCCTTCGCCTCGACCAGCGAAGTCATCCGCGCCGCCATGCGCGCCTGGATGCGCCAGGAGGAAGAGCACAAGGAACGCATCGCGGCCATAAGGGCACGCGTGCAGGAATCGCTCGATGATCCCCGACCGAGCCTGAGCCTTGATGAAATCGATGACTGGCTGGAGACGCTTGCGGTCGAGCCGAGCCGGCAATGAAGGCTTACGGTGTCACGTTCCGCGGAGCGGCGCAGCGAGACCTGAAAACGATCTTCGACTATGTTTTCGAGCGAAGCGGCAGTCGGCAAACGGCCGTTTTGTATCTCAAGCGATTGCGGGATCGCTGCAGCCGCATAGGCGACGCCCCATTTGGCGGCGTTGCGCGACCTGATCTTGGTGCCGATTTGCGCCTAGCCGTTTTCGAGCGCAGCATCGTCATTCTCTACCGTGTCGAGGCCGACACCATCCTCATCACCAACATCTTCTCCGGCGGTCGCGACTACGAAACGCTGATGCGCGATCATCGCTAATACACCCATACGCTGAGCTCACATCAGCCTTGCCATTTCAGCATAACCCCGCCACATTTGCGGGCGTATATAAAAACTTCATTCACCCTTGGCGCTTTGCCATTTCATGCCCGCGGCGATTGCCTTCGCGCTTGAGCCGCGTATTCGCGAGCGATCCCTGACGATGTCGGATCAGATCTACCAGGCGGCTGTCGTTGGACGCCCGCCGCTCAATTTCCGCTTGATTGCGATGATCGTTGCCAGCGCCATGTTCATGGAACAGCTGGACGCCACGGTTCTGGCCACGGCGCTGCCCACCATGGCGCGCGATTTCGGCGTCACCGCACCGTCGATGAGCATCGCGCTGACATCCTATCTGCTCAGCCTCGCCATCTTCATTCCGGCAAGCGGCCTGATTGCCGATCGCTTCGGCTCGCGCACCGTCTTCCGGTGGGCCATCGCAGTCTTCGTTCTCGGCTCGATCTGCTGCGCGCTGTCGCCCAATCTCTGGTGTCTGGTGTTTGCCCGCCTGCTGCAGGGTCTCGGCGGCGCCATGATGATGCCGGTCGGCCGTCTCGTGCTTTTGCGCAGCGTCGCCCGTAAGGACATGGTCAACGCCATGTCGTGGCTACTGGTGCCGGCGCTGATCGGCCCTATCCTCGGCCCACCCGTTGGCGGGATGATCGTCACCTATCTCGACTGGCGCTGGATCTTTTACATCAACGTCCCAATCGGCATCCTCGGCTTCGTCCTGGTCTCGATCTTCATCGAGAATTTCAAAGGCGAGACGAAGAAGCGCTTCGACACCGTCGGCTTCATCCTCTCTGGCATCGCGCTCGGTTCGCTGCTCTTCGGCTTCGAAAGCTCCAGCCGTCCGGGCGAGGGGATGTTCGCGCTGTTCCTGATCGCGATCGGCCTGCTTTTCGGCATCGCCTATCTCAAGCACGCGCGAAAGCACTCCGCGCCGATCATGGATTTCTCGCTGATGAAGGTGCCGAGCTTCGGCACCTCTGTTATCGCCGGTTCGCTCACCCGCATCACGCAGGGCGCGCAACCCTTCCTGCTGCCGCTCTATTTCCAGCTCGGCTTCGGTCTCTCCGCCGCCAAGGCCGGCCAGCTGGTGACGGCAGCGGCCATCGGCTCCATGGCGATGAAGGCCTTCGCGCCAAGGATCCTGCGCCGCTTCGGCTTCCGCAACGCGCTGGTGTTCAACGGCTTCACCGCAACATTCGGTTACGCGCTCTGCGCCTTCTTCCGCCCCGATTGGCCGCTCGGCCTGATCTTCGCGGTGCTCGTCATGTGCGGCTTCTTCATGTCGTTCCAGTTCACCGCCTATAACACGGTGGCCTATGACGCGATCGAGCGCGACCGCATGAGCGCCGCCACCAGTTTCTACACCACCTTCCAGCAGCTGATGCTGTCGCTCGGCATCTGTGTCGGCGCCTTCGTGTTGCATGTCTCGATGTCGGCAACCGGCAGCGGCGACACGCCACAACTTCACGACTTCTCCGCCGCCTTCCTGTTCGTGACCGCGGTCTCGCTCACCGCCACCTTCTGGAACCTGCGCTTCTCCAGCACCGCCGGCGCCGATATCAGCGGCCACGGCGGCAACAAGGCTGCGGCGCACGCCGAGCATTGAGGGCTCAGGCCGCCGGCACGCAAGCCTCGCAGATCGCCGCCACATGGCGGTGATCGGTGCCGCAACAGCCACCGACGATCCTGATATCAGGCATATCGCGCAACAGCACCCGATACCGCTCCCCGAGATCCGAGGGATCGCCGGCATCGAGTGTCTCGCTTTCGTCGAGTTCCGCATGGCTCATCCGCGAAGCATTGGCGCGCAGGCCACCGATGCGCCGCGTCCAGCCGCTGTTCGCGTCGAGCGCGCCTGCAAAATGCGTCGGGTGCGCGCAGTTGATCATGTAATAGGCGGGCGAGCCGCCGGTCGCCGCATCCGTGGTCTCGATCGCATCCTGCAGGCTCCGCCCTGTCACCAGCCGGCCGTCGGTCTCCACCGTAAACGAGATCGCGCAGGGCATATGGCTCGCCGCCGCCGCGCGCGCCACGCCAATCGCCTCGTCGATGTTCGTCAGCGTATAGGCCGCCACCATGTCGGCCTCGCTTTCCGCGAAGCTTCTGATCTGCGCGCCGTGATAATCCCCGGCCTCGGCGGCATTCATGTTGCCCGCCTTGTAGCCATCGCCACGCGGCCCGATCGCCCCTGAGATCACGATCGGCCGCCCCGGCTCTTCGTATTTGTCGCGAAGCGGGAGCAGCAGCTCGATCGCCGCCAGGTTCACCCGGTGCAGCGCCTCGGCGTCGTAGCCGAGCTTCTCGCCCCAGTCGGGATTGGCGCGCCATGTCGGCGTGTCGAGGATGAAGCCGGTGCGGTGCTTGCGGGCGATCTCGAGATAGCGGCGATAATAAACCAGCAACCGGTCCCGCCCTTCCTCGTCGTCAACCATCACGAAGGAGGCGAAATGCGGCAACTCCATCCCGTCGTGAAAGATGAAGGTCGTCTCCATGCCCCCGTCGCTCGCATAAAACCCGCCGTCGATCTGCGGCAGATGCGCTCTGTACTTCGCCATATCGGTCCCTCCCGGCAAGCAGGAAACAGATGCGATGTCATATTGATTTAGTGAAGACTAAAATAATGCGCCGCCGCCGTAAAGCGGGTCTCAGCCATCTTCCATCTCGGCCGCCATTTCGGCGAGCTTGCGAACGGTATTGATATTGCGCGATGTGCCGGCATTGAGCGCCGGCAGCTTGAGTTTCGATTTTCCGGAACCGATGGGATAGTGCACATAGATCTCCCGCCCATCGACGACAGCCTCCTCTCCGTCAGGCGCCGCCATCCTGTCGAGCGCATCCTTCGGTGCAGTCTCGGGCAGGAAGCTGACGAGCAGAAAACTCGGCTTGGCATCGGGGAAGGGCGCCTTGGCGACGATCACCTCCATCTCCTTGCGGCCGCGCACCATCACGCCTGGCTTCTTGCCCAGTCGCTCGCCGAGTGCGTCATCCAATACGCGTGCGACGTCGGCCTCGTTGGCGTCTGCGCGAAACAGCACGTTGCCGCTCTGGATATAGGTCTTGACGTCGGTGAAGCCGAGCTTCTCGCAGATCGCCTTCAGCTCCGTCATGGGGAGCTTGCCGGTGCCGCCGACATTGATGGCGCGCAGCAGGCCGATGTAGACGGGCATTGGGGGCTCCTTGCGTTGGCGGGGGAGCAAGAATTACCCCCCTCTGTCCTGCCGGACATCTCCCCCACAGGTGGGGAGATTGGCTGGGGGCGCCCGCTCGCTCCAACCTTGATTGTCTTGCGTAGACCTTAACCGCTGGCCGATCTCCCCCCTTGTGGGGGAGATGCCCGGCAGGGCAGAGGGGGGTACCCCACGGCACCCCGCCATCCTCACATCTTCCCCGCCACCTTCACCGCAAACGCATACTCAAACGCAACCTCTTCCAGGCGCTGAAAACGCCCGGACGCCCCGCCGTGGCCGGCGTCCATGTTGGTCTTCAGCAACACCGGCGCGCCGCTGGTCGATTTGTCACGCAGCTTCGCCACCCATTTGGTCGGCTCCCAATAGGTCACGCGCGGGTCGGTCAGGCCGCTCAGCGCCAGGATCGGCGGGTAGGGCTTGGCCTCGACATTGTCGTAGGGCGAATAGGCGGCGATCTGGTCGTATTCCTCGCGGCTGTCGATCGGGTTGCCCCATTCGGGCCATTCCGGAGGGGTCAGCGGCAGCGTGTCGTCGAGCATGGTGTTCAACACGTCGACGAAGGGAACGGCGGCGATGACGCCGGCGAATTTTTCCGGCGCCATGTTGGAGATCGCCCCCATCAGCATGCCGCCGGCCGAGCCGCCCTCGGCGATGATGTTGGCGTAGGAGGTGAACTTCTGTTGATTCAGATGGTCGGCCGCCGCGATGAAGTCCTTGAAGGTGTTGGCCTTCTTCTCCATCTTGCCGTCTTCGTACCACGCAAAACCTTTGTCCTTGCCGCCGCGGATATGGGCGATGGCATAGACGAAGCCGCGGTCGACGAGCGACAGGCAGTTGGTGTTGAAGCTCGCCGGAATGGTCACGCCATAGGCGCCGTAGCCGTAGAGCAGGCAGGGGGCGGAGCCGTCGAGCGGGGTGTCCTTGCGGTAAAGCAGCGTCACCGGCACCTCGACGCCATCCCAACCAGGCGCGAAGACGCGGCGGGTGACATAGTCGTCGATATTGTGGCCCGACGGCACTTCCTGCGTCTTCAGCAGCGTGCGCTCGCGCGTCACCATGTTGTAGTCGTAGAGCTGCGACGGCGTGGTCATCGAGGAGTAGGAGAAGCGGATCACGTCGCTATCGTATTCGGCAGCACCCTGCAGGCCGAGCGAATAGGCCTCTTCCGCAAAGCCGATCGCGTGCTCCTCGCCGGTCGCCCGATCGCGGATCATGATCTGCGGCAGGCCGTCCTTGCGCTCCAGCCAGAGCAGGTGGCGGGCATAGGCCATGTGGCTGATGATCAGCGTGCCCGGCTTGTGCGGCACCACCTCGCGCCAGTTCTCCTTGCCTGGATTATCGACCGGCGCTTCCATGATCTTGAAATCCTTGGCGTCGCCGTCGTTGGTCAGGATGTAGAACACATCGCCGCCCTCGGTCAGCGTGTACTCGATACCCTCCTGGCGCTCCGCCACCATCTTTGGCTTGGCAGAGAGGTCGCTGGTCGGGATCAAGAGATATTCCGAGGTCTCGTGGTCGTGAATGTCGATGAAGATGAAGTCGTCGAGCAGCGAGCCGCCGACGCCCATGAAGAAGCCCGCATCCTCTTCCTCATAGACCAGCCGGTCTTCCGATTGCGGCGTGCCGATGATGTGGTGGAACACCTTCGACGGGCGATGGTTCTCGTCGAGCGCCGAGTAGAAGAAGCTCTTGCCGTCGGGCGCCCAGGCGCCGCCGCCGCCGGTGTTCTCGATGAGGTCAGGCAGGTCCTCGCCGGTCGTGAGGTCGCGAACCTTCAGCGTGTAGAACTCCGAGCCCTTGTCGTCATAACCCCAGATGCCGCGATCGTGATCGGTGGAATGATCGATGCCGGCCAGCCGGAAATAGGCCTTGCCCTCGGCTTCCTTGTCGCCGTCGAGCAGCACGGTGCGCTGGCTCTCATCCTTGATGTCGGCGTCGCGCGGAATGCGGAAATAGCGCGGCTGCTCGCCGCCGGTCACGAAGAAGGTGCCGTAGGCGAAAGGCCCGTCCTTCATCGGGATCGAGCTGTCGTCTTCCTTGATGCGCCCGCGCATCTCGGCAAACAGCGTCTTCTGCAGCGGCTTGGTGTCTTCCATCGCCGCGTTCATATAGGCGTTTTCCGCCTCCAGATGCTTGCGGATCTCGGGGTCGAGGATCGAGGGATCCTTGAACATCGCCTGCCAGTTGTCGGCGCGCAGCCAGGCGTAGTCGTCCGTGCGGGTGATGCCATGGCGCGTATCGGAATGCGGCTTCTTCGGCGCAACGGGCGGGTTCGGCAGATCTTTGAAGACGGACAAGGGGAGCTCCGGGGTCGGCATTTCAGGTTGTGAAGAGATAGAGACGCAAGCGCTGTCGATCAAGCGGCAAAAGCCACGCGCAAGAGTGTCATGCGACGCTCGCTGAATGGTGATTGTGCAAAACCCAAGCAATCCTCATCTTGCCTTGATGTGACCACAATATTTAAGAAAGTCCGCTCCCATCGTGCGGAATTCTGCCATGGCCGGGCGGCTTTCAAAGCTGCCCTTGCTGAAACGGCCGCGCAGCATTCCGGAATGAGCTTGCAAAGGATTTCTTCAGTAATGCCGAAACGTATCGCCCTCGTTCTGACCGCTCTCAGCCTTGCCGCCTCCGCCTTTGCACCCACCGCATTCGCCGTCGACCCCGCGATCAAGAAGCAGCTCGAAAAGCTCGACCCCGCGACGCGCCTCGAACAGAGCTGCGACACCGAGGCGATGAGCCGCATCAACAAGGACGCGACCGGCTACAAGCCGGACAAGGTGATCGCCTATACCTTCAAGGACCCGGTCCCGAGCGATGACCGCCTGGAAGCCCCGGGCGCGGTCTTCCGCAGCAAGGGCGACTGGTATCACCTGTCCTACAGCTGCATCACCGGTCCGCAGCACATCAATGTGCGTGAGCTGAGCTACCAGATCGGCGACAAGGTTCCGCGCGATAAGTGGACCAAATATTACCTCTACGACTGAGCAGCCTGAGAGCCTCTCGTCCAGACCAAAGCAAAACGGCGGCCCTGATGGAGCCGCCGTTTCGCATTCGTGTCGCTGGAGAGCCTAGACCAGCTCGCCGAAGGCGGCTGCCGTGAACGGACGCATGTTCTCGTTGTCGCCGGTGCGCACCTTGGTCACCCATTGCGGATCGCTCAGGATCGCGCGGCCGACGGCGATCAGGTCGAACTCCTCGCGCTCCATGCGCCGCACCAGATTGTCGAGCCCGACGACGCTCGAGCTCTCGCCGCCGAATGCCGCCATGAAATCGCCGGAAAGACCGACAGAGCCGACGCTGATGGTCGCCGCACCCGTGAGCTTCTTCGCCCAGCCGGCGAAATTCAGCCCCTGTTCGCCGTCGATCTCGGGGAATTCGGGCTCCCAGAAGCGGCGCTGCGAGCAGTGCAGCACATCCACGCCGGCTTCCACCAGCGGCATCAGCCAGTCGGTCATCGCGTCGGGCGTTTCGGCGAGCCGCGCCTTGTAGTCCTGCTGCTTCCACTGGCTGAGACGCAGGATGATCGGATAGTCGGGACCGACGGCCTCGCGCATCGCCTTCACCACTTCGGCGGCGAAGCGGGCGCGCTCCTTCAGCGTCGCGCCGCCATAGCGGTCGGTGCGCTTGTTGGTGCCGGCCCAGAAGAACTGATCGATCAGATAGCCATGCGCGCCGTGGATCTCGAACGTGTCGAAGCCGAGCCGCTTGGCGTCGGCGGCGGCCCGCGCATAGGCTGCGATCGTGTCGGCGATGTCTTCGTCGCTCATCGCTTCGCCGCGCGGCGTTTCCGGCGCAAGCAGGCCGGACGGGCTCTCGACGCCGCTCGCCGGCCAGTCGCCGGCCGGATGCGCGACCGAGCCGACATGCCAGATCTGCGGCCCCATCTTGCCGCCCTTGTCGTGAACCGTCTTGATCACCTTGCTCCAGCCGGCAAGCGACTTCTCGCCGTGGAAGAAGGGAATGCGCTCATGGTTGCTCGCCGCCGGCCGGTCGATGACGGTGCCTTCCGAAAGGATCAGCCCGACGCCGTCTTCGGCGCGCCGGCGATAATAGGCCTCGACATCGGCCCCCGGAACGCCTTCCGGCGCAAAGGTCCGCGTCATCGGCGCCATGACGATACGGTTCTTGAGGTCGAGCGATTTGATCTTGAACGGCGCAAACAGCGCGTTGACGTCAGCTGCATTCATTACGGGCAAACTCCTGTAGAAAGGTGGCGCGCCTTAAGTATATTCTATATACCTAGTGTCAATGAGGCACTGCGGAGCGCCTAGGTAGCATCGAGGAAACCGCCATGAACGAACATCGGCCGATCGCAGCCCCCGTCAATTGCCGGGCGGACCGCCCCGACGCGATCGAGCAGAGCTTCGCCGTCGATTGCCCGAGCCGGCTGTTGTTCGAGCAGATCGCCGACAAATGGTCGATGATGATCCTGACGGTGCTCGATCGCGGGCCCCTTCGGTTCAACGCCATCAAGCGCCAGCTCGGCGGCATCACCCAGAAGGCGCTGACCCAGACGCTGCGCCGCCTGGAGCGCAACGGGCTGGTGACGCGCGAGGTCATTCCC
Organism: Rhizobium sp. FG113; assembly: GCF_057809895.1. Taxonomy (NCBI): domain Bacteria; kingdom Pseudomonadati; phylum Pseudomonadota; class Alphaproteobacteria; order Hyphomicrobiales; family Rhizobiaceae; genus Rhizobium; species Rhizobium sp. FG113. The sequence goes on along the minus strand of NZ_JBMDKV010000019.1, from coordinate 31,630 downwards.
GTCTCGCCTGTTGCGGTCGAATACCGCATCAGTCCGCTCGGGCGTTCGCTGCAGACGCCGTTCAAGGCGCTCTACGCCTGGACGGTCGATTACCTGCCGGATGTGGAAAAAGCCCGCACCGCCTTCGACGAACGTTCGGCCGGCTGATCACGCCTTGCCGCGCGGCAGCTACTTATTTATCGACTGAAACAGCAATGCGCCGAACTGGCCGTAAATTTGCCGTGGAAGCGGCCGATGCGATCACTATACGGCTGCTGCCATCTGAACTCGGTTTGAACTCCACGGTCCCGGCACAATGAAAAACCTCGTCCTCACCTCGGTGCTGCTCCTTGCCCCGGTCACAATTGCCGCTGCCGGGCAAACCGCGACGATCCAGCCCGTCGTCGCAGCCACGATGCCGGCACCGGTAGTTCAGCCTTCGTCGGAAGCTGGCACTGCGGATACGGCACCGAAATCCACCCCGAAGGCCGCGCCCAAGGCTCCTGCGCCCAAGCAGACGCCGCCTAGGCAGACATCATCCACGAAGCTCGTCGAGCCGCACCTGCGCGTCGCCCGCTCCGAGATCAAGGGCCACGCCCGCGTCGCGCTGACCTTCGACGCCTGCATGGGCAAGGCCGACGAGCGTATCCTCTCGGTGCTGGTGTCTGAACGCATCCCGGCAACGATCTTCGTCACCGCCCGCTGGCTGAAGCACAACCCGCAAGCGCTGCAGGTCATGCTCGCCAATCCCGATCTGTTCGAACTGGAAAATCACGGCCAGAACCACATTCCCGCCGTCGACAAGCCGGTGTCGATCTACGGCATCGCATCCGCCGGTTCGCCGGAAGCCGTGCGCCTCGAGGTCCAGGGCGGCGCCGACGCCATGCTCGCCTCCGGCATCCCGGCCCCCCGCTGGTTCCGCGGCTCGACCGCCAAATACGACCTCTCTTCGATCGCCCAGATCCGCGCCATGGGCTACCGCATCGCCGGCTACTCGGTAAACGGCGACGGCGGCTCGCTTCTTGGTGCCGCGATCACGGAAAAACGCATCTCCTCCGCCAAGGACGGCGATGTCGTCATCTCCCACATCAACCAGCCGACGCATGCCGCCGGCGAGGGGGTCGCGAAGGCAATCCTCGATCTGAAGGCCAAGGGCACGGAGTTCGTGCGGCTGCAGGATGTCGAGGATCGTGGGGATGATGATACGACGGAGTAGGGTGGCTCTCTACTGGCATTAGCTTTGGCGCGGGAGCACGGGTCGCCAGATCCGAGTGCGTGTTACCCCCCTCTGTCCTGCCGGACATCTCCCCCACAAGGGGGAGATCGACTCGCGGCCAGCGCCCCACCAAACTTCAAGGTTGGGTCGAGCGGCCAAGCCCAGCCAATCTCCCCACCTGTGGGGGAGATGCCCGGCAGGGCAGAGGGGGGTATCCCACGGCACAACCTGGCGAGCGGATATCCCAACACACACGAAACGACGAAGCAACCCGGCTCAACCTAAGCCCCACCAACCCACTCTACCGCACCACCATCTCCACCCTTGCCACCTCATCCCGCCGCGAACCACCGCCCGGCCCATCCCGATCCATCGCAAAATCATCAAACCAATCGCGATACGTCCCCGACATCATCGCCCCGATCACCTGCGTCGCCAGATACGAGAACGTAATCCCGTTCCCGCCATAACCATAAGCCCCAAAGACATGCGGCAATGAAGGCACTGGCCCGATCAGCGGCAACCCATCCGCCGTTTCGCCAAAGGTGCCGCACCAGGCGGTGGCGACGCGGGTGTCGGCGCGGGGCCAGATCAGTTTCATCTTCTCGCGGATCGTCATGATCTTCTCCGGCGCCTTGGCGTCGCGTGCCGCCGGATCGACCGTGTCGTCATCCTCGCCGCCGACCACGATGCGGCCGTCATGCGTGGTGCGCATGTAGAGATAGGGGTGGCTGTCCTCCCAGATCAGTGCCTGGTCGCGCCACAGCGTGCCCGGCTCCTGCGGCACGGTCGCCATTGCCCAGCTCGACGTCGTGCGGTGCAGCTTCGGCATCGCGATATCGGGCAGGCTGTAGCCGGTGGCGAGCACCGCCGTCTTCGCTTCGATCACGAAGCCGCCGTCGGTCTCCGCCGTCACCCGGTTGCCCTCGCTGTGCAGCCGCGTCACGGACGCATCGATGAGCCGCGCGCTATCCTTCGCTGCCATCCGCAGCAGCGCCCATGTGAGCAGCAGCGGATCGGCCTCCGCCGAGCCGCGCGAGAGGATGCCGGCGTCGCGGTCGATCTCGAATTCGGTGAAGAGATCGCAATGTTCGAGATAGCGGCTCGGAAGCCCGGCGCGCTGCCTGAGTTCGGCCTCAACCGCAAGATCGCGCGCGCCCTCGTGGTTCCTGGCGAGATAAAGCGACCGGCGCGGCTGGAAGGCGCAGTCGATGCGGTAGGCGGCAATCAGCTTGGCGAGGCCGGAAACGGCCGCCGCACTGCGCCTGTAGATGCCGACGGCGCGCTCGAAGCCGTAGAATTGCTCGAGCTCCGTCAGGGTCTTGTCGATCTCCCATTGCAGCATCGCGGTGCTGGCGGCTGTGCTCCCGAGCCCCGGATGCTCGCGGTCGACGATCGCAACCGACATGCCGCGCTCGGCCAGATGCTGGCCCATCAGCGCGCCGGTCACGCCGCCGCCGATGACAAGGGCATCGACCTGCAGATGATCGGCGAGCGGCGCGAAAACGGGGCGGCTGACGCCGTTGCCCCATGGCGAGCGGCCGCTGGTCAATCGATCCTGGCTCAGGCTTTTCAGCTCTATCTCGGACATGGCGGCCTCACTTCGGCAGTTGCGGCTGCTGCTTTTCTTCGATGAACAGCTCGTCGATGATGGTCATGACGATCAGCGACAAGGGCAGCGCCAGCATAGCGCCGACGGCGCCCCACATCCAGGTCCAGAACAGAATGGCGAGGAACACCACGAAGGCATTGATCTCCAGCCGCCGTCCCATCACCGCCGGGAAGATCAGGTTTTCCATCAGCAGGTGGACGGTAAAGAACGCCGCTGCCGGGATCAGCCCGACGACGAGCGCATCATGCGTGATGATGCCGGCAATCGCGATCGCGAGCGTCATCATGGTGATCCCGAGATAAGGGATGAAGCTCGAGAGAAACGCGAAGAAGCCCCAGAGCACCGGCGACGGCAACCCGCCGGCATAGGCGATGATGGTCATGACGACGCCGAGGCAGGCATAGATGACGGAGGCGGTGGCGAAATAGAAGCCGAGCACCTGCTCGACGCTGCTGATGACGCGGATGGCCGCAAGCCGCTGCGAGCGCTCGCGAAACACCATGATGATCGACTTGCGCAGGCTGACGCGGCCCATCAGGAAGAGCAGAAGTGCGGCGAAGAAGATCAGCGCCTGCACCAGGGCCGGCGTCAGGTTCGCTGTCACGAGATGAAGGACGTTGCCGGTATTTTCCAGCAGCTTCTCTGCCGACATTGGGCCGCTCTGGAACGTCTCGGGCGTGATATGCAGCCACTTGATGCGCTCGAGATAGGGCATCAGCCGGTTCGCCGTCTTCTCGGCAAAGTCGGGTCCCTCGTTGGCAAGCGTCGTCAGCGGCCCTGCAAGCGAATTGGCGACGAGGAAGATGATGAGCGCTACGGCCGAGGACAGGATTACGGCGTTGGTGATGCGGGGCACGCCGAGCTTCGTCAGCTTCTCCGCCAGCATCCCGAGGATCATGCCGACGACAATGGCAAGCGTCAGCGGGATCAGGACCAGCGACATCATGTAGACGGCCGAGAGAGCGAGGATCACGAAGATGCCGATGATCGCCCAGGCCATTGAAATGTCTAGGCCATCCTTCTCCAGCCGCCGCACCGGCGCCTGTATTATGGCTTCCTCTGCGTCAGTCATGTTTTTCGCCCATGAACTGACCCGCCGCTCTCCGATCGCGATCTTGCTCGCCTGTTTGCGAATGCCGTTGGCAATACCCATGAATTGTCGTTCCCCGGAAGCCCCTGTGCTTCGCACCTAGAACGCCGCGAAACTCATTCCGGTTCCGCCTGTGTCAAAGCGGGAATGCCGAATTCTCGCCGCATCTGAGGCGCATCTTGCGCCACGCAACGGCGGGGAGGCAGGGCCGCTGCGTTTCGTGCCCGATCGGAGCACCGCCGCGGCCCTGCCAGATCCGATATGTCAGCCCGCCGGACTGTCACAAACGGCGGCTTCCGGGGCCGTCTCCTGCTCCTTGCGGCCGAGAAACGCCACCACCACGACCGCAGTGAAAATGGTGATGCTCGCCAAGAGGATCAGCAGCGTGCTGAAGGCCTGCGCGTAGTTCAGCGCCAGCGCCTCGCGCCCTATCTGAGGCATCACTGCCACCGCCGCGCCAAGATCGCCGGTCACCAGCCGCTGCGCCGCCCGCGCCGCCTCTTCACCTGACCCACCAAGACCTGATCCAAGCCGGGCGCCAACCAGCGCCGAAAGCACCGCGCTGACGATGGCGAGCGCCACCCCTTCGCCGGCAACGCGCGTCGTGCTGAAAATCCCCGTCGCCATGCCGGCCCGTTCCTTCGGCACGACGCTGACGGCAAGCCCGTCCATGAGGCCCCAGGGCAGGCTGATGCCGATGCCGATCGTCAGAAGCGGCCCGATCAGAAGAAGCGGCTGCGAGGCCGGCACGCCCGCCGGAATGGTCGACAGCCAGAACAGCCCACCGGCCGCGATCAGCAGCCCGACGCCGCAGATGACGGCCGCCGTAAACCAGCGCGTCAAAAGGCCGGCGACGACGGGCAGCACCAGCAACGGGCCGGATAGCGCGATCATCATCTGCCCGGCGCCGACCTCGCTCATGCCATCGACGCCGACGAAGCGCACGGGAAGCAGGATGAGCAGCACCACGAAGGCGTAAGCCGGTGCGGCGGCCAGAAGCTGCACGCCAACGAAGCGTGGATAGCGAAACAGCGTCAGGTCGAGCATCGGCCGCGCCGTCCTCCGCTCGATCAGCCAGAAGCCGGCCAACAGTGCGGCCGAGGCGACGAGCAGCGCCACGACTGAAACACTGCCCCAGCCATTCTCCGGCGCCAGCAGCACGCCGTAGGTGAACAGCGCCAATGCCAGCGTGAAGCTTACCGCACCCGCCCAGTCGAGCCCCTTGGCCTCCGGGTCGCTCGTCTCGTGCAGGAAGATGGAGGCGAGCACAAAGGCGATCGTGCCCAACCCCACGACCAGCGCGAAGATCGCCGGCCAGCCGAAGCTGTCGACCATCAGGCCTGAGGCGATCGGCCCGAAGGCGAGGCCGACGCCGAAGCTGGAGCCGACGATGCTGAAGGCGCGCATCCGCGCATTGCCCCCGAACTCCTGCGCCAGCGCCGCCATGCCGCCGGAAAAGGCGGCTGCCGCACCCATGCCCTGCAACGCTCTTAGCATGTCGAACCAGACGATATCGGGGGCGAAGGCGAGGCCTGCGGAAAACATGAGGAAGGCAACGAGACCCATGAGAAAGATGCGCTTGCGGCCATAGCTGTCGGCGAGCGCACCTGATGCCATCAGGCTGCTGCCGAAGGTCAGCATGAAGGCATTGGTCACCCAGTTGAGCGCGATCGGGCTGCCGCCGAGATCGCGGCTGATCGCCGGCAGCGCCACCGCCGGCCCGGTAAAGGTGAGCGGCATGGCGGCCGCGGCAGCGCAAATGCCGATCAGCGCCATGATCTTCCTGATGTTGCCGGCCTGGCTTGCGCCGGCGGCGCCGAGCGGTGTCGAGAGTTGTCGTGTCATGAGAAATCCGCCTGTGTGAAAGGTGAAGCGCGGCGATAGCGGGAGGCCTATCGCCGAATGCACAGACAAGATAAATTCGCTTCAATATCGCGATAAGTGGCCTATGATACCGTTCATCATGGAAAAATTCGCTCGAATAGGGAGCGTGGAAAGCGCAATATGGATCAGCTCAGCGGCTTGTCGGCCTTCGTGAAAACCGCCGATCTCGGCAGCTTCGTCGCCGCCGGGCGCGTGCTCGGCCTGTCGGCGTCCGCCGTCGGCAAGGCGGTGACGACGCTGGAGCGGCAGGTCGGCGTGCGGCTCTTCCAACGCTCGACGCGCAGCATAAGGCTGACGGAGGAGGGGCGGCTGTTCCACGAGCGCTGCCGCCGCGTGCTTGACGATCTCGAGGATGCGCAGGCCTCGCTGGCGGCAGCCGTCGCTACCCCGCGCGGCCGTCTGCGCCTCAGCCTGCCATTGGTCAGCTATCACCTTCTGCTGCCGGTCGTCCCCGGCTTCGTCCGCCTCTATCCCGAAGTGGAGCTCGATCTTGATTTCAACGACCGCATTGTCGATCTGATCGACGAGGGCGTCGATGTGGCGATCCGCAGCGGTCATTTGCAGGATTCCCGGTTGATGTCGCGGGCGCTGCGGCCGTTCCGCATGCTGCTCTGCGCCGCGCCGGATTATCTGGAGACGCACGGCACGCCGAAGACCCCGCAGGATCTCGCCGGCCACGCCGCCATCAGATTTCGCTTTCCCAACAGCGGCAAGCTGCAGGATTGGCCGCTTTCCATGCCATCAGGCGCGCCGGAACTGGCGCTCCGCAGCCTGCTCGTCTGCAACAACATGGAAGCGTTGGGCGGCGCGGTGGAGGCCGGCCTCGGCATCGGCTGCATGCCGGATTTCCTGGCAAGGCGGCGGCTGGCGGAAGGTCGGCTGCGCACCGTGCTCGACGATCATATCGACGGCCCCGGCCAGTTCCACATGCTCTGGCCCTCGAACCGGCATCTGTCGCCCAAGGTCCGCGTGCTGGTCGATTACCTCACCGAAACCCTCTTCGCCGACCACTTCGAAAGCCCCGCCGCGCCGGCATGGCCGACGTGAGGGTTTGAATGCGAAACGCCCACCGAAAGGTGGGCGCTGTAACTGGCATCCTTGGAGAGGAACTTACGCCGACAGCGTCAGCCCGATCCCCCAGGGATCGCGCAGGAACACGCCGCCGTCGCGCTTCTCGCTCTTGATCTCGAGTTCGTCGAGCTTGGCGACGGCCTTGTCGAGGGCCGCGGTATCGTTGAAGCGCAGCGCGTAGTCGGAAAGCCCGGTCATCGCCTCGGTGCGCGCACCCGCGCCTCGGCTGTTCCAGATGTTGGCGGCGACATGGTGGTGGTAGTCGCCGGTGGCAAAGAAGCTGGCGCCCGGATAGCGCGCCATGATCTTCAGGCCGAGCACGTCGCGATAGAACTGGTCGGCCTCGGGAATATTGCCGACCTGCAGATGGATATGGCCGATCGCCGAGCCATCGGCCATGCCGGTCCACGTATCATCAGGCGCGCTCTCATAGAGTGCCTGCAGGTCGAGCCGGTGCGTCGCCATCTCCACCTGTCCGTCCTGATGGAATTTCCATTGCATCGGCGAGCGGTCGGAATAGATCTCGATGCCGTTGCCCTCGGGGTCGGAGAGATAGATCGCCTCGCTGACCAGATGGTCGGACGCGCCGTCGAGAACCACATTGTTGTGCGCGGCATGGCGCAGCCAGCGCGCCAGCTCGACGCGTGATGGCATCAGGAAGGCGGTGTGGAAGAGGCCGGCGGCATTGCGCGGCGCGGTGCGCACATCCTTGCCCGTCGTCAGCGTCAAAAGCGGCGTTTCGCCGACGCCAAGCACTTCGCCGCTCGCCGTCTTCTCGATAACCTTCAGCCCGAGCATCGACTGGTAGAAGGCCGAAACGGTGGGGAGGTCGGTCACGACGAGATGCGAGTGATCGACATAGGCAGGGCGCGTCAGCGCGTAGGAAGTCTGTGTGGTGGTCATCTTAGGGTCTCCTGCCCGGGATAAGGAGGGCGTACCGGCGCCGGCAGCAAGGATGCTGCCTGTAGCGATGCCAAGGAAGTTTCGCCGGTGCATGCGTGTGATGGGTCCTCTGGCCGCTGTACTTGCATCCTATATGGCGCATCGCGATTGTTCACTGAAGTCCCGTTTTTGACGATGAAGCGTTCGATATCCATTGACGACTTCCGCGCATGATCTTGATCCCGATCGAGCTACCGGCTTGATCCCGATCGAGCTGCCAGCTTGATCTCAATCAAAGCGCCATATGTATTTCAGGAGGATATTGTCACCATTAAATGCAGTCATAGAGGAGTTGCATCATGTACAGGAAGATCATCGTCGCGGTCGAAATCGGCGCGCTCGCAAACGGGGACATGACCTTCCGCAAGGCCGCCTCGCTGCTCGATAGCGGCGGCGAGATCATCCTGCTCAACGTCGTCGAGGACATCCCGACCTATCTCGGCGTCGATATCCCCGTCGACCTGATCGAAAACGCTGCCAAGGATGCTGAGGAGAAGCTGCAGGGCCTGATCGTCAGCACCGGCATTCCCGCCAAGGTCGAGATCAGCCACGGCCGCCCAGCCAGCGGCATTATCGCCTCGGCCGAGGCCAACCAGGCCGACCTCATCATCCTCTCCTCGCACATGCCCGATTTCAGCAACTATTTCATCGGCGCCACCGCCGACCGCGTCGTGCGCCACGCCAAATGCTCGGTGCTGGTCGATCGTCGCAAGGCGTGAGCGCAAGCTATAAAAGGGAGGCGGAGATGCGGGAGGCTGCCACGGCCTCCCGTCTCATCCGGTTCACGAAGATTTATTCTCCCGAGACAGCACTTGTGTTGCGCGCAAACCATTTCGATGCGACGATCCCGGCCTAACGAATGGGGCATGGTCTGCATGGGCGAGTTCAACGGCATCCGCTGGGCTTATGACAAATACGAGCTGATCGCCGATGGCATCGTCCACGGCATCGGGCTGGCGCTCGCGCTGGTCGGTGCTACCGTGCTGATCTTCTACGCCACCGTCTGGTCCTCCCATGGCGAACTCGCCGCCGCCTGGATCTACAGCCTCGGCCTGGTGCTGACGCTCGGCATCTCGTTTTCCTACAATGCCTGGCCGGTCTCGCGCACCAAGTGGTTCCTGCGCCGGCTCGACCATTCCTCGATCTTCATCCTGATCGCCGCCACCTACACGCCCTTTCTCGAGCGCGGCGCCGACAACCCTCTACTTCTCGGCATGCTCATCGGCATCTGGGCAGTGGCCTTCATGGGCGTGTTCCTGAAATGCGTCTTCCCCGGCCGCTACGACCGTCTGGCGATCCTGCTCTATCTCGCTATGGGCTGGAGCGGCGTCATGGTCGCGGGGCCTGTCGCCGAGCGCATCCCCTATGCCTCGATGCTCCTGATCGTCATCGGCGGCATCATCTATTCGCTGGGCGTGATCTTCCACGTCTGGGAAAAGCTGCGCTTCCAGAACGCCATCTGGCACGGCTTCGTCGTCGCCGCTGCGGCGGTCCATTACACCGCGGTGCTCACCTGCTTCAGCATGAGCCCGGCGTGACGCCGACCAACATTCATCCAGTCTTCGTCAGCGTCACCACATAGCGGCAGGTCTCACGGCTGTCGTTGCGGAATTCGCAATCCACCGCCGGGCCGAGCAACAGGCAGTCGCCCGTCTTCAGCGCATGCACCATCTCGCCCTCGACGAAGGTGAGCGCCCCCTCGGTCACCCAGATGCATTGCCTGAGAAACACGAAGGATGCGGCCGGGTAGGCGACGCGGGCGCCTGAGGGCAGTGCAACCTCGACAATATCGAACGGGCTACCATCCGGCGACACGTGCCGCCGCGTATATCCGGTCTCCGGATCGGTCCAAAGCGGCTGGTCTTCGCGCCGGCTCAGCCGCTGGCTGCCCGCCTCGGCGCGCGCGATCAGCGACGACACCGTCAGCCCGAAGGCGCCGCAGAGCTTGCCCAAAAGCGAGGCCGTCGGGCTGCTTTCGCCGCGCTCCACCTTGTGGATCATCGCCCGCGATACGCCGGAGTGGTCGGCGAGGTCGCTCAGCGACCATCCCCGCAATTCCCGCTCGGCGCGGACGCGATCGCCTAGACAGCGATCGAAATTGTCTGATATAGTGGACATAGTGAATTTATAGTGGATAGACCATCATGACGCAACCCACCCTCATCCGCGACGCCACCGAAGCCGATCTGGCCGCGATCCGCGATATCTACAATCACGCGGTGGAGCACACGACGGCGATCTGGAACGAGACGGTGGTCGATCTCGACAACCGCCGCGAATGGTTCGCCATGCGCCGCGCCCGCGGCTTCCCCGTTCTGGTCGCCGAGAAGGACGGCAAGATCGCCGGCTATGCCTCCTACGGCGACTGGCGCGCCTTCGAGGGCTTCCGCCACACGGTCGAGCATTCCGTCTATGTCGAAAAGGACCACCAGGGCGCCGGCATCGGCAAGCAACTGATGACGGCACTGATCAAGCGCGCCGGCGAAAACGGCATCCACGTCATGATCGCCGGCATCGAAGCCGGCAACCAGGCCTCCATCGCGCTGCACGAAAAACTAGGCTTCCGCAACGGCGGCACCTTCCACGAAGTCGGCATCAAGTTCGGCCGCTGGCTGGACCTGACGTTCATGGAGCTGCGGGTGCCAGGCTGACGGCGGCGTGTGTTGGTGAGGTGTCGGCAGGCCATTGAACCGGTGGGCTATCTGTCAACCCATTGAAAAACCCAGCATTTCCTCCCTCGCGACGTCATCCTCGGGCTCGTCCCGAGGATCTAACCACGCCGCAACGGGCTGGACGTGAGTGGATCACCCGGTAGGCGCGCCGGCATCGCATAGGCGCCCGTCGAAAGCACCATCACCGTTGCACTCCGGGAGACGTGCTTAGATACTCGGCACAAGGCCGAGCATGACGGCGGAGTGTGTGGCCGGCGTCAGTAAATGATCGAAACGGCGGAGCCTCGACCCGGCAACCCATTGAAACGCCAATGTTTCCTCGCTCTCGGCGTCATCCTCGGGCTCGTCCCGAGGATCTAAGCACGCCGCAACGGGCTGGACGTGAGTGGATCACCCGGTATGCATGGCGGCATCTCAGGGGCGACCGTCGAAAGCACCATCACCGTTGCATTCCGGGAGACGTGCTTAGATACTCGGCACAAGGCCGAGCATGACGGCTGAGTATGTGGCTGGCGTCAGGAAACCAATGAAGCGATGGAGCTACGATCCGGCAACCCATTGAAACACCAGCGTTTCCTCCCTCTCGACGTCATCCTCGGGCTCGTCCCGAGGATCTAAGCACGCTGCAACGGACTGAACGCCAGTGGATAAACAGGAGGCATCGCCATCACTTGTCCGGCGTAAACACCATCGAGTGACCGTTGATGCAGTAGCGCAGGCCTGTTGGCGGTGGGCCGTCGGGGAAGACGTGGCCGAGATGGGCCTCGCAATTGCCGCAGCGGATCTCGGTGCGCACCATGCCGTGGCTGGTATCGCGATATTCGGTCACCGCCTCGGGCGAAACCGCCTCGAAATAGCTCGGCCAGCCGCAGCCGGCGTCGAATTTGGTGTCGGAACGAAACAGCGGCGCGTCGCAGCACACACAGCTGTAGAGCCCCGTTTCGAATGAATCCCAGTAGGGTCCGGTAAAGGCCCGTTCGGTGCCGTGCTGACGGGTGATGCGGTACTGCTCGGGGGTGAGCTGTTCCTTCCATTCGGCATCGGTCTTGTGAACCTTGGCGATCGTCGTATCGGCCATGGAGTGCTCCTTTCACGCAGCTGTGGCTTGCGGCGAGTGTGTTTTGATTTCTTCGAGAATGTGGTGCTGTTGACGCGAACGATCAAGGGACCGCTGACGTCCGACGGTCGAGTTCGCGGCCGCCGTGTCGATCAAACCACAGCCCCGTGCGCCTCGATATACGCTCGCAGCGTGGCGACCAGCGCGGCCTCGCCATCGCCCGATTTTGCTGCTTCGCTCCACGAATAGCCCATGCAGGCCGGGCGGTGGCGCTTGTCCTCGGGCTCGGTCAGATAGCGTGGCATGATATGCGCGTGCAGCGCAGGCTCCGCATTGCCCCAGATCTCGTAGTTCACCCGGGCGCAACCGGTAGCGGAAAGCAGCGCGTCGCCCGCCAGCGCCATGTCGCCGAGAAAGGCCGCACGCGCTTCGGGAGAGAGATCGTTGAGGCTCGGCACGACGGGATCCGCCAGCAGCAGGCAGTAGCCCGGCAGCGGCTGCACATCGCCGATGACAAGCCAGCCGGAACGCATGCGGCAGATCACATAAGGGTTGGTGCCCGCCCGCGCCATCGCCACGCGCTCTTCTATAAGGTTCATTGCGATTCCCTAAAGGATTGATTCCGTTTGAATCTTCCTATGATCAGAAGAGGTCTGGCCGCGCAATGGGCCGCACGATGCAAACCTACCCCGAAGCCAAAATCACATGCGCCTGGATCTTGGCGGCGATCTCGCCGTTGCCGTGCTTGCTCGCAAGCGCCGCCTCCGCCGCCTTGGTCGCGGCCTCAAGCTTCGCAGGGTTCCGCGCCTCGATCTCGCCGCGCAAAGGCGTTCCCTGGCAATAGGCGACAGCGACCTCGCGGGCCGATGGCGCGCGGCTGATATCGGGGCGGGTGTCGATCTCGATCTCCTTGAATCCGGCGCGCGCGAGGTCGTCGCGGATCTGGTTGCGGTCGTGATAGCCGTGCGGCGTACGCTCGGCGAAACGTGGCGGGTCGTCGGGAAACACGGTGGCGAGCGCCTTGGTCACGTCGTCGGCGAACACGTTCGTGTCGATCCGGTCCCAGACGCTGAACAGAAGCCGCCCGCCTGGCTTGAGCACCCGCCGTGCCTCGCGATAGGCGGCCGGTCGGTCCGGAAAGAACATCGCCCCGAACTGGCAGCACACGAGGTCGAAACTCGCATCCTGGAAGGGCAGCGCCATGGCATCGGCTTGTCGCCAGACGACACGATCCTCGGCCGGCTGGTGCAAGCGGGCATAGTCGAGCATGGCCTGGTTGAGATCGGTCGCGATATAGGTCGCGCCGGGTGGGAGCAGTGGCGCCAGCGCCCGGGTCACGGCGCCGGTGCCGGCCGCGATCTCGAGCACCGCCTTCGGCTTCAGGGCGGCGGCCCGCCGCGCCAGGTCGGCGGCATAGGATGCGAAAATCAGCGGCACCATATGGCGGTCGTAATTTTCCGGAACGGAGCCGGCAAAGATCTTGTCCGCTTCCAGCATCGCCTCATCCTCCCTTGATGATTGGCATTTGCTATTGCGAGGAGACTACCACGAAACGCCGTCTCCCGCTCGTCTCAAGCGCGGTTATCGCGCCCTTCGTCGCATCGCCCGTTCGGATGAACGCCGGCTCATCATAAGAGCCAGCTAATGTCGCCCCTGATCCTGGCTATACTTGATGAAAATCGAGCATCGGGGGATGCTGAAATGAGTGATACCATTGTAGTCAGCGCCTATTGCGCGATCTCGAGCGTCTTCATGCTGATGACGGCGCTCGAAGGCTGGGCCGTCAGGGGCGGATGGACGCTGGCGCGTGGCTTTGGCCTCGCCGCTTGTTCGCTCTGGCCGCTGCTGCTTGCCGCCTTCATTCTGCACACGCTGCTCGCGCCAAGACGCCTGCCGCGTCTCACGAGAGCCGGCTGATCAATCCTCTTTGCGCCGCCATCCGTCCCCGCGCGCGATGCGTCCAAACCCTCATTTGGCCGATCTAGCTTGAGATGGCGGCGCTCTTCTTCTAAACCTGAGGCATCTGATTTGTTTCGGATTCGGGGTCTTCAAGGGTAAAAGGAGAGCGGATGGCCGATGGCACGGCATTGACGTTTGCGGCACTGTGTCTGCCATTTCTTGGCGCCGTCCTTGCACCGTTTCTCGTCCGCGCATTCGGCCACAATGCCGCCTGGCTGCTGGCGCTCGCGCCGCTTCTCGCTTTCCTTCGCTTCGCAAGCCTTCTGCCCGAAATCGCCGCCGGAACCGTCATTCGCGGCGGGTATGCCTGGGCGCCGAGCCTCAATCTCGATTTCGCCTGGATGCTCGACGGTCTGTCGGTCACCTTCGCGCTGTTGATATCAGGCATCGGCACGCTGGTCGTTCTCTATGCCGGCGGCTACCTCAAGGGCCATCCCGATCTCGGCCGCTTCTTCTCCTTCATCTTCCTGTTCATGGGCGCAATGCTCGGTCTTGTCGTCTCCGACAACTTCCTGATGCTCTTCGTCTTCTGGGAACTGACATCGATCACCTCCTTCCTGCTGATCGGCTTCGATCACCGCCGCGAGGCCTCGCGCCGAGCCGCTCTGCAGGCGCTGGTCATCACCGGTGGCGGCGGATTGTTGTTGCTGGCCGGCCTGTTGATGATCTGGAGCACGACAGGCGCGTCCGAGCTCTCGGTGCTGCTGCAATCGGGCGATCTCTTGCGCGCCAACCCCTATTACATGCCGATCCTGCTGCTCATTCTCGGCGGCGCCTTCACCAAGTCGGCGCAATATCCGTTTCATGCTTGGCTGCCCAACGCCATGGAAGCGCCGACGCCGGTTTCGGCCTATCTGCATTCGGCGACCATGGTCAAAGCCGGCGTCTATCTCTTGATGCGCCTCAATCCCGTCATGGGCGGCACAACACCCTGGATGTTCATCCTGCCGCTCTTCGGCGGCGTCACGCTTGTTGTCGGCGCGCTGCTTGCCATCCGCAAGACCGATCTGAAGCTGAAACTCGCCTACACCACTGTCTCCTCGCTCGGCCTGCTGGTTCTCTTGACCGGCTTCGGTTCCGATTACGCCATCGAGGCGGCGGTGCTCTATCTGGTCGCCCACGCGCTTTTCAAAGGCGCGCTGTTCATGGTGTCGGGGATCATCGACCACGAGACCGGCACCCGCGACGTCACCCGCCTCAGAGGGTTGAGAACGGCAATGCCGCTCACCTTCGCGATTGCGCTTGCCGCTGCCCTCTCGATGGGCGGCCTGCCGCCGTTCGCTGGCTTCCTCGCCAAGGAGGAGATCTACGCGGCCCTTGCCCATGGCGATCCGCGCTCGATCCTCTTTGCTGTCCTGGTGATCGCCGCCAACGTGCTGATGTTCGCCATCGCCTTCGCCGTCGCCCTGAAACCCTTCCTCGGCGCCCCGGTCGAAACGCCGAAGCACCCGCACGAGGCCCCGCCGCTTCTGTGGCTCGGCCCCGCCGTGCTCGCCTTGCTCGGCCTTCTCGCCGCCCTGTTTTCGGCAACGACCAACCACTTCGTCTCCTCGCCCATGGCCTCGTCCGTCAAGGGGGCGGCCACCACGATCGAGAGCTCGCTCGCCCCACATATCGGGCTGCCGCTGCTCCTGTCGCTCTTCACCATCGCGCTTGGCATCGCCGTCTACTGGCAGCTCGATCGTGCCCGCGCGCTGATGGCGGCGCTGTTGCAGAGATTGGGGCCGGGGCCGGATCAGGGCTTCGACAATGCCATATCGGGCCTCGTCTCCCTCTCCGTGCGCATCACCCGCATCCTGCAGCCCGGCCGGCTGGAGATCTACGTGACCTGCACCTTCCTCGCGGTCGCCGCCATCCTCATTCTGCCGCTCTGGCTGTTCGGCGAGGGGCCTTCGCTGCCGGCGTGGCCGGCGGGCGTGCAGATTCATGAATGGGGCGTCTTCCTGCTCGCCGTCATCGGGCTCGTCGCCGTCATCATCGCCCGCGACCGGCTGACCGCCATCGTCTCGCTCGGCATCCAGGGCTTTGCCGTCGCCCTCATCTTCCTGCTCTTCGGCGCCCCCGATCTCGCCTTCACCCAGTTCATGGTCGAGACGCTATCGGTCGTCATCCTCGCGCTGGTCATGACGCGGCTGCGCCTATCGCACACCGACCCGCGCCCTCTTCGCCAGATGCTCTTCGACGGCGCGGTGGCGCTCGCCTGCGGTACGGGTCTGACGCTGCTGCTGATGAAGGCGACCGAAGCGCCGTTCAGCGCCACGCTCAGCGATTTCTTCAATACCTATTCGAAAACCATCGCCCACGGCGCCAATGTCGTGAACGTCATCATCGTCGATTTCCGCGGCACCGATACGCTCGGCGAGATCGCCGTCGTCGCCATGACCGGCCTTGCCATCCTGGCGCTGATCCGTGTCCGGGCAGGGGCCGAGCGCAAGCTCGCGGCAAACGACCCCGATGCGCCCGATGACCTCGGAGTGGAGCGCCCATGAACACGCTTATCGCTCGCACCATCGCCCCCGTGCTTACCGCACTGATGCTGCTCTTCTCCGTCTTCGTGCTGCTGCGCGGCCATAATGAGCCCGGCGGCGGCTTCATAGGCGGGCTGATCGCGGCGTCCGCGCTGGCGATCTTCGGCATCATCAGGGGCACCGGCGCCGTGCGTCGCGCCATCGTCTTCCACCCGCTGTCGATCGCAGGCGCCGGCCTCTTAATGTCCTCTCTGGCCGGCCTCATCTCGATCCTGTTCGCCGTGCCCTTCATGACCGGCCTCTGGATCTATCCCAGGATTGCCGGCGTCGAGGTGCCGCTGTCATCGGTCATGCTGTTCGATATCGGCGTCTATCTCGTCGTGGTCGGCGCGGTCACCTCGATCGCGCTGTCGCTGGAAGAGCGGGAGGTCGAATGATGGAGCCGCTTTTCGCCATCCTCGTCGGCCTGTTCTTCACCGCCGCCGTCTATCTGATGCTGTCGAAATTCTCGATCCGCATCATGCTGGGCATCGCCATCCTCGGCAACGCCGTCAACCTCCTGCTCTTCACATCAGGTCGGCTCACCCGCGAAGTACCGCCGATCATCCCCGACGGCCTCGACGCGCTGCCATCGGGGGCCGCCAACCCGCTGCCGCAGGCGCTGATCCTGACGGCGATCGTCATCTCCTTTTCGCTGCTGGCTTTTCTTCTGGTGCTGACTTATCGCGCCTATCAGGACATCGGCACTGACAACACCGACGAGATGCGGGTGGCCGAGCCCGATGAACCGACGTTGCCGCCGGTGGGGTATTGATGATGGCTGGTGTTATGCCGTGGGTTACCCCCCTCTGCCCTGCCGGGCATCTCCCCCACAAGGGGGGAGATCGACTCGTTGTGACGGCATCCCCAAACAATGAGAGTGGAGCGAGCGGTTACGCCCAGCCAATCTCCCCCCTTGTGGGGGAGATGCCCGGCAGGGCAGAGGGGGGTGTATCCGCACCACGCCGACTGCCTGCACCGCACTCTTCAGCGGCAGCACCGTCGACGAAGCGGGGCATCCCCGCACCACGCCCAAGAGCACCCGCACCACGCCTATGCGAGGCCACCCCCTAAATGGCCACCCCCACCCAAACCATCCCCGACCTCTCCGCGGCCCTCGTCACATCCCCCGTGCCGATCGCCCACTGGCTCGTCATCGCCCCGGTCGCGCTCTGCATCACGCTCGGCGCCATCCTCCTGATGGCCCGCGGCTCCGTCCGCCTTCAAGCCTCGCTCGCCATCCCCGGCCTCGCGCTGCTCGTCGCCCTCGACGCCGCACTCCTCGTCAAGGTCATGGCCGATGGCCCGCTCACCATGGTGATGGGCCGCTGGCTGCCGCCCTTCGGCATCGCGTTCACCGTCGACACGCTCTCCGCCGTCATGGCGCTGACGGCAGCGATCGCCGCACTGGCAGGCAGCATACACGCGCTCTCCGATATCGACGACACTAACCGGCGCTACGGCTTCTTCCCGTTCTTGATGATGCTGATGGCCGGCGTCACCGGCGCGTTTCTCACCGGCGACGTCTTCAATCTCTACGTCTGGTTCGAGGTGCTGCTGATCTCGTCCTTCGGCCTGCTGATCCTGGGCTCGGAGCGCAAGCAGATCGACGGCGCGATGAAATATGCCGTCCTCAATCTCCTCGGCACCACGCTGTTCCTGATCGCGGTCGGCATTCTCTATGCCATCTTCGGCACGCTCAACATGGCCGATATCGCCAGCAAGGCAGGCGAACTCAGCGAAACCGCGCCGCTGACGACGCTGGCAGCCCTCTTCCTCTTGGCCTTCGCGATGAAGGCGGCCGCCTTTCCGGTCAATTTCTGGCTGCCTGCCTCCTATCACACCCCGCGCATCGTCGTGTCGGCACTCTTTGCCGGCCTGCTCACCAAGGTCGGCATCTACTCGTTGATCCGCGTGCTGGTGGTGCTGCTGCCGCTGGAGCGCGAGGAGCTCAGCCTGCTGATCGCCATCACCGGTGCCGCCACCGCCATTCTCGGCGCGCTCGGCGCGCTGGCGCAGGACGATGTGAGAAAGCTGCTCGGCTATGTCGTCATATCAGGCATCGGCAACATGCTGATCGGCATTGCCATCGGCACAACAGGCGCACTGTCCGGCACCGTCTTCTATGCGCTGCATTCGATGCTGCTGATGACGGCACTCTATCTCGCGGCCGGCCAGATGGCCTTTCTCGGCGGCAGTTTCTCGCTGACGAGGCTGGGTGGGCTCTATCGCCGCAATGGCCTCTTCGCCGCCATCTCGCTCATTCTCTTCTTCGCTGCCTGCGGCCTGCCGCCGTTCTCCGGCTTCTGGCCGAAGCTCATCCTGGTGAAGTCCTCGCTCGATGTCGGCGCCTGGTGGCTGGCGGCCGCCGTGCTGGTCAGCGGCTTCCTGACGACGATCGGATTCGGCCGCGTCTTCCTGCTCGCCTATTGGCGCCCGGCCACTGAAAGCGCCGAAACCCATGTTTCCACCGGCTGGCGGACGATGCTGCCGCTCCTGCTTCTGACCGCCTTCATCGTCGGCTTCGGCTTGCTGCCGGAGCGTCTGCTGGCGCTGACGCAATCCGTCGCCACCGAACTCACCGACCCCTATCCCTATATCGAATCCGTCTTCCCGGGAGGCGTCGCGCCATGATCGCCTTGCTTCTCAATCTCCTGCTGGCGATCGCCTGGGCCGCACTCAGCGGCAGCACCTCGGCTCACAATCTCGTCCTCGGCTTCGCGCTCGGCGCGCTGGCGCTCTTCCTCGTGCGTGAACCCTTCGGCAGCAAGGCCTATCTCTGGCGTCTCTGGGCGATCACCTCGCTGGCGCTGCTGTTCATCAAGGAGCTCGCAATGTCCGCCATCAAGGTGGCAACGACGGTGCTCAGCCCTGAGATGAACCTGAAGCCCGGCATCTTCGCCTTTCCGCTCACCGTCGACCGTGATTTCGAAATCACGCTGCTCGCCAACATGATCACGCTGACGCCGGGAACGCTCTCGGTCGATGTCTCCGACGACCATAAGACGCTCTACGTCCATGCGCTCGATTGCGCCGATCCGGATGCGATCAGGCGCGTCAT
Source organism: Rhizobium sp. FG113 (assembly GCF_057809895.1). Taxonomy (NCBI): domain Bacteria; kingdom Pseudomonadati; phylum Pseudomonadota; class Alphaproteobacteria; order Hyphomicrobiales; family Rhizobiaceae; genus Rhizobium; species Rhizobium sp. FG113. The sequence continues at coordinate 12,580 of NZ_JBMDKV010000019.1, read as the reverse complement.
CGCCGATGGCTTCGAGCGCAAGATCATGGAGGCGTTTCGATGACACCCGACGCGATCGTCTCCACTACCGCATCCGTGGCGCTTGTGATCCTCGCCGTCACCTTCCTCGTCGCATCCTGGCGGGTCATCGTCGGGCCGACCCTGCCGGATCGCATCCTGGCGCTCGATACGCTGTCCGGCACGGCGATCGGCTTCCTTGCCGTCGTCGCGGTCAAGACGGGCTTTGCGCTCTATATCGATATCGCCATCTCGCTCGGCCTTGTCGGCTTTCTCGCCACCGTCGCCTTCGCCCGCTTCGTTCTGTCGCGCGGCCCGCGGCCCGCTTCGGCTGGACCGATGGCGGCGCAAACGGATAAAACCGTCCGCCCGGCCTCGAAAAAGCCCGATGCGAAGGTGAAGAGCGATGCCAAGTTAAAGATCAAGACCGCGCCCGCGCGCAAGACGAAGAAGGACAGGACATGATGGACTACATCACCGCCATCGTCGTTTCCGTGCTGCTTTTGTCGGGCGCGCTTTTCGCGCTGGTGGCCGCTCTTGGTATAGTCAGACTGCCGGATTTATACACGCGTATGCACGCCGCGTCGAAAGCCGGAACGGTTGGCTCGGGTCTGTTATTATTTGCGGCCGGGATCGAATCAGGAGAAATCGCCGTATTTGCACGTTCGCTTGCTGGTTTCGTGTTTTTTATACTGACGGCACCGGTGGCCGCTCATCTCTTGGCCAGGGCGGCACACAAGACAGGTTATCGTCTGTTACCGCCTTCGGTGCGCGACGATCTTCTTGAAAGGTAAGAGTGCTATATATTCAAGATTTTAAGCAGTTTTTTGCAGTTTTAAGCAGATGTGAGGATGATTAATGTTTCCTTCGCGCTATATTAATTCTTGGGATAGAGGCGTTTTTTGACAGATATATATGAAATATTAATTGGCGTTTTCGCAAAACGGTGATAATTGATGCTCAAGTAGAGTTCTGATATTGAATTAGAATCACATTGCATAATTCCTCGGTCGCTTTGAATTTCAATGTTTAATTGAGGGTCGTGTGCGGGTGTGTGCGTACTAATGCAAGATCAGGCAGTATAAGAACGGGTTTCGGCCTCAGGAATCTAGGGGTGGATTTCAGTTTTTCGAAACATGTAGCCGCAGACTGAGTTTTTTGCTGTTCGCTCTACGATAGCGGTCCGGGGCCAAGGAGGCTCTAGACCTTTTGAGCATGCAAACAGGAGAAACGAAATATGACGGATACTGCAGCCGGAAGCGGGCCAGAATTGCTGGTCGAGCTTACCGCGGATATCGTCGCAGCGTATGTCAGCAACCACGTCGTGCCGGTTGGCGACCTCGCCAATCTTATTTCGGACGTGCATTCGGCGTTGAGCAACACGTCGGCGCCGACACCGGCCATGGCTGTCGTTGAAAAGCAGAAGCCTGCTGTCTCTGTGCGCAAATCCGTCCAGGATGAGCAGATCACCTGCCTCGAGTGCGGCGGCAACTTCAAGTCGCTCAAGCGCCATCTGATGACTCACCACAGCCTCTCGCCTGAAGAATATCGCGAAAAGTGGGATCTGCCGGTCGACTACCCGATGGTAGCGCCTGCCTATGCCGAGGCGCGCTCGCGCCTTGCCAAGGAAATGGGTCTTGGCCAGCGCCGCAAGCGCGGCCGCGGCTGATAGATTTGTCGCATTGAACGATCACGATCAGCCGGGCGAGAGCCCGGCTTTTTCGTGTTTGCGCATGTCTCCCGAAAGTGGACACCGGTTTCGGGATAAAGACATGCGGCAAGCAAAGAAGGCTTCAAGGAGACGAGGAAAATAATCCCAAATAATTTCAATCCTCGTTAAAATTCGTGAGCGAAATCAGCCGAAATCGATCGAGGCGCGCTTTCGTTTATCCCCGTTCCTGTATAGAGTGTATGAATTAATTCCTATTCATAGGAGTATTCATATGCCGATTGGACATTTTTCCCCGCCCGGCGCCGCGAATGCGCCGCTGTCCCCGCCTTATGGGGAAGAGCAGACCACCCTTTCAAGGGATGATCGCCCACAGTCCGCCACGGATGCCGTGCGCGCCGTCTGCCGCATCTGCCAGGAAGTCACGACAGAGATGGTGATGATCGCCGGCCAGCGTGTGCAGATGCGCCGCGACCGCCGCCGCACGCTCTGCCACATCAGGCAGATCGCCATGTATGTCTGCCATGTCGCGCTGCAGATCCCGCTGCATGAGATCGGCACCGGCTTCGGCCGCGATCGCACCACGGTCAGCCATGCCTGCCACGTGGTCGAGGATCGCCGCGACGATCCCGCCTATGACGAATTCGTCGCCGCCGTCGAGCGCACCGTCAATTCCATCTTCCGGTCCGGCGGAGGATACGGCCATGAGTAAATCCCCAAAAACGAAGACAAAACTGGCCGCCTCGCAAAAGCCGATGGTGAGACTACTGAAGCTGCTCATCCGGGGTGAGGCACGGCGACTTGAGGGCGAGGGGCGCGATATCGATATCCTCTTCACCGACGGAACGACCGCCGGCTTTCCCTCAACCCTTATCACCGAAGCCCGCGCCTCCGGCCTTGTCGAGGAGCAGGGCGATTTGCTGCGCGCATCCAATCAGGCCCGCGCCTATCTGCGCCGCGCCGCCGCCGAGGCGGATGAAGCCTTTCTCACCCAGCACGCGGAGATTGAGACAAACGCCCGCGAGGTCGATGGCGTCGTCAGGCGGCTGCGGGTCAACAAGGACGAATCGCCGCTCGCAAGCCTCGAGCGTCTGAAGGACCGCGACGGCGCTGCTTTCATGCCCGAGGCGGCGATCAAGGCCGGCGAGAGGCTGCATGCCGATTTTACCCGCGCCCAGCTGCAGCCGCGCGTCACCGCCTCCTGGGAACCGCGCCTCTCAAGCCGCGCCAGCGGCGGACGTGGCGGCATGGCGGATCTGACCGACAGCGCCGTCGCCGCCCGCCTTGCCGTCAACCGCGCGCTGGAGGCGCTGGGGCCGGAGCTGTCAGGCGTGGCGCTGGATGTCTGCTGCTTCATGAAGGGGCTGGAGACGGTCGAGCGCGAGCGGCAATGGCCTGTGCGCTCCGCCAAGCTGATGCTGCGCACGGCACTCATGGCGCTCTCGCGCCACTATAACCCGCAACCACCATCCCGCCGCCAGCGCATGGAGCATTGGGGCACGCCGGACTATCGCCCGGAGCTCTGGTCCTGATCGATCAAGCTTAGAAGGAGGCTGGCTTTACGCCGCCGCCCGCAGCCGCGCTTCCTCGCGGATGCGGTTGACCATCGAGCGCAGGCCGTTGGAACGCTGCGCCGACAGGTTCTCGACGAGGCCCATCTTTCCGAATACCTCGAAGGCATCCAATGCGGCGATCTCCGAAGCCGTCTTGCCGGAATAGGTGGCAAGCACGATCGCCACCAGCCCGCGCACGATATGCGCGTCGGAATCGCCCTCGAAGGTCATTACCGGATTGTCGCTGTCGTCGGAAACATGCGTCACCAGCCACACCTGGCTGGCGCAGCCCATCACCTTATTTGACGACGTCTTCTTCTCGTCCGCGAGATCAGGCAACGCCTTGCCGAGTTCGATCACATAGCGATAGCGATCTTCCCAGTCGTCCAGGAAGGTGAAATCGTCGATGATCTGATCAAGGGACGTCATGCAAATGGCCTTTCGTTGTCTCCCGATCATATAGGGGAGATGCGGCCAGATTTGAACTGTTAAAAAGAAACGCCGCGAAGGATGGGCATCCTCGCGGCGCAGCAAAATGCTGAAAGTAAACAGGGCAGGCACGTCAGGCACAGGGCGGGGCCATTGGCCGGCGCCGGTGCAAGCTTTGGGTGCGGCGGTGGCCGCGGAATTCGTCAGATGGCCGGACGCGGGGTCGGCAGCGGAATGGTGCCGGTCGTGACCCGATCGGTCGCGACATGGGCGGCGGCCGAGCTGTCCTCGCCGTCGTCGACAGGCGGGCGATAAGGCATCGGCTGGTTCAGCGCCACGGTACGGTCATCGCGCAGCTGCTGCGGAGCGGCTGCCGTTGCCGGCTGTACGGTCGTCGCAGGCGCCAGGCCGACGGAAGGTGTCGCGGTCGTGGCAACAGTGGCGCTCTTGCCGCTGCCGAACTTGCTGTCGAGCAGTTCAAAGGCAACGAGGGCGCCGGCACGGGCCCGCTCGCCGAGAACGCCGAGCGTATTGGCGCCCTTCGCGCAAACCTCGGGCTTCTCGCCGCACATGCCGCTCAGATAGTCATAGGCGCCGGTCACGGCGACGAAGGCGTCTGCAATCTGCAATGTCGATCCGGTCTGCGTGTTCGTCTGGCGCTCGCCGCTGAAGAACGACAAGGCGACGAAGAGAAGCCCGAGCCAGATCGATGATTTGAATAGAAACCACATGTTCGTTGCCCATCCTGTTTTCCCGCTCGGTCTTGCCGCCGAATCAGGTCCGTCTTCCGGTGTGATTTCACCCTAGCCAAAACTTGCGAATGCCGGTTTTCGAAACTCGGTGGCATTTGCGTCAAATTTAGTTCAAATTTTAATCGAAACCGCATTCGGCGCATTTCGGTCGAATTGTAGCCATTGGCGTTAAGCATGCCATGAGCCACCTCCTGTAATTGCAGGCTTTCCTTGAAGCGCGTTCGCCCCAAGCGTTAACGACTTGCCGAAAAATGAGCGAAATCCGTCGCTTACTCGCTGTTAACCGTAAAAAACAAAGGGCCCTTCCGGTGGCCCAAAATGGGACTTTTCGCGCTTTCCGGCCGAGGAGTGGCACTTTCCCTTATTCTTTCCTTAAGCGCCCGGGGCCTATTCTTGGGCCTCTGTGAAGAGCCTTTTTAGGGCGGGTATTGCGTGCTTGTATTGAGTGACATCGTGGATCGGGCGACAGCCCTCGTGGACCGGGCGGCGGATCGCTGGCTCTCCCGGACGGGAGGAAGTGCCGCGGTGCGCCAGCGCGAGCTGACCATCCTGCGCCGGCTTGCGCTTCTGTCTTCGGCAGCACTTGTCGTCGCTCCCGCCGCTCTCTCCATCGTCACCAGCCCGGCCGTTGCGCTTCCGGCAGGCGTCGCCGCCGTCGTCGGCGGTTTCCTGTTTTCGGCCGTCGGCAGCATCGCGCTGTCGCGCCAGAGCATCGTCACCTCGGGTGTCGCCACCCAGTCGGCCGAAGAGTTCTTCATGGAAGCCTCGGCCGGCCTTATCCTGTTTCTCGATCCGCAGGGTTCCGTCGTCAATGTCGGCGGCCGCGACAAGCGCGACTACCTCGCCTGGATGCGCGCCCCTGACGGTCGCGGCTTTATAGAGCAGATCCACGTCTCCGACCGCATCCTCTTCCTCCAGGCGCTCGACCGGCTGCGCCAGGGCGAGGAGCATGCGATGGTCGATCTCAGGCTCGAGCGCCCGTCGGTCTCGGTGGACAATCGCCAGTTTTCCCATCTCAGAACCGATCTCACCGCGCGCCGCGATAGCGATGGCGCGCTGATCAGCGTCGTCGCCCAGCTGCGCGATGTCTCCGCCGAGCATCAGCTCCGCGTCGAGGCCGAAGCCCATGCCGCCGATGCCCGCTCGGCCAATGACGCCAAGTCGCGGTTCCTCGCTGCCGTCAGCCATGAGCTGCGCACGCCGCTCAACGCCATTCTCGGCTTCTCCGATATTCTGATCGGCGAGTATTTCGGCAAGCTCGCCAATGAGCGCCAGCGCGAATATGTCGGCCTTGTGCGCGATTCCGGCGCGCATCTGCTTTCCGTCGTCAACACCATGCTCGACATGAGCAAGATCGAGGCCGGCCGCTACGAGCTGGTGCTGGAACCCTTCGATATCGCCACCGTCGTCCGCTCCTGCGAGGCCATGCTTGGGCTGCAGGCCAAGACCAAGGGCGTGTCGCTGACGAGCCGCATCCAGCGCGGTCTAGACGAGGTCGTCGCCGATCAGCGCGCCATCCAGCAGATCCTCATCAATCTGGTCGGCAATGCCGTCAAGTTCACCGAAGCCGGCGGCGCAATCTCGCTCGACGCCTCGGTGCGCGACGGCATCCTGACGCTCTGCGTCTCCGATACCGGCATCGGCATTCCGGCCGACAAGCTGCAGCTGCTCGGCCAGCCTTTCGTGCAGATCCAGAACGATTACACCCGCCGGTTCGAGGGTACGGGCCTCGGCCTGTCGCTGGTCAAGGGCCTGGTCGCGCTGCATGGCGGCGATTTCGCCATCGCCAGCACGCCGGGCTCCGGCACCATCATCACGATCTCGATTGCGGCGGATGGCTCCGGCGTACCCGTCATGGACCTCTCGGCCAATCACCCGGTCGAGTTTCCGCCACGGCTGAAAGCGTCGACTGGCATGACCGACATCTTGGAAGAGGGGCTTTTCGATGGCCGCGAGCAAGCGAAAATCGCCTAAGGGAAAGAGGGGCAGGCAGAAGCCGAGCCTTCTTCTCACAGGGGCTGCCGCCGTTGGCGGTTTGGGGCTGCAGGGCATTGGCGTGCTCGGCGGCGTCATCGGCCGCAATCCGTCGATCACGGGCGGCACGGCCGCCTTCCTCGTCATCTTCTCCTTCGTCGCCGCCAATGCGCTCTGGTATCAGCCGGGCGTACACCCGCACCCGTTCCTGCGCACCCGCGACAGCCTGTTTCCAAGCGCGCTCATCGGCCGCCCGCCGGTCGAGGAACACACCGGCGAGGTCACCACCTTCAAGATCGAACGTGAAGGCGAGGGCGAGGGAAATAGCGCCGAGACCACCAACGCCGTGCCGCCGGCACCTGTGGCCGGCCAGCCGGCGAACCAGCTTGTCATGGATATCCAGGCCGAACTCGTGCGCCGCGGCCTCTATAACGGTGCGCCCGACGGCGTCATCGGCCCGCGCACCAGCGCCGCCATCCTGTTCTTCGAGGAAACCGTCGGCATGCCGCAGAGCGGCGACGCCACGCCCGAAGTGCTGGCAGCACTCAGAACCGACGCCATCGGCCCGTCCGCCATCCCCACCGAGCGCCCGCGCGAGGATGTCTCGGCCCAGGCGCTTGCCGAAGACCCAGTCGCCGCTGCCATCCGCAGCGCCGAACACCAGGTGAAGACCGCCCCGACGCCAAAGGTGGCCCCCAAGCCCGCCCCGGTTTCGGCCCCGGCAGCCCAGGTGCCGGTCAGGCAGGTCCCGGTCCAGAAGATCTCGGCTCCGAAAAACGCGCTGGAACCCGTTCCGGCCAGGCAGACCTCCGTCGCCCGCGCCGCGGCAACGCCCTCGACCTCGCCGTCGTCGACCTTGAACAGCGTCGATCTGGTCCTGAAGATCCAGCAGGGCCTCGCCAACATGGCCTACACCAATGTCGGCGTCGACGGCGTCGTCGGCGAACAAACCCGCGTCGCCATCCGCCATTTCCAGAAGCACTACAACCTGCCTGAAAATGGCGAGCCCAGCGAGGCGGTGCTGAAGAAGCTCAAGGACATCGGCGCGCTCTGAGCGCCGATCAAATGCGCGTCGCCGCTGCGTTGCGGCCCCGCGCACACCGGTCTATACCGCCTGCATGAGACTTCGCACCGACATCTTCGTATCCGCGCTGTTGCGCCGTGTCTTCGCCAAAGGCGATTTCGCCGCCGTCGAGAAGAAGGGGGCCGACGAGGCGGGCGCGGTCTTCATCCGCCAGCATTTTCGCGATGGCTCCGAGACGCTTTATGGCCCGGCGCCGCAGAGCTTCTTCGACGAGGAAGACAGCGGCGAACGGCTGTTCGAGATCAGGCTCGAGCGCAAGGATGCCGAGGAGATCAGAACGATGCTGGAGCGCGAGCGCAAGTTCGACAACGACCTCTGGATCGTCGAGCTCGAAGCCGATGATGTCGCCGATATCGTGCCGCTCGCCAAGGAGCGCGACGACCGCTTCTAACTCAAATCAGCGCGAACGTCCGACGAGCCGCATGGCGCGCGCCGGCGGCTGGTGAACGGCGCGGGCATGCGAGGTCTGCTGCGTGACCGGATGGGGCGCGGCCGGCGCCTGTTCCGGCAGATAGGTATAGCTGTCGGCCCGGCGCCATGCCTCGACGCGGTCGCGGCACTCTTCCGGATCGAGCGCATCGAGCACCATCCACGCGCGGGTGACGCTGTGCTGCGCCTCGGCCAGATGCGGATAGAGCTTTTCCAGAACGAAGACGGCGTCGGAGAAATCCATGTCGATGCTCGTCAGCGTCGTTGCCATCTGTTGGCCCGACGTGTCGAGCATGATGCGCTCGGCAAGCCAGCGGCTGGCCGACAGCGTATCGGCAAGCGCCGTTGCGAAGGCGACCGCCTCGCGGCTGCGGGCAAAGCGCACCAAAAGCGCCGATTGCAATGTCGAGAGCGTGCGAAGACCGAGACGGTCGTTATCGTCACGACCGAGATGGCGCGCCAGACCACGTAGCGTATCGCGAACCTCTTCCTCGCGCGCGCCGCCGTTGGCGGGCGTCTCGGCGGTTGCTGCCGGGGCAGGGGAAGCTGTAGACTGAGCGCTCGGCTGTTCGGCTGCCGCAGGCGGCAGTTCGGCGGTCTGCGTCGGCTTGACGGGATGGACGGCGATCGTCTCGGCCACCACGACCTCGGTGTCGGTTTCGATGGCGATGGTCTGCACTTCGACGGCAACAGGCGTCTTAGCAACAACGGATACCGTCTCGGCGACCGTGGACGTCGCACCGTTGGGCTCGGACACTATTTCGGTGACCAAAGGTGCAGCCTCTTGGGCAGCGACCGCCACCGTGTCGACCACCGGCGCAACCTCGGCAACCACAGGCGCGACAGCCTCTACAGCCACGGCAACCGGTTCGCTGATCTCGACCCTTACGCTCGCGGTCTCTGCGATGACCTTAACCTGTCCAGTCTCCGGCGCAACGAAAGGCATCGCCGCACTGGCGAGCGCTTCGGCCACCTCGGCTCTGTCGACTGTTGGCGCCGGCTCGATCGTCTCCACCTGCCGCTTCGGCGCGGCATGGCGCAGCCCGACCAGCACGTCGATCACCCGCGGAGAAAGCGCATCGCGGCTGACGATGGCGCGCATATGCTCGACGCCCTGCGTGCGGGCAACGGTGATGAGCGTATCGTCGTCGATCGCCGGCGAGGAGATGAGGAAGGGGGCGGAGATGGCGATCGGCTGGCAGCCGATGAACAGGGCGACGGCCTGCGGAATGGCGGCGCATTGCGAGAGTGCGGCCACGGCCTGGCGCTTGGCGTCGTCGGAGGAGGCGACGAAGAGGGGGGTGAACAATTCGGCGAACTGGCGAAGCTCCGATCGGGTCGGCGGCTGCAATCCCTCGAAACTGCTCACTGTCGCCATGAGAACCACGTCCTTCTTCCGGCTCGCGGAGGGGGCCTCTAGGTCTCGAAACCGGTCACGCACAAAACACACCCTGAACACGCTAGAGGGATGCCGCTGGCCTGGACGCGAAGACGCCTCTACCACATACGGGATATGAACAAATCCTACAGGGACACGGTTAACCGTTGCTGAAGATTTGAGGGGAATCGTCCCGAAATGGTGCTGTGCAACATCACTAGGCGCGGCGTCCGCCGGCCCGGTCGCTGCCCGTTAAACGAGTGATGGGGAAGACTTATATGGACGGCTCAAAGCGCCCGGTGTCCGCGCAGCGCGGTCAGCAGTTTGTCGGGATCGTCATAGCCGGACTGATAGAGATCGAGCGCCGTGGAGGCGGCGACCTGCGCCTTCGAGCTCTTGATGTCGATGCGCTTTTCCGCGCACCAGGCATCCAACGCGTGGCGCAATATATCGAGATCCTCAGGCGAAAATGTCGACCCAATCATCAGAGACATCTGTCTGCCCACCCTGGTTAACCGTCAGACCCAGTCCCCAGATCAAATCCAGGGTCGGCCGCGTTTTACCCTGCAGCCGATAATGCGACCTTAGCGGCATCTCGGCGAACTGCAATTAATATTTTTGTGAGGTAAATTTGCAACATCGGTGATGGCGGAACCCGTGTTCGGCGCCGTATCGCTAACTATATGATTTAAAGCTAAAATTTGTGACCGATGGAAACGGCAGATCTTTGCGATCGGCATGCAACCAAAGGGCGGGCCCCTGCGTTTTAATGGAGACGTCGATCGACAAGGATTCTCCGGCCGAATTTTAATATTCTGTTAACCACCGTCTGTCTCAATCCGGGAAGCAGAACGTGCTCCTTGAGAGGGGCGCCATCATACGCATCACGGTATTGTTCACGATATGCCGTGAGAAAGGCGCGAATGACCCGATGCCGGCAAACCCGGCCAAGGGTGCGCCGGTCCGCGCAGGCGGGCAGGGTGAGATCTGAGCTTCATCCGTCTCGGGCAGTGCAGGGAGACGACAATGGCAATAGTCATCGCATTGGCTGATCGTCTATCTCGGACGCCAGGCCGCAAGGAAAGATCATCAAGCGTGGAAGGATCGCCGCTCGAAGCGCAGATCCTGCTTTACACCGGCGTGCGCTACGAACGCCTGACCGACCCCGACAAGCCGGCGTCGGTTCGCCGCGCCTCGCGCTCGAAGACCAAGTAGTCCAGGGTTATTTGGCGGCCGTTAGTTGGAGGGAGCGAATTCCTCGCAACCGGCTTCCGACAGGAAGCTCTTGGCCGCCGCGTCGAAGCTCGTCTGCGGCGCCAGCGTTCTCAAAACCGCGTATCCGCCCGACCGCGTCGTCTCGACCAGGATCGTCCTCTGAAGTTCCTGCGGCAGCGACTTGCGCAATTCGGTGAGCTGGATCGGGCTGCCGATCAGGATATCCACCGCGCCGCCGACCGAGGTCCGGTCGTTCATGCTGAAAATCTCGTTCGACGCATCGTCGAACAGCGCGATCGACCAGAAGGGCACGTTGCCCCTGGCCGTGAACCGCACCGGGTTCTCCTCGATATCGAAGGAACAGACGGCGGTCCTGACGAATGGATCGTCGTTGGAAAGCCCCGCCGTGTCCTCGGTGCCTCCGAGCAGATAAAACGTATCGAGATCGCCTTCGGAGGCGACGCGTGTTGCCGCATCCTTGCCGGTGAAATGCGGCAGCGACAGGATGATGACGAGATGCAGCAGGGCGGCACCAAATAGGCCGGCCAGAAGCGCGAACAGGACCCTAAGCATTGCCGCACCCTGTCTTCTCAAGCTTCGGCATCGCCAGATCGATGACGCCGGAACTGCCGGCCGTCGGCGTGTCGAACAACGTCAGCACCAGCTGAAACGTACCGGCCGCCGGAAGCGCTAGCCAGTTGTTCGGCCGCGCCCGGGTCGAGATGTCGATGGTGAAGCTGCTGTCCGGCTGGCGCAGCACCGTCCAAGAATTGAGCGCACCCGGCAGCCCGGGCTGCAACGAGGCCGGATTGCCGGAATTATCCGACGTGAACAGTGTCCATATCCGCGCCGGCGGCGTCTGCCCGGTGATCCTGTAACTGCATCCCGCCTCCAGCCGATTGCCGGCGTCATCCACCTTGGCGGTGAACATCAACCCCTCTGCCGACCCATAAAGCAGCCGGCCGGCGCGCGCCCGGTGCGACTTCGCGTAAGGATCGGCATTCTCCGTCTGCAACTCCGGAAACGCCTCCCACGCGCCGAGCTTGATGGCGCCGAAGCCCGCGGTCGCATTCAGCGCATAAAGCGAAACGAGTATCCCGCCGCCGAAAGCGATTATCAGCGTCATCGCGATAAAGAGAGGAAATCGAAACACCGGTCGCCCTTGATAGCCAAATCAGTTGAAAGGGTTACCACTGATTCTGGCTGGGCGGAATGGTGGAGGGGGAAAAGGTGGGGGCGATGAGCGTCGACCGACCACGACTTCGTGGAACGCTGGCGGCACCACACACTCGACGTCATGCTCGGTCTTGTGCCGAGCATCTGCCGACGTTGCCTCTCGAGCGACGGTAGTGGACACTTGGCGCCATAGCGTGCATCCGCACCGTTGCATTCTCGGAGGCGTGCTTAGATCCTCGGGACGAGCCCGAGGATGACGTCGCGTGTGGTGTTTTTGCTTTGGAAACAAGCGGTTGCCGATCGCGGCTTTCGCCAATTAGACCAAAAGCAACCTAATCCTCACTCTGCCAGTGTCTGCGGTCCAAGCGCCGGCGGCACCCCCTACTCGACGTCATGCTCGGTCTTGTGCCGAGCATCTGCCAACGCTGCCTCTCGAGCGACGGGAATGGATACTTGGCGCGGTAGCGTGCATCCGCACCGTTACACTCTCGGCGGCGTGCTTAGATCCTCGGGACGAGCCCGAGGATGACGTCGCGTGTGTGGTTTTCGCTGTGGAAACAAGCGGTTGCCGGTTGCGCTCATCCGCTGTGAGCGCCGGCGGCAACCCCATCCCCGACGTCATGCTCGGTCTTGTGCCGAGCATCTGCCGACGCTGCTTCTCGAGCGACGGGAATGGACACGTGGCGCCGTAGCGTGCATCCGCACCGTTGCACTCTCGGAGGCGTGCTTGGATCCTCGGGACGAGCCCGAGGATGACGTCGCGCATGGGGTTTTCTCTGTGGAAACAATCGGTTGCCGGTAGTGGCGTTTGCCAGTTAGACCAAAAGCAGCCTAACCCTCACTCTGCCAGTGTCTGCGGTTCAACCGCAGGCGGCAACCCCATCCCCGACGTCATGCTCGGTCTTGTGCCGAGCATCTGCCGAC
>NZ_JBMDKV010000018.1:0-138429 GCF_057809895.1 Rhizobium sp. FG113 | reverse complement strand
GCCAGAACATCGCCTGATTTGCCCGATCAGCAAAAACAACTCACCGGACGCTCACGCCAGGAGAGCGGCTCAGCATTTACCTATTTTGCGGTTTGGCCCGCCGACCAGTTCGAGACCCGTGGAGAAACTCTGCAGTATTCTGGGCGATCGTTCTGCTCACGATGCGGGTCACGCCTCTACTCGGCAAACGATAAGGAGGCGGAGGTGAAGTTGGGAATCCTCCGCGATGCACCAACGGGTCTCGCACCGACCTACGAGCTTTGGGTCAAGCGGCGGGAACCTTGGCTTTCACCGATTTCGAGTGCGGAACAATTTGACGGGGATCGTGCCTGACCCCGCTTGAAGTTCAACGGGTAAGTGCCAAACATCAGGGGTTAGTTCGAGCGCTAGTGTATTGCAGATTATCGGGGCAGAATGAATGCGCAAGGGAATTTCGACAATCACAGCAGGCTTGGTTGTGGCAACGGCTGTCTACGTCATCGGTCGCTTTGGCAAATCAACCCCGAGCGGCGTTTACTCTCCAAGCATAGACCGGGGGCGAGATGCGGAAACTCCCGAGGCCATTCCCGTCAAAGGCCTAAAGGACGTTCTCTGGCGCGTTGTCTATCAGGTATCTAAGGACCGGGTATCGCTTATTGCAGCCGGCGTGACTTTTTACCTATTGCTCGCTTTGTTTCCCGCGATATCCGCGCTCGTTGCGCTGTACGGATTGGCCGCTGATCCGTCGACAATGGCCGAGCACCTTCGGGAGTTGTCTGGAATGCTCCCACCGGGTGCATTTGATCTAATCGCCGACCGTATTGACAGTTTGGCAGGGAGCCGAAATTCGACGCTTGGCCTTACCTTCTTCGTCGGTTTGAGCATTGCATTGTGGAGCACGCATAGCGCCACGCTGGCAATTTTCGATGCAATGAACGTCGCTTACGACGAAACGGAAAAGCGCGGACTGCTACAGTTGAATCTGGTTGGATTGGCGTTCACCTTATGCGCCATGGTATCGGCTGCAGCCATTCTAGGTTTAGTCGCGCTCATCCCTATTTTGCTCTCGTACATCTGGTTGGATCGGTTCGAGGAGCAAATGGCACTAGTCGTGCGCTGGCCGATCCTTTTTCTCATAGTGGCCACCGCGACAACCGCCATCTATAGGTTCGGGCCAAGCCGGCAGCCCGCCAAGTTCCGTTGGCTGACATGGGGTGCTGTGCTTGTTACGGTGTCGTGGTTTATGATGTCTCTCGGTTTCTCGTTCTACCTTGAACACTTCGCCAACTATGATGCTACCTATGGGACATTGGGAGCGCTCATCGGGTTCCTCGTGTGGATTTGGCTGTCAGTGCTGATCCTCATAGTGGGCGGCGAACTCAATGCCGAGTTAGAGCACCAGACCACAAAGGATACGACCACTGGGCTACCGTTGCCGATGGGCGCCCGCGGCGCATATGTCGCGGACACTCTGGGCCAAACGTCCGACTGACCGAGCCCCTACTTTAGCGCAATACCCTTGGCGGCGAGCCCGTTTTTCAGCCTATCGATTATCTCATACCGCGTCTCAGACCATTGTGTGGTCTGAGCCCAGTACTGCAAAGTCAAAACGGTTTTGTCGGCCGTCAGGTCGTTGGAAAACACGCGAGGCTGAGGTTGCTTCTGGACGCGATGATCCGCAGTGACGATCGATATTATTTCTTGCTTGACGGCATTGGCATCTGTGTCGTTGCCGATGGCGACAGACAATTCCTGTCGCCGGCTGGACTCGCGACTGTGGTTGGTAATTGGTGTATTCCAAAGAGTGGAATTCGGCGCCATGAGATAGAGGCCGTCGGCGGTCTTCATCTCGGTGGCAAACAGGCCGATCTCAACAATGAAGCCCTTCACGCTCCCCGTTTCGATATACTCACCGACACGCAAAGGTCTGAGGACGAGCAACATGATGCCGGCTGCGATGTTCTGAAGCGTTCCCTGCAACGCCAGACCGACCGCCAAGCCAGCGGCACCTAGCGCGGCGATGATTGATGCAGTTTGTACTCCAAACTGGCCCAGCACAGTCACGAAGACCAAGACCAAAAGGCCGTAGTGCAGCACGTTCTCGAAGAACCTCGCCAACGTTTCGTCGATCCCATGGATACGGGATATACCCTGATAGGCCCATCTGCTGATGATGCCCGATAGCATCCATCCACCCACCAGCAATAGAAGTGCTCCTATTATGGAGAACCCATATTGCACGGCAAGTGCGGTGGCCTGGGTGAATGCCGTCCGTGTGGCGACGATGACGTTGGCGGCTGGTGTTTCCATGGAAATGGCCCTTCCTAGTATCACATGAGAAGGGGAACCCCTTTCGATGCGACCCAGTTCCACGTTTCATTGAGGTGGTAGGAGACATCCAAAAGCCACGGGCATCGATTCGTTCGTATTTTATTAAATATGTCTGTGAATACTATCTCCCGAGGGGCGATCTAAATCTGGGCAGACGAGTTTATCTCGTATCCACGGAACGGAGACGGCCATGTACCAGCGTACCGTACTTATCGTCGAGGACGAGTTCTTGATCCGAATGGTACTCGCAGACACATTGCACGCCGAGGGTTACGATGTTGTCGAAGCTGGCAACGTTCTCGAAGCCGTTGCAATTCTCGGGCAGCGACAGGTCGATGCCGTCATTACCGACGTTGACATGCCCGGCGGACTGAGCGGCCTTGATCTTGCGCGGCTTATGTCGATCAAGCATGCGAACGTCCCTGTAATTGTCGCTTCAGGCGGTCATCTACTTCGGACGGCGGACATGCCTGGAGATGCGGTTTTCGTGCCTAAGCCCTACGGAATGGCGGCTATGGCGACGATGATCGACGAGATGACTTCCGTTGGAAAGCGCCGTCGGGCCTGACAAGGCATATAGACAGTAGATTGAGCCTGGGTGAGAGCGATGAACGTTTGCGCGACGCGCTGCGACGCCACTATTTCTCCTTGCCTTCAGTCTTTAGAGCGCAGCATCGGACCTGCATGCAGCCACCTTGTGCAGCTCGGCTGTGAAAGGAACAACTTTCGCTAGTGGGGGTTTGATCGTCTCGGAACCTAAACAAGGAACGAGAGATGACCCAGATCGTATTTGTGCACGGCATGTTTCAGAACCCCAAGAGCTGGAACCACTGGATCCGCGTATTCTCCGACAAAGGATACGACTGCATCGCGCCGGCTTGGCCACTTCACGAAGGAGAGCCTGCTGCGCTTCGACTGGACCCTCCAAGCGGCCTCGGCGAACTTGGCCTTGACGAAATATATGCGTCAATCGTTGAAACGGTATCCAACCTCGATCGCCCACTCGTGATTGGGCACTCGGTGGGTGGACTGATTGCACAGAAGCTTCTGGCAGCGGATCTGGTGTCTGGCGCCGTTGCGATCTCTTCCGTTGCTCCGAACGCAATGCTTGATTTCGACTGGGGCTTCATCAAGAACAGCGCTGTAATCGCCAATCCGTTGAAAGGCGACGAGCCGGTATTCATGGATGCCGAGACGTTTCACGATGCATTTGCCAACACGCTCGCAGAAGAACAGGCGGCGGCAGCGTTTATCGAAACCGCGACTCACGATAGCCGCAACGTCCTTCGCGACTGCATGGGTGTCGCAGGCAAGATCGACCTCTCTCGTCCGCACGCGCCGCTCCTCTTGATCGCGGCGGAAAAGGACGAGATCATCCCGGCCCACCTCACCGAGAGAAACTTCACCGCTTATGATGACAATGGCAGCGTGACGGCCTTCCAAGAGTTTCCGAACCGGAGTCACTACATTTGCAACGAGCCTGGCTGGGAAGAGGTCGCTACGTTCGTTGCCGGATGGTTGGACGCATCATTCCCTGCGCCATCGCGTGACCCTGCAACGGTGGGCACGACGACGCCGTCGACGATTATTGTTTGACGCACAGCACGTCGTTTAGGCGCGCCGCGACACTCAATCTTATTCATCGGGGATACCATGCGCGCTGCGGCGATAGTTGGGGCGTTATAGTCTGCTCATGATTGGTTCATGCTCATCCGGACTATAATCGGCAGAAGGCGCACGAGACGTTTCGCGAATTCAACCAATCTCCAGTGTGAGGTATCGGATCTCGTTGAGCACCCCACGTCGGTCAAATTGCCGACCAACGAGGAGAACTTTCCGCCGGGGGATCAGCGATTGATATGGCTTTGCAACTCGGACTATTGTCATCCACCCGGCACGTGAGCAAAAGCCCTTAAGTGGTTGATTTTTAGAAAATCGGAGGGCCTGTGACTCACAGTTCATAACCTTAATCATATTCGGTCTCACGCGTCCTCTGGATGCTCGCGTCACGGCGTCGCACTGCCAACGAATCTTGCTGACATGCCGTCGTATCACTCGTGTTCCAGATTAGGTGATGGAACCTGACGTCTGATTTGACGTTCCCACCTGCCAACTAGTGAGGGCGGGATTGGCAGAGCGCCAGAGTCGTCCGCGTACGACGAAGTATCGACCGTCAGGCGTGGTGGGGTGTGACGTCGATCCGGGCTTCTTCGTTATGGTCATGCTCAGCCAGACTCTTAAGGCGGGATTCTATCCTACAAATTCGGGTCCGCCGCGAAACTAGCCATCTAAATCCGTGAGCCTGCGTGAAGCCGTGAATATTGTTCCCTTATTTTGGATAAAGCGAAATTCGCCCGCCAACTGCTGAACAAATGCCTTGATCAAGCGTGTCCCCATGCCAGGCTTATTCGAGTTGCCATCAAAGCCGACGCCGTCGTCGACGACGGATAACTCAGCGACGCCGTCAGCCGCAGCTCGAAGACTGACGTGGATCGTCCCCGCCTGTCGGCCAGCAAACGCATATTTCATGCTATTCGCTATCAATTCATTCAACAGTAGCGCAAATGGTGTTGCTCTATCGGGCGCAATATTTAGATCCTGGACATCGAAGGTCACGCGGATGGACCGCCCATGCACGTCCACGATCGTCTTAACGAACGAAGGTATAAATTGCGCGGCAGACACGCCGCTGAACTGATCAAACCCGTACATTTGTTCATGGACCGCAGACATCGCCGTGATGCGCTCGTTAAGCCTTTGCACGGCGCTAGGCTCGAATCCCTGCATTCGGAGCAGCGCCATAACCGTTTGCAGATTGTTTTTTACCCTGTGATGGATTTCCCGCATCAGCGTCTGGTTTATCGTCAAAGCTTCCGCAAGCTGGCGCGTGTGTAGGGCATCTTCTCTGATAAGCCGCTGGATCCAATGAGCCGCTGCGATTGCGCCGACGACTGCAAAAATTACCAGCAGCGCAGCGATCTTCGCATCGTCCCAGAATGGTTGCATGAGTATGCCGACGTCAGCAGACGCGATGGCGATGAATGGCGTTCGCTCAATGATGCGGTAGCCAACCAGGCGGTCCTGATTGTCGACAGGCGAATACGAGCGATAGATTCCGGACGTCGCCTTCTTCATGTAATCGGTGAACAATATGTACCCGCCCATATCGATTGGGCCTGGTGGCTCCGGATGCCGTGCAATGAGCCGGCCGTCGCGCCTGAGAAAACTAACCGTCGAGTTCGGTCCCATATCAACGGAATCCCAGATTGGCTTCAGGACATCTGCGTTGAATGCAATAGCGGCAACCCCCGCGAAGTTTCCGTTCCGTTCGAGACGCCGGCTAACGACGAAAATCTGACGTTTAGTCAAGCGGCTGACGATCAGCGCAGAGGTGTATTCATCCGCGCCGTTCCGCAGACGCGTAAAGTATTCCCGGTCGGAAACGTCCATTGCCTGAATTTTGGGATCGTTGGAGAAGCGCGTAAGACCGTCGACGCCGACGACGTATGCAGTCACCTGCGGCGGTAGGTCGGCGACTGCTGCATTCAGATCATGGACCCGTTGAGGATCGACGGATAGCACATTGGTCCCCAGCGAATCATCGATGCGGTGGAGAGTCTCGCGAGCAAGCGAATTCAGCCAGACCGCATTCGCGGCAACGATTTTGGAAGCAGCGCTCACCTGGGTGTCGGCCCGCTTCGCGGTTGCTTGGTAGCTCGAAACGAGCCAAACACCCAGCACGGAAAGCAGCGCGAGGAACATTAGGGAAATGATAGCGATTGACGCTCGGGCAACCGAGCCCGGCTGCAATGCGTAGGGACCGCCAATCATTCGTGCCATGCGGTTCAACCAGCCCTCTGGTGCGATCAATTTTCCATAGCCTGCTGCAGTTGCCATCGCAACCGAGTGATCGCCATGATCCTATATATCGGTTTTCTACTCGTCCTCGGACTTGTAAATCCTTACAGTCTAAACTCCCTCTTCTTGAGGCCATGCATTCGAATCGTCAATGTCAGCGCGCTTTCCCTCGTTCAGACGGTCAGCAGCACGGCATGCAAGTGGCTCAGCGACTAATTTTCCAATGATTATCTTGGGAAGGGCAAGCGATTCCGTTTAAGCTCGAACTGCCGGTTATCGTCTGATGTGTGGTGACGAATTTCCGACAGCCTTGGTCTGCATCCGTCGCAGGTTCTATTTGCTGAATGACGCCTGCGCTGCCGGTTGAAGGGTTTGCCCAAGCCAAAGGCTGCACTGCCGCGTCAGACGCGCCGACCACCTCGGCGATCACAGCCTGATCAGTTTGAGGTGCAGATCTCGGCTGAGTGGTGGAGGCTGTGACGAAAGGTTCGCTCGTTGTGCAAGCGGTTAGCAAAATCAGAAACGGGACACCCAGGCCATGCCACCAAAATCGAAGCATGTTCTCTCCATCCGCCATCACACTGTCCTGCTACCTTAGCGGCCTAGCCATTACCTAAAGGTTATAGTGGCGAAAATCAGAGTGGCCTCTAAAGATTGACGAAGTCATCGGGACATTCGAATTCACCGGTGTGCTACTCGATAGTCCAACGGCGCCGCTCGACCGGTAACACTCGAGGTGTGCGATCCAATCGAGTGCACGATCCGTGCTGTTCTGCTTGAGGCAGATACGATCGTCCCGTTTACCGATCCGCCCGGACCCAAACACTTACGCTTCCACCGTTCGTCGGAAATTCGCCGCGACCATGTTGGTCCGTGGTAACATGAGAGCTGTGGTGCCCAAGGAAGTCGATGAACGCAGCATTTGAATGGTCGGGGCCAAGGTCGACAAACTTCTGCCCGGCATTGCCATTGGACATCACTACGACACAGCCGGGCTCGGTTTCCGTTCCCTGGCGTATGAAGGCGACAACGTTGGGGTCGTCGAAGATATCGACTTGCAAGCCATTGGCGAACTGCTGACGCGCCTCTAACAGCCTAGACAAGCAGCCGATCGTGGGCATTTCCACCTTCTGTTGGTTGCCGTCTTCTGCGACGTCAATGTATTCAGCGCCGTATAAATCCGGATAGAAAACGCATGGCGTGCCTTGTTCGCGCAGAAGGATCAAAGCATAGGCGAGGGGCTTGAACCAGGGCTCGACAGTTGCTTCGAGTGACTGAAGAGGCTGCGTGTCGTGATTGTCCACGAGCGTTACCGAATGGTCAGGAAGCGACGAAACAAGCGACCCATCGAACATAGTCCGCATGTCAAACTCTGCACCAGCTTTCGAGGCATCATGGAAACGGTGATGCAGCGCGACGTCGAAAAGCTTCAATTGTTTGTCTACAAGTTCCAGATAGTTGGAGAGGGTTGCAACATCTGGGTGCCAATACTCGGCAACTACGAATAGCTCAGTGCCGATGGTGTCGCGCATGTGCCCGACCCAATCTTTGAAAAACCATGCCGGAATATGTTTTGCTGCATCCAAACGGAAGCCCGCGACTGGAACCTGTTCAGCGAACCAACGGCCCCAAAATTTCAGTTCTTCATAGACCGCCTTGTTGCGAAATTCGACGTCGGCGCCCATCAGGTAATCAAAGTTGCCCAGTTCATCGTCGACTTCGCCGTTCCACTGCCCTTCGCCATACTCGTTCATGAGCCGAAAAACGCCCGTCTCACTGGGTTTTTCAATTAAATCCACGCCGCTGAAGCAATTTTTGTCCCAGATGAACTTCGAGTATTTTCCCTCTCTGCCGGGGAAGGTGAAGCGCGTGTAGGCAAGAGCGTGGACTTCCTCCTCGTCAATTTGCGTACGATCGTCAGCGTTGACGCGTCGAACGACCACGCTTTCCATTTCGTCCGCCCCCATCTTGTGGTTTAGGACAACATCATGGATTGGTCGCATGCCCTGATCGACAAGTGCCTTGCAGGCTGCCTCAAAAGCAGCCCTCTCGCCATATTTCGTTGCTATGCTTCCCTTTTGTTCAAATTCGCCAAGGTCGAAGAGATCATAGGTGTCATATCCAACGGACTCGGCGCCGGAAGCTCCTTTGTATGCGGGTGGCAGCCAGACATCCGAAATGCCCAGCGCCGCAAGTTCGGCAGCCCTTTCGGAGACCTCTTTCCACAGGCTTCCTCTTTGTGAGTACCAATGGAAGAATTGGAATACCGTGCGCTTGCTCATTCTTGTCCAGACGCGTTTGGGAGCCGTGGTCCGGGAGGGAGGGCCCAGTTGTGCTCAGGGAGTGTGAGACGTAAAGCCGTGGTGAAGGGTGGCGTGTTAGCGATCGACGCGCGGCATCCGGCAGTTCGCAAGCAACTCATGAAGTGTCGCAAAGTCACCGAATAGCGTTACGAGGTCACGTTTTTGCTTCTCGTCTAAACCGTGACGGGCCGCGAAATCCTCGACGCTATGGACTTGGCTTACGTTGGACGATGCTATCCCCCTAGTCTGAAAATGCGTGCTCATCAAAATCCCCTCAAAATTGCGCGGGGGAAATGATCGTCGTTAAAAATGGTTCCCGAACTAACTTACGAAAATATCTCCCCTGACGTTCAGTTCGCCGGGGCCGGGAGGGCAAGGTGATGCCCACGTGACAACCTGAAAACCGCTAAGGCGGCGACGCAGTGACGCCTGCTGGACGTCCAACGCTGGAGGTTGGAGCTGCACGCCACGTGTCGATCGCGAGGAGGACAACAATTAAAAGAAAGAGCGCCAGGCCGCCGGTTGCCCATATCGACACCCCCCATTTCTTTCGTGAAATGGGTGTTCGCCGGCCTTGATATGGAGTCTGTTCCGGTTCCCGCTCGAATTGTGGGGGCTCTCTCATCGCTACTGCGCGGTAAAGAAGGTGAGGAGCACTTTGCCTTTGTCGCCAATAAGGCATACGAAGCGGTCAGGCTTGCCCGTCTTGTCCTTGCGAGCGATATAGGCCTCCCCAAGAACCACTGTTTTCACTGGCACATCGCCGACAACCGTGTCGGCCTTAGTCACCGCAAGGCTTTCCATATCAAGAACCAAGTCGGTAATGTCCGCAGAGCGTTCCTTCAATGCAATCAAACCCGTGGATTTACATGCGGCGACTGCCGGATCAACTGGCGCTTGGGCTGAGGCATTGCAAGCCGCGAGCGCAGTAACCACGGCTGTTAGGATTTGAATCATATGCTTCATTATAATCTCCCCTGGAAAGCGCGATATCGTCTCTGACTGACGTTAGCTGCAATTGATCAGTCAACTGCGATGCTTAGTTGCTTGAAGAAAGCGCTTGCGCGATTTTGGTTCCGACTGGCCGCTCTGCGAGCATCTTGCATCCAACGGATCTCAGGTGGAAACAAGCGGGCAGTCGCCCTTGTAGACGGGGTGTCAGTTCAAGACCTTCGCGCGCATAGGATCACAAAAGGCGAGGCGTGATCACGGCAAGCACCAGTAAGCCTGTGATTAGTGCTACGAAAGAATGGCTTTGACGCGGCGATTGTTGACAATCTGGGTCGCTATGTCGGGTGCATAAGCTGGTGTGCTTCGTGTCTGGATACTCAGATATTTTGCCATCGTGTTCTCCTACTCGTCCCCATCAACGCGTCGCAAATCTCCACGTTCCAGCCGGTCGGCGCTCTACTTACCGGTCTCAACTCGTTATCCGTTGACGATGCGCACCGTATCTCCCCCTCTATTGCGAGACGCGAGGAGGAGTGACCAAGGGACAACTTCACGAAAGGGCAAGATGACACGCTGATCAGCATAGCGTTTGCCCGTGCGATCTTCGCTCTACAAAAACACCAAGGGGCGAACACATCGACTGGGGCATGTCGGCGCAGGGTTCGCTGGAACAGCGCTCGTTGCATCCGGCGACGTTCAGCAGCTCGCGGACCCCACTTTCAACGTGACTGAATAGCAACATCGTTGGCCAATGACATGAACATGGCCAGCCAAGCTATTCCAATTGGTCGCGACGCACATAGGTAGCAATCGGTTTTCCCGCAGAGGTCCTATGCGCATTGAGATTCTTTTTGTTTTGTTGGTTCTATCGTCTTGCGCTCGTCCGGGACCTGAAACCTTGGCTTTGGCTCCCAAGCCAGTAGGCCAGAAGACGGTCACTATCCTTGTAGCGTCGGTCCGCGTCCCTGCAGAAAGCCCTCCCTACGCATTTACAGCCGGGCGTGCTGATAGACTGCGGTATGTCAAGGTAACGATCGCTATCCCTCCGGGACACAAGCCTCCCGAGATCGAATGGCCGAAAGGAACGCCAGATCCGGCGACGTCGTTCGCCGTTGTCGGTAGACGGGAATTCACGAAGGCCCAGTTCCTCGCTGCGGCCCACTCCGGCCGTGGCTCGGCGCCGGCGGCTGGCATTTTCGTCCATGGTTACAACTACAACTATCAGGAAGCGCTTTTTCGCCTCGCTCAAATGTCGGCCGACTCTGGCGTAAGCGGATCGCCAATCCTTTTTGATTGGCCGTCGCAAGCCAAGATCACCGGATATGTCGCTGATCGAGATTCCGCGGCGTTTGCGCGCGATGACCTTGTTTCAGTCCTCACCGATCTCGGACGATCTAATGTAAAGACTACAATACTGGCACATAGTATGGGCGCGTGGCTGGCGGTGGAGTCGATCAGGCAACTCAGCCTCATGGGTCGAGGGGACACCCTTGGCAAAATTGAACAGGTCGTGCTGGCAGCGCCCGATATTGACGTCGACCTCCTGCGAAAGCAGCTCGCTGCAACGAAACCACTTTCCCGTCCCATCGTAGTCCTCGCATCAAAGGATGATTTGGCCCTTGCTCTCTCAAAACGATTGGCGGGGTCAGCAGCGACTGCCGGCTCGCTAGACATCGCAGACCCGAGGACTAAGAAGCTGGCACAGGACGAGAACTTGGAAGTCGTTGACATTTCGGCGCTTCCCTCGATCGGAGGCACTAACCACGACCGCTTCGCCGCACTCGCCGCTGTCTATCCTCAGCTTCAAAATGCTGGAAGGAACAACGTCGCTGCAGGCACCGGCGCTTTGGTGCTCAACAGTGTCGGAGCGGTCGTGTCGGCTCCTTTCCGGATCGGTAGCTCAATCCTCGCGAACTAATACGCGAAATACGCCGACACTCCGACGACATCCGAAAACACTCATCGAGGCAAAATCTCGCTTAGCTGAGGCGTATAGAGCAAGTCCGCCGCGAACAGGATCACCGTTGGCACCATTCGGCCTCGCAGGCTGACGGTGCCCGTCTTTAAACAGATACTGTTTTAAGCGGCGTTGGAAAGCTTGCAACAGTAGGACGCATGGTTCAGTAAACTGGTAAACTGTCCCATCGACGGAGAACCACCAATGGGACAATTCTCGTTCTCGGTTACACCAGCGGTCCACGGCTCGTGAGGAGGATATCCTCCTCCTCGTCGCGCTGGCGACCGCCAAGAGCAGCGGCAGCGCTGGAAATGAAAGCACCGATCAGAAGCGAGATTGATCCGATGAGCGCCGTTGTGGCAGCAGCCTTCCGAGCCTTATCCGCGGCAGTCTGAGCGGCGACCTTGGCGTCTTCGATCTGCTTCAAAACGGTGTCGACACGCGTACGCGCATCCGTATCCGACAATCCCGTGCGTGCTGCGACGATACTCGCGATGTAGCTTTTGTCGCCTTCCGGTACTTCGCCGTTCACTGCATCGTTAAGAAGGATTCGTGACACCTCGACCGAGGCCGCGCCGTTATCCCTTGAAGCATTCGCGCTGACGCGCTCGGGTCGTAAAAGGGCGTCGGTGAAGTAGGAGGTCGAGAGATCTGGCGATGTCGAGGCCGAAGACGTCGTGGCAGCCGCTCCTGCAGCGCCGGCCGCGGTTGCTGCTGCGCCGACGGTACTCGCCCCGGCGCCAGCAAGCGACGTCAGCGAGGATGCCAGGAATCCGACGACGAACACGGTTGCTACGGCCCAACTGATGAAACCGTGGGCCGTATCACGGAAGAACACTTCCCCCGTATGGACTGCCGCCCACTTGGTCCGAAGCCGTCCAGTCAGATAGCCGCCGAGAGCCGATGAAAGCCATTGGATCACGACGAGCCATACTGCGGCTGTAACGCCGACCGTTGCAGCCGAATTGCTCTCACCCGACCAAGGCGAGACCATCGTCAAGCCAACGCCTGACCCAAGAAGCAAAAGAATGAGCGTGACGCCGACGGCTGCGAAAGCACCGCCAAGAATTGGGCCCCATGACATGGCGGACTTGGACGATTCGACGGGAAGCGCTCCGGGTGTTTCCGAAAGAGACATCATTTCCTCCTAGCGCACGAAGAGAGCGAGCAGGATGATGATTGGCAGTGGAACGCCAAGAAGCCAAAGTAGAATGCCGCGACCCATGATGAAATCTCCGATTGAAATTAGTAATTTGCGATCGTGTAACGTCGGTGTCGATCAAGAGTTCCGCAGCACGCGTTCTACGTTTCAAAGGGCCGGCAACTTGACCTCATTCCCCTGCGCGATATTCTCGAGATAGGTAAAAGAGCTCTTCCCCCGAGCCACATCCTACGGCGGTAGCGAAATATGTTCACTTCCCGGAACCAATCAGGATAGGTGGCGTTGTGGGTCGCTGGCCTCCCGTTTTATCTGTTCCGGGGTATCCGCATCGGATATGCTTTTAGGACGGCTCTCGAGGGGACTACGATTTTGAACCTAGACATAGTGAACCTGCAATCGAACGATAATGTTGGGTTCGACGAAGCAGGCACGTTCGAGCAGCTTCAGAACCGCGAAATCTGGATGTCCGGCCAGAGACGAGCCTTCGCGTCCGCACTGAACGATGCTCCACTCAGCGAAACCCTCGGTATTTTAGTCCAAACAGCGACGGCTGCCCTGGGCGAAGGTGCACGGGCGGCATTCTTCCTTACCGGTCCCGACGGCGCGACTTTGCACCACATCGTCGGCATGCCGGACGACTACGCCTTGGTGGTCGACGGCTTGGCGGTTGGGCCTGAATCCCTAGCCTGCGGCCTGGCAGCGCATATCGGGAAAGCCGTTCTGACAGCGGATGTGTATCTCGACCCGCTGTGGAAGCCATGGATCTGGCTTGCCGACAAGTATGAATATCGCGCGTGCTGGAGCTATCCCATCAACACGTCGGCGGGCCACTTCGTCGGCACGTTCTCGCTCTACTGGCCCGAGCCTCGCGACGCCGTGTCCTGCGACATCGAACGGGCGGCCCTGATCACGCAGACGGCCGGTATCATTATCTCCCGCTTCAACGAAGCCGCAGAGCGTCGGCGAGCCGAGCAGGCCCTGCTCGAGACGCAAAAGCAGCTTCAGGCCGAGCTCGCCGACAGTGAGTTGCTCCGCGAGATCAGCCTCGAGCTTGCAGGCGAAGACGGCGAGGAAGGCCTATACCAGAAAGTCGTTGAAGCTGCCGCTAAGATCATGAAGTCCGACGTCTGCACGGTACAGCTTCTGCACCCGGAACGCGGCGCCGCTGGGGAACTACAGATGCTCGCCTCAACGGGGCTGGATGCGCATGGCATCGAATACTGGAAATGGGTGCGCGGCGATTCAGGCTGCACCTGCGGCGAAGTCCTTCGCACGGGGAAGCGGGCCATCGCCGATGACGTCGAGACCTGTTCGTTCATGGCCGGCACACCCGATCGCGACGTCCTCCTCGGCGGCGGCATCCGCGCCGGACAGACGACGCCACTGATCACCCGCGACGGCAAGCTCGTCGGCATGATCTCGACGCACTGGGGCCAGCCTCATCGTCCGACGGAGCGTGAACTGCGCATGCTCGACATCATCGCCCGCCCGACCGCAGACCTCATCGAGCGGCGCCGAGCCTCGGAGACTCAACGGCTCCTGCTCAACGAATTGAACCATCGCGTTAAGAACACGCTCGCCGTGGTACAGGCAATGGCGACGCGAACTCTGGCACGCTCGCCAGATCCGAAGGTGTTCGCCAAGTCCTTCGGTGGCCGCGTCCAGTCGCTCGCCCGGATTCACGATCTGCTCAGTGCCAAAAGCTGGCAAGGCGCCGATCTAAAGGATCTCATCCACGGACAGATTTCTGCTGGTGCTGCCGACGAGACGCGGCTTTCCGCAACCGGGCCCGCCGTGCGTCTTAATCCACAAATGGCCCTCCACCTTGCCCTCGTCTTCCACGAACTCGGCACCAACGCGACGAAGTATGGTGCACTGTCTGTTGCTCAAGGCCGGGTCTCCATCGATTGGAGGATCGATGACTTCCTGCGCATCCGCTGGACCGAGCGAGGTGGACCTCGCGTCGGACCGGCCGCTTCCCAAGGGTTCGGCACCACCCTCATTTCCCAGAGCGTCCGTGGGCAGGGCGGTGAGGCCAACATGACCGCGTTGCCCGAAGGCATTATCTGGGACATCAAGCTGCCGTTCGCCGCACATTCGTCGGCACAGAAACCAAGTACAGCGGCGTCGGAGCAAAAAGTGACGTCCACGACCGATGACCACGATCTTAAAGGCCGCCGCGTTCTCGTGGTCGAAGACGAGCCAATGATCGGAATGGATATTGTCGCCTCACTTGAGGATGCCGGTGCGGAGGTCGAGGGACCGGTCGCAACAGTCGAGGAGGCCTGCAAGGTCATCCGGGAACGACACTTTGATGCCGCCCTCGTCGATGCCAACCTTCACGGTCGCCCGGTCGGCGACGTTGCCTCTGCACTCGTTGCACAGGCCGTGCCGTTTGCCTTCGCCACCGGGTACGATAAGGACGGGCTGCCGGAGGCGTTTCGCGACCGCCCGATCCTCAGAAAGCCCGCGGCCCCGGAGAAGGTCGTCGATATGGTCGGGCAACTTATCGCCGCGGCGGCCGGATAGCGCTATCACGGGAAGTTCGGGCGGCTCTAGCCCTTTCGAAGACGCCCTCGATGAGAAATGGCCCTTCTTGCGATGGATGTACGACCGAACTCGGCGAAATGCATGACATTCCTGATAGGGAGAAATGACGGCTGTATGGGGCCAGACGGCTTGGCTGCCGTTGGAAAAGGAGAGCGTCGGCTGTCAAGTTGGCATGAAAATGCTTCCCGAACCAGTTAAGATTTTCCAACAAGCCGTCGAGCGGATGGCCAGATGGAATTCCCTCACCGCGCCAAGGCCCGACGATATCGGTTATTAAGACCGAAGGTAGTGTTTGAAACCACACGACCGTCGAAATCTGCTTGCGATCCTGATTATCTCCCATCGTTGTCGCCATTATTCGGCACGTCGATCTCGATTATCACCGGCGCATGGTCGCTTGTACCCACCCAGCCTCGCGGCTTGCGGCGGACGGTCGCCAACTTCAGAGAGGGCGATATGGCTGGACTGAGTAGGAAGTGATCAATACGTAGGCCAGCGTCTCGCTCGAACGAGTTTCTCCAGTATTTCCAAAACGTGTAGATCCGCTCGTTAGGGTGTAACGTTCTAATCGCATCCGTCCAGCCCTTCGCGAGAAGCTTCGCATAGGCTTTGCGGACCTCTGGCCTGAAGAGCGCGTCGTCGCGCCATCGCTCTGGTTTATAGACGTCCAGGTCCGTGGGCATAACATTGAAATCGCCGACGAGTAGTGCAGGAACATCGAGGTCGAGCAATTCTCCGGCGTAGTTCTGCAATCGTCGGAACCAGCGAAGTTTATAATCATACTTAGGGCCGGGGGCTGGATTGCCGTTCGGTAGATATAGGCAGCCAAAGAGAATGCCATCAACTGCGGCTTCAATGTAGCGACTGTGGCTGTCATCTGGATCGCCCGGAAGACCTTTGCGTGTAAGGTGAGGTTTTTGACCTCTTGCAAGGATGGCGACGCCGTTCCAACTCTTCTGGCCATGCCAGACCGCACCGTACCCGGCGCTTTCCAACTGCTGACGAGGAAACTTATCGTCCGTAGTCTTGAGCTCTTGAAGGCAGACAACGTCCGGTTTGTCCTCTTTCAGCCATCGAAGGAGGACGTTCAGGCGGCCGTTAATGCCGTTCACGTTGTAGGTAGCAATCCTCATTGCTAGAGATCCGGCTTTAGGACTGCCTTGCACGCTCTGCTTTTGACGGAGATTGTCAAGTCGCTGTCTTTGGACAACTCCGCAGGGACTGCAGCGGGCGATCTTGGTGGGTTAGGCACTGGTCCCAACGACCAGGATACTTCGCAGTGATCAGGCTCGGTGGCGGTAGCGAGCGAAAGCTTTGCAGCGTCACAAATGATTGCCCACTCAAGTTCGAGTGCAAACCGACCGACGTATCCGCCTGCCCTATGATGGCATGCGACTATGCTTGCAGTTCATAAACAAGAGGGAGTTAGGAGGACACCTGCGACCCGCACTTATGAACTAAAGCGATAACTACATTCGAACAACAGCCTCTAATCCGCGTTATCCGGGATCCTATCTACCTTTAACGGATCAGAGGCCCTCAAGCTTTCGCTCCGCAATCGCGCCACCGGAAGGAGCGAATAATGTCCAACTTCAACCAACTGGAACTTTCTCGACGGGAGCTCCTTATATCGTCAGCCGCCACGGTTGTGGTCACGGGGACCGCGACAGGGAGCGTGGCCGCCCAATTATCTGGAGACGATATGAGATTTTCGACGCATGTGGCGTTCACCGTTAATGGCGACCGCCGGGAGCTGGAGGTCGACAACAGGACAACGCTTCTCGACGCTCTACGTGAGAACCTGCATCTGACGGGCACCAAGAAAGGCTGCGACCACGGCCAGTGCGGTGCATGCACGGTGATGGTCGACGGCCAGCGGATTAACTCATGCCTCACGCTCGCCATTATGCACGAAGACTGCGAGATAACGACGATCGAAGGACTGGGGCAGCCTGGCAACCTCCATCCAATGCAAGCGGCCTTCGTGAAGCATGACGGCTTCCAATGCGGGTACTGCACCCCCGGACAGATCTGTTCCTCCGTGGCGGTACTCCAGGAGATTAAGGCGAACATTCCGAGCCATGTCACCGGCGGCCTGATAGAACCTGCGAAACTCACTGCTGCCGAAGTGCGCGAACGCATGAGCGGGAATATCTGTCGGTGCGGAGCCTACTCGAACATCCTGGAAGCCATTTCAGAAGTGGGAGGGATCGAAGCATGAGAGCCTTCACCTACGAACGCGCGACGACCATCGAAGCAGCAGCACAGGCTGTGGCCTCGAACCCGCAAGCGAAGTTCATCGCAGGCGGCACGAATCTTCTCGATTTGATGAAGCTTGAGATAGAGCGGCCAGCTCATCTGATCGATGTCAACGGTCTCGGCCTGGATACAATCGAGCCGACAAGCGATGGAGGCCTGAAGATCGGCGCACTGGTCCGCAATACTTCGTTGGCCGCCAATGAAACGGTGCGCCGGCACTATGGGCTGTTGTCGCGAGCGCTGGTGGCCGGCGCGTCCGGCCAGCTTCGCAACAAGGCGACAACGGCGGGCAACCTGCTTCAGCGCACGCGGTGCCCTTACTTCTACGACCGCAACCAGCCTTGCAACAAGCGCCAGCCCGGTAGCGGCTGTTCGGCGATCGGCGGCGTCACGCGACAGCTCGGCGTCGTAGGGGTTAGTGACGCCTGCATCGCGACTCACCCGAGCGACATGGCGGTCGCCATGCGTGTCCTCGACGCGGTGGTGGAGACGGTCAAGGCCGACGGTTCCAAGCGTTCGATCCCTATGGCGGACTTCCACCGACTCCCAGGAGAAACCCCTCATATCGAGACCGCCCTCGACCGAGGCGAATTCATCACCGCAGTCGTGTTGCCGCCGCCGGTCGGTGGCAAGCAAATCTATAAGAAGGTGAGGGACCGCGCGTCCTATGCGTTCGCTCTAGTATCCGTCGGGGCGATTATCCAGCCGGATGGCAAGGGCCGGGTCGCGGTTGGCGGCGTTGCGCACAAGCCTTGGCGGATCAATCACGCGGACGCCGAACTTCAGAATGGTGCAACGGCCGCGGCATCTGTCCTTATGGCGGACGCTCGGCCGACGGAGCAGAACCGGTTCAAGGTCGACCTCGTTGAGCGCACGCTCGGCGCCGTAATGGCACAGGCAAGGGGTTAATTATGCAGTTCGATAAGCCAGCGACTACAAACCCCATCGACCAGCTCAAGGTTGTCGGAAAGCCGATCCACCGTATCGACGGCGAGCTAAAAACCACCGGCCGGGCGATGTACGCCTATGAATGGCACGAAAAGAACACGCCGTACGTTTACGGTTATCCCGTAGGTTCAGCCATCGCCAAGGGCCACGTGAAATCGATCGACGTCGCCGCAGCCAAGAAATCGCCCGGCGTTCTTGCCGTGGTGACTACGCTCGATGTCGGCGATCGCGAAAAGGGCAAGTTCAACACCGCGAAGCTGTTCGGCGGTTCCGAGATCCAGCACTACCACCAAGCCGTCGCCGTGGTCGTTGCCGAGACCTTCGAACAGGCCCGAGCCGCCGCCGGGCTGGTTAAGGTGGACTACGAGGCTGAGGACGGCACCTACGATCTCCGGGCCGCCATGCCGTCGGCGAAGAAGCCTGATGAATCGACCAAGCCTGAAACCGCGGTTGGCGACTTCGAGCGTACATTCAAGTCGGCAGAGGTTACGCTGAACCAGACCTACACCACGCCCGATCAATCGCATTCGATGATGGAGCCGCACGCCTCCATCGCCGTGTGGGACGGTGACGAAGTGACCGTCTGGACGTCGAGCCAGATGATCGACTGGTGGCGCACCGATCTGGCAACGACACTTGGGGTCGACAAAGAGAAGGTGCATCTGATGTCGCCCTTCATTGGCGGGGGCTTCGGCGGCAAGCTCTTCCTGCGGGCCGACGCCGTACTCGCCGCTTTCGGTTCGAAGGCAGCCGGCCGTCCAGTCAAAGTCGCTCTGCCGCGTCCGCTTATGCCAAACAACACCACCCATCGCCCGGCTACCATCCAGCGAATCCGCATCGGTGCGGGACGGGACGGAAAAATCACGGCGATTGGCCATGAGAGCTGGTCAGGCGACCTTGAAGGGGGCGGACCAGAGACGGCGGTCAACCAGACCCGGCTTCTGTATGCTGGGGCAAACCGGATGACGGCGATGCACCTCGCGACGCTCGATCTCCCGGAAGGCAATGCCATGCGCGCGCCAGGAGAGGCTCCCGGCCTCATGGCGCTGGAAATCGCCATCGATGAGATCGCCGAAAAGGTCGGCATGGACCCGATCCAGTTCCGTATCATTAACGACACGCAGGTCGACCCCGAAAACCCGGAACGTCCGTTCTCTATGCGCAACCTGATAGGCTGTCTCGAGCTCGGAGCGAAAAAGTTTGGCTGGAGCGAGCGACCAAAGGCGGCATCGCATAGAGACGGCGACTGGTTGATCGGCATGGGAGTGGCGGCGGCCTTTCGCGACAACCTCGTGGTGCCCTCCGGCGCGCGGGTAAAGCTTGGCAACGATGGTGTTGTCACTGTCGAGACAGACATGACTGACATCGGCACCGGAAGCTACACAATCATCGCGCAGACGGCCGCCGAGATGATGGCGTCGGTATCGACAAGGTGGCCGTACAGCTCGGCGACTCCCGTTTCCCAGTGTCAGCAGGTTCCGGCGGGCAGTTCGGCGCAAACTCGTCGACCTCGGGCGTCTATGCAGCCTGCGTCAAGCTTCGTGAAGCGATTGCGGCGAAGTTGGGCTTCAACTCGGAAAATGCGGTGTTCGAAAACGGGGAGGTTCGCTCCGGCGACCGGTCAGTGCCACTTGCCGACGCGGCAGGCGATGAAGGCCTTGTCGGGGAAGATACCATGAAGTGGGGCGACCTAACCAAGACACATCAGCAGTCGACTTTCGGCGCCCATTTCGTGGAAGTCGGCGTCGACGCTTTCACGGGAGAGACGCGCGTCCGTCGGATGCTCGCCGTTTGTGCGGCTGGCCGCATCCTTAATCCGATCACCGCTCGCAGCCAGGTGATCGGGGCGATGACAATGGGAGCAGGCGGCGCGCTTTCCGAGGAGTTGGCCGTGGATACGCGTCGAGGTTTCTTCGTCAATCATGATCTGGCCGGCTACGAGGTACCGGTTCACGCAGACATTCCCCATCAGGAAGTGATCTTCATGGATGAAGTCGATCCGATGTCTTCGCCAATGAAGGCGAAAGGTGTCGGCGAACTCGGCCTCTGCGGCGTTTCCGCAGCCATTGCGAATGCGATCTACAATGCGACCGGCATCCGCGTCAGGCACTACCCGATCACGCTCGACAAGCTGATCGGCGAACTGCCGGAGGTGGCCTAGGAGGTCGCGAAGGACCAGATTGCGAATGTCATTCAGGTCCCCGTTCGCACGACTTTGACGGACGATCCGGTTGAGATCCTGACGTTCGCCGCCGACGCCGTCGATAAGGGTGGCGCGGCACTCGCGACCCTCGTCGAAATCAGAGGCGGTGCCGCCCGCGCCCTTGGATCGCACGTGGCGATCTCAAGGGATGGCCGCTACTGCGGCTACGTGTCCGGCGGATGTATCGAAGCGGCTGTCGCTTCGGAGGCTGTGGCCGCCATTGCCGAAGGACGCGACCGCTTGGTCAGCTATGGCGACGGATCACCATTCTTCGACATCGTGCTGCCGTGCGGAGGTGGGATCACGGTCGCGATTCATGTACTACTTGATAATCGAGCGATACGAACGACCATAGAGAGTCTCCGTCAGCGGCGGCCCGCTGCCCTTCGCTACTCGCCGACGCTGAGCCGCCTTACAGTAGAGAACGCTTTTACAAGGTCGGCATGGCACGGTGACGAATTCGTCAGCGTCTACCAGCCATGCACAAGGCTTCTGATCTCTGGGCGAAACCTGGAGGCGCAGGCGGTCGCGGCTGTTGCGCGCGCCTCCGGTTACGATGTGGTTTTGGATAGTCACGACACTAACATCTCTATCGATGACGCGACGGCAGTTGTGATCCTCCATCATGACCTCGATGCCGAGGAGAATGTGCTGGAACGTGCGCTCAGCTCGGCTGCATTCTATGTCGGCGCGCTCGGCAGTACCCGCACGCACCGCCGCCGCGAAGAGCGCCTGCGACAGCATGGCTGGGCAAGGTCCGACGTCGACCGAATAAAGGCGCCTATCGGCTTCTTCGGACTGACAAGAGACGCTAGCTCGCTCGCCCTTTCGGTGCTAGCGGACGTCGCCGCCGCACGGCTTGCCGCGCGCCCATGACTTCAAAAGGATTCGATCTCGGGATTTCCATTTTTGTCGTGGTTCTAGCTGCGGGGCGCTCGAGTCGGATGGTCGAAGGTCGGGGTCACAAGCTCCTGGCATTATTCAGTGGTCAATCGTTAGTTCGAAGGTCGGTGAGCGCATGCCGGCGTCTTCCGCGCGTTGATATCGAGATGAGCCGCGTATCACGTCGGACGTGGCCGCCCAAGAATCGGTCGTTGGGAAAAACCAATGCAAAGCGCATAGTGCCGCGCTAAGACACCGGCCAGCAATTGCTTCTCGCAAATGCCGATCCAAGCTCATGCATTATCCCGATTCCAGTGAGCAAAGCTCGAAGCGCAGTTTTTTCCAAAACTCCTGCATTGTACTCCAGCGTACGCAGGAGCTCGTTGACGGAACACGGAAGGGCTCACGGACATTGCCCTCTTGGGACCACGGGCGTGTCAACTGGACGCGACAGGGATGGTGAACATGGCGATTTTTCCACTTTCTTGCCATGGCCAACGAAATGGCAGTCGAGCGCCCAACCTGTCCGCAGTGGTCCCGGCCTTCCGGGAACCAAGCCACGAGGTCGACGTTGTCACCATGCAATCAAAACAAGGGAGAAAACACCATGATTTCCGCAGACCAGGTTCACGAGCATATGGAAGTTATCGGCGCCGACGGTGCGCATGTGGGTACCGTAGACCACATGGACGGCACGTCGCGCATCAAGCTGACGAAGTCGGACTCAGATGATGGTCAGCACCACCTCATTCCTCTGGATTGGGTCGACCACGTCGATGAGCACGTCCACCTGACCAAAAATGCCGAAGATGTCCGCAGTCAGTGGTCTTCGGTCAACTGACTGTTCGAGGAGCCGCTTTCGAGCGGCTCCCTATTTATTTTCTCCCGGCGCCCTTCATTGGAAATTCACCAGCCGCCATGCCGAGAGTCGCTATCTTCGGGTCTGGATCCAGTGGAATTTATTAGCTCGCCGGTTCGATCTCCAGGCACCCTCTGTCTATTAGTGTCTTCTAGGAACTGGCTTCCTGTTCCGTGATGCCAAATTGCCGCCTGACTACAAAATTGCAGAGCCGCAGATACTAGCCATCGGCGCGAAGTACGGGCGAAGGGATCACCTGATTTTCGAGATAGCTAAACACCTCGTTTCCATAGGCCGGTGTGCGGCGCCAACGCAGAGCTCGGCCCGACGAGTGCTTAAATAAAAACGTCATCCGACATGGAACCTCGGCACACGTTCGGCGTTTTATGTCCACTCTGGATCAGCGCCATTGCCCCGCCATAGTGCGGGGCTTCTTTTTGTCAGCCGAGAGATATTGCCGCCCCTGGACGGGCTTGTACCCCGAAGCTGCGTAGCCTTCGCCAATTGAAGTATTTCAAGTTGGACAGAAGCTTGGCTGCCGATGCTGTGGCACCAGACTTCTGCCACACGGCACACGGCGAGCACCTTTCACGGTTGGCCGTCGCTATTGAAAATGTTGCCGAATGGCAGCACCTCCGACAATCTCTCTTCGATACAGTGTCGGCGCTTTACCAAAGCAATATGGATGCTATCAATTCTCTTGGCGATTCGCGCCGGGTTAGGGGTATACTATATGACGGCATCGATCGGTCGCGCGGTATTGCTGGCTGCAAGCGTGACAAACATGTTTTTCGTGTCTCTAACTGCCCACGCGGATGAAAAGATCTTCGACGAATTGCGCTTTGGCGCTTCCGCATCCGTACAGGGCGGCCACAGCCATGAAGATGGCGTCTTCCCTGAGGTCACGGTGTTCTTCGACCCGTTCGGCCAGGATGCGGCAGCCGACTGGAAGCAGACGCTTGCTCGCCCGCGCATTAACCTCGGAACGTCCATAGGCACCGCCGGTGAAGCGACGCAAATCTTCGGAGGTCTGTCGTGGACTGTCAATTTCTACGAAAAGGTGTTTGCCGAAGCCGGTTTCGGTGGCGTCTGGCATAATGGCAACCTCGACTATGCGAAGGACGGTCCAGAGCTCGGCTGTCGCTTTATGTTTCATGAGTATGTCGGTGCGGGTTATCGCTTCGACGCGCACTGGAATGTCTTGGCGCAGGTTGCTCACTCCTCGCACGCCAATCTGTGCGACGGCCCCAATAGCGGCATGACACGAGCCGGTATTCAGGTTGGCTACAGGTTCTAAACTGAACGCCTGTCTGAAGTCCAGGACCGCGAGCTCAACGACTCGATGACGTGCCTTTGGCGTCACGGCATCGGATAGCTAGCGTCGGGTAGCCAACGGAAGCTCTTCGGGTCGTTGCGGCTGATGTGGGCGAAGTCGACGCCTTTAGGGCTCCTTTCAACGAACTTAGAAAACCAACTGGTTGCTTCCGCATCATACGGGCTGTCGGTTAAACTCAGACAACCACTTATGCTTCGTTGCCGCCTTCTCCAGCGCCGGAACTATGACATTACCGGCTTGGAACAGGCTGACAAGCACTGCACCTGCTAGGACCCCGTCCGCCGACGTCGGCTCAACCTTATGCTTGCCGCACCAATCGCGAAGGACCGCTTCTATCACTTTCAGCTCTTCTGAGCCGAACGTCCTATTTAATTGAAATGTCATACTATTGTCCCCAAAAAGTGCGAGCTAATGCGAACACATAACTGGATGCGCCTAACCGAATTTCAAGCGCTGGTCAGAAATCAAAATTCAGTGTCTGCCCAGCATCACACCAAACGTTCAAAGCTTAGTTTTTCCGCCATGCTCATCTTCAAGCAAGAGCACGTACCCAAGTGCTTTCTGCCTAACCTTAAGCTAGATTCCGATCCCTGCTCGGATGAAACACGCTATCTTTTCGAGGGCTGCCGCGGAGTTGCGTACGCTAGCGTACTGTGACGTTGAGCGCGTTCATGCCTTCCTATTGTTGGAGGAATGCAAATGACTGAGAATGCAGTAATGCGGCGCGCGACTTCGAGCATGGCTCAAAAGATTGAAGCTCGCGAAAGGACTGACCAGGTGGCGCGTACCAACATTGAAGAAGAGCGCCGCCGTCGGGACGCCAAAACCGAAAGATTGCGGGATGCGCGAATGCAGGCTGAACAGCAAGCGAGACAGCTCTAGTCGGCTAGTTGGAACTTTACAAAGGGTAGGCGGTCGAATTTCAGTGTCTAATTGAAATCTCCGATCTTACAGACCTGGAAAACGATGATCGGATCGCCTTCCTCACCCACCGCCGGTTTGCCATCTCGCCTGACAACCAACGCTCCCGCGTGCGACTTCGATAGAGCTTTGGCCTCTTTGATAGCTTCGCCTTCGGTGGCATCGACGACGGTCTCCCATACCCGGACAGGAAGTCCGCGGCTGTCGAGATCGTAGGCAAAGATCGAAATCGACGTGAAAGAACCAAGCATGACATTCACTCAGATGGTGCCGGACGCTTCGGTTCGAGACCTTCGGCGACACCGTCCGCGTAGGGTTGGTCGGCACGTCTGTCATCCTCATCCGCCGCCGGGCGGGGAGGGAGCGCGTCGTCGGCCTGCAGTTCGTCGGTTTTCACATATCGTCTACACTGGTCCACTCGTTCACTCCCGGTTCGCTGTTTGTGGCGCAGAAATGCGGTCCTTCACGCCTGCACGGCCCGTGTTTGGATTGGCGTCAGTAACGCCTTCTCCGGCTTCACGGCTATTGCCCATGTTCACTGGCGGGGCGCGGCGATCGTCCACATTTTCCTTCGGGAGTTCATCGTCCTGCGTGTCCTTGTTGAGGGACTTGGGCGGTATTTTCGCCGAGACTGGGATATTTGGATTTGCCATGGTTAGATACCCCTTGTGAAAGGAGAACTCCAAGTCAGCGAGTCTGTTCCGCTCAGAAACAGTACATGGAAATGGCCGTGTCCATCGCTCGTATAAATCCATGCGTCGAACGCTGGGGGCTACTGCAGGTCGGTCTCTGAAGCTCTGTTTGAATGGCAACGATCCCGACGAAACTCGCTTGACTCTGGCCGAGTGGGTGATTGGCGGGATACTGATTGGTCCGAGTTCGGATACCTCACCAAATGGAGGCGCGCGGGACAGCTAGACATCGCGGTCAGCGGAAAGCTGAATGGGCGGCCATCTCAGCCGCCCTCCAATTCTAGCTCAGTGGAGGCTAGACGCGGCGATAACGCTGGCGCTCAGTCTCGATCTGCGCGGGCGTGTACGGTTCCGCCGCCTCGTCGAAGCGGGTCCAGCCTTGCTCGGTATAGCTGGCGCGACGTGCCGTGACGTCGACAGGACGAGAGCTGTTCAGGATCGCCTGCGCTTCCGGCACCTTGCCTTCGTCGATCTTCGCGGTGACGACCGAGCCGCCGCGTCGAATGCCTTCGGCGTAGAAGTTCGCTTCGTCCTCCGGCACGCCTTCCTTGATCATCGCGCCAACGATCCCGCCGACGGCACCGCCAGCTACCGCGCCAGCAACTGCACCTGCGGCCGTGGCCGCGAGCCAGCCGGCGGCGACGACCGGGCCGACGCCCGGAATGGCCATCATGCCGAGACCGGTCAGAAGTCCGCCTGCGCCGCCTGCGACTGCGCCAATGCCTGCGCCGGTGCCAGCACCTTCCTCGGCGTAGCTACCTTGGCCTTCCACCTCGACACCGTTGGCCTTGTTGGTGACGATGCTGATATCGTCGGACGGAACGCCGGCATTTTCCAGAGCCTTCACGGCTGCGCGGGCATCGTCGTAGCTATCATAGAGTCCTGTTATCGTACGCATGTACATTCTCCTCGCGCGTTCTTACTTGGCCATGGTCACGTTGCCCTGGAAATCCAGGGAGACGCCGGCATCCTTGCCGTCTTTCTTAGCGGTGGCGCGCCATACGCCTTGGTCGTCCATTTTCAGACCCATCACGTCCGTGTATCCAGCGCCCTCGATGCGCTCCTTCGCTTGGGCTTCAGTGAAGCTGTTCTTGCCTGCGACAGGAGCGCCCGGATTCTGTTCTGTGTTGACGGCCGGGGTTGTCTGCGACGTCGACGGGGTCTCGCTCTGGGCGAAGGCCGCAGTCGCCGACAGAATAAGGCCGACTGAGATGGCGGTGATCTTTTTCATTTGGGTGTCTCCTCTATTGCGAAGGGAGAACCTGCAAAAATATAATTTGTTCCGATACTTATTAAAAAGGCAGACGTTCATTTTCGCGCTGTCATGGGAGCATCTCGTATAGCCAAGACCCTGCGTCAGCTCTTTGCGCTTCCTAAGGCTCGCATCCATACCAAGCGCGTTCATCAGGTCGACGATCGAATGCCGCTCGTCCAACTTCTGGCCGGACTTCGTCACGGCGTTGTTGAGGATCGACTTGGCGTCCACATCGCCGGAGGCGGGCTTAGACACCGATGGCGCGCTGGTGCCTTAGCTTGGCGTTTCGCCGCCGGAAACCGGGGCCGGGGAGGCGGGCATTGGAAACGGCGCTGCGTAGCTGCTGGTCGAAGACATACGCGCCGGCGACGCTGGCGACGATGGGGCCCACAGGCGTCCCTTGCATGCCGGCTTCCGGCTTTGAAGTGGACTATTCATGGAAACGCAATAAGGTCGGTAACACTACGGGGAAGAGCATACGAGCAAAAAGTTCGTGAGATCGATCGCCGTGATTGCGATTGCGGTATGGATGGCATCACCAGCGTTCGCGGAGGACGTAAGTGAGGACATCGTCAATGCGACGGTGGGCAAGTGGCTAATCGCATCCGAGGACGGCTCGGTTGGATGCAATGTTACTCTCGAGAAGGATAAGACAATAGGAGGACGTGTCGTGAGCGAGGGCATTCTTTGCGGAACGCCATGGCACGATGAACTGGTGGCTTGGGAGCTCTCCGACGGTGGCATTGTGTTTCGGGATGCGACGCGTAAGGAGATCATCAACTTTCAAGAGCAGGAGGGCGGACCGTGGAAGACACCACTCGACGTCACCCCTGTTGTCTATTTTGTCCCTGAACCAGGAGAAATGGATCACGTGAACGATCGAGAGCTCCGTCGGAAAATGGGTCTTGACCGACAAGGCCGGCAAAGTCCTCTGCCACATCGATCTTCTCAACGAACCTTCACCGCGGCTTGAAGAGGCGAAGGCCATCCGGCTTTCGAAGGATTGCAGTGCGAACGTGAAGAAAACCAAAATCGACGCCTGGCAGATCGCCGAGATTCAATTGGTGTTAGTAGGTGGCGAGGACTGGGTATACACAATGACACCGGACAAGGTGGGCTTCGTGTCCGACGATGCGAAATTCCACTTGAAGCCGGAAGGGAAGTAGCTTCAGGGAGGAGAGCGTTCCGCCCGTTAGTTTTTCATCTGCATACCTGCGATGAATTCTTGGCACTGCTCGCACGCTTGAAGGTGCAGTGCCGCGCGCTAGTTTCGCCATTGTCATTGTTTCCGACGGTCTCCAGGGAGGTCAGGCTATCGTCGTCGAGGCATGGGAAAGGTCGGGCGCGAGAAATCGGCCCGACCTTTTGTCCTGAGAAGAGAGCAGGCGTTTCGCCGAAGGCCACACATCATGTCGGAAAATCTGAAGCCTTTTTTGATGACGTCACAGCAGGTGACTGCCGTCCTCATGAAGTTCGGAGAATTGCTCGAAGTTTTCGCCCAGCAACTGCCAGGGGACCGGCATAAGCTGGCCGAGCTGGTCAAAGACGCCGCAGTTTCAATCAGGGAGCTGGCTGCTGACGTAAGTAAAGGGGACCAGGACGTGGCCGCCGAAATCGTAAGATCGACAGCGCGACTAGTCGGGGCGATTCGCGGAGTGGTCCATGGCTCATCCGCCAGATCTACGGTCCACTAAGCCGCTCACTTCGAAGCTTGATCTTCATAGGCTTTTCTAACCACGCGGTGAATCCCGTTGAGCTAGCTGATCAACCCGTTTTGGCCTTACATCAATTCGTGCGGCGGGCGCCCGGAACTGGCAACATAGATCAGAAAAGTCCGGAACAGGGCGTCGGTCAGGCCCTCGTTTTCATAAAGCAGCTTTACATCGAATAGGTCTCGCGGATGTTGCCGGTCCACCGCCGCGTGCAGTTTTCCGCCGAACAGGTCCTTCGAACGAGACGACTTGCATTTCGGCAAACCCGAACTGATCCTCCACGGCCGCGCTCACACGTCGACGTTCAGGCGGATGGACCGTTCCTCTTGCGACGGGTGACGTTTCGATCTTGATTTCGGCATTTCCCTGGCCGACGAGAACGCGCGTGTCGTTGTTCCCGCCGCCGGCGATCCTTTGGACGCTCACTCCGCGTAGTTTACGGATCAAGCCCTCACGGATGTGCTCAAGTGTCGTGTCGATATTCTTCAGTGTCGTTTCACGGTCCTCTATTGGGAGATAGGTTAGATCGATATCGACGGAGAGCCGGGGCATGTCGCGATAAAAGAGGTTGATCCCAGTCCCGCCCTTCAGGGCGACGGCCTCTTGGCGGTCAATAACGGGCAGGATTCCCATGGAGGTTGACCTGGCGCATGTATTGTTCACGGGCCATTTCGGATCTCCGTTGGCATCAAGTTGGCCGGTACTGTAATCCGGTAGATAGGATGCAGCCGGCCGCCCGGCGTCAGCGCCCGATCACCCTTGCCTAGGTCGATGGAGGACATGTCAATGTATCGGCGCCAGGCATGATTATGCTTGTCGGCGAACACGAAGAAGAGGCGCTTCGTTTTGACACTTCGGCACAAGGAGAGGAGCGTGGTCAGCAGTCTCGGGCGCAGATTGGCAAGGCTCTCAAACGCCACGTCCACCTTATGGAAGCTTTCGTCCTTCGGGACTTCGTCGAGCATTTCGAGAATCGCGCGTTCGGGTGAGGACATCGGCATCGGCCAGCGCCATGGGCTCTGTGCCAGTTCCGGATCCTCGGCGCCGGAAAGGTCTAAGTCCGCATTCTCAACGCCAGTCGCGCCTTCGCCGAACAGGACGTTACTCCTTGTCTCAACGTCTGCCTCCGTTCGCAGCTTCGACAGCCACCGCGGGATATCGGATCCGTACCGAAGGCGAAGTTTGGTCCATCCGGAGAGGTTAGGCGGGACGCTGCCTGAAAGTTAGCCAAGTAGTTGTTCTGCCGCCGCTGAACCCTATTAAGTGGTGCTTTGACTTTCAGAACATTTCTCAGCCGGAGATCACATCAATTGCAATTGAGCTATGTATATGGATAATGTCTCCGCTGGCTGATCATCGCGCTTTGGACCTCGAACCTGGGGCGCGTCTTCATGGAAGAAGGATTAGCCAGCACCGCCGCATCACTGCCGCCTTCGTCGGCAGCGCAGAACTTAATTTGGCGCGAGGAACGATTTTTGTCTCCATAACTGGATGTTGCTCACGGTCCTGAATCTTCTCATCCTTTTCAGCTGCTTTATTTAACCGTGGCCACGCAAGTTATAATCGACGCCCAGCTTGTGTACGTTAGCGCACCAGACTTAAGTCCGGGGCTCACTTTACAATCATTCTTAACTGAAGCATGCGTTTATACCCCTATCAATTTAGGGGACAGTGCATGTCATTCGTTTTTAGGCTTCTTTTCCTGGTGCTTGTGTTTGCTTCCGGTGGCGCGCAAGCTGCCGACGACGACTGGCATGTCGCGAAAACGACAAATCAGGTCAAGTTTACCCTCGATCGAGCGAATTGGTCAGATGTCCATGTTGGGGATGTGATTCCAAACAAGGCATGGCTGTCGACCGGACCTC
Organism: Rhizobium sp. FG113; assembly: GCF_057809895.1. Taxonomy (NCBI): domain Bacteria; kingdom Pseudomonadati; phylum Pseudomonadota; class Alphaproteobacteria; order Hyphomicrobiales; family Rhizobiaceae; genus Rhizobium; species Rhizobium sp. FG113. Next base: position 108,406 of record NZ_JBMDKV010000018.1, on the reverse strand, counting down.
GAGGGCGGCTGCAGCTTACGCGAGGCGTCGAAACGATCTCGCTGCAACCCAGCACCCTCGCGTCCATCACAACGTCTGGCTTTTTCTCACGAAAGACCGAAATCCTTCAGCAGGTCGGTTCCGTTGACCTTGAGATTGAAAAGAGAAGTCAGCCCCACACGACTGTTCAGACGCCGTTTCTGGCTGCCGTAGTTAAGGGAACCAGCTTTCACGTGACGGTTGGCAAGACCAAGGCTTCCGTTTCAGTGGATCGGGGACTGGTTGAAGTTACCTCATTTGCAAGCGGGCAGCGCTCTGACATTGGGCCTCGCCAAAGTGCGACTGTCGATCGCAAGCAAGGAATGTCGGTGTCGGGGCAAGTAGAACCATCCATTGTCAGTGTGCCACGCTCGGCTGCGCGCATACCAGCGATCGGGCAAGTGAAGCTCAGCGAAGCGCCGACGACCGCTCACCGCGTTTCAGCAGGTGAAGCCGCGCCTGATAAGAAAAGCGACAATGTAGGTGGAAAAAGCAGCAGTAATGGAAAAGCTGGCAGTTCCAGCGGCAACGCCAGTGGAAATGGCAACAGCGGCCACAATGCTGGTGGAAACGGCAAAGGAAATAACGGAAACGGAAACGGCAACGGTGGTGCAAGTGGGAACGGTAACAGCGGCGGCGGCAACGGGAACGGCAACGGCGGTAGCGGCAATGGCAATGGCAATGGCAACGGTGGGAACGGCGGCAGTGGGAACGGTGGCGGCAACGGCAACAATGGCGGTGGAAATGGAAATAACGGGAACGGAAATGGTAATGGGGGTGCAAGCGGAAACGGAAACAGTGGAAATGGTAGCGGCGGCAGGGGCAACAACAAGTGATTGCCAAATCCAAGGCTCTCTGGAGGTCGCTAGGTAGTAGATCCGGATCTGTTGTTCTCCGACTTGCTCTGATTGCCACCCTGATAGCATTGCCGTTGGTCGCGCCCGGTATGTTTATGGTGCAGAATTGGAACGACAACTTCGTCGCGAAGCGATTTCAAATGGCTCCCCGCAGTGCCTCCGGGACGATCGCATTCATCGCCATCGATAAAAAGAGCTTGGACGCCATAGGTGTCTGGCCTTGGCCACGTGGCGTGTACGCCGATCTGATCGACTGTATTTCCGCAGCTGGCGCTGGTGACATTTTCATCGACGTTGACTTCAGCACACCTTCCCAGATGTCGGAGGACAATAAGCTTGCTGCAGCTTTGGACCGAGCTGGTGGAAGTGTGCTTCTCCCTGTTTTTCGCCAGCAAGTCACGGCTAAGGGTTCTGAAACCACTATCACCAAACCGATTAGCTTGCTGGCCGAGAAGTCATGGCCCGTGTTTGCAAATGTTGCATTGGATTCGGATGGCAATGTTCGTCGCTTCTCGCTTGGAGAGGAGTCTGCTGCTGTCTCTACTCAATCTGCTGCGGCTACTTTGGCGAAATCAGACAGGCATACCGGGTCGTCTTTGGTTGATTTTTCGATAGGTCCGGATACCGTACCGACATTCTCTTTGTCTGACGTGCTCAGTGGACATGTGGGTGCCGATGCGCTGAGAGGGCGGTCGATTGTTGTTGGAGCTTCGGCCACTGAACTGAAGGACATCTTTCCCGTCCCGATTTATGGCGTATTGGCTGGTCCAATGATCCATATTCTTGCAGCCGAAACCTTGTTGCAGAACAGGGACCTTCGCACTTTCAACCAAATGCCCCTTGAGTTGTTTTTTTCCGCGGTGCTGATTGTGGTCGCACTGACTTGGCGCTCGATCGGTATCGCAAGCTTGGCCATTCTTACGGGATCGTTGGGGTTGTTGATCGAAATCGGCGCGTTTCTTCTTCAAAAGGAGTTCGGTTTCATCATCGGAACGGCCGTACCCTGGCTGATCTTGTTGCTTTCCTTGCTGATGTTCCTCAATGAACGGCTCGACTTCGGACAAATGCTCATCGTCGTCGCAAACGTCGAGAGGAGAAATGCTCGCCGTTTGATGGAACGGATCATTCAAGACAGTTCCGACGCTGTCATCGCGTTTGACACTCGTCTCAAAATTATCGAAGCCAGCCAATCTGCCAGGCAGCTATTCAATACAAAGGTCGGTAACGATCTTTTCGACCATACCGATCCTGCGGTTGTCGAAGCAGTGCAGGTGCTCATCGCAAGACATTGTGCCGACCCTTCGAAAATTCATTCGACGACTATGGAGTTTTCGACGCAGGTCGGTGCGAAAACGCTTCATCTTGAGGCAGTCACAACGATCTCGCCAAACGAGCGAACTGACGCTACCCAGAGTGATGCCGGCTTTGCTGGCTGCCTCATTTTACGAGACGTGACAGCTCGTCGACTATATCATGAGCGGCTGCGATACCTAGCGGAGCACGATGATCTCACTGGCCTCCTCAATCGTCGCGAGTTCGCAGCACGCCTTGATGTGTCCGAGGAGACCTACCAAATCGCGGTGCTTGACGTCGAGCGATTTTCTGGCGTTTGCGCGACCCTCGGTCGGGACACCGGCGACGACGTGTTGAGGGCTATAGCTACCCGCCTGCGTTCAGAGTTCGGCGAGGGCCCCATCGCCCGATTGGCGGGCGATGTTTTTGCAGTCGCTTTGAGTTCCATGGACCTTCAAGAAGCGGAAGGTGCCGCTTTGAGGCTTCTTGATCTGTTTAAGGATCCAATTGCCGTCGGGTTCACCTCAGTCCCGGTCGGTATTCGGGTTGGTGTTGCGCAAGCGGCTGATGACAGTGCTGAGAACCGCGTCAGGTACGCTGAGTCCGCGCTGGATTTGGTGCGCTCTGCGCCGGGTCGGCAATGGGCGCAATATGATCCCGCTTCGGCCGTTCGCCAAGCGCGAGCGCGGCGTCTGGAAGCTGACATGCGAGATGCGCTCGTACAGAGCCAATTCTTCCTTTTGTACCAGCCACAAATCGAACTCGCCAGTGGCCGGCTGATCGGCGCTGAGGCTCTTATCAGGTGGCAGCATCCGGAGTTTGGACTTATCTCGCCTGTCGAATTCATCCCGATCGCGGAGTCCACCGGGCTTATATGCGAAATGGGACGCTGGACACTGATCGAAGCATGCGCAGAGGCAGCCGATTGGCCGGGCGACATCTCGGTGGCAGTCAACGTGTCTCCTATTCAGTTCGCACAGTCCGACGTTGAGGAGATTGTTCAGGAAGCTATAGCCGCTTCCGGCTTGGCTGCGTCGCGTCTTTGCCTCGAGTTGACCGAGTCCACATTTTTAGAGCAAGGCGGACCAACTATCGAGAAGATGCGCAGGTTGAGAGGCGCAGGAATTTCCATAGCACTTGACGATTTCGGCACGGGCTACTCGTCAATGAGTTACCTGGCTTCGCTTCCTTTGGATAAATTGAAAATCGACCAGTCTTTCGTTCGGGTCATGAACGCCGATGGGGGAGTTCTGGAAATCGTCAAAGCTGTTGTTTCGCTGGCGCATGGGCTGAAGCTCGCCGTCGTCGCGGAGGGGATCGAAGGAAAGGCTGAGGTCGAAACCTTGCAACGGCTCGGATGCGAAACGGGGCAAGGCTATCTCTTTGGGAAGCCACAGCCGGCACGGGAGTTGTTCAAGCCTAAAGTTACGCATCTGGCTTTTGGGACGTAATCATTCAGGGCGCAGCAATCAGGATCGAGACGATGGGGTGTCCTTTGGATGATTCATTGAAAGTGATCCTTGCGCCATATTTTCAGCAATCTTCGATCGCGATCCAAGGACCGAATTTCGAGGTGCGCCAGGAGTTTATTGACCCAGTCACCCTCCAAGTTTCATGAATGGGCTATGAACTCGGTCAAGCACGGCGTGTTTGGTGCGCCAAAGGTCCGACGTCCCCTCAGACTGAAGTCGGAGGTGAGATTCTCAGTGGAACGGATACACCAAGCAAGCATTTACCTGCGGTCTAATAACCCGAGGTAAGGCCCAATGAAAAAAACCATTATTGCTATCGCACTAGCTTTCTCGTCCATTATTGCCGTCCCCGCGGCGTCCTACGCAGATACCGTCGTCATTCGTACTGATGATGGTCCTCGCCCGCATCGCGGCTGGGAACGAGGCGAGCACCGTGGCTGGGATAATGATCGGAGAGCACGAGTCGTGCGTGAAGATTATGGCCGCCACCCGTCTTGCTTCACGAAACGAGTTGTAACCTATCGGGACGGTGAGCGAGTTTCGCGGACAACCAAGGTTTGCCGCTAACTGAAACCAAGTTCGCTCAACGGAGCCGGATCGTAATCCACCTTCCGGCTCCTGTAGTTTCTGCTTCTAGGCGCGATCACCGACAGGCGGCAGTGATTTCCTATGTTACATGTCGTTCGAATAAATGGAGATATCCTCAGGCCGATAGCAATTTGTTTACCATGCAGCGGTAGCTTGGCCATGTCACGGGAAACACCCAGACAAGACAAGTGCGAGGGTTGCATTTGTAATGAGTAGTGGCACCTCGCCTCGTCTTTGTCGGGGATTGATGCGCAACCGCCATTTACAGAGGCTTTTCAGGAAGCATTATCGCTTTCGCGATGCTAATCGCTAAACCTGCATGCAATTCGAACAGAATTTTTGTCCCAAGGATGCGGCGGTCTACATCCGCCCACGCCACTGCTCCACCTGGGCGCCTCAGCAGGCTTATCGGCAGCCGGAACCGCTAGTGCTATCCTGTAAAACAATCCCTGGGCTCCACGTGCTGAGTTGGCGGCAGTCGAGCGGCTCTTTCGGTGTCTTGCCACCAATAGGTCTGTCACGAGGGACAGTGACCGCTTAGTCAAGGCTCACAGGCTGTCCATGGGGAGTCCGCAAGAAGGCTCGCTCCCATGCATGCTCGCGCTCGTGGAGTTCGGGCCGTGACACCTTCCCGCTGTCTGCGAGCAGCCGTTCAATAGCGGATAGGACAGCGCGAAAGTAAGTTTCCGACCCATCGGCCGCCCCATTCTTGGCCGATGCTCTGATCTCCGCGCCCAGCGCATTAGTCCAAGATGCTGAGGAAATATGGCCAGACTGGACAAGAAGGTCCGCCATAGCGAGCGCCTGAGCGTGCCAAGGCTCCAGAAACGGCGGCTCTCCATCCCTCGCGACCAGTCTTTCCGAGATGAAATTGTCATGCGGGTTCAAGATAGTTCTCCCACAAGTCGACGAACACTTGGTCGACGGCATCCGTCGCTTCCGGCCAGAGTTCGCTCGCGTCGAACGTCACTGTATAAAGATGTTCAGCTCTTCCACCACCTTTCGCTGACGCGTCAGGAAGCCGGTGGGCTCCGTGATGTGCATCGACGACACCACAGCGTCCTCGAACATATCCAGGCAATCTTGTATGTCCGGGCGATCCCAATGCCGAACATCGAACAAAATCGCCACGTGAGAACAACGCAACCGTGCCGACTTCGCAGGAATAGCTCTTAGGGTCCATGACGTAGTTGCGCGCACCCTCGACGGTATCGGCTGCATACGCGGGTTCAGGAAGAAAGGAGGACTTGCCGGATTTGATTTCAGCTAGCGTAATATAGCCCTCATCGACGAACTGTGCCGCGAGGGTTGTGATCCACTGATCGAAATACGGTCGCGTCAGGTAGTCCGTGGGTACGATCGTTTCGCGGCAGTGCCGGAACCAGTCTATCGACCATCCCGAGCCAAGTGCTGAGGACTGAACGATGCCAAAAGCCCGGGCCTCCCAGTCGGCGTGAAAAGGCACGTCGTCTTGTTTGTTTGGAACTGGACCAAAGCCCTCCCGGCCACCGAGATCATGGACCCCATCCATCAGCTCACCTCGCTTGACGGATGAAGGTCCCGCTGAGTGCCGATCATGGAATTGCGCGTCACTAATAGTGCAAGCGCGTCCTCGCTCAAAGCGTCGAGCCCAGTGGGCCTCTGCGGCACGATGAGGTAACGTCGTTCCGACGTTGAGTCCCAGACGCGCACCTGTGTCTCCGCGTCAAGTTCGACTCCGAACTCCTTGAGCACGCCTCTAGGGTCTCGAACAGCCCGCGCACGGTATTCGTTGGATTTGTACCAGGCCGGCGGCAGGCCGAGCAGCGAAAAGGGATAACAAGAGCACAATGTGCATACGATGAGATGGTGAACCTGTGCTGTGTTTTCGACCGCCTGGAGATGGCCCGTGGCATGCCCAGCGAAGCCCAGTTCAGCGATGGCCGAGGTCCCGTTCGCGAGAAGCCTTTTCTTGAAACCGGGATCGGTCCAGGCTCGCGCGATAACGGCAGCTCCGCGCTTGGGTCCGATTTCATCGCGGTACATCTCGATCCAGGCGTCGATCGCCGCCGCGTCGAGCAACTTCTTCTCCGTCAGCAGGCTTTTTAGGGCTTTGGTTCGTAGAGCGGGTTCGGATGGGAGGTCGCTGTGGAGCTCGTGGTGAATGTGCGACAGCTTTTTGGAGTCGAATTCTGTCATGGCAACATCCCGTCTCGGTGGTGCGGTCATTCCGCTATGCGAGCGCCGCAATTGCTCTTTCAATCCTATAACAGAACGCCCTGTGGACTAAGAAAAAACAGTTCAAGCAAACAGAATGATAGCCGGTGGCGCATAGCCTGCGACGCGACTGCCGGCTGAGAGCGGCGGCGATATTGCCTAAACGTTGGAAAATGTATTGCGTGATCTGGAGAGCGTTGCTCAGGCACCTGGCAATTACAACCTGATCCCGTTTTTCAGTAGGCATTGGGCGTCCAAGAAGAGAGGGATATCAGCCTGCGCCTCGTCACAAAAATGTCTTTGACCATGGCTTGGATCACTTTCGTTAGCTTTCCTTTACTGGAGGGCGTTCCCTTTACCTCGCCCGCGATCGCGGGCTTTTTGTGTAGCAATTTTGCTGATGTCAACCGCATGGCATAGGGCTCGACGACTTCGATCTTCCACTTCACCTCAGACCTAGGTCTGAGCTGCCTCCGACCTAGGTCCGACCCGGGAACCTGCAGCAATTACAGCCGTTTGTCTCCCCAGCGACAGAGCGTCGCAAAAGAAGAGGAGATGAACATGTCTTTCAAACTTGCAGCGACTGCGATCACAGCGATCACCCTCATGTCCGGCGTTGCCATGGCACAGTCTGGTACCGTTAATGGGGCGGCAGGAGGAGCCGTTACCGGTGCCATCGTCGGTGGTCCCGTCGGTGCGGCTGTTGGCGGCGTCACGGGTGCCGTTGTCGGCACCATCATCGATCCGCCGCCGGCAAAGGTCGTCACCTATGTTCGCGAAGCGCCGGCTCCGGCAGCCCCTGTCGTGGTGCAGGAAAAGGTCGTCGTCGGTCATGCCTTGCCAGAGACTGTCGTGGTCACGCCGGTTCCCGAGAACCCGAAATATGGCTACGCGATCGTTAACAACGAACGGGTCATCATCGAACCTTCGTCCCGCAAGGTTATCCAGGTCATCAATTGATCGCGCTCGGTTGGGCGGGGCGGCGCAAGCCGTGCCGCCTGCCCCGATTGGACCTCTGCCGCCGATTGGCGGCGGCGAACATCCTCAAACAACAACGGATGACGACAATGAACGGTCTCGCAAGCGTTGCGTTTGGAATAGCTACGGTCGTGGGCACCGTTACGCTCGCAGCATCCGTGGCCTCGATCGGCATGGCGGAGAATACGGAGCAAGGCTTGCGCGGTCTGAGGGACGCCGATCTCTGGACGACAGAGCCCACGCGTGTCGATCCCGCACTTCAAACCTATGAGCGATTGCCTGCCGCACTTTCGACATATGCAATGGCTGACAGCCGGAGGGTCGCCGCAAAGCGACCGACCGCGGCCGCACCTGTTGTCGCCGATATCCCGCCGCCAGCGATCGAAATGTCGGCCGAACATCTGAATTGGTGCGCGTCGCACTACCGGTCGTTTGACCCGGCGACGAACACCTATCGCTCATTCCAGGGGCAAGTTCGCGTCTGCCAGCCCCCATCGGAAACGAGCGGTGCCGCCATGACGTCCACGTCATCAACTGTCGTCGACCCATTGGCAAACGCTGCGATGTGGTGTGCCAATCGCTACAAATCCTATCGCGCGGAAGACAATACCTATCAGCCTTACGCTGGCCCCCGCATGAAGTGCACACCGCCGGCCGAAAACCGGACGGTTGCCGCAAACGAATAGCCGACCGGATATCCAGCTAGTGAATCTTGCTATCTCGGACCGAAGCCCGTGTTGTCGGCTGGTTCGTCGTGGTTAGCTTCATCGATACGACAGGAGGGCGGGTGATGCCGTCAAAGATGACAGCTGAGATCCGGCAAGCCCGAAACGGCCTGCAGTGGATGGGTCACGATGAGCGCATTGAACTGGTGTCTCGCATTCTGTCCGAGTTGCGAGATATCAGAAAGGACGTGCTGGGCCGTATCCGGGCGGACAAGTGCATCTGGCTCGACACGCTCATCGCGCGGGCGTCTTCGAAGCTTATCCAGATCGCTGCCATGGATGATATGGAATTTCAGCTGGTGCTGATCGAGTTCGAGAAGCTGCTCGGAATTTTTGACGCACCGGACCCCGACCTTCGCCATTTGTCACCGACGATACATTAGGAGCGATCATGCGTGTTCTGATTGTCGAGGACGAGCCGGCTTTTGCGCTGATGGTGGAAGACATCGCGATGGCCGAAGGTTTCGAAATCGCGGGTATCGCCCGAAACACCGCCGAGGCGATGGAGTTGGCTTCCGAGGCCGATATCGCAATTCTGGACGTGCGCCTCGCCGATGGGCTGACAGGGCCCGATATCGCCAAGCAGCTGGTCGAGCATTTCAACGTCGGCATCGTCTACCTGACGGGCAATCCTGATCTGGTTGGAGACCGGGACGGGGTGCACGTCGTCGTCAAACCACCGAGTGTACCGAGCGTTGTCGATGGCTTGCGCCAGGCCGCAGCGTGGCACAGCCGCCGCGCGCGGCAACAGAATGCACAAGACGGCGCGGGAAATGACGCGTCCAAACCGCAACAGCACTGACAGGAGTATATCGTGACAAACATTCGAGCTAGGCACGCTGGCGGTTTGGTCGCCGAGATCATGTTGGCGGACCGGGCGTCGTTGCGGACCACTTCGCCTGATACCAACGACGCGGCCGTCGAACTCGAACGTGACTTCGACCTGCTGTTCTTCCTCCGGGAGATGGACATTCTGGCCGATGAACTCTCCAGGCTTGCCCCATCAATGGATAGAACCGCACTCGAGCTCCGCCTGGCGCAGATGCGGCAGGTGGTCGAATTTCGCCACAAGCAGCGGACCGATCAGCCGGAAGTCGACTAAACGACGCGAAAGATCGGCGCAGCGCAGATCCATGCGCCGTCATCTGCGTAGACAAGCGCATAAGGCTGGAAAGGGCGCAATCATGCTTTCAAGGCGCTGCCTGCTGAGACTGGGATGCGGGGCCACTGTCGCCATTGTTACCTCCGCGATGCCAATGACGCTGAGCTTCGGGCCGCTTCCGGCGCCGACGACGAATGCCGCGCATGCGAAGGACGGCAATAACGGCAACGGCAATGGCGGCGGAAATGGCAACGGCGGCAATAATGGAAACGGTTCCAGCAATGGGAGCGGCAACGGCGCCGGCAATGGAAACAGCTCGGGTAACGCGGGCAACAGCTCCAGCAATGCGGGTGGAAATGGAAAGAACAACGGAGGCACCGGCGCAAGCGGCAACTCTGCCAAGGCCGGCGGTTCGTCGCCGTCGTCTAACTCCGCATCATCAGCCTCAGGCGCTCAGGCGAGCGAAAGTTCTGACGGAAGTGTCGATGTCCGCCACCGCAACGGCATAACAGAAACGCTGCGTCGCGGCCGCTACATCATGCGGGATTCGAAAGGCCGGACGATCGTTGACAGGCAGGCGACAGCCACTGATGTTCGCCGGCTGAACCGGTTTGTTCCGTAAACTCTAACCTCGGCCGCGCCAGCGCAGGGCAGCCTCGGTTCGATTGGAAACGCCCAGTTTCGTCAGGATTTGCGTCATGTGATGCTTGACGGTCTTTTCCTGCAGATCAAGCCGCAGACCGATATGTTTGTTGGAGAGACCTTCGCCCACAAGGTCCATCACCTCGCGTTCGCGCGGCGTCAGGCTGTTCTTGGAGGGCTCCTTGTCCAGCGAGACATCCACCACCTTCGCGGACATGGCTGGAGACACATAGCGGGCTCCCTTGAGGATTGTCCTGATCGCCTCCGCCAGCCCCCTGGAGCCAACACCTTTGAGAACATATCCCATCGCGCCCCTTTGAAGCGCGCCCAAGAGCGTGTCGATCTCCTCGGAAGCGGTCAGCATCAGCACCTTCGTCGATGGGCTATGTTGCAGTATCTCGCCTATCGCACTCAAGCCACCGCCCGGCATCGAGACATCGACCAGCATGACATCGGGATGCTGGTCGGCCGCGATCATCGCCGCGTCGTCGCTGGTGGCGCCCTCCCCTACAACCAGGAAGTCCTTGATTTCGGAAAGGCTGCGCGTCACGCCTTCGCGAAACAGCGGATGGTCATCCACGATCCCAACCGTAATGGACGTCATCTCTGCTCTCCCGTTTCCATCGGTTCGAAGGTCATCGTCAGGATCGTGCCCTTGTCCCCGGTCTTCACTTCGAACGTTCCGCCAAGACTATCGACCCGCTCGCGGAGCCCGACAAGCCCCAGGCTGGATGGCCTGACATGGTTTGGATCAAAGCCTTCGCCGCGATCACTGACCTCGATCGTAACATGCCCGCGATGAAGGGTGGCCCAAACGGCTTGCTGGATGCCGCCGCCGTGGCGATGGGCGTTGTTCAAGGCCTCCTGAATGAACCGGTAGATACAGATCTTCACCGCCGCTACCGGCTCCGAGCCGTCCTGCTCGATCACGGTGTTGACCGTCGTGTCGGTTCTCATTTGGTGGGCTTCAGTGACACGGTTGACGATTTCCGCAAACGAAGCCTTTTCGATCTCCGGAAGCACCAGTCCCTTGCAGATATCCCGGATCTCGGTCATCGCCTCGGCAAGGCTGGAGCGGATCCAGGTGAGCTCCTTCTCACGCTCGCCAGGCTTCGTTTCCGCACTGATCAACAGTTCGCTGTCCAGCCGCAGCGAAGCGTATGCGATGTGCTGCGCCGGACCGTCGTGGAGATCGGCGCCGATGCTGCGCAGATAGGTCTCGTTCAATGATGCGGCACGCTGGGATGCACGCTGTAGCCTGCCCTGCAGCCCCTTGTTTTCGGCAAGCAATGCCGAGAGTTCCGCAACGCGTTTGGCGAGATCTCTCTGCTGGTCCTCGATCGTTCGGCTCCCGCGAAAAACCAGTCCTGAGAGAACCGCGAAGAATACAGAGGTAAGACCCGCGACGCCAAACCAGCTCCACAATCTCGCCCGTGTCAGGCTTTCGCCCAGCCCTTCAGCCGTCTCGTAAAATTCGAGGACCGCGACGGCCTGGCCGGACCAGGGCTGGAGCACGGGATTGTAAATCTCCATCAATGGCTTGCCGAGCGAGCGTTCCGTCGTGCTTTCGGGGTCGTCGGCGATCTCGTAGCGCGCAACCAGCGTTCCTGCGAATGCCTGTCGAAGCTTGTCGTTGACGGTAAACTGCTTTCCGACGAGCGCCTTGTCGTTGGAGTAGAGAATTGTTCCGTCCCCGCGCCACAGCTTGAACGACACCAATCGCTTTCCGAGCGCCCCTTGGCCAAGCGTCTCATCTAGCGCCAGCGCGCTCGCCTCATCGAGCGGCGCGGCCTTCTGCATGTCGGGAAGAAGCGGAGCAACGACACTGTCGACATAAAGGGCGGTCGCGGCGCCGGAATTGTGGATCACGGCATCTTCGATGACCTTTGACACCAGATAACCGACGATGAACATGGCCGCCAAGCTGACCAGGCCGCCAACGACGACAAATCGCAGCGCGAGAGAGCGGGCCGTCCAGCGGGAAATCCAGTTCATGATCAGCCAGTTGTAATGTGACCCCCGATACCTATCGTTCATTTAGAATTTTTCCAGGTGCGTGGGGGGATCGCATTGCAGGCGGAAGACCTCTCTGCCGCTCGTTGAGCCGCACTTATCTCGGAAAACGGGCAACACGCGTCAATGTGCCATCGTCCAAGAGCGTGCACTGACAACCCGGGTCGCCCTTTCTTAGGGCTCAATCGATCTGCGATCCGACCGTCGGAAGGACCTATACGCCTGTGTCGGCGTCGACAAGGAGGGACTTAAGTCTTACCAACGGAACCGAAGGCGCTGCAGCGAGATTAGTTTTGCATTCACCGAATGGTTCTCCAAAGCGAGGACCGGGAAGGAGTGCCGTTATGAAGTTTGGTTCCGATAGCTTCACACACGAAGAATGTTGCTCGCAAGGCCACAGTTCTGCTTCCACGATCGCAACGATCCAAGCAGCTCTGTCCGCCGACCCTAATATGGACAGCAGTGCGATCACGGTCCAGATGATTGGCCCTCTCGCGGTATTGGAGGGTTACATATCGCATGCGACCCATCGTGACAAAGCGATAGCGATTGCTGCGATGGTCGTCGGGTTCGAGAACGTCCACGATCGAATGTTGAGCCGTTTTTCGGGTCATTAGGTCCGGCGTTTTCGCTGCCTGCGACTTAGGTCCTGCGGTCCCCTCGACTGAAGTCCAGGGTATGGAACAGAGGCCCCAATTGGCGGTTTGCTCCACAGCGGAATACGCCGCTGCAAAAGGAGGAAACGTCATGGAACTTAAAACAGCAGGGATCGTAGCCGCGGTATTGATGACCGCGAGTTCAGCCTTCGCAGAGTCTGCGATGGCACCGGAGAAGGTCATAACTTTCGTTCAGAAAGCTCCGGCGCCGACAACCCGGGTTGTTGTCAAGGAGAAGATAGTGGTTGGTCAGGCGCTCCCCGAAACCGTCGTCGTCACACCAATCCCGGATGAAACTGGCTTCGCCTATGCGATCGTCAACGACGAGCGGGTCATCGTTGAACCCTCGACCCGTAAGGTTATCCAGGTCGTCCAGTAACGACCTTAACGTCTGAACCTTGGACGGCGATCGCCGTCAATCATTAACAATGGGCCGACATCCACCGCATCGCTATGCGGGATGTCATGTCGCGCCCAGATGTTGGAGACTATGATGAACAAGCACCACATCGCCGCGCTCCTAGCTGCACTCTCTCTCAGCGTTTCGCCGCTCGCAACAATGCCTGCCGGCGCTCAAAGTGACACGAAGCCAAAATCGGGATCACAGACCGAAACACAATCTGGAGCAAGCCCGACCGATACGGGGCCCGGTTCGCAGGCTGACCAGTCACAGTCCGGCTCCAGCACCTCTGGCGCCGATTGCACCCCTGATGCTACGGGCGCTTGTCCGCAGGGAAAGGCCCAGAAGCAGCAGACGGACGGTGAAGGCTCCGGCATGCAGAAGAAATCCATGCGGCCGTCGAGCGATGGCTCAGCATCCGAGGGAAGCGCTTCCGGCAAGGCATCGACGGACATGAAAGCCAGGTCCGGATCGCAGGATACCTCTGGCGGTGCGAGCACTGAACAGAAACCCCAGCCCGGGACGGGCGACGCAGCCGCAGGCTCAAAGAGCGACATGCAGGGTTCCAACCCATCCGAGACCCAAACCAAAGCCGGCGGCACGTCGAGGCAAACGACGGATCAGAACGCAACGACAACCAACAAGAATTCAACCGGCGCGACCGTAAACAACACGACCACCAACAACAAGACCAACGTCAATGTCACGGTCGAGCAGCGGACCGAGATCCACCAAGTGATCAAGGAAGTTCACGTCGCCCCGGTCAGGGAGGTAAACTTCACCGTTTCCGTCGGCACGAGGATCCCGAAGAAGGTTCGCCTCGAGCAGCTGCCGCCGAGAATTGTAAAGATTGTGCCGGCGTACGAAGGCTACCGTTTCTTCCTGCTTGCCGATGGCCGGATCGTTATTGTCGATCCGCATGCGCTGACCATCGTCTACATCATTGAGGCCTAACAGGAAGTGCCCGGCGGCGTTGGATCACGCCGTCGGGACCGCTAGAGGAACTTGCATGATCTGCAACGACGAGGTCTTGGGCGACAAGGATCACCTAGTGAGACTTTCACTGGCCCCAGTTCGGCGATCTCCTCCCTGCGTGGTCTGGCGATGTGAGGCCTCGAATTGCGAAGGCAAATGGCACCCCAATCTGTTCCATATTGGCTTATCAAGGACAAGAGCCTTATCAAGTCGATGCCGGCGGTTAACGTTGAAGGTTCTTATTGTTCCTGTCTCAAACCGTATCAGACCTCCGTCCGATGTCGGATCGGTGATCTTCCGATACCTTCGCAATCCTCTTGAACGACAAGAGTTCGTCGCGTTGGCGGCTCTATTTGGAGGAAACGATGCGCATCACCACCTTGGCTTCCATTGTTGCCCTATCATTTGCAATCGCCGCAAGTCCCCTCGCAGTCGCCGGTTTCGACCTGGCGGCCATGGCGAAAGGCGGAAATGGTGGTGGCAATGGAGGGGGAAGCGGCGGAAGCAATGGTGGCGGTAGTCATGGCGACAGCGGTGGCCAAGGCGGCAGCTCCACGCATGGTATTCAAAGTCACAAGGCAACACCGCGAGAGGCAAATCAGGCGAAGGTGTTGGTCAGTCGCAGTCCAGGAAAGCCGAGCGGACGACAAACGTTACCTTGAAAGAGCGCAGGGCTTCTACTGAACTTGCCGGCTTGAACTCACTCAATCGCAGCTACAAAGCCTATCTGCACACGTCTGATCCTCGAATGACCGCTATTTCGGCTTACGCTGTGGCCTATGCCCAGTACGAACTCGATAACGGCGTTGAGCCATCTGAGAGTGACCCGATCCTCGGAGACCAAGCCCTGGAGGATGCGCTGGCATCGGCGACAAAAACCGGGGAAGTTAGCCCTGCCACTCTCGAAATGGCCAAGTCTATTCTCGGTGTCGGCGACGCCGAAGGAAAGATTGACCAGATCAGAGCCACGCTCAAGCCGACAGACGATGCCAATGCTGTGGTCATCCGCTCGAATTGAGCGGGAGCAACATCTAGGCATCGCCTTTTCAAACAGGTCGGGACCTTCTCGCTTGCGGTGGGTTTTCTGATGAGGCGACCGAGCCGGGGCCGCCAGCAAGACTATTTCAGCCATGGCTCGCTGTTTTGCCTGACCGCCGGCGGCTCGATTCCGTCCAAGAATGGGTATCAGGTGTCTATCAGGCCCTGCACGGCCTTAGCCTGACAAAAGTCTCAGGATGCTGCATCTTTTTGCAAGGTTGCACGTTCCGTTTTCGACTGGTTCACCTGAGGAAGATAGCGATGACGGACACGCGGATGAGAGGGTTCAAAAGTCACGCGGAACTTGAAGAGCAACTCGCCGACATCTCCGATGAAACGGCGGAAGTGCACGCCGACGGCGATCAACAAGGCGATCTCCAAGACCTTGAACGGGAAGCTGCCTGGCTGCGAAAGGAAATCTTAGATCTCCGTTCGCAGCTCCACGTCGCCCTCGGTGGTCATCAGACCGATCAGGTAGAGCGACCTGCTGGACTCAGCTATTGGCGATGGACCGTAGGGTTTACTATCGCGGCAGCTCTGCTGCATTGCCGGACGCACTTGGGCGAACGAAAGCCTCGGTAGGCTAGATCAAGGCTTCAGCAAGGCGGTCGAGCGGCCTGGGAGCTGCCGGCGGACAGGGAGTGGGGTCTGCGCATGGTGGTGGTCTCGATCCGCGCGATGCGCCAAGCCTAGACGTTTTGATCTGCGGGCTGGCTGGCCCAATCTATATCGAGGGACGCTTGAATATGGCACTGGAGCCCTTCGGGCTCGTATGTCACGTCCACGCTGCCGCCGAGTTCGCCCGGAAGAAGGCCCTCGATCAAGCGGCTGCCAAAGCCTTTTCTAACGGGAGGGACGACCACGGGTCCACCGACCTCGATCCAGTTCAAGAAAAGTTTAGGCGGGTGCATATCTTCAACTGACCACGATATATGAATACGGCCTGCTTCCGTCGAAAGCGCGCCGTACTTGGCAGCGTTCGTCGACAACTCGTGAAGGATAAGCGAAAGGGCGACGACGAGCTTGGGCGTCACTGCGGTGTCTGGGCCTAGAATGTCGATTCTATCGGCGGGGTATGGTGAGAGCGCCTCGCGAACGAGGCTGTTCAGGCTCGCGCTTTCCCAGCTTCCATGTGTGAGGAGATCGTGGGCACGCGCCATCGACCGCAACCGAGCTTCGAATGTCTTGGTCGCAGAATCAATGTCGGTTGCGCGGGCGAAAGTTTGCCTGGCGATCGCAGTCACCGTCGCCAGCACATTTTTGACGCGATGGTTCAATTCTGCGATCAAAGTGGCCTGAATACGCTCAGCCTCTTTGCGCACACTGATGTCGCGGGCGTTCTTCGATGCACCCACAATGCGCCCATTGCTGTCGTAGATAGGCGACACGGAAAGTGAGACTTCCACATCGCGGCCGGTCTTGTGGCGTCGGATGGTATCATGCGGCTCGACGCGCTCGCCGGACTTGATGCGTCCGATGATTTGTCTTTCTTCGTCTATTCGGTCGGGTGGGATGAGGACGGTCACCGATCTGCCAATCATTTCGTCAGCCTCGTACCCGTAGACTTTCTCGGCGCCGTTGTTCCACGAGGTGACTACCATGTCGAGATCGATGCCTAGGATGGCGTCTTCTGACGACGAAATTATCGCCGCCAAACGGCGCTCTGCCTCGACAGCACGCCTTTGCGCCGTAATGTCCACGACCACAGCGACGGCTTCACTGACCCTCCCATGTCGGTCCCTTAGAGCGGAGACGTGGTTCGACACCCAGATCGGTGTCCCGTCTTTGCGAACGTAGCGCTTTTCAAGCGTATAGCTCTCACCGTCGTTGCCCAAACTTCCTAACGACTCCATGCTCGCGGGAAGGTCTTCGGGGTGTGTCAGATCGCGGAGGGTCAAATGACGCAGTTCATCAACCGAGTAACCTACGATCTCGCAGAAACCGGGATTTACGAAAGACAGATGCCCTTCGAGGTCTGCCTGGAGAACCCCGACGGTCGTCTGGTTAATCATCGAACGCAAACGTTCCTCGCTCTGGCGAAGCGCAGTCTCAGCCTCCACCTGCGCCGTCGTCTCGTTGACGATGCAAAAGACAGCTACAACCTCGCCGTTTGCGCCAAACACCGGAGAGTAGGAGATGTCAAAATAGACCGTCTCCGGGTCGGGGCGCTCAATGTAGAACGGCCGATTCTTAGCGGAAACTGTTTCTCCTGTTTCCCGAACGCGTCGCAGAAGGGGTTCGAGGTCGTCCCAAAGTTCGCCCCAGTACGCGCGCGCGGGGCGGCCGAGCGCGTCGGGATGTTTCGTCCCGATGCTGGGCGCGTAGGTGTCGTTATAGATCGCTACGAAGTCGGGGCCGCAAAACATCACGATTTGTGCATGGGAGGGCAACGCCAACTCGACGGCAAATTTCAACGCAGGCGGCCATTGAGACATGGGGCCAAGACTTGTCGACTCCCAGTCGTGGTCGCGTACAAGTTCGGCCATTTCTCCAACGGAGCGTCCGGTGTCGTTGAGCATTGAGTCTCCGCCGATTTCTTTACTCGCTTGCCGATTATCCAAGATGATTTCAACACAAATCAGAAAGCGAAATCAAGGGTTTCGCAGAGCCATACAGCGACCTTGACAATATGGCGGGCACTCTCAGTCCTACAATGCCCGCAACAGGGGCAGAGAGCAGCAAACTGCTGATGTCGAGCGTTATAGCAACGATAGCGGCCAACTCGTCCCAACGGGCATGGCGAGCGTGTAGACGACGTTTGGCCGATCTGCCCAGCCAACGTGTATTTGTCACGCGTAACCTTGCGAAAATACCATCAGAGGTTAATCTGCATCGGGAATTCGAGTCACACGATTGAGCGGGGAGCGAAATCATGGAGCATCAGAAGAGCGACTACTTTGTCGCAGACGAGCCAATCGAGTTCCTGTTGCTCGCCGCCGCATTATCGGGCGTGACCATTTTCGCGGGCGCCGCAATGATCATTGCCGCGCTCTTTTGAGGTGCTGCGCACGATCTGTCCTGCGGTCATCGGTTCGCGTGTCGGTACTGCATTTTTCCAACACCGATCGCGGACATCACTCTGAGCCGTTGGAGGCGCCCGCGACAAGTTCAGCCGACTGTCATCCAACGTAGAACATTTGTCCGGAAATAGAAGTGCTGGACAAGCGCCCCAACGACGCCGCAATGACGGCCCACAGCACAACCTTCATGATATCGGCGTGGATCGAGCCGGCTGCATCGATTCCAAAGTAATATGCGGCAATCCCTGAAATCGGCATGAGGAAGATCAGTGCATAAAGCAGTAGGTGAGCCACCCTGGCTGCCAGTTGCAGTAGCGCTGGCTGACCGGCAGGCTCAGCCGGAACGCCAGTCCGCCATCGCATTGCGAGGCGTAGGATCGCAAGCAACAGGATGGCAATCCCGACATATGCATGAATGTTGGCGCTGGAGACATCGGCAGCCGTTGGTGTCTGGCCGTGTCGGATCAAGCGGTGCCAGGCGTTCATCCCATCCGGAAACAAAAGGTTGAAGAACACCAGAAGAGCAACCGCCCAGTGAAGGAAGCGTTGAACGATCGAATAGGAGTGCGGCTTCATGAAAAGGTTCCACTTGTTTGCATCGATCAGTTGCCGCAAGAGCTGACGCGCACCTGAATTCCAACTTGCTCGAGGAATATTCTTTGCAGCAGGCTATGCCGTTTGCCTGGTCAGGTACCTTTGCGTTTCCCCTTCGGTTTGAAATCCACAAGCAGCGACTTCAGCTCCAACTCGCGCACACGCCGCGCCGCTTCATCCGGTTCGACCCAGGCAATCCGGCGCTGCCCCTTTTCCTTAAACTCGTCTTGCTGCACAGTGACCTCGATCTGGAACAGGTCGACGATTGTGGGAACAACGTCACCGTCATCGAGAAACTTGAGGTACGTGTAGCGACCGATAGCGGCTTTATGGACTGCGCCTTTGACGCCGGCCTCTTCCCAGGCCTCTATCGCGGCCGCCTCGTGGGGCTTCTTCTTTTTCATTGGCCAACCCTTGGGCACAATCCATCGACCGGTGTCTCGCGACGAGATGACAAGCACCTCGATCTTCGATGTCTCCCCGACATAGCGAAAACAGACCGCACCGTACTGCTGCCGGAAGGCACCGGAGAACAGCTTCTCTGGTTCGTCGGCGAGCTGGGCTAACAGGGAAGGGCGTTTCTTCGGAATGTCTGTAGTCTTCTTCTTACCCGGCATATGGATCATCCGTGAACCACCAGATGGTAGCGGCTCATGAACTTGACACATAGGGCAGGCCGTCGGTCTGACAGGCACAACCGACGGAATCCACATGATTAATGGCAGTCATGATCGTATGGCGCGAAAGATTTCGTGCCGCTTACGCTGTGATTGTTCTGCTGGCCTGTATGTTACGAGACCCGCCGTATTCGCTTCTGGCGCATCGCGACGTGACTGCCGTCAACCCAAACCGATCTTTGGCCTCTCTGATGTTCACGGAGCCGTTCGCTTCTGCCGCCTATGCTCTGCGATAGACGAGATCCGGCGCGACGATCCATTCGCCTTGCCGCAATGCCGTCACATCAAGACGACCGCGCGGGTCACGTCTCGGAATTTCGGCGAAATGGTAGCTCCGACCACGGCGATCTACCACGGTTTCGGGAACGGTGCGGTCACCAAGTCTGGCAACAATCGGTCCGCTGTGATCAGCGACGTCGAGCACGAAATACTCGTGCGGAAGGCTTCGGCTAACCATCAGGATTGAGCCTCGGTGTTGCTCTGAAGCGCTCGAGTAGCCGCGTGGTTTGCGGGGATCTGGCTTGTCGTCTTCTTCATGATCGGTCGTTTCTTTTTGATTTCGACGACAAAGGGTTTGCGTGGGGGCATTGTTGAGCTTTCTGGGAGTTATTATGTGAAAACGCAGTCGACCTGACCGAGAGGACCAAAGTCCGCTGCGACGTGCTGTCCGGCCAGAACCTGCAGGATGGTGGTGCATGAGCCCGTCGTGACGACGTCGTTTGGCTCCAGTTGACGCCCTTTCGCGACAAGTTGGCGCGCGATCCAGACAACTGCATTGACTGGATCGTCCATAATTGATGAAGCCTTGCCAGAGACGACGGTCTCCTTGAACAGGAAAGTTGTCACCTCGATGGAGGCGAGCTCCGCAAGGGATGCTGCCGGCACGTGATTGCCGCACAACGTGGCAACATGAAGTCCGAAGTCGGCGATCGCGGCATTGTTGCCTGCAAATGTCTTGCGTGTTCGTCGCCCCAACAGGCCTATTGCCGGGCGGCAGGCGAGAATAGCCTCACGTGCGCTGTCGAGATCAATGCGTTCGCCCGCGTCGGGGTAGGGCCGAAGCATGGTGAAGACAAATTCGCATTGCGCACCAATCGTGCCGGGAGGTAGTCGAAACTCCTTGGTGTCGTGGAGAAAGCTCGAGGCTGGGATTTCCGAGAAAATAGGTGATGTCAGGCCGAGGGCCCTTTGCGCCCCTTCAGTCGAGCCAACAACCGCATAGCCTTTTCTCTCGAACCCCAGAGCATTCTGCGTGGCGGCCTGGATGTCGTAGGCCTCGCTTTCCGACGCAATCAACTGCAGCGGCAGATCGCAAAGCTCGTCGTGGCGACGGCTTCGTGCAAGAATGTCGGCGGTTTCGTCCTTCAGCTCGAAATACATCTTCATCTCCAGTTCGATGTTTCGACATGGGAAAAGATGGGCTTGAGCGCATAAGTGATCCATTCGCGGCGCCTCGCGAAGGTATCAAAATGTCATAGGACCCGCTTGATCAGGAGTCGATGAGATGAGTACGCTTGTGGTGCGAAGCGCAAAACCACAATGGGACAAGAACGCTAGATGCGAATGGCCGGACCTTAGATTCAGTGCCATTCAAAGCGATTAGCCTGTTCCTGCTGACCACGCCTGCTTGCCGAAGCCTTGGCGTGAGGATCAATCGAGTCGGCTAATTCGGCGACCAGATTTCCTAGAAGCCTCACCGAACGACGCAGCAATCTTCATCATGAACGCCTTGCTGAACCGGCCAAGAACGTTTTCATCGGGCTCGATATACCACGACCGCTCGGCAATATCGTAATTGTACTCGTCGACCAGAATCCAAGAGCGCTTCAGGTCGCTCAAGCCGGCGCAGCGTGCTTCCGTATCGGGAACTTCAATGGCGCCACGATCCGACTGCTGCGGCTGCGTCGTAACCGCAAGAAGAGCAAGGTGCGGGAGGCCGTCCTTGGCGTTGCGGACCGAGATCACGACGCAGGCCGGGCGCGACTTGCGTCCCTCTGTCTCTCCGCGGTCGTTCTGCCAAGCCCAGAGATAGGGATAGGCGATGAATTGTCCGGGAAGGAATTCACGGCTCATCGCCATAACCTTCGCCGCGCGCCAGACGATCGATTTCCGCCTCAAACAGATCTGTATGTTCTGCGGGCATTTCCGCCGCACGATGTACTTTGCGAGTATCGCCGCCGGTGCGCAGACGCTCGTAATGATCGTAGCTCATTAGGACAAAGCGCGGCTTCCTATGCTTGGTCAGGACGACCGGCTCCCGGCTGGCAGCATCTGTGACATCACCGACCTGTCTATTGAGGTCACCCGTCGTGAACTGGCGCATGAAACGAACTCCGATTGAAGTTTCCAGAATATCCAGATTTTCTACCTTTGCGATAAAAGGTTGTTCGTCGCGGGTTTGCTATCGTGATGCATGTCAGCGACGGCGTGATCAGAAGCGAAACAAGCAATCAGGAGAGCAACCGGCGTGCATGCGTTTAGCCTGCTAGTTAGCGTGCGTCGAACACAGTCGCCCACTCGGGGGCCCACGGACCATCAAGGTATCTCCATAGATCAAGCCCTGTGATGTTGATGCCGTGCATCTCGAAACCCGCCGAAAGCTCACGATATAGCTTGTCCGCCTGCGCCGGTGCTACCTTGTTTTGTATGGTAATGTGAGGTTGCCAAGTCCGCATGTCCTGAGAGCCCAGCCAGTTGATAAAGACTTTCCGCAGCTCATCTCTGATCAAAATCAGCTCTGGGCTTTCGATACTGAAAGCAATTCCCATTCCGAGGTGGCGAACGCCCGTGACTTTCGCTGTAAATGGGCCTCGGTGGACCGCAACAGACTGAAGACTTCCAGTGATGCGCTCAACATATTCACCCGGCAACCGGTGAAACATTGTCAGATGCGCGCGGAGAAAATTTCGCTCTGCCGGGAAATGCGTTTTGCGGAGAAGATCGAATGGCTGGAGATCGTCCTCGGCAACGCGAGCGGTGAGGATTAGAGGCTTATTCGTCTTCAAACCGGCGCTCCGCTCCTCATCCCTCGAATGGCTCTGCGATCCTATCGGAGAATCTACCAAGCGCGAACATCCCGTTGTTTGCGTTTGCCCAGAACCGTCCAATCTCAACCTCGGCTTAGCGCCATGGCTTCGTGGCCTCCAACCATTGTCGGGTGCGGGCCACAGGATCGGCATTGCGGGTGATGTCGGTGACAACCGCTGCCGCTGCCGCTCCTTCCTTTAAAACCGTCGGCGCTCGCTCGGCCGTAATGCCGCCGATGGCCACAAGCGGCATGGAGCCTATCCGCCGTTTCCAGTCGGCGACCCGTGCAATGCCTTGCGGATTCCACTTCATCCGTTTCAGGATTGTCGGCCAGACGGGTCCGAGCGCGACGTAGTCCGGCCGGGCAGCGAGCGCGGTCTGCAGTTCGGTCTCGTCGTGGGTAGAGAGGCCGAGCTTGACGCCGGCGGCGCGGATGGCGGCGAGGTCGGCGGTCTCCAGATCCTCCTGGCCGAGATGGACGAAATCGCAGCCTTCCTCGATCGCCAGCTGCCAGTAATCGTTGACGATCAGCTGGCAGTGGTGCTGGGCGCAGATCGCCCGTGCATGGCGGATCTCCTGGCGCAGATCGGCCTCGGAGCGATCCTTGACGCGCAGCTGCACCAGCTTGACGCCCACGGGCACCAGCCGTGCGATCCAGTCGGCGCTGTCGACGATGAGGTAGAACGGGTCGAGCTTCATCCGAACACCGCCTGACCGATGACAGGCGTCGACGGCACGGCCATGTCGCGCGGCTCCAGCATGCCCGCCTCGAAGGCCTGTCGGCCGGCTTCGATGGCGCCCGCGAAGGCCGCAGCCATCAGGACTGGATCACCGGCGCCGGCCACCGCGGTGTTGAGCAGAACGGCGTCGAATCCTAATTCCATGACAGCAGTCGTGTGCGAGGGACGGCCGATGCCGGCATCGACGATCAGGGGAACATCGGGGAAATGGGCGCGCATGGAGCGTAGCGCCGTGGGGTTGAGCGGACCGGTGGCGCTGCCGATCGGTGCGCACCAGGGCATCAGCACCTTGCAGCCGGCTTCCAGCAATCGCTCGGCGACGACGAGGTCGTCGGTCGTGTAGGGAAAGACCTGGAAGCCTTCGCCGACGAGAATGCGGGCTGCCTCGACGAGGCCGAAGACGTCGGGCTGCAGCGTGTCGTGGTTGCCGATCACTTCGAGCTTGATCCAGTCGGTGGCGAACAGCTCGCGCGCCATCTTCGCGGTCAGCACCGCCTCGGACACGCCGTGGCAGCCGGCGGTGTTGGGCAGCACCTTGACGCCGAGCGAGCGGATCGTCTCGAAGAAGGCGCCGCCATTGTGGCCGCCGGCGGTTTCGCGGCGAAGCGACACGGTGACGATCTCGGTGCCGGAGCGGCTGACGGCATCGGCCATGATTGATGGCGAGGGGTAGCGCGCGGTGCCGAGCAGCAGGCGCGAGCGCAGCGGCGTTCCATAGAGTTCAAGCATCGGTCAGCCTCCCTGCATCGGCGACAGGATCTCGATCCGGTCGTCATTGTTCAGCGAGTGGGCCGGCCGGTCCTCGCGGTGGACGAGTTCGCCGTTGACGGCGGTCGCCAGCCAGTCGCCTTCGTAATCCATCAGCGCCAGCAGCTCCTCGAGCGTGGCGACGGCGATCTCCTTGGCTTCGCCGTTGACGATCAGTTTCATGATGCGTGTCCTCCTGCGGTATCGGTGTTGAAGACAAGGTCGGACGCCCGCGTCGCCATGGCGGGCGCGAGCAGAAAGCCGTGGCGGTAAAGGCCATTCAGCGAGATCAGATTTCCGTGCTGCTCGACGCGGGGGAAATTGTCGGGAAAGGCGGGGCGGATGCCGGCGCCGGTTTCCACCACGGTCGCATCGGCGAAGGCCGGGTGCAGCGCGTAGGCGGCGTTCAACAGCTCCATCAGCGAGCGAGCGGTGATTGGGCCTGCGAATTCCGTCTCGATCATCGTCGCGCCGACCATGAACAGGCCGTTTCCACGCGGCACGATATAGACGGGGATGCGGGGATGCAGCAGCCGCACCGGGCGGTCGAGAGTTATCTCGTCGGTCCTGAGGTAGAGCATCTCGCCACGGACGCCGCGCAGCGAGGCGGTCTCGTTGATGCGCGCCGCGCCGGCGCAATCAACGATATGGTCGAAGTCCTGCTTTTCGAGGAGCGTTTCGATGAAGACGGCACCGTGCGCGATCAGCTTTTGGCGCAAGGCAGGCAGCGCCCGGCGCGGATCGAGATGGGCTTCGCGCGAGAAGAACAGCGCTTGCCGGAAGCGACCGGCCAAGGAGGGCTCGAGCGCCGCGATCCGCTCTTCGTCCAGCCATTCATATCCCGTGGTACGGCCGGCGAAGCGCTTCAGCTCCGCCTGGTCGCGGGCGGGAGCCAGCACCAATGTGCCGTTCCGTTTGACCTCGCCGGGCAGCATCGCTTCCCAACGGTCGGGCGCTTCCTGCCCCTCGCGCAGCACGGCCTCGTCGGCGCTCTCGCGCTCGCACCAGGGCGCCAGCATGCCGCCGGCGAGCCATGACGCGGCCGCCGAAAAGCAGGGGTGCGGATCGAAGACCGTGACTTCGGCGCCGCGCGCTGCGAGCGCATGTGCGACCGTGAGGCCGGCAACGCCGCCCCCCTTGACGAGGACGCGCATCTCAGCCGACCACCTGGCCCTCGGCATCGACAGCCATGTAGAGATCGCCGCCGTCGCGATACCTGGCCGCCATGGCGTCCAGCCCCTCCTTCTGTGCTTCGGCGCGGATATCGTGGGAGATTCGCATCGAGCAGAATTTCGGGCCGCACATGGAGCAGAAATGCGCGACCTTGTGCGCTTCCTTGGGCAGCGTCTCGTCGTGGAAGCTGCGGGCGGTTTCCGGGTCCAGCGAGAGGTTGAACTGGTCCTCCCAGCGGAACTCGAAGCGGGCGCGCGACAGCGCATCGTCGCGCAGCTGGGCGGCCGGGTGCCCCTTGGCGAGATCGGCGGCGTGGGCGGCGATCTTGTAGGTGATGACGCCGGTCTTCACGTCGTTTCGATCGGGTAGGCCGAGATGCTCCTTCGGCGTGACGTAGCAGAGCATCGCCGTGCCGAACCAGCCGATCATCGCCGCACCGATGCCCGAGGTGATGTGGTCGTATCCCGGCGCGATATCCGTCGTCAGCGGCCCGAGCGTATAGAACGGCGCCTCGCCGCAGACGGCGAGCTGCTTGTCCATGTTCTCCTTGATCTTGTGCATCGGCACATGGCCAGGGCCTTCGATCATGACCTGGCAATCCTTTGCCCAGGCGATCTTCGTCAGTTCGCCCAGCGTTTCCAGCTCGGCGAATTGCGCGGCATCGTTGGCGTCGGCGATCGAGCCGGGGCGCAGGCCGTCGCCCAGCGAGAAGGAGACGTCATAGGCGCGGCAGATGTCGCAGATCGCCTCGAAGTGCTCGTAGAGAAAGCTCTCGCGGTGGTGATGGAGACACCACTTGGCCATGATCGAGCCGCCGCGCGAGACGATGCCGGTGACGCGGTGGACGGTCAGCGGGATGTAGTGCAGCCGCACGCCGGCATGAATGGTGAAATAGTCGACGCCCTGTTCGGCCTGCTCGATCAGCGTGTCGCGATAGACCTCCCAGGTCAGGTTCTCGGCAATGCCCTCGACCTTTTCCAGCGCCTGGTAGAGCGGCACGGTGCCGATGGGCAGTGGCGAGTTGCGGATGATCCATTCGCGGATGTTGTGGATGTTGCGGCCGGTGGAGAGGTCCATGACGGTATCGGCACCCCAGCGCGCTGCCCAGACCATCTTCTCGACCTCTTCCGCCATCGATGAGGTGACGGCGGAGTTGCCGATATTGGCGTTGATCTTCACCAGGAAGTTTCGGCCGATGATCATCGGCTCGGCTTCGGGGTGGTTGATGTTTGCGGGAATGATGGCGCGGCCGGCGGCCACTTCCTGGCGGACGAATTCAGGGGTGACGTGATCGGGAATATGCGCGCCGAAGCTCTCGCCCTCGCGGACCATGGCTTCGGCTTTCGCCTTGCGGCCGAGGTTTTCGCGGATGGCGATGAATTCCATTTCCGGCGTGATGATGCCGGCGCGGGCATAGGCAAGTTGGGTCACGGCCTTGCCGTCCCTGGCGCGCAGCGGCTGGCGCTTGGCGGGGAATTCCGGCGTCAGGCGCTCGCCGCTGGCAAAGCCGTTATCCTCGGGGCGCACCTGCCGGCCGTCATAGGCCTCGATATCGCCACGGGCGAGAACCCAGTCGCGCCGCAGCGCTGGCAGGCCGCACTCGATGCTGATATCGGCGCCTTCGACGGTGTAGATGCCGGACGAATCATAGACCGTGACCGGCGGCTCGCCGGAGGTCGGGTGAACGCTGATTTCGCGCATGGGAACGCGGATATCGGGGTGGATCTCACCCGGGATATGGATCTTGCGGGAGGCCGGCAACGGGCCGGTGGTGACTGTGGGGGTAATGGTCTTTGCGGCGATAGTCATGGTTGAGGCTCCAAGTTTTCGATTGGAGACCCAGTCCTCAGCCGGAATGATGAAAAGACGCCGGCACGGAGTCCACACGGGAATCCCGGCCTTCGAGCGCTTGCACCGTCCCTACGCCAGTATGAACTGGATCAGGTTCAACGGGTCACTGCGCGCGATAGCAGAATCTCAGCCCCTTGACGGGACACCCCTGGTGAATGCGCAAAGGGTATTGCGGCCTTGCGGTCTGCGTCAAGCAGAAACATTTGATAGGCGCGTGTGAGCAGCGACCCCACGATGCTGTTAGTCACCCTCAGCTTGCGAGGCCGAAGCCGCCAAAGGCAAAACGCTGCGACACTGAAATCTCATAGGAAACCGAGTTGCTCAGCAACTAGCCTGTATCCGCATTTGGCCCGATGCTGCCGTGGCGGCTTTCGGGCGCAAAGGGTCGACTGTCGCTGTCGGGGTTATATCGGTGATTACGTCCCGGCCGAACATCTTCTAGGCAGGACCGACCGCCAAGGCCGCGGCAAGGCGTGGATTGCGGCGCGGGTCGGCAATGGCCAAAACATCACAGCAACGCATTCCAGGCGCCGGAGAGAGCCCTGAGAGGAATTCCATCGGTTAAGGCTTGCGGCCGATCCATCATCGAGTCAGTTTTCTAGCAACCATGATTGGAGAAGTCTGATGGACGTTTCAGAGTTCTACCGGAACGCAGAAGACATCGTGCTGGGAGTGTTCAACCAACAGGGCGGGTGGGCATCAATGGCGTTAGCACTCATGCCTGACGGAATATGGCAGATTGCCATTGGAGAGGGGATCGAAGATGATGATGTTCGAGCGGCCGCACGGCTTCGTCGAGTCCTGATAGAAAACAAAGCGCGAGCCTACGTGGTGGCCTACGCCACAATTAAGGCGTACCCCGAAACAGACCTAAACAATCGCCGTGTGCTGGGGCCTGTGATGAACATCGCAGGCGATAGAGACGAGATGCAGGCGTCCCCGGATCAGATGCTCTTCTTATTCATGTCGGACAATTTCGGCCGGGGCCACGTCCACACCTACTCGATCATAGGACGCGGGAAGAAGATTGGGGCACGACAAAGGTGGCTCGAAGAGGCGGATTCCCCGTTCCACCGGCTTCTGGCTCATGGCCGCAATTGATCCCAGGCGTCTTGTCACGCCAGCCAACGTAAATCCTGGCTCAGTCCTCCCGTATCGTCAGCTAACTTCAGTTCATTTAGCAGGGGGGTAGTCTTCAGCGCGCAACCGCTGCACCTTTGTGCAACACCCGCCATGGCGGCTCTTGGCGCTCTGCAGACGAGGCGCTCTCGTTTTAAATCGCAAGGTATTCAGAAAAGTTGCCGATCGCGGGCGCCGTACTCCGGTGATCACGCGGCGGCCGCGCCTGGGCTTTAACCACTCCTGCGGAGGCGCGTGCGACGTTAGAAAGACTCTTGCGCTCGATCCATTCGGCGCCACCGGATCGATGATCATTGACATGTTCGTGCGAAAAAGATCAGCAAATACGCACCTTGGTCTGTCATCGCACCACCGAGAAGACTTGGTTGTTGCCATGGGGATTTGGTAGTCGGGGCAGGGATTCGAACCCCGCGTCACAGCTCGAAGGCTGGAAGCAACCTCAGTCTTGCTGAGGGTAAGGAGAGCACCGCGCTCCGATTATGCTTACGCCCGACATACCCAAATAACTACAGATCTGTCGCTTTGTTCCCTGTCGTCAAACTACGAAATTTGCCGGTGCCCGATGGGCCTCTTCGCGCTTTGGCTGAAGCTATTCCGCAGCCTGACGAAGCTGGAAACCATCCAGCGGTTCGACAAGCGCAACGAGCTCGAAATCACTGATCATGTGATGTTGGTCGGAGCCGAGGACGGCCAAGGTCCAGAAGTCCGGATCCTCACCGAAGATCGTCGATACTTGCACGATCGTCGTCCGGCCATCGGTGTGCTTGTCGGACCGTGCCCAATAAAATGCGTCTGGAACCAAACTCTTCATTACGTCTACTCCCCACACAATGAGGCTACGATATCAGGAAATCGTAATATGGCCATCTCTCGTCTTCGCCACCCACAAGAGGATAAGGATGATACTGGAGGTTATTCCGCGGCGGCTTTGACCGCGGCGTTTGCCTGGTCTGCAAACTCGCCAAGAGCAGCCTTTGGTCCTTGATAGTCGATCCCCTGAACCACGCTGACCGTCGTGTTCTCGACCTCGATGCCGTGGGCGATGAAAGCGCCGCGGCCTTCATCACCGCCTCGGACGACCACGAGCTGCCCCGGGAAAGTTTGTACGTCGGATGCGAGCCCTACCTGTTTCGCCGTCTTCTCGATTGCGCTCCCGCAGTCTTCGATGCTCAACTTTGCCTTCGGAGTGCGCTCCACATGATAGGCCAGATTGAAATTGCCATCTTGCGCTAAACCAGGAACCGTAAAACCAAACACGCTCGCTGCGGTGAGCAGCAGGGCAGAATACTTCATAGAAACGTCTCCGCTGAAAGGCTGTATGCGGGTAGGGAAGTGGCGCTTGGTCAGCGAAAGGGAAGGGCTGGATGTGCGTTTCAAGACGATCGGCAGATCGACTGAGGCGCATGCGGACCGGCTGATCAGAGCGTCAACTTCAGTTGGTCCGTCTGATTGACATCTGCCTGCTCGAGCGAAGATAGGGTCACGCCCAGCAAGCGCACGCCCTTTGGCGGCGGGAAGACGGGCTGGAGCAGTGAGCTGATGGCCGCCTCGATCTCGCCGGCCGACAGAAAAGATCGCTCGCCAGTTCTGGCCCGCGTGATCTGCGTGAAGTCAGCGTATTTTACCTTGAGGGTGACGGTCTTCGCCCTGATGGCATTGGCTTCGCAATAGCGCCAGACCTTGGCGATCAGCGGCCGCATACCTTCTAGCGCCGGATCATAGCTATGGATGTCCTGCGCGAAGGTATCTTCGGCGCCGACGGATTTGCGGACCCTGTCCGGCTTTACGCGGCGCTCATCGATACCGCGTGCAATGCCATGGAAGTAGGGGCCGGCTTTTCCAAAATGCTGCGTCAGAAATTGCAGCGATTGGGCCTTGAGGTCGGCGCCGGTCTGAATTCCAAGCCGATGCATCTTCTCCGCGGTAGCCGGCCCGACGCCATGGAATTTCTTCACCGCCAGCCCCTCGACAAAGGCAGGGCCGTTCTTCGGCGTGATGACAGCCTGGCCGTTCGGCTTGTTCAGGTCAGAGGCCATCTTGGCGAGGAATTTGTTGTATGAGATGCCGGCTGACGCATTCAGTCCTGTGACCGCCTTGATCTTGGCGCGGATCTCCAGCGCGATCGCGGTGGCGATCGGCATATCTTTCAGGTTCTCGGTGACATCGAGATAGGCCTCGTCGAGCGACAGCGGTTCGATCAACGGCGTGTACTCGGCAAAGATCTCACGGATCTGCTGCGAGACTGCACGGTAGACCTCGAAGCGCGGCGTCACAAAAATCAGATCTGGGCATTTGCGAGCGGCCGTGACCGAAGGCATCGCCGAGTGAACACCGAATTTTCGGGCTTCATAGCTGGCAGCCGCAACCACACCACGCGCGGCAGCGCCGCCGACCGCCAGCGGCTTGCCGCGCAGTTCTGGATTATCGCGCTGTTCAACCGATGCATAGAAGGCGTCCATGTCGACATGGATAATCTTTCTGATGGTCGCAGAGGCCATGATATCCATCGGTACTATCTCAGGCGGGACCGCCGCCGTTCGAGCCGTGCTTTCCACCCAATCCAATGAGTTCAGCCCAAAACTCCGCCTCGGCGTCTTCAAACTCCTGGTCCAACTCTGGGTATGGGCGCGTGTCATCGGGCAATTCCACCCAGGCGGTATCGACGGCAAGCGCCGATCCGCTCTGTAAGGTAACTGCGGTGGAGTCCGGCCGGTCGCATGGCTCGTAAGGGTATTCGCCGAACCTCGTCAGCGGATCCGCGGCGCCGGGCGAGAAATAATAGATCGGCTGCTCGTCGCGGCTTCGGTAAAAAGCGGCGACGTTCCAGTCGAAGCTGTCGTAATGCGGCAAAAACAGCTTCAGAAAATGATCCTCGACCACCAGGCGAAATTTAGGTTCCGGCATCGACGATATTGCGGGGTCGAGTTTGAGCCAGCTCATGTCCATATCCTTTCCTATCAGAAGGAACAAAATAAGAACATTTGACCTGAGAGTCAAATCTCAAACCGTTGGAGGCGTCACAGGTCCAGCGTGATTGATCATCTCGCCGGAAATCGCCGGTTGGCTCTCGAACGGTGAGCGGAGCGCTTCGATCAAGCAATCAAGAAAGGGTTTTTTCGTGCTTGGCGTGAACAAGTTCGACCGCGATCGTGATCGCATGGCGACCCTGCGAGCT
Organism: Rhizobium sp. FG113; assembly: GCF_057809895.1. Classification (NCBI taxonomy): domain Bacteria; kingdom Pseudomonadati; phylum Pseudomonadota; class Alphaproteobacteria; order Hyphomicrobiales; family Rhizobiaceae; genus Rhizobium; species Rhizobium sp. FG113. The sequence continues at coordinate 77,309 of NZ_JBMDKV010000018.1, read as the reverse complement.
ATCGATGTCGCAGTGGTTCAAATGGCACCACTCGCGCACAGCGGAGGTGACTGTTTCGATCTCATCGTCGGAAAGGGAGATAAGGGACATCAACATGCACGTGCTCCTCCGTTCGATCGGCAAGAGCAAGTATGAACTCCCAAGCGGCGCCTACCAGTTATCCCTGACGCCGATAATCAGTAGTGTACTCTCATTTCCGGGGATGGATAGCCCAATAGTCGACTCGGACCGCTCGAGCTCGATTCACGATTGCTGCGGTCACAAAAGCATCGCCTGCTGCAGCGGTTCGCCGTCTTTTGCGACGATCGATGAGCCATACGGCTCGCGAGACGATATGATCAGCGCGTCTTCGGGTAGCGGCCGCGCCAGGTGCATCGCCTCGTCCCATGGCGCCCGCATCCAGACATCAGTTTCCTCCGGCGTGAGCAGGAGCACAGGCATCGCCTTTTTATGGATCGGCTTCACCAACTCATTCGCGTCGGTGGTGAGAAAGCCATAGAGATCATCTGTCGTCAGCCCATCCTTCACCTTCCTGACGCTCTTCCAGTGCGGCACGTGGATCCCTGCGAAAAACATCAGCGACTTTTCCTCATCGCGGGCAAACCAGGCGTTTTGGCACGTTGCCACCATCTTCCTGACTGGAAGGATCCGGCTCCGCGAAACTGGTGACCGGCACGAGGCATCGATGCTCGACACCGAACCAGCGCTTCCAGTGTGGCAGGTTGAGCTTGCGCACATTGGTGACGCCGCGGTCTGGCTCCATGCGGATGAGCTCATCCATGTCGACGGCCTGACCCTTGGCCTTAAGTTTTGCGGCGCGGGTCTCCGCTGCCTGTTTCTGAACGAAGATCGGGGAGGGGAGCCCCCAGCGTGCGTGGACGAGTTGCTTTTTCCCGTCGGCGGTGTTGCGGACGATCGGGCCCATCTGATTGGGATTCATCTGATAGGCCGGCCTGATGTTGATCAGGCTTTCGACGTCCTGAGCCCATTTGCTGACCCAGTCCTTATCTTCCATGCGGTATAAGTTGCACATTCGATACCCATCCCTCCCGATAGAACCGGACCTAACTTAGCGCATGTCGCGCCGTTCGCTAGTCGAGTGAAACTCCCGGGCGGGCGGCAGAATCCTGTAAATCTCAAAAGTTGTCGTTCTGCGACCGATATCGGGATCGACTGGCTTTGCGTAGCTATGCCACCGCGTTGATGAACCCCTCAAGTTCGGCAATACTGCGCATGATGATTTCGAATTCCGGAATGTCCGCGAAGATCATTGCCGACATGCGCTCATAGTCGCGTGTGAGTTTCTCGCGCATATCCAAGGTAGGCTGAAGTCGATAGCTGCCCGGCACGGCTCGATCGTATCGATGATCTGGCGCGCGAAACATGAGCTCCTTGTGCACTCGGCAGGCCTCCGCTAGCTCCCTCATCGAGGCCGTTGCCTTGCCATAAGCGCTGTTCGTCCAAATCTGATGGACATCGTAATAATGGCGCGAGTATCGATTGAGATCGGGCACTGGCTTTCCCGCGACCTGTTCACCGGCCCGCTTCTCGGTCATTTCAGTCATCGCGTGGAGGATGAGAACTTTTTCCCAGAAGGTTCGCTCTGGTTTCACGGTTGTCACTCCGTTGACCCGTAGGTCTTCTGCAGTGTTCAGTTCGGACGCGATGTATGGGATAATTGTGCGTGCTTCGACCGGGACCGGATCCGGGCGAGCTCCACCCTCAATCCGGACAGCAGGTTGAACGTAGTCAGCATCGGTCCCAAATACGCTCTTGTAGGTCACGACAAGAATATCCAGCGCGTCGCGCTTTCGATAGGGATCGTAACCATATTCGACGGCAAAGTGGCCTACTTCGCCAATCTGTGACTCCGTCTTTGCGATCTTCGCGAGGAGTTGTTCCCTCAAAGGGCCGGAGATGTAGGTGCGCGCCGCCTCATCGACCTTCTCAGCGAGCATTTTTTGCTGCTTGTTGACGGAGCCCTGTTCGGCAATTTCTTGTTCAAGGGGAGCGTCGATATCGGTTTTGTACACACCGATATCGATATCTTCGGAGAACCTTTTGATGACGTCGTAGGCCTTGCTCAGGCTTGTCCCGCCCTTGAAGTAGAGGTTGACCGGGTCGCCGTTTCGTTGATTGAAAAGGAAATCCAGGATCCAGCAAACATAGATGTCCTTTTCAACATTCTCCGCGCGCGTTCGGAGACTTGCAGCTGCTGCCTCATACAACGCGCGGCGTTCAGCAGGGCTTGACCGGAGAACTTCAACGAATGTGGTCTGCATCGGCCGCCTCTTCTCGCTTACCTGCGTTCCCCACCGGTGCCAATCCCTCGGCGATTTCTTGAGCGGCCGGATACATCCATGCCGGCAAAGCCGAAAGGTTCATCCTTAGGTCGTCTGCAATGACCTGTCGGTTCGGACTATTCCTCAGCTTCTGGACGATCCCAGCTATGGCGGGTTCCAGGTTGCTTCGGTCGTCGCGCAGCCACGCCAGCGCCTGGACAATTCGCATGGCCGGCTTTCCGGCCCAGAATGCGGCTTTGGCCGAGGCTCTCTTGAAGTCGAGCTTGTAGATGACCGGGGCGCTCACTTTATGATCACCAGTCGTCGCATCGATCTCGATCGTCCTGGGGTATGTGTCCGCATGGATTGTTGATCGCGCGGGAGCCGCGGTAGTGAGCCCGAGATCATTGGCGGCGGTCATGCCATCCACGAGGATCCGGAGTTTGTCCCGGCGGGCAATCGCATCGATGAAGGATGCGCGTGGCGGAAATACCAGCTTTCCAGTTAGCTTGCTGACGGTGGGTTTGTCATAGAGGCCGCGGTAAGGCCGGCGAATATCGCCGCGATTTGTCAGCCGCTGCAGGGCCTTCTCAACGGCGTTTGGGCTGGCGATATCCAAAAAATCCCCCCGTGACCACACACCCGACGGAGCGCCAGCGGTGATTCTGGCATGAACTTTCTCAACTGTGTCTGAGGTTGGGTCGGGCATCGGCTCTCCTGTCCAAAGATTATATACAAATTCTGGTCAGTGGCAATCTGACCAAAATTTAGGTACAAATTCTGGTCAGTACTCGGGTATCCATACCATATGGATTCTGCTCAATCTCTAACGCGCTTATCAGTTGGAAGCCTGAAGCAAACTCCAGCCCCTCGCAGTCCTTCTGAAATAAACTCAATACCGGCATCCTCTAACGCTCCCTTCAGTGCTCGGAGGATCGGTATCGTGAGGGGTGGTCGCTCGTTGTGGACCTCGGCGCGGCTTACAGTCGCGACGCCGACGGACGCAGCTGCCGCAAGATCTCTCGCACTCCATTGGAGAAGTGCACGCGCAGCCCTAATTTGAGCCCCTGTGATTTCGTTGATATCTTTTGAGTTCAAATTGATCAATCTCAATTTTGATGGTAGAATTGCTTCCTATAACATTTGAACGGCTGCAGAGTATTGCGAGTACTTCTGCAGCCTAACCGCAATCAAGCTGTATGGAGCTCGGATCATGGCTGATTCTGAGGATAGCAGAAGTTTGTCTGCAATCACTCGCCGAAAATTGCCCCAGTCACTTGCCGCCTTTGCACAAAAAACTGGAGTCTCGCGTCGAGGCGGAATTCCTCTCCGTCGAGGATGGGGCAAATGACCCGTTCGGAGAAAACACCTGATACAACGCGCCGAGGCTTCCTGTCGGTTGCTGCGGCATCGATCACCGAGGCAGCCGGAGCGGGCTTGGCCCTACAGGGAGGGGAGAGCGTAGGGGACCCGGACCTTGTGGTGTCGCTGTGGAGGGACTGGCTGACGGCTCACAGAATGGCCAGTGACGCCTGTCGCCGGCAGCAGAAACTTGAAACAGATATGCTGCGAGAACTTGGCAGCGTCCCGCGGGTGGAGATCGTTTTCCCCGAGGACGACGGATTCATCTGGGCGTACACCATAGACGAGATCCGCCGCCTGCTGCCAAACCCCGAACAAGGCGATACGCGATGGACGGCCATAGCGGAATTGTCGGCACGGCAAGCTGACTGGGACGCAGTCGATATTCACATCGGATATTCCGAAGCCAAGAAGGCGGAAGCGGAAACCGCTGATATTGAGGATGGATTATCGGAAGCTCTGTGGAGCACCTTGCCTCGATCGTTCGCCGGTCTCGCAGCGAAACTGCATTGCGTGCTGGAGATGGAAGACCCAGGTTCGGGCTTGCAGGAAGCGCCGTGGCCGCAACTGCGCGCTATTCTTGCCGATCTTGTGCGGATTGCAGCGCTGGGCGATTGATCGTTGCGCCGTCCGGCCATCAAAGCCTCGGAACTCAATCTCCGAGTCAAGGTTGACCGCAAATTGCATTATCAGCGTCGACCGGCTCCACCGATGCGCAGAAAAGGGGGCATATTGTCCGCAAATATGCGGAGAAAAAGAGTTGTTATTTCCGCAAGGGCGAGAAGACATCAGATCGTCTATCCAAGACGATCTGGATTCATCGGCCCATCGCGAGATCCTTTGTGGAACCAACTCACTCACTTGCTCTCCGAACGTCGTCCGACAGAGGAGGGTCGTGCAGTGGTCAATAATCGCGCCGCTCTAGTCGAGGCGAAAGACTTCGGCATTGTCCTGGCGCTCCCGCAGCCTCTTGTAGGACGGATGGCGAAGCTTCCCGTCGGCGGTCCGGGCTCGATCTGCGCGTCTGCTTCCGGCTTTGCTGGCAGACGCTGCCCGTGCAAAACTGGACGATTCTAGATCTAATCGCTATTCCAAGGCCAGCAGGTCCGCCACGCACGCGGTCGATCATCCAATAATCGCAAAGAGGCTTCGGCTTGAAGAGAGTACAACGCACGTTCACGGTCGAGTACAAGTCAGGTCGCCGCAAACTCGGGACGCAGCCCAGCTCGATCTGGGGCAACATGGATCTCAAGTCTGTCGCGCGAGCCGTTGAAAACGAGGGAGTTCTCCCGCCCAATCCACTTGCTGACGCCTCCGAACGAGATGCTCATGTGCTGCCTGGCTCTCTGAGGGACTTGACCTGTCCTGTGAAAGAGACAGAAATTCCGACGAATTGCCAGGCGATGCCTGCGGCAATCGGAACGGAGCCAGTTACCTACATTATGGCGCCTGCTGTTGTGGAAGTCGCACCTTCATCGCCTGAGCAGGGTATTCCTAATACGGTACGTCATGGGGCTAAGCTCGACGGTGCGGCAAACGATCCCATCGGCACCAACAGTGCCCGACGCTTGAAAAAGCGAAGTGGCGGCACAAAACCGATTGCAGGCGACGACATCCGCCTGCGCAAGACTGCAAAACGGGCGCCAAAGAATTTGCGAGCGGCAAAGGTCGAGCTGACTTCAGCCAGTGACGACCGGGCAGAACTTGCGGAGCTAGAGACCGAGAACAGCAGATTGCGTGCACTGCTGGCGGAAAAGCTTCGTGCGGAGAATGCCATCCTGCGCACGATGCTGCAGTTTGCAGCGTTTGGCCTGCCCTCTAGTGGGATGAGCGAACAGAAAGCCTAGTCCGAGGCATCTTTGTGTTTTAGGCGAATGCCCACGCCGGCCCGATTGTCCTCAGCAATGAACTCGATCCCGTTAGCTTCCAGCACGCTTTGAATGGCCAACAGTGTACTTGGGCGCAGCTTATCGCCCCTCTCTAGGCGGGTGACAGTTTGCGTTGAAACGCTGGCTGCACTCGATAGTTCGAGCACGCCCCAACCAAGCGCTACCCGCGCCAGCTTGCATTGAATACCCTTCATATCACCATGCCATGGTGATTTAGATTGCGCATTGCGAACTTGCCCTGTAGTCTTTCCTGACTGGACGGCCGCAGACGGTGTTCGTACCACCCTCCGCAGCCTAACCACAATCAAGCTGTTTGGAGCTCGGATCATGGCTGATTCTGAGAATAGCAGAAGTTTGCCTTCAATCACCCGTCGAATATTATGGTGCTCACTCGCCGCTCGTCTGGTGATCAAAAGCCCTTTGGTGCGATGGGCCAGGTGTTCTCTTAATCGTGGGGGGCGCAGATGACCCGATCCGAGACCGCGCCCGATGCAATGCGCCGAAGCTTCCTGACAGGTGCCGCTGCATGGATCACTGGGACGGCGCGGGCTGGCGGAGCCGCACGGGAAGGGGATGCCGTCTGACGCTGATCCGGCTGTGTCACTATGGCGCGACTGGCTGGTGGCTCACCGGTCGTTTGGCGAAGCCTTCCGTCGGCAGCAGACGCTCGAAACAGAAATGCTTCGTGAACTCGGCAGCTTCCCGCGAGTTCAGATCGTTTTCTCCGGGGATGAGGGGTTTATCTGGGCTTACACCGCGGAGGAGATCAAACGCCTTCTACCGAGCTCTGAAAACGAGGACGAGCGACGGTTGGCATTGGCTGAACTAGCGAAACAGCACCTCGATTGGAACGCGGTCGATATTCGGGTCGGATATTCCAAAGCCAAGGAGACGGAAGCGGAAAACGCCGACCTGGAGGATAAGCTGTCCGAAGCATTATGGAGAACAGCACCCAAGTCGTTCGCCGGCATTGCAGCAAAGCTGCATTGCGTGTTGGAGACGGAGGATCCAGGCTCGGGTTTGCAAGACGCGCCGTGGCCGCAGCTGCGCGCTATTCTGGCCGACCTTGTGCGGATTGCGGCGCCGGGCAATTGATCGTCGCGGCATTCTTTATTCGGGGCGGAAGATTTTGGCATGGTTCCGTCTGCCTGCCTCGCAATCTCTATGGGATGCATGGCGACTCTGCCGTCTTGGCAGGAACTCGCTGTCTGCAATCATGGTCGTTCGAGATTGCATGACACCCGCAGTGTCAATCGGGTCGGCCTGCAATGCAGTTGGTGTGGTGTCTCCTTGTTTTTTCGGTTCTCAAGACTGCGAGTGAGTGTCCGAAGCGACACCTATAACCAGTTCGTAGGCAGTGCTGCGGCCGCCAGCTTCCCCTTTGCGAAGGATGCCTTTCGCCAAAAGGTCCGCGATGTCACGCGACGCCGTGTCCTGGGATGCGTTCGTCAATTTCGCCCATTTGGTCGATGTGAGCTTCCCCTCGAAATTTCCCTCCAGCAACCGATTGAGAACCTTGGCCTGTCGCGTGTTGAGGTCGTGAGCGACATGGCTCTGCCAGAACTCATTCTTCAGCATGACATTGTCGAGGGTCAGCAAGGCGGCGCCCACCGCACTGCTTAGACGATCGACAAACCATTGAATCCATTTCGTGATGTCGAGGTCCTCGTGGGCTGTTACGGATTGAAGGGCCTCGTAGTACCCGGCACGCGATTTCTCGATAGCTGCGGACATGGAATAGAGCCGTTGAGCGCCCCCGCCATCGCGCGCAAGGACCATGTCGGCGATCGCACGGGTTATGCGGCCATTGCCGTCGCCGAACGGATGGATGGCGACGAACCATAAATGAGCGATAGCGGCCTTGAGGAGAGGATCCATCTGCTGTGATCCATTGAACCAATCGAGGAATGCCTTCATCTCGGTCTCCAAGCGATCGGCCGGCGGTGCGACATAGTGCACCTTCTCGTGCCCAAAAGCTCCGGACACGATTTCCATGCGGCCGCCGGAATCGTCACGCCAGGCGCCTACCCGAAGTCGATGTCCCCATTCGTTGCGACCGGTCGGAAAGAGGGCTGCATGCCACTGAAAAAGACGTTCCTCTGTTAAAGGTTTGAAACAGTCAATTGCAGCATCGAGCGTTATGTGAACGATCCCCTCAATCGAGCGGCTGGGCGTCACAAAGCCGTCGATATCAATACCAAGTCGTCTTGCCAAAGAGGACCTGACCTGTTGCTCATCCAGCCGTTCCCCCTCGATCGCCGACGATTTTACGACGTCGTCCGTCAGGGCCCGCAGGAACGTTGCTTCACGGGTTCGAAAGCCAAGGCTCTCCACGCGGCCGATAAGGCGGCCCTGGTCAAGGCGCACGTTCGCGAGAGAGGGCGTAAACTCGTCCGATTGCCATTCAAAAGCTGGCCAATTTGGAGACTGCCAAATGTAGGTCATGCTCTATGATTGCGGCTTGATGCGGAGAATAGCAAGCTTATTCTCCGCAAATATGCGGAGTAAAGTCGTGTTATCTCCGCATGACTTCAAGACGAAGCCATATCGAGAGGTTGACGCTCGCATGTTCATGACCGCGAGTGTTTTTCGCCGATCTTTTTCCACTTGCGACCACAGCGGCAATCGCCGCGCCACGATTTCTAGTATAAGCGGAAAACTTAAGCGTCATGCCGTTGTTCCCAGGCCCCCTGAATGATGCGTGGCGGAGTTTGACGTCGACCATGCACACAACAGGGAAAGTTTAGGAACGCTGTGGCGATCTCAGCTTTATCCCCGTTATCCAAGCGGATTGTGATTTGAGTGGGTGGCAGCGGAAAAAATTCTCACACCGGCTAGCTGCCTGATTCCGATAGCTATTCGCTGAATTTGCAATCCTCAGGATAATATTCCCATCCCTAGGGTTGCTTGACTCTTTGCTGCGACAGGAACAGAAACAGAACATTCGCATTTTGTCCAGCATGATGCTGGTCCAGAATATCCGCCACACGACCTTGAAGGGAGCCGTGAACGATGACTGCTGCCCGAGCCCAAGGGATGTCGGATGTGATCTCAGATTTGCGTGAGCGGATCGCGACGATGGAAGGCGTATCGGCGAGAAAGGTCGGCTGTCTTGCCTTCGGCGTTCCTGAGATCGATGCGATCCTGCCCGGCGGTGGCCTGGCCTACGGCGCATTGCATGAGTTCGCCGGAGGCGGGGCAGGGACCGTCGATGGCGCCGCAGCCGCCCTTTGTGCCGCCGGCATCGCCGCGCGAACCAAGGGCCCGATCGTTTGGTGCCTGACCCGGCCCGACCTGTTCTTCCCCGCCCTGGCGCAGGTTGGTCTTCATCCCGATCGGGTGATCTTCGTTGAGTCCGACAAGGAAGAGGACGTGCTCGCCAACATGGAGGAGGGCTTGGCCTTCGGTGGCCTCGGCGCTGTGGTCGGCGAGCTCGTCCGATTGCCGATGGTCAGTTCCAGGCGGCTGCAGCTTGCCGCGGAACGCACGGGCACGATGGCGCTGGCGGTGCGGCGATGGCGACGGCAGACGGAGGCCAACGATTTTGGCCAGCCAACCGCCTCGACGACGCGGTGGCGTGTCAGCGTCATGCCGTCGGAAGACCTTCCGGTGCCTGGCGTCGGTCGGGCGCAGTGGTTTTTGGAATTGATGCGCGCGAAAGCGGGTGAATGTGCTGAGTTTCTCGTAAGGGCATGTGATGACAAGGGTCGTATCGATCTATCTCCCGGATCTGCCGACCGATCGGATCAGACGCGACGATCCGTCCATTCCGGCTGAGCAGGCAATCGCGGTGATCGCCAGGAGCGGCTCGAAACGTTGGGTATCGGCCGTGGATGCAGCTGCGCGAAAAGCCGGCCTGCGCGTTGGCATGCCGGCGGCCAAGGCCCAGGCGCTGTTTCGCGGACTGATGCTTGTCGATGCCGAGCCTGATGTCGATGCGGCGGCGCTTGAACGGATAACGCTATGGGCACTCACCCAATACTCCCCAATCGTTGCCGTCGACGGCACTGATGGCATCGTGCTCGACACGGAAGGCGCCGATCATCTGCAGGGTGGTGAACTGCCCATGATCACGAAGATCTCCAACCAGTTCCTGGCGCGCAAGCTGACGGCGCGCGTTGCGATCGCCGACACCTGGGGTGCTGCGCACGCCTGCGCGCGGGCCATCAGCCGCGAGACCGTCATCGTACCCGTTGGCAAGACCGTTGCTGCCGTCGAAAAGCTGCCGATCACGCTCTTGCGTCTGCCGGAGAAGATCCTCAGTGATCTCCGAACGCTCGGTTTCCAGACTGTTGGCGAATTGGCCAATACCCCACGCGCGCCCCTGACGCTGCGTTTCGGACCGGAAATCGCCCGGCGCCTCGACCAGATGTTCGGCCGCGTCGCAGAGCCGATCGATCCAATCCGAACGCCAGAGCTGGTCGAGGTCACAAGAGCCTTCGCAGAGCCAATCGGGGCTGCCGAGACCATCGACAAATATGTCGGCCGCCTGGCCGTACAGCTGATTGGCGAGCTGCAGAAGCGGGGTCTCGGCGTGCGCCGCGCTGACCTGATCGTCGAGAAGGTCGACGGAAGCAGGCAGGCGATCCGCGCCGGAACGGCCAAGCCCGCCCGTGATGTCGCCTGGCTCACCAAGCTGTTTCGTGACCGGACGGAAAAGATCGAGCCTGGCTTCGGGATCGAGAAATTGACGCTGGTTGCCGTCATGGCTGAACCGCTTGAGGACATGCAAAGGGTCTCGTCCCTGGTTGAGGACGAGGTGAGTGATGTCACCCCGCTGATCGACATTTACGGCAATCGGGGACAACGGGTCTATCGTGTGGCCCCGGTTGCCTCAGATGTCCCCGAACGCTCCGTTCAGCGCATTGCCGCCGCCTCTGATCCGCTCGAAGTCGCATGGGTCGGTCATTGGCGTCGGCCAGTCCGCCTTCTGCCGCGCCCGGAACTGATCACGGCAATCGCCCTCATGCCGGATCATCCGCCAGCCTCGATTGTCTGGCGCGGCCGGCGGCGCAAGGTCAAGCGTGCCGACGGTCCGGAGCGCATCTTCGGCGAGTGGTGGCAGCGCGATGCAGAAATGGAGGCGGTCAGGGACTACTTCGTCATCGAGGATGAAGCCGGCGAACGGCTTTGGGTGTTTCGAGCAGGTGATGGTGTCGATCCTGAGACCGGTGACCATCGCTGGTTCATGCACGGGATATTCGCATGAGCTATGCCGAGCTCCAGGTCACGACGCATTTCTCGTTTCTACGCGGAGCTTCGTCTGCCAACGAGCTCTTCATCCGCGCTCGGGACCTGGGCATCGAGGCGATCGGTGTGGTCGATCGAAACAGCCTGGCCGGGATCGTTCGTGCGCTGGAAGCGTCACGCGCAACCGGCCTGCGACTGGTCGTCGGCTGCCGGCTGGATCTTGCCGATGGCATGTCTGTGCTGGTCTATCCGACCGATCGCGCCGCCTATTCCCGGCTGACGCGCCTGATCACCCTTGGAAAGAGCCGTGGCGGCAAGAACAACTGTATTCTTCATTGGGATGACGTCGTCGCCTATTGCGACGGGATGATCGGCATTCTGGTGCCTGATCTCGCTGACGAGACCTGCGCCGTGCAGTTGCGCAGGCTCTCCGAGATCTTTGGCGATCGTGCCTATGTGTCGCTCTGTCTGCGCCGGCGGCCGAACGACCAGCTGCGCCTTCATGAGATCTCCAACATGGCCGTGCGGTTCAAGGTCAAAGCCGTCGTCACCAATGACGTGCTCTTCCATGAACCCGGCCGGCGACAGCTGCAGGATATCGTCACCTGCATCCGTCACAAGACCACGATCGATGACGTCGGCTTTGAGCGCGAGCGCCACGCCGATCGTTATCTGAAACCACCAGAGGAAATGCAGCGGCTGTTTCCGCGTTACCGGCAAGCGCTGGCGCGGACGATGGAGATCGTGCGGCGTTGCACGTTCTCGCTCGAGGAGCTGACCTATCAGTACCCTGAGGAAGCGATCGTACAGGGCAAGGATGCCCAGTCCTCGCTCGAGCACTATGTCTGGGAATGCGTGCCCGATCGTTACCCGGAAGGCCTGCCGCCGGATGTTCTGAAGATCGTGCGCCACGAACTCGACCTCATCCGCACCATGAAATATGCGCCCTATTTCCTGACCGTCTTCTCGATCGTTCGTTACGCCCGCAGTCAGGGGATCTTGTGTCAGGGCCGCGGTTCGGCCGCCAACAGCGCGATCTGCTATATTCTCGGCATCACCAGCATCGATCCTTCGACCAACGATCTGCTGTTCGAGCGTTTCGTCAGCCAGGAGCGCGACGAGCCGCCTGACATCGACGTGGATTTCGAACACGAGCGCCGCGAAGAGGTCATTCAATGGATCTACCGGACCTACGGTCGGGAGAAGGCAGCGCTTTGTGCCACCGTCACGCGCTACCGCGCGCGCGGCGCCATCCGCGATGTCGGCAAGGCGCTCGGACTGCCTGACGACGTGATCAAGGCGCTCTCCTCAGGCATGTGGTCCTGGTCGGAAGAGGTCCGCGATCGCAATGTCCGCGAACTCAATCTCAACCCGGAGGATCGGCGTCTCGCCCTGACCCTGAAACTGGCACAGCAGCTGATGGGAGCGCCGCGCCATCTCGGCCAGCACCCGGGTGGCTTTGTCCTGACCCATGATCGGCTCGATGATCTCGTTCCGATCGAGCCGGCCGCGATGAAAGACCGGCAGATCATCGAGTGGGACAAGGACGATGTCGAGGCGCTAAAGTTCATGAAGGTGGACATCCTGGCACTCGGAATGCTCACCTGCATGGCCAAGGCCTTCGAGCTCATTCGCGAGCACAAGGATCAGGATATTGATCTCGCAACGATCCCTCAGGAGGATCCAGCGACCTATGCGATGATCCGCAAGGCAGACACGCTCGGAACCTTTCAGATCGAAAGCCGTGCCCAGATGGCAATGCTGCCGCGACTGAAGCCGCGGACCTTCTATGATCTCGTCGTGCAGGTGGCTATCGTTCGGCCCGGGCCGATCCAGGGTGACATGGTCCATCCCTATCTGCGCCGGCGCGAACGCAAGGAGGAGGTCGTCTATCCAACGCCGGAACTTGAAGCGGTTCTTGGCAAGACGCTGGGTGTGCCGCTGTTTCAGGAAAGTGCGATGCGGGTCGCGATGGTCTGCGCCGGGTTCACCGGTGGCGAGGCAGACCAGCTGCGCAAATCCATGGCGACCTTCAAGTTCACCGGTGGGGTGTCGCGCTTCAAGGACAAGCTCGTGTCCGGCATGGTGAAGAACGGCTACACGCCTGAATTCGCCGAGAAGACATTCTCGCAGCTGGAGGGCTTCGGCTCCTACGGCTTTCCGGAAAGCCATGCGGCTTCGTTCGCCCTGATTGCCTATGCCTCGAACTATATCAAGCGCCATTTCCCGGAGGCGTTCTGCGCGGCGCTGATCAACAGTCAGCCCATGGGGTTTTACGCACCGGCCCAGATCGTCGGCGACGCTCGAGCCCATGGCGTCGAGGTGCGTCCCGTCTGCATCAACCGGTCCCGGTGGGATTGCACCTTGGAGAGGATAGGTAATGGCGACCGGCATGCGGTCCGGCTGGGTTTCCGGCGGGTCAAGGGCTTGGGGGTCGCAGATGCTGCCCGCATTGTTGCCGGCCGCATGAACCGGGATTTCCAGTCGGTCAATGATACCTGGCGCCGATCCGGAGTGCCCGCTGAAGCGCTCGTTCAGCTTGCGCAAGCCGATGCCTTCCTGCCGTCGTTAAAGCTCGAGCGTCGTGATGCGCTCTGGGCGGTCAAGGCCTTGCGCGACGAACCCCTGCCGCTGTTTGCCGCGGCGGCCGAGCGCGAGATGCAAATCATCGCCGAACAGCAGGAGCCAGACGTGGAGCTTCGGCAGATGACGGATGGCCACAACGTCATTCAGGACTACAGCCACACCGGTCTGACATTGCGCCAGCATCCGATTGCCTTCCTGCGCAAGGATCTGCGGCAGCGCAACATCATCACCTGCAGCGACGCGATGAACGCCCGCGACGGACAATGGGTCTATACGGCTGGCCTCGTCCTCGTGCGCCAGAAACCGGGGTCGGCCAAGGGTGTGATGTTCATCACCATCGAGGACGAGACCGGGCCGGCCAACATTGTCGTCTGGCCGACGTTGTTTGAAAAGCGCAGGCGCGTCGTGCTTGGATCCTCGATGATGGCTATCAATGGGCGGATCCAGCGGGAGGGGGAGGTGGTGCACCTGGTGGCCCAACAACTGTTCGATCTATCGGCCGATCTTTCGGGGCTCGCCGATCGCGACACCGAGTTCAGGCTGCCGGCGGGTAGGGGGGACGAGTTTGCACATGGGGGTGGTCCTGATCCACGCGATACGCCGAAGCCTGTCGTTCAGGCGCGGGATATGTTTGTGCGCGATTTGCATATCGACACGCTGAAGGTGAAGGCACGGAATTTTCATTGACAGTTCGATTTCCCAACTGATGCTCGGCGCTCCCCAGGCCAGGCTGTAAGCGCGACGTCGATCAGCCGCTTCAGCCGCACATTGCAGGCGCCATCACAGGCTTGAGCGGACATACCCTGGATGATCGCACCATAAAACCGTGCAAGCGTATCGGTGTCGGTTTGCACCGGCAACTCGCCGTCTTCGACGGCACGGTCAAAGCGCCCCTTGAGGGTCTGCATCGACGTCTCGCGCAGCGCTGCCGTCATCCGCGCGACGGAAGCATTTTCTTCCGCATGCTGCAGAACCGCCGTCGAGACCATGCAGCCTCGCGGCTTATCTGGCTGAGTGTCGCCGTCGGCAATGTCGTAAAGGTAAAGCGCGAGAGCCTCATAAACTGGAAGGCTTGATTGCAGGATGTCTGAGCGACGGCTGTTCTCACGAGCAATACTGAAGTCGAGCGCCTGGCGGTAAAGCTCCTCCTTTGAGCCGAAGGTGGAATACAGCGTCGGCGGATTGATCCCCATGGCCTTGGTGAGGTCGGCAGTCGAGGTTCCCTCGTAGCCGCGTTCCCAGAACAGGCGTGCCGCGATGTCGAGGCCGACGTCGCGATCGAGCGCGCGGGGTCTCCCTCGCTTGCGGACCAATTTAGCCATTTTAATAGTGATCCCTATTAAATTATTGACCAGTCGTATTTCGAATTTTATTATAGCGATCGCTATTTAATTAATCAACGGAGTGAACCATGTCCCACAGACTAGCAGACAAGATAGCTCTCATCACCGGAAGTTCGCGCGGCATCGGGCGGGCTGCCGCCCTTGCTTTTGCAAGGGAAGGCGCCGCGCTGGTTGGCGTGCATTACACCGCTAACAAGGATGCAGCCGATGCGACGGTGCGCGACATCGAGGCTCTCGGCACAAAAGCTGTGGCTGTAAGGGCGGATCTCATACACAGCAAGGATGCGGCCGAGAGCCTCTGGGCACAATTCAGTGAAGCTGTGAGTCGCGAGAGAGGCACGCCAGCCCTCGACATCCTGGTGAACAATGCCGGCATCGCGCCCGCATTGCCGCTGAAGCAGACAAGCGAAACCGCCTTCGACGAGGTGATGGCGATCAACTACAAGGCGCCGTTCTTCCTGATCCAGGCAGTTGCCGATCATGTTCGCGACAACGGTCGCATCATCAATGTCTCGACCGGGTTCACGAGGATCGCGGCACCAACGCATCCGGCCTATGCAGCCTCCAAGGGGGCACTTGAGACACTGACGCTGGCGTTGGCACCTGAATTTGCGGCTCGTGGGATCACCGTCAATGCGGTGCTGCCGGGTGTAACAGAGACGGATATGAATGCCGAATGGCTGGCGTCGCCAGACGCGCGCGCCGGTGCCGAAGCACTCTCTGTCTTCTCCCGTGTCGGCCGGGCGGAGGACGTCGCCGACGTCATCGCGTTCCTTGCGTCGAATGACGCGCGATGGACCACCGGCCAGATGATTGACGCAACCGGCGGTGCCCGGATCTGATTGAGTCAATGGTTCGGCTCCACGCTGCGCGGCTCACGCTGCGTCGCGCAAGCATATTTGCGAGGTGCTGACGCAGGGTCGGGTTGCGCACCGGGCAACAAACAATGCCGCGCCCGCCGACATCAACTCGTCGAACGCAGCCATCTCATTCGCTCGCCGCAGCCTGTTTCCGGTGGAATGTGGCCTGGTGCTACGGTTCGTTTCCCGAGGAAATCGAGATGCCTTGGGTTCGCATCCCATCAAAATCGGTATATTGAAGCTGAGGTTCACCGGTGAGATCTACGTAAGCCGCGAGCGCTTAGCCGCTTCGGCTAGCCTGTGGCACGATCTCCTCAATCTCACGCCTCTGCTGCGCATGTTTCTCTGGATTTTGGGCTTTTAACTTTTCCAGGTTCAGAAGCTTCCAGCGGACGGCGGGAAGTTCGGCCGCCTGGGGCAGCCGATTGCGCCGAAATCTGGTTTGCCGTCGTGGAGTGGTAGCAGGAAGCGCATCGCCTCGTCGTCGAGCTTTGCGAGGATATCGGCCGTCATTCGGGTCCTCGCAGCCTTCAGATCTTCGAGGTCGATGGGCTCGATCGTCATCCCTTGGAACTCTTTCACGAAGGCTTCGTCGAGGTTTGCGATCGACGGCTTGATCAATTCGTGCGGCGGGCGCCCGGAACTGGCAACATAGATCAGAAAAGTCCGGAACAGGGCGTCGGTCAGACCCTCGTTTTCATAGAGCAGTTTCACATCGAACAGGTCTCGTGGATGCTGCCGGTCCACCGCCGCGTGCAGTTTTCCGCCGAACAGGTCTTCGAACGAGACGACTTGCATTTCGGCGAACCCGAATTGGTCCTCCACGGCCGCGCTCACACGTCGGCGTTCAGGCGGATGGACCGTTCCTCTTGCAACGGGTGACGTTTCGATCTTGATTTCGGCATTTCCCTGGCGGACGATAACGCGCGTGTCGTTGTTCCCGCCGCCGGCGATCCTATGGACGCTCGCACCGCGCAGACTACGGATCAAGCCCTTACGGATTTGCTCCAGTGTTGTGTCGATATTCTTCAGCGTCGTTTCGCGGTCCTCGATCGGCAGATAGGTCAGATCGATATCGACCGAGAGCCGCGGCATGTCGCGATAGAAGAGGTTAATCGCAGTGCCGCCCTTCAGGGCAAAGGCATCGTGGCGGGCGATAACAGGAAGGGATCGCACCAGGAGGTCGACCTGGCGCATTTATTGTTCACGGGCCATTGGGGGTCTCCTTTGGCATCAAGTCGGCCGGTACTGTGATGCGGTAAATAGGGTGCAGCCGACCGCCCGGCGTCAGCGCCCGCTCACCCTTGCCGAGATCGACAGAGGACATGTCGATGTGCTGGCGCCAGGCATGATTGTGCTTGTCCGCGAACACGAAGAAGAGGCGTTTTGTTTTGACACTTCGGCACAGGGAGAGAAGCGTGGTCAGCAGTCTCGGGCGCAGATTGGCAAGGCTCTCAAACGCCACGTCCACGTTATGGAAGCTTTCGCCCTTCGGGAGTTCGTCGAGCATTTCGAGGATCGCGCGTTCGGGTGAGGACATCGGCATCGGCCAGCGCCATGGGCTCTGTGCCAATTCCGGATCCTTGTCGCCGGAAAGATCTAGGTCCGCGTTCTCAACGCCAGTCGCTTCTTCGCCGAACAGGACGTTACTCCTTGTCTTTACGTCTGCCTCCGTCGGCAGCTTCGAGAGCCACCGCGGGATATTGGATCCGTACAGATAAAGGGCGAATTCGCTGCCTAGCGACAGGTAATGAGCGTGTCCCCGCAAAGAGAGAGAGCTCGCTCCACCGACATGAAATCTATGCTGCATGAGCCAGACGGCCGAGAGCACGGGTATCTTCCAGCCTCCGACGACGTCCGGGTTAGTGCCCGATGAAAACGGACGGCGGTACAGGCCCGACTTGACGGGCTCGAGCCAGCCCTGTCTGACGTAGCCTGAGACGGACTGCCTCGAGATCGCGTGCCGAGTCATCCAGTCCGAATCCACCAAGAAACCAGGTGGGACTTGATAGAGAAGTTGCTTTAGCTTTGTTTCTCGTTGTCCATTCATGGTTGACATTCTAGCATAAAAATAAAGTGCATGCGAGGTCGACTTTACTGAGATGAGAATTTGTCTATTATTAATAGACATTCGGCTTCAATCTCAAAGCCGTTATTAGGTGAAAACTGCTCATCCCGCGCCAGGGCCGGAACGGAATCCATGCAGTCGGTCAGGCAAGCAGGCGGGTGCAGTGGCGGCGACGGACTAGTCGCCGGATTTCGTGATACGAACACCAACACCATTTTCGAATAGGAATTCCAGACCTGCCGCCTCAAATGCTAGTTGGATTGTCTTCAACGTCGCAGTGTGCCCCGTTTTTCCACCTTCAATGCGGGTTACTGTAGCCGGAGTATCGCTGCGTCCGTATTAAAATCCCTCTGGCCGAGGAGGAAGAAAGCGGTACTGGTCAGCCCGCGTCCTTTGAAGGAATGACACCGCGAACGATGGAATTCATGATCGTCTCCGCGGCCGTGTCGTAGTCTCGCTTGGAGATACTCCTGCTGTGAAGCGCGTCGCAGGCGAGCGGTTCGAAATCGCTGTAGAACTGTGTTACGCCCCAGAGCATGATGAAGAAATGCCGGGCATCAACCTTTGCCATCCTCCCTTCCTGCATCCAACGGTCAAGAACCGCCACATAGTTGTCGGTGGCAGCACGCATGTGTGCACGATCCTCTTCACTCAGGAAGCGGGCGCCCTGTATGATTTCGCTGGCAAATAGCCGCGATTCACGCGGATTTTTCCGCGTGTAATCAAGCTTGGCCCTGACGTAGTCGCGTAGCGCTTCGGCCGGATCACGATCGATGCGCAGATTTGCGAGGGCATCATCCCAACCGGCAATTAGGTTCGTGATTATGGTCGAGTAAATCTCCTCCTTCGAGGAAAAATAGTAATAGATATTTGCCTTGGGCAACTTCGCTAGTTCGGCGATCTCGGCAATCCTGGTGCCGTCAAAACCCTTGCGGGAAAACACGTCTGTCGCGACATTGAGGATGATCCTGATATTGCGAGCGCGGATCTTCTCGTCGAGTTTTTCCGTTATCCGGGCCATGTTCTGTCCTTTCCGACGCAGCATCTGCCACGTGTCCTCGTTTTGCAGTGGTATAGGCGAACTGCAGTTTGGGAGGTAGGCGCGCGCAGTCGCATTTCCCCAAGTCGAAGGCATCAAAAAAATTGACGACTTGGTCAGGATACATCTAGTCTGCCGCCAGAACAACGACCGTATCCGGCACAGGAAATCGGCGACCGATGCTCAGTCTGGGGAGCGACACCACCAACATGTCCGGAGCCAACCGATGACCTTCGATCTACTCGTCAAGAATGCCAATCTCCCCGATGACCGGACCGGCATCGATATCGCCGTTTCCGGCGGCAAGATCGTTGCGGTCGAGGCCGGGATCACCGCCGAGGCCGGCCGTGTGATCGATGCCGGCGGCAAGCTGGTGACCGCACCCTTCATCGACATCCATTTCCACATGGACGCGACGCTGTCGCTCGGCACGCCGCGTCTCAACCGCTCCGGCACGTTGCTCGAAGGCATCCAGCTTTGGGGCGAGCTGAAGCCGCTCCTGACCAAAGAGGCCGTGATCGAGCGCGCACTGCGTTATTGCGATCTCGCCGTGTCTCAGGGCCTGCTGGCCGTCCGCTCGCATGTGGATGTCTGCGATGACCGGCTGGTCGGCGTCGAGGCGCTGCTCGAGGTCAAGGGTCTGGTGAAGGACTATCTTGACCTGCAGCTGGTCGCCTTCCCGCAGGACGGTTTTTACCGGTCACCTACGGCTGCGAAGAACCTCATCCGGTCGCTCGACATGGGCGTCGAGGTGGTCGGCGGCATTCCGCATTTCGAGCGAACGATGGAAGACGGCCGGCTTTCGGTGAAGGCGCTTTGCGAAATTGCCACCGAACGCGGTCTGATGGTCGATCTGCATTGCGACGAGACCGACGATCCGATGTCGCGGCATATCGAGACGCTCGCTTATGAAACCCAGCGGCTTGGCCTCAAAGGCCGGGTGGCGGGCTCGCATCTCACCTCCATGCATTCGATGGACAATTATTACGCTTCGAAACTCCTGCCGCTGATCGCCGAGGCGGAGATCCATTGCGTGCCGAACCCGCTCGCCAATATCGTGCTGCAGGGCCGGCATGACACCTATCCGAAACGGCGCGGCATGATGCGGGTGCCGGAGCTGATGGCGCTCGGCGTCAATGTCGCCTTCGGCCAGGATAGCTGCATGGATCCCTGGTATTCGTTCGGCAGCGCCGACATGCTGGAAGTCGCGCATATGGCGGTCCATACCGGCCACATGACCAGCCGCGATGCGGTTAAATCCTGCTTCAAGGCGATCACCGAAAACCCGGCAAAAACCTTTGGGCTTGAAGGTTACGGCATCGCCGTTGGCTGCAATGCAGATCTGGTCCTGCTTGAAGCCCGCGATACGATCGAGGCCGTCAGGATGAAGGCCAACCGGCTTGCCGTCATCCGTCGCGGCAAGCTGATCGCCGAAACCGCGCCGCGCACCGCGACGCTGTCGCTGCAAGGCCGTCCGGCGATGATCGAGCCCTGGCGTTACGCACCGGTCGAAGCCGCCACTAACTGAGATAAGGGCGAGCGGCTTAGAAATTACCCATTGAGCCGCCGTCCTTCCAGGCGTAGATTTCCCAGAGCTCGTCGTCCGGGCCGATGAAATAGGCGCCGCGGGCGTTCCAGACATAGTCGGTGGGCTCACCGTAGAAGGGTACGCCCTTGTCCTTGAGTTCGAGATAGGAAGCATCGACCGCTTCCGGAGACGGCACGCGCACGGCGATACAGGCCTTGTGCGGCCCTTCCGCCTTGGCATTCGAGACACCGGTATTCTCGCTCAGGTGATTGATCTCCCAGCAGGCGAGGGTCAGGCCGGCCCCGTTGAACTCGACAAAGCCCTCGGCGCGGCGGTTGATCTCGAAACCGAGCTTGTCGACATAAAAATCGATCGAGCGCTGGGTGTCCTTGACGAGAAGGCAGATGTCGGTGATCGCGTGTTCCTGGGCAAACGCCATGGTTTTCTCAGCTCTTGTTGAATTGGGCTCTTGTTAATCGAGGGTGGAAAGGCGGCCGATGATGACCGGCCGGCGGTCTGGCTTTGTCGAGCCGATGGTGATGGCAGCGGTAATTGCGCTCGCCGCGCTATCGAAATCTGCCTGGCTGCGGCAATGCAGGATGCAGAGAGGGGCGCCTTCGACAACCGCATCGCCGATGTGGACCATTCCGGTCAGGCCGACATCCTGGTCGAGCAGATCGTTCGCCATTTTTCGGCCGGCGCCAAGGCTGACCATGGCGATGCCGATCGCATAGGCATCCACTTTCTGGACGAAGCCGGTCGATGGTGACCGGAGGGGCCCGATGACCGGCGCAGCCGGAAAATATGCATCGGGATCTGCGACGAGATCCGCCGGCCCACCGAGAGCCGTTATCATCCGCTGGAAACGGTCGAGCGCCGATCCATCGGCGAGGCGGGCTTCGGCGAGATCGGTTGCGTCCTCCTTCGAGGTTGCCAGCCCTGCCATAACAAGGATTTCGGCAGAGATATCCATCACCAGCGCCCGGATGCGGCTTTCCTGTTTGTCCCCGGACAGGAAATCAATCACCTCGCGTAGCTGCAGCCGACTGCCGATCGTGTCCCCCATGATCTCGTCCATCTCGACGATCGGGGCGACCATCGGCAGGCCGGCGATACGTGCGACCGAGATCAGGCTTTTCGCCAATTCTTCCGCCTCGGCATAGGTCGGCATGAAGGCGCCTGAGCCGTAATTGACGCTCATGACAAGGCCGGAAACGCCGGCCGCGAGCTTCTTCGACAGGATGGAGGCGGTGATCAGCGGGATCGATTCAACTGTCGCGGTGACATCACGGACGTAATAAATTGCCGCATCCGCCGGCGCGAGTTTTGGGGTCGGGCCAATGATCGCGGCACCCGCCGAAATCACGGCTTGGCGGAACATTTCGGTCGAGGGCGCGATCACCACGCCCGGCATCGCCTCCATGAGGTCGACTTCGCCACCGGTATGGCCAAGCCCGCGAGCGGAAATCATCGGCATCGCCACGCCGCAGGCAGCCACAAGCGGCGCCACGATCAGGCTGACATTCTCGTCGCCCGTGCCGCCGGTCGAATGTTTTTCGATGATCGTTTCCTGGGCGAAACTACTTCCCGACCAGTTCACCACATCGCCGGAATCGCGCATGGCGAGCGTCAGGGCCGCCGTCTCCTGCGGCGTCATGCCGTTCAGGAAACAGGCCATGGTGAAAGCGCCGATCTGCGCCTCGGAAACCTCGCCCGCCCCGATACCCTCGACGAAGCGGCGGATATCGGCATCCGAAAGGATCTCGCGATTGCGCTTGGCTCGGATCACCTGCGCCGGAAGAAACATGCTCATGCCGGCGTCCTCAATGATTGGCACCGCGCCAGAGCGGCAGGTCGCCCTGATAGCGGTTCATGCCGATGTCCTGGATGGTAGCGCGGCGATACATTTCCCGCATATAGGGCTCGAAGCGGGCGTTGAGTTTTTCGAGTTCGGCATGTTCGGACATGTAAGCGGGCAGGAGCTCGCGCAGTTCGGCAAAGATTTCTGCCTCGTTGACTGTCAGCAGCCTGCCGTCCTCGGCGGTGATCTCGCCGTTGACCACGACCATGCGGATGTTCGAGCCGTTCTCGCAATAAACCAGATGGTGGTCGAGCCGGTTCATCGGCATGTAGTCGTAAACCGGACATGTCGAGCATGATCAGGTCGGCGCGCTTGCCGACTTCCAGCGAGCCGGTGATGCTGTCAAGCATGGCCGTGCGTGCGCCCTCGATCGTTGCCGAGCGCAAAACTTCGGCGGCCGTCATCCAGCCATCGGTATCCGGTGCGGCGATATCGTGGAGCAATGCGGCAAAGCGCATCACGTCGAAAATCCGGGCCGTGTCGTTGCTGGAAAGACCGTCGGTGCCGAGGCCGACATGCACGCCGGCATTCAGCAGGCGGCGGATCGGTGCGATGCCGGAACCAAGCTTCAGGTTGGAGACGGCATTATGTGCGACCGAGCAACCGGCGGCCCCCATTAGCGCCATGTCGTCATCGCTGACCCAGATCGAATGGGCGATCGTGGTGTTTTCCGTCAGCAGGCCGAGCTCGTGCATGTAGCGGATGAGGCTTCTGCCGTAGAATTCGGGGCCGGTCACCGCCTGGGTTTTCGTTTCCAGAACATGGGTGTGGTAGGGCACGCCCCGGTCCTGCGCCAGCGCCACGCAGGCCTGCATCAAGTCTACCGAGCAGCGCTGCGGGGCGGAGGCCGAGACCATGAAACCGAGCCGCCCGGCGCGGCCATGCTGGGAAGAAAAGATATCGCGGCAATAGGCCATGTAATCGGCCGTGGTGATGGAAGGGCCTTCGACCTCGGCCTGCAGGGCGGCCGGCATGATCTCCCTCAGATAGGGCATGGTGTCGAAGACATGTTTGTCGATCACGCAATGGGAAACATTGGCTCGAATGCCGGCATGATCATAGGCGTCGTAGACTAGCTTCAGGCGACCGGCTTCGAAGCCGGGCGGATCGAAAAAGTCGTCGACGAGTGTCGTCACTCCTGCCTTTAGGGATTCCATCGCCGTCAGCAGGCTGCGCAGGTAAAGCAGCCTTTCCGAAATCGGGTCGTTCATCAGGATCGGATAGGAATAAAGCATCCAGACTTCGAGCGGCGTGCCCTGATAACGGCCCTTGAAGTAGGTTTCCGACGAATGCAGGTGGGCATTGACGAGGCCCGGCATCAGGAGCTTGCCGGAGGCATCGATGATGCGGGTCTCGGGCGGCGGCGGAAGATCCGTGCCGATCGCCGAAATCCGGTCGCCTTCGACGAGAAGGTCGCCCGTGAACGGCGTGGCCCCATGGGTCTTGTCCATGGAGAGAAGGGTGGCATTCCGGAACAGGAGGCGCATGAAATATCTCTATGACTGGTTTTTCGACCGGCCGACCAAAAGCGGCAGCAGGACGAGTTCGAGGCCGATGAGGACGAGGCAGGAAATGCCGAAGACGATGGTGCCGATCGCATTCAAGGATGGATCGATGGCGGCGACGAGAACCGAATAGATTGCCACCGGCAGGGTCGGCTGAAAGCCGGAGACGAACCAGGCGATGATGAATTCGTCGAAGGAGAAGGTGAAGGCGAGCAGCCAGGCGCCAAAAATGCCGGGCAGCGCAAAGGGCAGCACGACCTTGGTCACGGCCTGCCATTCGGTGGCGCCGAGATCCCATGCCGCCTCTTCGAGAGATGCCGGCATCTGCGCCAGCCGCAGCTGTATAATGGCAAGCGCCGGTGCGGTGATCAGCACGACATGGGTGAGGAAGACCGCAAACAACGTGCCGGAGAGGTGAATGCGGGCCAGAAGCCCAAGGAAACCGACGCCAAGGATGAGCGGCGGTATCAGGATCGGCAGGGTCACCAGCGCCAGAAAGACCGTCTTGCCACGGAAGGTGAAGCGGTTGAAGGCGTAGGCCGCGAAAAAGGCGATCACGGTCGCGATCGTGGCGGCGGCCGGCGAGACGATCATCGTGTTGCCGAGCGCATTCAGGAGCGTGCCGTCCGAAAACAGCTTGTCATACCATTGCAGCGTGAACCCCTGCAGCGGGAAGCCCGGAAAGCGGTTCTTCTGGAAGGAGAAGAGGACCAGAACCACGAGCGGCAGGAACATGAAGGCATAGGCGATGCCGAGCCAGAGGCGTCCGAGAAAGATCCAGGGATTGGCTTTGGAGATTGCAGTCATCAGCTTGTCCTCCGTCGCGCCCGGTCGGCGGCCACGAAGCCGGCGGCAAGCGCCAGAACCATGACCACGATCAGGATCGTCGCCAGCGCCGACGTGCGCGGCAGATTGGTGGAACTCGAATAGTCAGACATGATCATGGAGGCATAGGTCGGCAGCTTGCCGATGATCGAGGTGCCGGCACCACCGCCGAGCAGATTGCCGGAGAGCGCATCACCCAGCGAAATGATGACGGCGAAACTTGCGGCAGTCATCAGCCCAAAACGGGAGAGCGGCAGGATGACCCGCGTAAACGCCTGCCAGCGTGTGCAGCCCAGTTCCCGCGCCGCCTCGATCAGCACCTTGTCGATGGCCAGAATGCTGACATAGAGGATGACGATCAGGATCGGCGCCAGATAATGGATGAGGCCGATGCGGGTGGCGATCTGGGTGTAGATGACGTCGATCCGGTAGTCGGACAAGCCCAACTGTTTCAGAACCGAGTTGATGACGCCGTTGCGCGACAAGATCGTCTGCCAGGAATAGAGCCGCAGCACATAGCTCGACCAGAACGGAGCAATCGCAAACAGCAGCGCCAGCCGCTGCCAGCGGGCCGGCACGGCAAAGGCGATCGACAGCGCCACCATGTAGGACAAGATCGTTGCAAAGAAGGCTGTGGTGATCGCCACCCAGAGCGACTGGATCAGCGCCAGCCCATAACGCGACTTCGAGAAGAAGCTCGCAAAGATTTCGGCGTAATTACCGAGCGAAAAATCCGGAATGGTCTGAAAATTCTCGACGCGCCAGAAGCCGATCCAGAGCAGGAAGATCAGCGGCAGCAGGAAGAGAACCGTCAGCCAGATCGCAAGCGGTGCCAGGAACCAGATTTTTAACGGGCTGTCATTCGGCGTTTTCATGCGTTTAGCGGTGGGCGTCTCGCCAGCGGGCTCCATTGTCGTCATGCTGCCCCCCGGATCAGCGAGGCATTGGCCGGCGAGAACCAGGCGGTGATGTTCTGGTTGATGTCGACAGGAAGAACCTGCGGCACGGTCATCTTCACTTCGGTTCCGTCAACGAGATCGAGAAGGTAGATATTGTGCGAGCCGGCATATTCGCGGCCGCGCAACGTCGCATCCAGCCGGTTTTCGCCGGCCACGCCCGTTGGGGCCGGCGTCACCTTGTCGGCCTGCACGACGACGAAGATCGAGGCGCCGACCGGCGGCGGATCCTCGGTCGAGACCATGACCTGGCCATGGGCGCAATGGACGATGACATGGCCTTGCCCGACCTCCTGAATGCGGCCGGCAAAGAGATTGTTCGTGCCGACGAAACGGGCGACGAATTCCGTTTTCGGGCGGGCATACATTTCTTCCGGGGCGTCGATCTGCTCGATCCTGCCCTTGTTCATCACCACCACCCGGTCGGCCATGGAAAAGGCCTCGACCTGATTGTGGGTGACATAGATGAAGGCCATGCCGAGCTGCTGCTGGATGCGGCGAAGCTCGCCCTGCATGCGAATACGCAGATGCGCGTCGAGTGCGGAAAGAGGCTCGTCGAGAAGCAGGATTTCCGGTTCCGTCACCAGCGCGCGGGCGAGCGCGACACGCTGTTTCTGGCCGCCGGAAAGCTGGCTGATCTTGCGCCCCATCAGATCGGAAAGGCCGACAAGTTCGGCCATGGCTTTCACCTTGCCGGCGACGACTGCCTTGTCGTGGGGTTTCAGCGTCAGGCCGAAGGCGATGTTACCGGCGACGTCGAGATGCGGGAAGAGCGCATAGTTCTGCCAGACGAGCCGCGTGGAACGCAGGTTGACGGGCACATCGGAAACGTCCTTGCCGCGGATATAGAGCTGGCCGGACGACGCGGTCTCAAGGCCAGCGAGAATGCGCAGAAGTGTCGTCTTGCCACAGCCGGAAGGCCCCATGATTGCCACGAACTCGCCGCGGCCGACCTTCAGATTGATGCTGTCGACGGCCGTGAATGTGTCGAACTGCTTGGTGATCGACAAGAGTTCGAGATCGGGTGTGGTGGTGGTCATCGCGGCTGACATGCAGGTCTCCGATTGAATATTGGCCGCAGCCCCCGAAGGAGGGACGCGGATGTCGCGAACACTGGCCAGCCCCTCACCCGACCTCCGCTTCGCTCGGCCACCCTCTCCCCGCAAACGGGTCGAGGGGATCGGAGAGGTCCCGGCTCGTCTCTTTCTCCCCTCGAGCGGGGAGAAAGTGCCCGGCAGGGCGTATGAGGGGCTACTGCGAGGTCATCAAGCCGTCTTGAACTCGTTGAAGATGTCGATCCAGGCCTGTTCCGGCTGGTTGGCGGGCAGGCCGCGCGGCATGGAGCGGTCGATCAGCGTTTCGACGAGCATCTTGCCGGGGTTTGCCGGGTCCGGAACGTAAGAGAGAAGCTTCTTCTGGTCGTCATCCCAGTAGTCGACGATCTTCATGTTCGGGCCGCGGGCCTTGAATGCCTTGGTGTAAACGAGCTTCGACTGGACCTTCGGCGAGGTCATATACTTGACCCATTCCATCGCCAGATCCTTGTTCTTCGAGGCCGAGCAGACGCAGGCGACTTCCTGCCAGCGGATGCCACCCTGCTTGGGGATCGTCGAGGAGAAATTGTCGTAGCCGGCAAGCTTCAGATCGATGTCGAGGTCGCCGGTCGGCGAGGCGAAGATGTCACCAGCCAGCATCGCCTGGGCAATCGGTTGGTTGGACGAGCCGAACATGCCGATCTGTGGACGCAGCTTGGCCAGAAATTCCTTGACCTTCTTTAATTGGTCGTCGGTGATTGCGTAAGGCGTCTGATTGCCCGGATTGACGGCAAGGCTGGCATTGCCGAGGTTCGGCAGATACCAGTCGAACATGCCGATCTTGCCGGCATATTTAGGGTCGAGCAGGGAGTTCCAGTCGGCAGCCTGCTCGGCCGACATTTCGTCGGTATTGTAGGAAATGCCATAGAAGGAAAAGCGCGTCGGGATGCCGTAGACCGTGCCGGCGACTTCGCCCGTGGTTGGTGCGAAATCGCGGAACTTCGGGTGGTAGTTGGCGAGTTCCGGAATCCCGTCGGTTTTGTAGGCCTCGATCGCCTTGTTGGCCTTGAGCTTCTGCACATATTCGGCATCAGAGATGATGGCATCGAATGTGCCGGGCGCGGTCTGGGCGAAGAACTGCAGCATCTGCTCGCCGCCGATATAGATCTTAAACTCGACCTTGGTCTTGTGGAGATCTTCGAACTCGGCGATCACATCCTTCTCTTCATAGCCAGGCCAGCATAGAACGCGCAGCGGCTCGGCAGCCTGCGCCTGGCGCGAGAAGATGGTAAAGTTTCCGACTACAGTGGCGGCTCCCACCACCGCAGCGCTTTGTAGAAGCGTGCGGCGTGAGATAAGGCTCAGATCCGATGGCGAGTTTTCTGGCAAATGAGGCTTGTCGGTCATGTCGTTCCCCTAATGGCAATATTGACACCGAAAATAAGTCAGCAAAATTTATGCCATTGTATATGCCGTTGTTTTTGTTTTGAATTTTTGGTTTCTAGGGGTAAGTTAGTTTGCGTGGCGACCAAAAGCTGACCATTTGGTCAAAAAATGATCGTTTATCTTGGGTCGCTGCGTCTGATGGAGAGATTTCGTATCGCCCTTAGGCTTGCCGAATTTTAACGTCAGAGGTGAGGGCGGTAGCGCTGCGGCCGGTGCTCGCAAACTTCCGTCTCGATAAGGCAACGAACCGATGAAACGCGATACATCCATCTCGTGGAGTAAAGGGGAGGTGGGCAGCCTTGATCTCAACGGTCTGGGGCCGTGATCGGCGGCACGGGTGGGATCGTGGGGGCACTTGCCCATGATCTCGGATAGTAGGTCGCGGAGTACCTGTGTCCGCCTCGAGTTTCGTTGTAGCCATAACATTGAATTGAGCGGACAATCTGCTGGCTGACGTGCGCTGTTGCGTCGCCTAAGTTCAGCGATGGCGGCCACGCTCCTCGGCTTCATTCTCGAAGCCTGTTGGTTTTGCTTTGACCCAGCCGACATATTTCTGAATCGTGGGGTCCTCAAGAGTGGCGGCGATCGTGGAGAACTTCTTCGCCAGCTGTGCGTCAGTAAAGGCTGCATGCATGTGGCTATGACATATCCGGTGCAAAGGTGATCTTGCCGCCCTTACTCTTAGGACCGAGATGGTGTCCTCGATCTGGTCGTCCGGTATCTCTCGCTCGCACAGCGGGCAGATGACGGGCTCCGCGTCAGAATCCTGCGAAGCGAAATCGTCTCTGTTCTTGCGTGCCATCGGTTTCGTGTCTTTCTATCTATCAGACTTCGTCCGGATCGCTTCGATAGACCATCCCCGGCTTGCCGACAACACGCTGCTCGTTTCAACCAAATGCTGTCCTCCGCGGCGACGACGACGCGGATCTACTCTCCCTGCACATTCCGGGGCAAACAATATATCGAGATTAAATCCTCTCATTTCAAATGCGCTGCTTAGTTTTGTAACACGGATCGACAGTTCAGATCCCTTCAAGAGCGTAAATCCGAATGGATGACATCGTGTTGCTAGAGTGCGCCCACGGGTCTCTCTTCTATTCGCCGGCACCAAGATAGTCACGCGTGAACGAGATCAGGCTTTCGATATGCGTGGCGACGGCGCCACGGGTGGCGTCGAGATCGCCGCGTTCGATGGCCTCGATGATGACAAGGTGCTCGGTCGAATCCGGCTTCAGTCGGTCTTTCAGCCTGTCGATCTCGAAGAGGCGGGTGGTGGCACGCAGTTCACGCAGCACTTCGGCCATCACCGCATTGCCGCAGTAGTCGATGATCATGTTGTGCAGATTGTCGTCGGAGAACCAGTGCGCGTCCGTATGATAGGCCGTCGCATCGAGGAGATCGTGGATCTCGCGCCTGACCTCGATCAACCGGCGGCGTGGAATGTTGCGGATGGCAAGGGCGGCGGCTTCCGGCTCTATCAGCAGGCGCAGCCGCAGGCTCTGCAGGTATTCGCCAATGTCCACGCGGCGCACAACATAGTTGCGGCCGTCGCCCTTGCGGACGAGCCCTTCACCCTCAAGCCGTTGCAGGGCCTCGCGCAGCGGCGTTCTCGATATTCCAAGGGTCTCGGCAAGCTTTGCCTCGACAATCACATGGCCGCCCTTGAGCCTGCGGTGGCGAATCATGTCCGAGACCGCTTTATAGGTAAGCGATGCTAGGTTGTGCTGACCGCGCGTGGCGATCTTCACGTCTGAAGCAACCGATGTGTCTGTCACTTTGCCTTTTTCCTCTACCGGCAATGTAGCCCCTCGCTTATTCCTTTACGCGCAAAGCTGCAGCATATGATAGTCGATACCGACGAGAATCTGAAAGAGACCCGATGGACGATGGACTTAGCGAAACCAACGACGAGACCAGTCTTGCCGACGACACGTATCGCCTGCTTCTGGCTGATATCCTGTCGGCCCGGCTCGCCGGCGGCTCCATTGTCCAGCAGCGCCGTCTCGCCAGCCAGCACGCCGTGTCGCGCTCTCCCATGCGCCATGCCCTGAGCCGGCTGGAGGGCGAGGGGCTGCTCGTGCGCAATGAGAAGGGCGTTCTCTGCGTTCGCGTGATTTCGCTGAAGGACTATCTCGATGGCCTGACGATGCGCATGCTGATCGAGCCGACCGCGGCCGCCTTGGCGGCGCCTCACGTCGCCGATGCCGATCTTGAGCGTCTCACGGCGATGCTCGATGCGATCGATGCGGATCCCGGCCCCGACCCCGAAATCGTGTGGCAGTTCGACGATGCCCTGCATGGCTGCATTGCCGACAACAGCCGCAATGCCTTCATGAAGGCGACGATTGGCGACATGCGACGCTACACTACGATCTTCGAACGCCAGATGGCTGTCGTGCGCGCCAAGCCAGGCATTTCGGAGCATCGAGCGATTCTTGCCGCCCTGGCCGCCCGTGACGCAGAGGCCGCGCGCAAGGCGATGTGCGAGCATCTCGATGCGGTCCGTCAGGGCGTTCTCACAAATTACTGATGTCATCTTCATGCCTGTTGCGTGTCTCAGAGAACCATGTATAAAAGTGGGATCCCAGATGAATGCAAAACTGGGTAGCATAATTCAAAGACCAACTCCAGAGGCCATCCATGACCCGTTCTTTCATTTTTCGCGGTGCTCTCGCCGCCTTATCCTTGTCGCTGACGGCATCAGCCGTCTTCGCGCAGGCCTGCGAACCCAAGGTTCCAGCCGGCGAGCTAATCAAGCCCGGCACACTCGTCATGTCGACCAATCCGACATTGCCGCCGCTGCAGTTCGTCGATTCCAGCGGTGAACTGAAGGGCATGCGCGTCGAGCTCGGCGCCGAAATCGCCAAGCGCCTTTGCCTCCAGCCGGAATATGTCCGCATCGAATTTTCGGCGATGGTTCCTGGCCTGCAGGCCGGCCGCTGGGATATGATCAATACCGGCATCTTCTTCACAGAGGAGCGCGCCAAGATCATGCAGATGATCCCTTATGAGGATCAGGCGATCAGCGTTTCCATCGCGCCGGATTCAGACAAGAAGGTCGCCACCAAGGATGACCTCGCCGGCATGACTGTCGGCGTCGAGATCGGCGGCTTCGAGGAAACGAAGACCCGCCTGCTCGACAAGGAACTGCGCGACACCGGCAAGGAAGGCCTGACAATCCAGACCTTCGACAATTTCGCACTCGCCTACCAGTCGCTTCGCGCCGGTCAGGTCCAGGCCGTCGTGTCGATCGACGCGGTCGCCGAGGAATATGACAGCCGCGGCGACTTCAAACGCGCCCTGAGCGGTCTCTATCCGGCCCCGGTTTCAGTCGCTTTCAAGAGCACCGTGCTGGCGGATGCCGTCTCTGTGACGCTGAAGGAGATGAAGTCCGACGGCTCCCTGAAGGCGCTGTTCGACAAGTACGGCATGCCGATGGTCGCCGGTGACTATTCCGTAAAGGGTCCTGGCCGCTGATCGGGCAGCCGGACAATCGATTGACTGGCGAGGCGCGGGGCTCCCGCGCTCGCCTTGAGCAGGAAATGGATTGATGTCGCTCTGGAACTGGTCGGGTTTCTTCGGATACCTCTTCAACCCCTTCATCCTCGGTGGCGTGGTAACGACCATCTGGCTGACCGTCGTCTCGCTGATTGCAGGGCTGATATTGGGCTTCGCGCTGGCGATGATGCGCCGCTCGAGACTGCGTTCGGTTCAGACGCTTGCCAAGGTCTACATCTGGCTGTTCAGGGGCACCCCGCTTCTTGTGCAGTTGATTGCGCTCTACACGGCGCTGCCGCTGTTCGGCATCCGCCTCTCGGTGATCGAGGCGGCGCTTGTGGGACTGGCGCTCAACGAGGCGGCCTATCTCGCCGAAATCATTCGCGCCGGCATCGAGGCCGTTCCGATCGGGCAGACGCGAGCTGCCCGCGCGCTTGGCATGACTGAGCGCCAGATCATGCGCTACGTCGTCATGCCGCAGGCGTTCAAGGTCATCATCCCGCCGCTTGGAAATTCCGTGAACGGGCTTTTGAAGACGACATCGGTCACCTCGGTGATCTCGATGGAAGAACTGCTGCGGCGCACACAAGTGCTGATCCAGGAGCGCTTCATGGTGCTGGAGCTCTTCGCAGTGGCGGCGATCTATTACCTCCTTTTGACCACGCTCTGGGATGTATTCCAGAGGCATATCGAGAAGCGCTTCGGCCAGTCCGATTCCAGGCTGTCCGTCAGCGAAAAGCGCTAGAACCAGGATATTGACATGACCAAGAAGTTTCGCGGCGTTTACACCGTGATGATTACGCCATTGGATGCCAACGGCGCCGTTGATCTCAAGGCGATGGCCTCCTTCACCGAATGGCAGGTGCGCCAGGGTATCCATGGCCTCATTCCGCTGGGATCGACCGGCGAGTTCCTGTCGCTCAGCGAGGAAGAGCGCGACGGTGTCGCCCGCACGGTCATCGAAACCGTTGCCGGCCGCGTGCCTGTCTTGATCGGTACCGGTGCCGAGGATACACGCGAATGCGTGCGGCTCAGCGTCAGGGCCGAGCAGATGGGCGCCGACGGCGTGATGATCATCCCGCCCTTCTACTCGACGCCGACCGACGATGAACTCGTCCACCACTACAAGACCGTTGCCGCCGCGGTCTCGATCCCGATCATGGTCTACAATAACCCCGCGACCGCCAATGTCGATCTGAAGCCTGAGCTCGTGAAGCGCATCGCCGAGATCAAGGGCTGCGATTACATCAAGGAATCGACCCTTGAGGTGACGCGCGTGCGCGACATCATCCGGCTGGCGGGCGACGACATGACCGTGTTCGGCGGCATCCTCGGCTTCGAGTCCTTCGTGATGGGCGCGCAGGGCTGGGTCGCGGTAGCCTCGAACGTCGCGCCGGGTCCGATGGCGCGCATTTTCGAACTCGTCGCCGACGAGAAGAAATTCGATGAGGCCCGCGCCTTGTATCTGAAGTGGCTTCCAATCATCCAGGCCGTCGGTGGACAGGCCTATGTCGCCGGTTCGAAGTCCCTGCTGACGCATATGGGGTTTCCCGCCGGAACGCTGCGTCCCCCACGTCTGCCGCTTCCCGAGCAGCAGGACGCGGCCATGAAGAAACTGGTGTCGGACTTTGGTCTGACCTTCAGCCTCTAGGACATGTCGATGTCGGCCGTTTCCGCCCCGATCCAATCTCAGCCCGATCAGCGTGTCGACATTGTCGTAGACGGCGTCGCCGTCACGGCGGAGCGCGGCATGACGATCGCGGCTGCGATCGAGGCGGGCGGCCGGCATGATTTCTCGCGCGGCTTGAAGGATGAGCCGCGCGGTATCTTCTGCGGCATGGGCGTCTGCCAGGATTGCCTCGTAACCGTCGATGGCCGCCTCAGCCAGCGTGCCTGCATGACAACGATCCGGCCCGGGATGACGATCGAGCGACCGAGATCACGGCCTGTCATCGTCGATGACGCCGTTGCCGACCTCGCCGCCGTTCCGGAGAGGATCGAAACCATTCAGACCGATCTGCTGGTCATCGGCGCTGGTCCGGCTGGCCTGTCCGCCGCTGAGGCCGCGGCACTTGCCGGGGCGCACGTGACCGTCGTCGATGAACGCACCGCCGCTGGCGGTCAGTATTTCAAGCAACCGCTGACCGCGCTGGCGGCACAGCGCCTCGGTGCCGACGAACAGGCCCGCTCCGGGGCCGATCTTGTCGATCGGGTTCGCAGAGCCGGCGTGACGATCGTCGCTGGCACCACTGTTTGGGGCGCCGAAAGTCGCGCTGACGGCACGACTGTCGTCTCCTGCTACGGTCCTGCGGGCGCCTCCTACTACATGCCGAAAATGATTGTGATCGCGACCGGTGCGCATGAGCGTCCGCCGGCAGTTGCAGGCTGGACACGGCCAGGTGTCATGACCGCCGGCGCGGCGCAGACCCTGCTGCGCAGCTACGGCACGGTCGCCGGCAAGCGCATCGTGATTGCCGGCAACGGTCCCTTGAACATTCAGGTGGCGATCGAAACCATCAAGGCTGGCGGCCAAGTCGTCGCGCTGGTGGAGAAGGCGCAGGCGCCCTGGAAACAGCCGGCAGCCGGTCTGCAACTTCTCGCGGCCGACAAGATGCTTGCGGTCAACGGCATGCGTCAGGTCGCTGCCTTGCGTATGGCCGGTGTGCCGATCCACTGGGAAACCGCGATCACCTCGATCGACGGGGAGGCCGGCGTCGACACAGTGGCAATCTCCGGTCCGAAGGGCGCTCTCACTCTGCAGGCCGATACCGTCCTGATTGGTGGCGACTTTGCGCCCTCCAATGAACTCTCGCGATTGCTCGGCTGCGGTCACGAACTTGTCGACGGCAAGCTGTCGACAATCTGCAAGGCGGATGGCGAGACCACCTTGCCGCATGTTCATGTGGTCGGTGAGGCAGCCCGCTTTGGCGGTGCGCATATCGCCATGGCAGCCGGCCGGCTGGCCGGTTTGGCGGCGGCGCGCAAGCTTGGGCTCTCCGTGCCACGCGACGACAAGACGGAACGCCGGCTCGAGCGGCACCGGGCGTTCCAGAAAGCCCTCTGGGCGGTCTTCGCCGCCCGGCCCTCGGCGAACGCCATTGCGGGCCAGGACGACAACGCCATTATCTGCCGCTGCGAAGGCGTAACGGCCAAAACCTTGAAAGCGCTCGCGACCGACAGCGCCGACGATATCGCGACGCTGAAGCGTCTTTCCCGCGCAGGCATGGGTCGCTGCCAGGGGCGCTACTGTGGCGACGCTGTTGCGGCAATCGCCGGGGCGCGACGCACCAAGATTGAAACGCAGGGATTTCTTGCGCCGCAAATGCCGCTGCGACCGGTTCCCCTTGCAGCACTTGCGGTCGAAAAGCCGGAATGGGGCGGCCACATGCGGGCTCTTCTGCCGGAAAAGCCACCGCTGGAAAACAGCGAACCGCTTCCGCTGAAACGAGTTTCGACGCTCGTCATCGGCGCCGGTATCGCGGGGCTTTCGACGGCGCTGTTTCTTGCTCGGGCGGGAGAGGATGTGGCGGTGCTGGAACGCAGTTTCCCGAATTCGCTCGCATCCGGCGGCAATGCCGGAAGCCTGCACGCGCAGCTTCTCTCCTTTGACCACGGCGCGCGGGCCGAAGGCGGGGGTGGTGCTGCCGCGCAGACCTTGCCGCTCCAGCGGGATTCGATCACGCTTTGGGGCGAGCTGCAGCGTGAACTCGGCCGTGATTTCGAGATGAAGGTTACCGGTGGCTTGATGGTCGCGGAGACCGACGCCCATATGCGCTTCCTTCAGGAGAAGGTTGGCGTCGAGCAGAAGGCCGGCATCGACTGTCGTCTGATAGGGCGTGACGAGTTGCGGCAGATGGAGCCCGCGCTCTCGACGCAATTCGTGGGCGCTGCCTTCTGTTCGCAGGAAGGCAAGATCAATCCGCTGGTGGCGACGCAGAGCATCCTTGATGCCGCGAAAGCTGCCGGCGCCAGGATTTTCGATCAATGCGAGGTCATGGCCATCATGGCAGTCGCCGAGGGCTTCGAAGTCGTCACTTCGCGCGGCACCGTCCACGCCCGGCGCGTCGTCAACGCTGCTGGCGCCTTCTCGTCTCGAGTTGGTGGGCTGCTCGGGCTTGATGTGCCCGTCTTCGGTGCGCCGCTGCAGATGGTCGTGACGGAAGCGGCCGCGCCGACGATATTCTGTCTCGTCGCCCACGCCGATCGTCATCTGACGCTCAAGCAGGCGGCCAACGGCAATTTCATTATCGGCGGCGGCTGGACCGCCGGGCTCGACCCGGTCCACCAGCACCCGCGCCCGCTGCTTTCGAGTATCGAGGGCAATCTCTGGGTGGCGCAGCATGTCGTGCCGGCGCTGCGCAAACTGCACGTCATCAGAAGCTGGGCCGCGATGAACATCAATATCGACGGCGCCCCGATTCTTGGCGAGGATCCTCGGCAATCGGGCTTCTTCAATGCCGTGACATCCAACGGCTACACCCTTGGTCCGCTCGTCGGACAGCTTACGGCGCAGCTTGTCCTCGGCCGCGAAACGGGCAGGGCGCTCAATCCATTTTCCATATCCCGCTTTGAGAAAGGCCGCGCATGATCGAGATCACTGGCGTCAGCAAATTCTATGGCACGTTCGAGGTTCTGAAGAACTGCAACGTGAAAGTCGATCGCGGCGAGGTCGTGGTCGTCTGTGGCCCTTCCGGGTCCGGAAAATCCACGCTGATCAAGTGCGTGAACGGCCTGGAACCCTTTCAGCAAGGGTCTATCCGCGTGCACGGCATTGAGGTCGGGGACCCCAAGACCGATCTGCCAAACCTGCGCACGCGCGTCGGCATGGTGTTCCAGAACTTCGAACTGTTCCCGCATCTGACGATCATCGACAACATCATGCTTTCGCAGCGGATCGTGCTTGGGCGCTCCGATAGCGTCGCGCGCGGCAAGGCAATGCAGCTTCTGGATCGCGTCGGCCTCGCCGATCATTCGGCCAAATTTCCGAGCCAGCTTTCCGGCGGGCAGCAGCAGCGCGTGGCGATCGCCCGCGCGTTGGCGATGGATCCGCTGGCCATGCTCTTCGACGAGCCGACCTCGGCGCTGGACCCGGAGATGATCTCGGAAGTGCTGGATGTGATGACCGGTCTCGCCAAGGACGGCATCACGATGATGGTCGTCACCCATGAAATGGGCTTTGCCCGCCGCGTGGCCACCCGCGTGATCTTTATCGATCAGGGCGAAATCGTCGAGGACCGGTCGAGCGACGACTTCTTCGCCGGAAAACACAATCCGCGCACCGAGGCCTTCCTCGGCAAGATCCTGCAGCACTGAGGCCTCGTCATGAGCGAATACGATATCATCATCGAAAACGGCACTATCGCAACGGCGTCCGACGTCTTCAAGGCGTCGATCGCGATCAAGGACGGCAGGATCGTCCAGATCGGCGAACAGCTGACCGGGGCAACGCGCGTGATCGATGCCGCCGGCAAGTATGTCCTGCCTGGTGGCATCGACAGCCACGTCCATATCTCTCAGCCATCCGGCGACGGGATCGTCATGGCGGACGATTTCGCCAGCGGAACGCTGTCGGCCGTGTTCGGCGGCAACACGACGATCATGCCGTTCTGCCTGCAGGAAAAGGGCGTGCCGCTGCGTTCGTCTCTGAACGATTACCGCAAGCTCGCCGAGGGCGAGTGCTACACGGATGTCAGCTTCCACCTGATCATTTCCGATCCGACCGATGCTGTTCTCGGGCAGGAACTGCCGGCCCTGGTGGCCGATGGCTATGCCTCGCTGAAGGTCTTCATGACCTATGAGGATCTGCGCTTGAGTGATGGCGAGATCCTGAAGACGCTGGACGTGGCGCGCAGCACCGGCGCGACGGTCATGGTCCACTGCGAAAACGAGGACGCGATCCGCTTCCTTATCGACAAGCACGAGCGCAACGGCGACGTCGCGCCGCGTGCCCATGCCTCGACGCGGCCAGTTGCCGTCGAGCGCGAGGCCACGCACCGCGCGCTGTCGCTGGCCGAGATCGCCGATGTGCCAATCGTTATCGTCCATATCTCCAACGGCGAGGCGATGGAGGAACTCATGAGGGCGAGATCGCGGGGCATCAAGGTGGTCGGCGAGACCTGCCCGCAATATCTTGTGCTGACCGCCAAGGATCTGGATGGGATGGATTGGGAAGGCGCCAAGTTCGTCTGCTCGCCGCCGCCGCGCGACGAGGCGGCGCAGGCCGAATGCTGGCGCGGCATCGAGACCGGCGTGTTCGAACTCTTCTCCTCCGATCATTGCCCGTTCCGCTATGAAGACGAGCAGGGCAAGCTCAATCCGAAGGGCAAGACCAACTTCCGGCACATCCCCAACGGTATTCCAGGCGTTGAAACCCGGCTGCCGATCCTCTTTTCGCAGGGCGTCATGGCCGGGCGCATCGACCTGCCGCGCTTCGTCGCCATCACCGCGACCAATCACGCCAAGACCTATGGTCTCTATCCGCAGAAGGGCACGATCGCCATCGGCGCCGACGCCGATATCGCGATCTGGGACCCGGCGCTGAAACGCACCATCCGCCATACCGACCTGCACGACGGCGCTGACTATTCGCCCTACGAGGGAATGGAAATCACCGGCTGGCCGGTCACCACCATCGTGGCTGGAACTGTCATGGTCGAGGACGGCGCGCTGGTCGGCGAGAAGGGCCAGGGAACATATCGACCCGCCGCAGCCCGGCCGGTCGACCTCTAATACACGTCAAGGAGACAGATGATGAAGCTCAAAATAACCGCAGGCCCCTTCGAGTTCGATGCGGTTCTCGAAACCGAAAAGGCGCCGAAGACCAGCGAGGCGTTTTTGAAGCAAATGCCCTATCAGGGGCAGATCGTGCATGTGCGTTGGTCGGGCGAGGGCGTCTGGATCCCGCTCGGCGATCAGGATTTCGGCGTCGGCTACGAAAACCACACCAGCCATCCGGCACCGGGCCACGTCATTCTCTATCCGGGCGGGATCAGCGAAACCGAGATCCTGCTCGCTTATGGCGGCGTCGATTTTTCGTCGAAGATGGGCCAACTCGCGGGGAATCACTTCATTACGGTAACCTCCAACCTCGACAAACTGCCCGAACTCGGCCGCCTTACGCTTTGGCAGGGTGCTCAGGATATCCGCTTCGAGGTGGTCGGCTGACCGATCTATTATCCGTCATGCCGGGATGCGCGCATCTTGGCATGATGCTTGCCTCGTAGTTGGGAACGCCAATGCCCTATGTCGAGAGCAACCTCATGATCTTTGATTTCGAACTCGCGAAGCGTGCAGCCGAAGAGCATCCGTATCGGTCGCCTCAACAGCCGGTCTTAGTGAGATTTCTAACGCGACTGCAAGTCAAACGCGTGCTGCCTACATTGGGGGCGTTGTCGCCAAGTAAAATCCGGCCGCTATGGACGCTGGTGGATGTGGAGTGGTGGCGCGCAATCGACCACCAATGATAAAGGGAACGGGAGGTCTTTCGCCGGCGCGCGGCGATCGAGTGAGGAAGATCACCATAAAGATCTTCCCGGAATGGCTAGAATCAGGGGGGCGTGCTTGGCGGATCCGGCGCCGATGCGCTGAGGCCGTTCACCTCGACCACGCTCGCGGCCCAATCCTGGAAGCCGAGCGCTTCGCTGATCGCGCTTGCGGAAGAGGTGATCAACCCTGCCGGCGTCGAGACCTATCTATCGCGCCTCTATATGGAAAGCTGCATCCTGCAGATCATCGCGGATGCTTTCTCCCAGGTTACGTCGGCTGGATCGAGAAGGTCTCCGACGAGCAATACGAGGCCTGACAGTTGCGATGCCTGTCATCATTGAAAGGACTCCGAAATGCCGCACGTTGCTGTGAAGATGATGTCGGGTCGCACCGAAGCGCAAAAGAAGCAACTTTCCGAGAAGTTGGCAAAGGTCGTCATGGACACGCTCGAAAGTGATTACGGATCAATTTCGGTCGCCATCGAAGACGGACCCGCAGGCCGTTGGGATACCGACGTTTTCGAACCGGAGATCAAGGGCAAGAAGCATACCCTCTACAAGGAACCGGGCTACGCGTCCGTCGACTAGGCGCGCGCAGTACGGCCGCATCCTAGGTGGCCTTCGTCATTGACCCGGATGGAAGCCACGTTGAGCCTCTGAATCCAAGATGCAGACTTTACGCATGGCGCTGCTCTCCAGCGTGGACGTGAGCCAATCGAATTGTTGCAGGCACATAAGCGCTTACGTCGAAACAGAGGCACCAACACCGTGAGCTTCTTGGCAATGATCGCTGTTGGCGCGCAGCGGAAGACTGTATTCGGCCGGAAGCGCTTTGCGATGTCGTCAGGCTAAGGCTGGCCGCATCTAGTTTTTCGCGGTGCAATGGTTTGTCCCTTACGTCCGTCATCGCATATAACTTAAAGCACCGCCCTGCCTCTGCAGGTCTTCCTCCTTATCGACATCGATGACCGCCGCCTCCCCAATATCGACCCCCACGATGTCGAGATCACAACCTCCAATCAGCGCCTTGGCGCCGCGATCCCTTGCAATGTCGAAGCCTGCGGATAGAGCGCCTTTGGTAGGATTACCTGGATTGCTAGCGTGGCTCGCGCGGATGATCGAGTGCCCTTCTGAGCGTTCGAACGTCATGATTACCGATCCAGGTTCTCTACCGTGATGGCCGGCATGTCCGCCAGGAGGATCAGCGCTCCGTCGTGGTCCACATCGCTCCGGGGGTTCTCAGGCCGGTGACCAGGGAGCTTGCCATGCCGGATGCAAAAGCCGGATTGAAGGCGACCGTGACGTCGAGGCCGGCAAGGCAATTCTCGATGTCTTC
Organism: Rhizobium sp. FG113; assembly: GCF_057809895.1. NCBI lineage: Bacteria > Pseudomonadati > Pseudomonadota > Alphaproteobacteria > Hyphomicrobiales > Rhizobiaceae > Rhizobium > Rhizobium sp. FG113. Next base: position 37,217 of record NZ_JBMDKV010000018.1, on the reverse strand, counting down.
GTGACGGAAGCCCGTGACCGCATAAACGTGTTCCGCCTTGCTTTCGATCGCCCGCAGGGCGACACGCCGCACGAGCGGGATGCTGTCAAACTTCGAGAGCAGCTTATGGCCGATACCAGGCGACGTCCGGCTCGATCTACCAGCGGCTAGGATGACGATAGCGACTGAAATGCCAGGCCTCCGTGGTCGCTCTGGAAAGCCCTGTTCGTTGGTCATGCAGCAAGCTCCAATCGTATCTCCCGCGACTGCCGATCATCAGGGCTTTGAGTGAGTGCGCAAACCGTCCATGATCAGGCGAACGATCCTGTGTGCCCGTTCGCGCCAGTCGGGCGTGTCCGGGATCGAGTAGATGCCGAACAGCGTGTAGAGAACGTCGCCCGCTACGATATCGCCCTTCACCGTACCCGCCTCTATCGCCGCACGAAGAAGCTTGTCGAAGGCGGCTGTCATGCGCGTCGTTCCCTCCGTAAAGAGAGCGGCGTTTGAGGTGAACAGCAGCTTCAGGCTGCTGGCCATACCGCGCTTTGCCGCCATGTAGCTGACGAAACGGTGCATCCACTCATCGAGCGCAATATCGGGTGCCTTTTCGGCCAAGAGTTCGACCGCAGCGCCAGTGAGCAATTCGAGTTCGCGCCGATAGACTATCTCGACGAGATGTTCGCGGGTCGGAAAGTGTCGATAAAGCGTACCGATGCCGACACCTGCCTGCCGGGCAATCTCTTCAAGCGAAACATCCGCGCCGCGTTCAGCGAAGGCTTGCGAGGCAACCTCGACCAGCTTGGCGCGATTGCGTTGCGCATCAGCACGTAACCGCGGCTGTTCCTGCGCTTGCGATGCGTCCTCTTTCGGTAACAATTTCCCACCCCACTGTCCGTCGTCGAATGATTTGAGACTTTTCGGTCTTTGGAAGAATGGAGTTTCCGGCTCGGTTCGCGGTTGATCTAAGCCGCTTTGGCCTGGTGGTTCAAGCGGCGCTGTTTGATGGTGTCTCGTTTGATCCTTTCGCGTTCGAGCAGGATGGTCTGGCCGCGTCCAAAGTAGACGTCGGCCGGGGTGAGATTGTCGAGGCTCTCGTGGTATCGGCGATGATTGTAGCGCTCGACGAAGGCCGCGATCTGGGCTTCGAGGTCCTCCTGGAAGAAGTAGTTTTCCAAGAGAATGCGGTTCTTCAGCGTCTGGTGCCAGCGTTCGATCTTGCCCTGCGTCTGGGGATGGCCAGGAGCGCCATGGACCTGATCGATCTTGTATTTCTCCAGCCATTCGCCGAGGTCGGAAGCGACGTAACACGGGCCATTGTCGGACAGCAGGCGCGGCCGGTGTTCGACCTTGACCTTGTCACAGCCCGAGGCGGCCAGTGCCAGGTCGAGCGTGTCGGTGACATCATCGACTTTCATGCTGGTGCAAAGCTTCCAGGCGATGATGTACCGCGAGAAGTCATCGAGGATGGTCGACAGGTAGAACCATCCCCAGCCGATGACCTTCAGATAGGTGAAGTCGGTCTGCCACATCTCGTTCGGCCGCGTGGTCTTGTCCTTGAACTCATCATTGGCCTTGATGACGATATAGGCTGGCGAGGTGATCAGGTCATGGGCCTTGAGCAGGCGGTAGACAGAAGCCTCTGACACAAAATAGCTTTCCGTGTCGGTGAACTTCACCGCCAGCTCGCGCGGTGACAGATCGGCGTGGTCCAGCGCCATTTCGATAATGCGATCCCGGACATCGTCGGGTATGCGGTTCCAAACCCGTGATGGCGCAGAAGTCCGGTCTTCCAGCCCCTCAACGCCGTGGGTCAGGAAACGATCATACCAGCGATAAAAGGTCGGCCTTGAAATGCCGAGCTTGTCGAGGGTTTGCCGGACCGACAGATGTGACTGCTCGACCAGCCGGATGATCTCAAGTTTCTCCGTGGCGGGATATCTCATTCCTCGTCGCCCCCATGCCCGATCATGCTTTTTTTGAGCAGGCGGTTTTCCAGGGTGAGGTCGGCCAGCGCCTCTTTCAGGTCGCGGCTTTCACGGCGCAGTGCCTTCACCTCGTCGCTGGTCGCCGACCGGGCGGTATCACCGGCAAGTCGCTTCTTGCCCGCTTCGAGGAATTCCTTTGACCAGCTATAATACAGGCTCTCGGCGATCCCTTCGCGACGGCATATCACGGCGATGCTGTCCTCGCCACGCAACCCTTCCAACACGATGCGGATCTTGTCCTCGGCCGAATGGTGCTTGCGCGTGGCCCGGCGGATACCCTTGATCGTCTTCTCGGCCGCCGATGTCTGCGGCCCGGACTTTTGTCTCATCTTCGCTTCCTTTGAGTGAGCTACGATGAGCCGAAAATCCTCTCTTCTCGATTAAGCCAGTTCTGTCTCATGGGCGCTGATCCGGGACAGCCAGCGCCAACGATCGCTCCGTTGACCCCGAGGTAATCCTGTATGTTGTCTGAAGCGTACGCTATGACGTTCGCTCGGGGAGCAACAACAAGCATAGCTCCGTGGGGCTGGATGCTTCCTGGAATATGGATGGGCTCGCGATCGCAGTTGCTTAGATCGACCTTGGATCTATCGTAGCTCAATATAGTCTTCCTGCTTTATCGGCCGCAAAATATCAGGGTTTCTTTGACGACATAGGGCGGTGCGTGACTTTCACAAAGTCGGATATGCAAAAGTCTACGCGACCATCAACGGAAACTAAGAAGCTCTAGCCGCAGTTGCTTGCAATTTTTAGGCAATCTGCTGGATATACGTCTCTCCAATCGTTCCACGGCGTCCTCCGATGACTTCTTCGAGTACTTGGGTTGGCGGTACTGTGGCTCTCACCTCCGGCCCGGTGATCGTCGACGACATCCGGACCGATCCGGTATGGGCCGACCTTCGCGAGTTGGCGCCGTCACATTGTCTTCGCGCCTGCTGGTCTACGCCGATCCTTGCCGCCGACGGCCGCGTTCCCGGGATCTTTGCGAAATGTATTGTGAACCAAGCGCGCCGACAGACATCGTCTATTAGAATCGCATCCGCATGCTGGAGGCGCAGTCCACTTTCCCTCCAGCGCTTCAGGTTTTGGGCCACTACGGCCGTATGATCATTGAAAACGGTCCCTTGGGTGCCGGGAGCCAGATACGCCGATCTTCCCCCCGGAATCCATGTCGATGCAGCACGTCACGGAAAACCCTATACGCAGGATCAGCTTGAGAGCGAGATCGGAAAATCGCCGGTGGCACGTATTTAGTCGTTGTCGTTTGTCATAGTTGGCAAGCAGTTGAATCCGTTGCTCGATTGGCGCTGTAGGGCGGATCGTTCCTGGCAGAGGGACGCTGCGAAAAGGCCCACCGACGCCCGTCGCCGTATGGCTGAGTGATTTCTCGACAACACACCTTGAAGTCGCAGTGAAAAGGGCGATGTCAGATGCAATCGTGCATACTGCAATCATAATGTTTGGCGGGAGGTGGACGGGATGCCGAAGTTCTATCTGCACATAATGGACGGCATAGAAACGGAAATGGACATGGATTTTTCCAGTGACCACGAAGCTGTCAACAGCGCGTTCAACGCCTTGTCTCTGTTTGCCACCAAAAGCTTCCCGCCTCCCGACAATGTCATTATCGAAGTGAAAGATGCTGAGCGTGCCCGGGTGGCGACGCTTAAGATGACGTTCAGCGTTGACTATCCTCAACGGCGGCAGCCGATACACTAGCTATTCGACATTGGCCCTAACGTCAGCGTGGGATCTGCTAGGGTCACTATGGGAGGAGTGAGATGCGATACAACTATCGCTCAAAGGCTACCTTCGCCGCTTTCGGCGTTCTCCTCTCGTCAGTCTGTTTTGCAGCAGAAAAAGTGCCTGTCACGGTGGACAACTTTCCTCGCGCTGAAACCGACATGACGATTGCTAGCTACGCAAAGGAAGGCGCATTCGGTAGGTTTATGCATTCGCGGACGCCGCCGTCCATCGACGATCAGAAGATTGTCAGAATGAACCGCGACACTCTGTATTCGTTCGGCGTTTTCGACCTTGACGCAGGTCCGATTACGGTGACGCTGCCCGACGCTGGTAAGCGGTACATGATGGCACAGGTCCTCGACGAGGATCAGTACACACACGAGATCGTCTACGCGCCTGGCACGAAGACTTACAGTAAAGACCAGATCCGCACACGCTATCTGATCATCACCATTCGCACCTTGGTGGACCCTCAAAGCGAGGCGGATATGAAAGAGGTCCACGCTCTGCAGGACAAGATCAAGACGGAACAGGCCTCAAACGGCGAACTGGTTCTACCGAACTGGGATAGCGTATCGCAGAGCAGGATCAGGGACGCTCTCAAGATTCTCGGCTCGACGCTTCTGGGTTCGGACGGTATGTTCGGCTCGAAAAGCGAGGTCGACCCCATACGATACCTCATCGGGTCTGCGGTCGGCTGGGGCGGAAACCCCCGCGCTGCAGCGATCTACGTCAGCGGCAAACCGAGGGACGAGAGCGGAACCAAGATCGAAAAGGTCACGGTGAAAAACGTCCCGGTCGACGGGTTCTGGTCGATCAGCGTCTACAATGCGAAGGGCTTCTTCCAGAAAAACGACCTCAACGCCTACTCCTTAAACAATCTGACCGCCAAGCCCGACAGTGACGGCGGGATTACAGTGCAGTTCGGAGGATGCAAGAAAGACACCGTCAACTGCCTCCCGATCACGAAGGACTGGAACTACACCGTACGCCTCTATCGCCCGCGTGCTGACCTTATCAACAACCAGTGGAAGTTTCCGGAAAACGAATTGGTGAAATGACCGCGATGTCTCCGTTTGGCAGTGGGTTCAATTGATGACTGCAAAGCGGCCGGCAACTGTGTCAGTGGTTCGTATCCATTCAAATCACAAATCGGGGGTGTTGAGCTCGGACGCGAAATGCTCCTCGCATCCGAGCTTGATGGTTTATTTTGGACTATGCCGCTACCCAGACTTGATTGAGGATCTTGGCGGCCAGTGCAGCCTTGTCCTGCGGCAGGAAGCGACCGTAGTGCTGTTGCACAACGTCGGGTGTGTCCTGGATAGCGTAACTCGCCTGCTCGTATGAGCCTGTCTGCTTTAATATGTGGGTTGCGAGAATGTCGCGGAGATTGTGTGGTCCATGCGGTAACAGGCCTTTGATCGCACCCCGTCCAGTGTAGGGATTATAGATCCCATAACGCTGGATCACGGTTCGCCATGCTTCGTAAAAGGTGGTGGAGTTGTAGGCTGCATCGAAACTTGTCGTCTTTACCGTTTTGACAAAGAGAGTACGTGGATCTTTCGCGCCACCCAGCAGGACACCTCGATGACGATCGATGTACGCATCGAGATATTGGTAGAGGTCGAGCAGGTCCGGAAGGATCAACCGAAATGGTTTCTGGCCGAAGAAGGACGAGCTGGAATTCTTGAATGCCGCCGCAGGGATAAGAACCTCCCAACCGTCGTCGCGATCACTCCAGCGCAGCTCGCCGCATTTCATATCTTCAAGTCGCCGTTCCGATGTCGGGTGATGCCCACGTGGGCAGAGACGCAACTGGCGAAGGTTCTTTTGTCTGAGCCCGAGATGCAGTCCGAGACGGAGCAACAGGAATGAGCGAACGGCTTCAGCTGCGGGCCGGGGATATCGGCTTTCATCTGGCATGCGTTTAAGGATCTCGTCGGTGATCTTGCGATATTCCGCTAACGGACTGTCCGCTTCAAGCACGCACATGATCGGTTCGAACGGATCGCGATGAACGCGCATTACTCGCTGGATCTCCTTGGAACGATTTGCTGCATGCCGATGAAACGCGTCACATGCCGCATGCCAGTCGCGGGCTGCGCTCTCGATCTCTTCCTGTTCAATCAAACCGCCGATAGGCGTGACGTTTTTTAAAAGCTCCGGATGCTGCCGGATCCAGCCTACATCGGCGCGTGTCAGAGCCTGTGCTATCATCAGCATGTCCTCCTCCCATTTGGTGTAGAAGCCACGACGCTGTTCGCGCCATTGTAGATACCAGTCCCAGACACCCGGGAAGATGAGGAGGCCGAAGCTTAACTGGCTGACTGGCACACCGTAGCCCTTCACAACACCATTCGGAGAAGCGGCCAGAGCACCGAACATCAGGCCGAGGTGCTCGATCTTTTGAGACGCGGTTTCCTCGCCCCAGACACCATTACGCTGAAATCCGATCGCCGTAAGCGTCGAAGTCTTGAAGCGAATGAGGTCGGCCATTTCCATCGCAAGCCGCGGCGGCGCATCGACGACGCCAGACAACAAATCGGGATCGGCCTGCTCCGGTGCGACTTTCTGATTGGCGTTGGCGGGCGAAGCCAGGGTTCGAGAGGGGAGCGAACCGCCTCCATAGGTAACGGCAGGAAAGCGGATGGCATACCGTTGCTTGCTCGCTGCTGCTTGGTAGCGGCGATATTCGGTCGAACCGGAAACGATCACTCGGCGAACCCAATCAAGGATCTCCTCTCGTTTGGTGAAAGGCAGGCTGTTGAAGTCCTCCGGCAGGTGCAGTGAAATCCTTCGCCTCTCAGCGGGGCTGATATCTCCCAGATCATGACCATAAAGCGAGCGCGCCTGATGCGGCAGCTTTTGTTTGAAATATCCGTTTGCAAGTCGATAGCGCTGTTCGATGCGGCGGAGAATATCGAAACTTGCAACAGATCGAGGGACCCGCTCTCCTTGGATCCAGGATAGAAGCGTCTTGTTGTCGAAGGTCTCATTCAGATGAACGACTGCTCGGTAGAGTTGCCAGTATGTGTCACCAAACCGCCGCATATGATAAGAGAGAGCATCCTGAAAGCTCACTGGATCTTCAGTTGCTTCGAATAGTGGTTCTGGGAAGGAGCTGATTGGCTTTGGTGACGGGCCACGTTGCGCAGATGCAGGCCGGGCAAAGGTGCCGTTGGTCGCCACGCGTTGCGGCTTTCTGGTTGAGAGTGCGGAGGCTGCCTTCTTGGCGCCCGCCGTCTTGCTCTGGCGGCCCGTGTTTGACGGTTGTGCGTCCTCGGCCGCCGGTGCTAGAGCGAGCCACCGGATGATTGCATCAAGGCCAGGCCGGAGGCACTTCTTCAATTCTGTTGTCAGCTCAGCTTCTATACCGCAGGCCTGGCCAATCGTCGTCCAGTCGATATGACCATTCAAGATCGGAGGCGACTTTCGATAGATGATCAAGCTCATCAGATATGGCCGGATATTATCCAGCACTCGCTTGGAGGTGGTCGGTGCGATCCGTAGTTCGCAGAATTCGAGATCTTTCGCTGAAAATGACGTGATGAAAGGTTGTTTTTGGTCATGTTCGTCCTGTTTCTCTCGGCACCAATGCCGAGGGCGAGCGGAGATACGGAGCACGATTTAAGAATGTGTGTAGCTGGGTGCCTGTTGGTCGCCGCTGCTTGAAGTGTGGCCGCGGATTGTGACGTTGAGCGATAGATAGGCTTGCAATAACTCATTTATGGCAATAATCATGAGCTATAGAAAGGCTGGCTATAACTCATGAAATGGAACTGGCAAAACACCGATTGGCCAAACTTCAGGTACGACGCTGCAAGCCTTGTGTTATCAGAGCAGAGATTTTTGCAATCCGCCGGCGAGGTCATTGGCGCCGTTCGGCATTTCGACGATGCGGACAGTAGCCAGCTTCGTATTGAATTGTTGAGCGACGAAGCGATCAAGACTTCTGAGATTGAGGGGGAGTTTCTTGACCGCGTAAGCGTCCAATCATCACTTCGCCGGCAGTTTGGGCTCCATAGCGACGATCGACAAATTAGGCCCCAAGAGCGGGGAATCGCCGAGATGACGGCGGATGTCTACCGAAGCTGGCAGGAGCCGCTGCATCATGAGAAATTGTCTCAGTGGCACTCAATGCTGATGGCCGGAAATCGATACATTGAAACGGTTGGTGCTTACCGCAAGCATGAAGACGCCATGCAGATCGTTTCAGGTCGGCTGGATAAGCCGACAATCCATTTTGAAGCTCCCCCATCGCGCCAGGTTGCAGCTGAGATGGAGACTTTTATTGCATGGTTCAATCAATCTGGACCGATCGGTCAAAATCCACTTCCAGCCCTAGTTCGTGCAGCAGTTGGTCATCTCTATTTTGAAAGCATACATCCATTTGAGGATGGCAATGGTCGAATTGGGCGCGCGCTTGCTGAGAAATCATTGGCGCAAAACTTAGGGCAACCAAGTCTCATATCACTCGCCTTCACAATCGAGAAAAACCGAAAGGCCTACTATTCCGAGCTTGAGTACCACCAGCGCACGCTCGATATCACAGGTTGGATTACCTTTTTTGCGGAAATTATTATGCTGGCTCAACAGGCGACGCTTGAGCGCATAGATTTCTTAATTAAAAAAACAAAGTTCTACGAACGCTTTCGGGGCCAGCTGAACGAGCGGCAGGAAAAGGTGGTCGCGCGCATTTTTAAGGAAGGCACGGCAGGCTTCAAGGGGGGGCTTAGCGCAGAGAACTACATCGCGATCACAAGCACTTCCCGCGCTACGGCGACACGCGATCTGCAGCAGCTCGTTGAGATCGGTGCTCTTACGCGTGTGGGTGAACGTCGATATACCCGCTACTCGCTGTCATTCCAGAGATAGATTGTTGCCACCAACCGAGGTCATTATCTAAAATGAACGGGTGTTCGATTCTCTTTCAACTCGCGATACTCTACTTGGCCTCACTGCCGCACGTTACCGAAGATAGACATTTTTGGATCATTCGCCGAAAAGGATCGTGCCATAATCGGTGGCACCATGCAGGATATGGATGATGATCACCTTAGCATCTACAACGCGGTAAAAGATCAGGTAGTTGCCGTGAACGCGTCGGCGAATACCATAGTGTTCAAAGCGGGGGACAACGGCAAAACCATTCGGATTCTCGACGAGACCTTCACAGCTACTCCGGAGTTCCCGGAGGAATGATACGGCGCGCCGTGGATTTTGGTCGGCGATATAATCAGCAATCTGCTCAAGATCGCGTTCGGCCTCCCTGGAAAATTCAAGGATCATACCGATTTTTCAGCCTTTTCAGCCATCGCCCGATACTTGGCGTCGAGGCGGTCGAAAACATCGCTCGCTTCCTTAGTGCGATCAGCGTCAGCATCGGCAATACCGCGCATGATGGAAGCATCCAGCGCGGCTAGCCTAGTCTCCCTATCCTGGACCAATCGCACGCCTTCACGCAGGACTTCGCTTTTCGAACCGTAGCGCCCCGTGTCAACGAGTTGCTGGATATAGCTTTCGAGCTGCTTTCCCAGATCGGCGCTAATCATGCGGTCCTCCATCTAATGTGATGGCTAATTCATAGACCACTTATCAACTATTATCAAGGTGGGCGTCTTTTTGGTGAGCTTCAGCGCCGGCAGTCGCTGCCTTCCCAGACCCGTCGACCATCTTATTGGCCCGAGGATTATCCAGTTCGGCCACGATGAGCCACCGGCTAGATACACCTGTTTTGGTTGCCTTTCCGATGCGAGATGAAGCTAGCATAACTGCTGGGTCGGCAGTTCATATCTCATCAACAGCTCAACCCGTTAATAAGATTTCGCTTGGTCGGCTATCGGCCCAAACCTGCCGTTAGCTCCTTTCGTTACCCACGGGGCATGGCCGCTTCAAAATGAAATCACTGTCGGTCACTGACGTTTCGATGAAGCCGTTTCTGCGGTACAGCGAGCCGACAGGGTTCCAGATCAAATGTTCAAGATGCACTGGAAGACGCTCTTGGTCAGCAATGGCAAAGCAGTGTTGCAACACGCGAGACCCGAGACCCCGACCTTGGTGTTCTGAGAGAATATAAAATTCGCCGAATTGCAGATGGCCGGGATGTTTTTGGAGCGAGACGGTGCCCACGGCCTTTTCGCCCCGATATAATAAGGGAGAAGGGCTTCGATCGTAACTTTTCTTGGTGAACCGCGCGTTGAAATTGCTCGTTCCATCCCCATCGATGCCTGATGTGTGGGCCCATGGCATCGGCTTCACCACGAAGGAAAACTCATGGTCGGATTCTGCTGGGGAACCATAGATCGGGCGGGAGGTCCGGGATTTTCATCGCGCAAAGAAAGCAGCTTTTGGCGACACAATCATGTCTCCTAGCGGCGCGATGCGGAAGACGGCCTGCGGCTCTTTGCGGTCGTCAGTGCTTACCCCGGATTAAACGACTGCTTCATGATTGAAGATGGCACGGGTTCCTTAGGTCTTCCCGTCACCCCTTCCGGGTGCGCCCGGCTTTCCACCGGCACCGCCTGACCCGCCCTTTCCAGGGTTTTGGCCCTTACCAGGCTTACCTGGTTTCCCTGGCGCACCAGGCAATCCAGTCTTTGGAACTTCCGTCATATTCATACTCCTCTGCAGCGGAAATTAGACCTCGGGGATGAGAATTGGGCGGCAAACGGCGTTTGGCGTTGTGGGACCAATCGCCTTTTGCCGTCGCACTGATCGATCGGCCCCAAGATCAGTGCCGCGACGTGATTGCGAATTCATGAATCGTGCCTTCAGGTCGACGTAGCGCGAATTCACTGAGCAACCTGAGGACTTTTTCAACAACGTCGTCGCCACGAAGTGGGTCTGCTGCCACCTCTTCACAGCATGCTGCTAGTCGAACACTGAGTGCCAGCAGCAACTGGCAAACTGGATCGCAATCACGCTCAGCGACACGTGCGGAAATCTGTAGCCTATGAGCAAGTGCCCTGAGGATGGCCGTCCTCTCTTGGAGAGACATACTTTCGAACGGTGGCGGGGTAGTCATAAATTTCTCCCACGCGTATTTTCGGGCACTGATCAAGTAGCGTGCTTTTCCGGCCTACGCCGCAAATCACTCATCGAGCAAACTTTGGTGTGGACGCGTTCACCCGCGGGCACACCGCTAATTGCAAACTTATGCAGCCTGCTTTGTGCTGGTGGAGGGTTGGGGATTTTCGCGTACGTCGTGACGGCTTGAAGACCAATAATCGTTGGCGCAACATAGTTGCTCGACCTGGCACTCATCATAGGTACTCCTACCTTTAGGCAAGAGCACATGGAATCTCCCAATCGGCTCTGCCCGGAAGAATAGGCCGACAGCGAACCTTACGCTCTCTTATGCTAATCGCCTAATCTTTAATGAACATTCGACATGATCATTTCCAGGTGTCTCGGTGGCGGCTCAAGCAGCAATTGAACCGCACCGTAAAAATCCTCCTGAACTTCAAGTAAAAACGTCAGTTCGTCGAGTTGTCCCAAGAAGTCGAAAGAACACTTCGGAGTATCTGGTCGCAATCACAGTGACGAAAAAGGGCGGTTGTTTTTGCAACAGACGGTGCGATTGGGCGATCCGGTAACGACCACTCATGGCACAAAGCGGTCAACAACTGGGTCAGCGGTTCAGATCCCATCATGGTGTAAGAACTCGGAAGCGCTAGCATTGAGTGCTCCAATTTCCTCAGGCTTGAAGCCAACTGGCTTAGGTCGAGCCGATTGCTTTGACTTCTACGGCCACGTCCATTGACAGGAAGGCATCCGTCGCGCCGTTGAAACTACCTGAAACCGGAACCGCCTGGGCGATGTCGCGGCTCACAGCTACCGGGATCAGGTTAGCGCCGCCCACACTGCGGTTTGTAGGATCGAATGTGATCCAGCCAGCGCCCGGAACGAAGACTTCTGCCCAGGCGTGCGTTGATCCTTGGTCCGTCGACCCGGTGAGCGAACTGTCCGGATTGAACAGATAGCCTGAGACGATCCGGGCGCCAAAGCCCAGGCTGCGCGCCGTTTCGGCGAATAACACAGCGAAGTCCCTACAGGAGCCCCAACCCCGATCAAGAGTGATTAGCGGCGCCTGCGTGCCTTGCTCTTCCCGACTTTGGTAAGAGATACAGGAAGTAATACCAAGGCTGATATCCTTGAGGAGAGACAGCGTATCCGTCGGTCTTCCGGCGACGAAGCCGCGCGCCCATGTCTCAAGCCGCTGCTGGACATCGTCATACTGCTGAACGGTTAGCGCGCCGAGGTCAGTCCAATCGTTGTCGGGGTAGAGGAAAGGATAGTTTATCGCCGACGCCGCAACGTCGAAGACGGGCCATGCAGACGCCGTCAGATCCACAGTCGCCGAGCTCTCAACAACAAGGCTGTCACTGCGGGTTTGGAATGTCGCTGAAGCGATCGTGTTGCCGAATACGTCGTTCGACCAGTTCAGCACAGCCTCGGGGAAAATGGAAATCTCATGGCTCAGCAGCCTGAGCTCGCGTCCTTCACGTGGCCTGAGCATAAGGCGGTGCGGCGACAGCGACACGGTCTCTCGAAAACTGTAGGTCGTACGATGATGAATGTTGAGCACCGGCATGGAAACGGACCCTAAAAGCTGATGGGGAGGCCGCTGCCCCTGAGGGCAGGGCAAAGGCCGAACTTCCGCGCGCCGCACCGGCTCCTCAACGCATCAGTCCGGCAGCCCGAAGAGCGTCGTTGATCGCCTTGCCGATGCCTTGTTCGTCTCGACCTCCCGCTTTTTGAACCAAGCCTGGTTTTGCATACGCCATTGCCTTGGCAATGACAGCTTCAATGCTTGAGGGCGCGGCGGTGTGCTGCGGGCTGGGCTCGTATGCGCCTTCGGCGATGGCGACATCAGCATCATCGGTAAGCCCCCAACCCCTGGCAATACGCGCGGTCGAGGAGATGCCTGCCTCCAGCATGAACGGCCCGGAATTTCCCAGTGGAGTTTCAGCCGAAAATGACAAAGGAACACCATGGGCCATGCCCTTGATAAGATAGACTTCGATGACCTGTTTGCCGCTTTCGTCGAGCCAGACCTTCCGAGTATGGCCATTGATGGACTCGATCACATCCGGCGTGTCGGAGATATGGGACACCCCAGCCCACTGATGGACGATCTGCGCGGCATTGACCGCCTTAACCGTGTGATCGTGTGTTCCATGCCACACTGAGATGCGTGGGCAGGACCCCGAGCCAGATGCTGCGGTCCTCAATGCCGACTGCATCTGGCTGACGCTCGGGGCCTTTTGACCCCGCATCCGTTCGAAAGCCTGGGCCACCCCTGAGGCCGTGCCATAAGGCAGCCCGCCGATGATTGCTCCACCCGCAAACAATTCGGGATATGTCGCCAGCATGACGTTCGCCATCGCACCTCCGGCCGACAGCCCAGTAACAAAGATTTTGCCAGTATCCATGCCGTGCGACTCGACCACATGTGCGATCATTTGCCGGATCGAGAGAGCTTCGCCCGCGTCACGCCGGATATCGTCCGGCTCGAACCAGTTGAAACATAGGTTGGCGTTGTTGGCGCGCTGTTGTTCCGGGAAGAGGACCGCAAATCCTTTCTCTTCCGCCAGCTTCGACCAACCGGACCCGTGGTCATATGTGGCTGCGTTCTGCGTGCATCCATGCAGGACGACCACGAGCGGCGTTTTGGGAGCGAGGATGGTCGGCAGATAAAGCCAGCACTTCAGCATGCCGGGGTTCGAACCGAAGTTTTTCAGCTCGATCAGCTCTCGCGAATTCCTGCGTTGCGTCACATCCGTCTCCTTTGCCCAATCGGGCTCAAGCACTACAAGTGGGTACGAATGCTGCGCTGCACAAATTTATTTGTGAAAACTTTGGTCGGGAAAGTTTTCCGAAGCATATGACTATGCAGTTGATGCGAGACCAGCGGCTTCACGAAACGAAATCAGCCTCCGGCTTCTTTCGTCCCACAGGACCAGCTTCACGCATTGGAGGCTCTGCCAAAGGGTAATCCTGCCTAACTCCCCGAGCTCGGGATGGTTTCGAAGCACATCTGGTAAGCGATAATAGGGTACCTTACTGGAGAGATGATGCACGTGGTGAATACCAATGTTGCCGGTCAGCCAACGAAGAGGCGGCGGCAAATCATAATGCGACGCACCGTGCAAAGCGGCTTTCGGAAACTGCCATTCAGGCTTTTTCGACCAGTGTGTCTCCTCGAATTGATGCTGCACATAGAAAAGCCAAACGCCGATGGATCCTGCCAGGAGAACAATCGGGAGATGGACAAGAAGGAAAGAGACCGGGCCGATCGCCCAGACCAGAAGCGCAGCGATCCCCATCACCGCAGCATTCGTAGCCATGGTCGACATCCAGGGAAGTAAGCCGTCGCGCATCATTCCCACCGGCAGGCGTTGCTGGAACAGGAATAGCCAGGCCGGACCGATGCCGAACATGACCAGGGGATGCCGGTAGAGGCGGTATCGAACCCGTCCCCACCACGACCGTTCAAAATATTCGGCTACGGTCAAAGTGGTGATATCACCAACACCGCGCTCATCGAGATTTCCCGCCGAGGCGTGGTGGGTGGCGTGCGCTCTGCGCCAGTAGTCGTAAGGGGTCAGGGTGAGAACACCGAGAACACGTCCTGTCCAATCGTCCAAGCGCCTGCGAGCAAAGAAGGAGCCATGGCCGCAGTCGTGCTGGATCATGAACAGCCGCAACAGAAACCCCGCCGCCGGAACGATCAGGATCAATCCTGCCCAGATGCCGTAATGAACCGCCAACCACGTCAGTGTCCAGAAGGCGGCAAAAGGTAGAGCTGTAACTGCCAGCTCGAACATGCTGCGGCCGGCATGCGGCGTGCGATATTGGGCAAGGATCTTCAACCAGGCCTTTTCGTCTGCAATTTCAGGATTGGGAATACTTGATATTGCGTTCATTGTTGCTGGCCAGCCTTCTGCAGAGCTGCTGCCCGATAGAAGTGCTCAGCGTGCTGATAGAGGTTTTCTGCCTCAACCCGATCACCGGTTTGGGCAGCTTCCCGGGCCAGAACGATATATTGCTCATACCGCCTCGTCAGGTTCTGCCAGTTCGGAGTTGCGGCAGCAGCCGTGCTTGCATTTGCTGGCCTTTTGGTAGAAGAGCGGGCGTCTTGGCGTGGTGGATTCAGAAGAACAATTCAAGCCGTCATCAGGCTTGCTCCATAAACGAGTTGATTTCAGGAATGTTTGATAGCGACTTCTGCTGGCCTACTGGCCAATAACATTGCCGCTTCGGTTCTGCGTCGCATTTCAAAGATCGTATGAGCCTGCATTGCGGTTGTTTGATGTCGCAACCGGTGAATGGAGGTAGCGATGCTTCGCAGATTGTCGTCGGCAGCCGCCAATTCATGCCTGGCGAATGCGCTTCCGCAGTCGCCCAATAGCAGCAACGGACACTCGTCCGTCCGCTGGCGACGTAGCGTCCGGATACTTTCCTGAAAGCATGCGTGCATCGAGGCAGGGGCGCCGTACGACACCGCGCCCTCCATATTATTTGCTCGGCGGCGATGCCTTGCCCAGTTTGACAGACGGCTCGCGCCCCCAGACGCGCAACTTGCCGAGGTCAACGACGAAGGCGGAAAGACCGTCTTCCCCCGGCAGCGCCAGAACACCCTCATCGAGCGCATCTGCAATGCCGGCCTTTTCGAGCAGCGGCAATGCTGACTGGTCATAACCGATGAACTTGCAATGCTGGAATGCGTCGGCCACAAAATCGCGGGCTGCAGCTTCGTTGACAAGATCGTCCATTGCAGCGGCCGATGTCAACAAGGCAACCGCGTCGAACAGGACCGAAGGGCCGCCATCGATCATGTGATGCGCTTCGATCAGCGTGCCGTCGGATGACTCCACGCCGCCGACCTTGGGGGCGATCAGCTCGACGACACCCTTCTCCTTGGCGATGGCGTACATCAGCCCCTTCAGCAATTTAGCATCGACGCCATCGGTGATCAGAATACCGAGCTTTCGCCCTTCGAAGCGTTTCGGTCCGCGTTCGACGATGCTGAGTGCTGGCGAGGGTTCCAGATCCTGACGGGTCGGCATGGCGGCATCCGCCGGTTTCGGCATCGTTTTCATACCCAGTTTCTGCGCAACGGTCGAAGCCAGCGTTTCGTCGATGTTGAGGAGATGGGACACCATGCGCTCCCTGATCGCCGGCATCTCGACCTTGCTCAGTTCGAAGGTCAGCGCGGATGCGATATGACGCTGCTCGGCACCAGTCTGGCTGATGTAGAACTGCCGAGCCTGGCTGTAGTGGTCGGCAAAGCTTTCAGGTCGTAACCGTGCCTTGGTCCCCTGCTCCTCGGCGGGGAAGTGACGATAGCCGCGCGAAGGCGACTCCCGCGGGCCTTCGCCATGCGAGTTCGGCTGGTAGTTTGTGCGTCCGACCGGGTTTCGCATCGCCATGTGGCCGTCCTGCTGGAAGTTGTGCATGGGACACTTCGGCGCATTGATTGGCAGATGCGTGAAGTTCGGTCCGCCCAGGCGCTTCAACTGCGTATCCAGATAGGAAAAGTTGCGGCCCTGCAGCAGTGGATCGTTGGAGAAGTCGATGCCCGGCGGCACGTTCTGGGTCATGAACGCGACCTGCTCGGTTTCGGCAAAGAAATTATCCGGCATGCGATCGAGCACCAGGCGGCCGATCGGATGGGGTTTAAGGATCTCTTCCGGGATGATCTTGGTCGGATCGAGCACGTCGAAGTCGAAGCTGTCTGCGAATGCCTGGTCGAAGAGCTGGACCTGCAATTCCCATTCCGGGAAATTACCCGACTGGATGGCATTCCAGAGATCGCGGCGATGAAAATCCGGATCGGCGCCATTGATCTTGACCGCCTCGTTCCAGGCAACCGACTGGAGACCAAGCTTCGGCTTCCAGTGAAACTTGACGAAGGTCGACTCGTCCTTGGCGTTGACGAAGCGGAAGGTATGGACGCCAAAGCCCTCCATGAACCGAAGTGAGCGCGGTATCGTGCGGTCCGACATGATCCACATGATCATGTTCATGCTTTCCGGCGTCAGACTAATGAAGTCCCAAAAGTTGTCATGGGCGGTCTGCGCCTGCGGAAACGCGCGGTCCGGCTCCTGCTTGGCTGCATGGATCAGATCGGGGAATTTGATGGCATCCTGGATGAAGAAGACCGGGATGTTGTTGCCAACGAGATCCCAGTTCCCTTCCTGGGTATAGATCTTGACCGCGAAGCCCCGAACATCGCGTGCGAGGTCGGCGGAACCCTTGTTGCCGGCAACCGTCGAAAATCGCACGAAGGCGGGCGTCTTCTCGCCGGCGCGCTGAAGAAAGTCTGCGCGCGTGTATTTCGCGAAGGATTCATAGGTCTCGAAGTAACCATGAGCGCCATAGCCCCGCGCGTGCACGACGCGCTCGGGAATGCGCTCGTGGTCGAAATGGAACATTTTTTCCCGGAAATGGAAGTCGTCGACGACAAGAGGACCACGTGGGCCGACACGAAGCGAGTTTTGGTCGTCGGAGACGGGGCCGCCCTGGGCCGTCGTCATGACCGGCGTATCGCCCTCGGCGATCTGGTGAAGCTCGCCACCCGCGCCGCGCGTTAGTTTCAGATCGTGGATAGTGGCGCTGACAAGCTTCGGCTCTGCCGACGCAGTCACTGGTTTTTTGGCCATGGGTCAAGCTCCTGGAGAGGGTGTGGAAATGGGCGACTCGAAAGCAAAAATGGCCGCCTCGAAAGGCGGCCTGATCATGTGCGGAGGGTGTTCAGCTGGCCTTCTTCAGCGCAGGTTTGGTGCTGGCCGAGCCTTCGCCTGTGCCCTTGGCATTAGCTGTCCCTTCGCCAAGCGCCGTCAGCTTCTGGTCAGTGGCGATTTCTTCCTGCAGCGTTGCGTCCAGCAAGGCGCCCGCCTCCTTCATGCCGAGCTGCTTGGCCCATGACTTCAGGGTGCCGTAGCGGGCAATCTCGTAGTGCTCTACGGCCTGGGCCGACGAGATAAGACCGGCATCGAGCGCTGCGGTTCCCTTATACTCTTCCATGATCTCCTCGCCTTCAGCAAGAATGCCCTGGATGGCTTCACACGTCTTACCGCGAGCCGGCTTGCCGAGAAGTTCGAAGATCTGTTCGAGACGTTCGATCTGGCCCTGAGTTTCGTCGCGGTGCTGCAGGAAGCCAGCCTTGCCTTCTTCCGATTGGGCGGCGCGCGCCATTTTGGGCAGAGCCTTCAGGATCTGCTTTTCGGCGAAGTAGATGTCCTTGAGCGTATCAAGGAAGAGATCGTTCAATGTCTTTTCGGTGGCCATATGCGTATCCTCGTGGTTGGGAACTGGTAATAGCGAGACAACGCGCGCTTGAAAGGGCGCGCCATGGATCAAAGGGCGTTACTGCGATAGCGATTGCGTTCCTGCTCGACTTCGCTCGCCTTGTAGGGATCGCGCGTATCGTCGAAGCGGGTCCAGCCCTGCTCGGCATAGGACGTGCGACGCTCGGCCGGGTCGACCCAGTTGGAGCGTTTCAGGATTGCTTCGGCTTCGAGAACAAGAGTGTCGTCTACCTTGGCGGTTACCAGCGAGCCGCCGCGGCGCACACCTTCCGCGTAGACATGCGCATCCTCTTCAGACACGCCCGAGCTTGTCATCGCACCGATGATGCCGCCGGTGGCTCCGCCTGCTACAGCACCCGCAACCGCGCCTGCGGCAGTCGCCGCCAGCCAGCCCGCTGCGACGACCGGACCGACCCCCGGAATGGCCATTAGACCAAGGCCCGTCAACAAACCGCCGGCGCCACCGACGGCTGCACCGATCCCGGCGCCAGTGCCGGCACCTTCGGCCGCGGTCGACTTATCAGCATGGCGATTGTCGGCATTGTTGGAGACGATGCTGATGTCCTTGGACGCGACACCGGCCGATTCAAGCGCGCTGACGGCGGCACTGGCGTCCGAATAGTCGTCGAAAAGTCCTGTAATGGTTTTCATGATGAAAATTTCCTGCTGAATGGGTTGAATTACTTGGAGACGACATTGCCTTGGTAGTCGAGCGCGATATTGACGGTCTTGCCGTCCTTCATGCCGGCCGCCATCCAGATGCCCTTGTCGTCCTTCATCAGGTTCTTGACGTCAGAAAATCCTGCCTCCTCGATCCTGGATTTTGCCTGATCCTGGGTAAAGCTGTTGGCACCTTCGACCGGGGCCGTCGCGTTCTTCGACTCGGGCGTTGCCACTGCAGGCGTGCTGCCGTCCGAGTTCGCGGCAGGTGTCGCCTGGGCAAATGCAGATAAGCGGACGCGCTGATGAGCGCCGCGGCTAGAATTAAATTTTTCAATGAGGTTTCCTCTCCTATCAGACCTGTGTTCACAGATCCGTGAGCATCAAACCCGCCTGAAGCATAATCGTTCCATCCGCAGACAAAAGTAAAAGCACACTCAACGGTCATTTACCGGACCGAGTTGCTAAGTTGCGGACGGATAATTTGTTTTCGGAACACAAATGGCAACAGGAGATTAAGGAAGCTGGATAGAGGAGCCTGAACGCAATGCCTGACCCAATTGCCCTGGTCGTCGATGACGAACCACTTATTCTTATGGATACTGCTGATATCGTTGCGTCAGCCGGTTATCATGTGATTGAGGCTCGTAGCGCTGATGAAGCTTACGCACTCCTCGAAAAACACGGATCCCTCAATTGCTGATGACGGACATCCAGATGCCAGGCGACATGGATGGCCTCGCGTTGGCGCGCTACGTGGGAGACCACTGGCCAGATGTCCTCGTCGTCGTTGCATCTGGTGCAGTCATCCCAAAAGATGGCGAACTTCCGCAGGGTGCGCGGTTTCTCGGGAAGCCGCTCAATCAAGCTCTCGTCATCGAGACTTTGCGCGAGCTCGAGATCGATAAGTAGAAGTCGACATACAGCTCTTGGGCACGGGCCGGCCGCCCCCTTGGCTTTTTGGGGACATGACACACCCACACCATGCCGACCGTCCCCCATCTGGTGCCAAGCCGCAAATATGCAATGGAAACTAAATTGACAAATGTCGCAATCATCGGCTCCGGACCCACCGGCATCTATACTTTGAAAGGCTTGATCGCCAGCGATACGCCGCTTTCGATCACAATCTATGAAGCCCATGCAGACCCAGGAAAAGGCACGCCCTACCATCCAGGTGCCAACGATCGGGCAATGCTGGCCAACATCGCCAGTATCGAACTTCCACCGGTGTGCGAAACACTCAGTGAATGGTTGCTGGCGAAGACCCCGGCCGAGCTCGCGCTAATGGGCGTTGCGGTCGAGACAATCGGCGAGCGAGAATTCTATCCCCGAATCGTGCTGGGAGACTATTTTGAGGCGCAACTGAAGGCTTTGACGACGCACGCTATCGGGCGAGGGCACGTCGTCCAAATCAGGGCGAGTTCAAGAGTCATGGATGTCAAACTTCGTCGAGACGATATCGGCGTTGTGGTGAGGCTGGACCACGAGACCATAGAGGAGCAGGCCTTCAACCATGTCGTTATTGCGACCGGCCACGATTGGCCTGAGACGACCGAGACGAAACCCGGATTTTTCGTATCACCTTGGCCGGCTGCAAACCTTACGACTATCGGCGACGGCGCGATCGGTGTGCTCGGCACATCGCTGAGCGGTATAGATGCTGTCGTTTCGGTTGCCACCGCGCGCGGCACGTTTCTTCATGACGACGCCGGAAATCTGCAATATCATTCCAGCGCAAACGACCTCTTCAAGATCACCATGATGTCCCGCAAGGGTCTCTTGCCTGAAGCCGATTTTTACTGCCCTGTTCCCTATGCGCCGACCACCATATTTACGAGAGCGGCTATCGACGCCCTGATCGAAACCGTCCCAAATGGACTTCTCGATGCGGTGTTCAACCTGTTTCGTCGCCAACTTTTCGCTGACGACCCTGACTATTCCGCGCGCATTGGCCTTGGCATGCTGACGGTTGAAACGGTGGCGGATGCCTATTTCGCCGACCGCGAATCTTACGATCCATTTACCTGGGCGGCCCTCAATCTCGGCGAAGCCAAGGCCAATAAAATCACCAGAACGACGGTCGCTTGGCGCTATTCTATTCTGCGGATGCACGAGGTGATTTTACGGGCTGTGCCACGCTTTAGGGAGAATGACCTCAAACGGTTTCATCGATACTTCAAGACATTGTTCGTGGATGACTACGCAACCGTGCCGCATCAGTCCATCGAGAGGTTGCTGGCATTGCATCGGGCGGGCCGCCTCGCTGTTTTGAAGCTCAGTCCCGACTATGAACTTGACAGCGCCAGCATCGAGCGCGGCGCGATTGTTACCGTCGGGAGCGACCGGTACGCCTTCGAGGCCTTCATCGATGCCACGGGGCAGCAGGCTGTTTCCGCCTGGGACGTGCCATTCCCTACACTGATTTCGCAGGGCGCCGTGCGCGAAGCTCTGACCGAAAAGACCGCGACAGCCCTTGCGGTCAGGGAAGATACGGCAAAGATTGCGACGGGCGGGATCGATCTCGACGAATATTTCCGGCCTCGCTTCGACAAGCAATTATGTCGCAATCTGTACTGTGTCTCGATCCCTTTCCTGTTGCATAAGCTACCCTTTGTTCAGGGCATCACCAGTGCGGCGGATCTGGGCAAGGTGGTAGCGGCGGCGATTATCAATCACGCCGAAGGTAGGATAATATGAGGCAGCCGATGAATTAGGTCATTCGACAATGCTGCTCTCGTCAAACCGGGTCTGCAGGACAAGGATCACTGTCACGTCAAAGGCAGGCAGGTCGCGCGAGATCCGCGACGTCCCCAGAGCATTCATCCAAAAGCGATGCGGTTTACCAGGGCTTCAGTAGGTTTCCAACACTCATCGAGAACGCTATGACAAAGACCGGTCCGGCACTCGGGAGAGGGCGTTGAATAATTTTCCTGTCATAGCGACGGTTCTTTCGATGGTCCTTGGGCTGTCTGTCACGCGCCTTCTGCTCGGCCTCGTGACGATTTTCCGGATCCGGCGAACATCGTCGATTGACTGGGTTCCGCTCGTGTGGGCGCTGGTGCTTTTCATCACTCAGCTCGAATACTGGTGGTCAATCAACCAACTGCCTTCGATCAAGCCGACCTATTCCTTCCCGGAGTTTGCATTTCTGGTCCTTCTTACGCTGATGCTGTTCTTGTCGACGGCATTGCTACTGCCCAGCCGGGGTGAGGACGAGCACGATGGACTTCGGACCTATTTCGAGAAAGATGGCAGGTTTGGCCTCTTGGCCTTCGCCGCGTTCCTGACGCTGGGCTTCGTGGTCAACGTCTTCTTCTTGAACAGCCCGATTACGTCGGAGTGGGCCTATAGCGACGTCGTCATGATCGTCGTACCGATTGCAACGTTCGTCATCAGATCCCGGCGTATGTATGCCGCGCTTACACTGCTCTATCTGCCCTTCGCAATGTTCGATACGGCGATATCTCTCACCTCCTGATCAGCACGAGGGATGGCTTGAAATCTCACTCCGTAGGACGTGGTAGAGCATGCCCGAACTAAAAGTTGACATTCCTGCGCATCGCACTATCTCTGGTTTATCGATCTTTTGCTTGTTGAGCTTTGCTTGTTGCGCGTCTGGCACCGCGTCCTGAACGATTTTCCCTCTCAAAACATCGCTACAGACTTCCCGCGAAGCCGTCGGTTCCGCGGTCGATCAACAATGCTTTGAAAGGGTTCATCATGACCACAGGCACAGTAAAATGGTTCAATTCCACAAAAGGCTTCGGCTTCATCCAGCCTGACAATGGCGGCGCCGATGCGTTCGTCCATATTTCAGCCGTCGAGCGCGCCGGTATGCGCGAAATCGTCGAAGGCCAGAAGCTTGGCTACGACATGGAGCGCGACATGAAGTCGGGCAAAATGTCGGCCTGCAATCTGCAGGCTGCTTAATCGAACAAGCTTCTGCCTGCCGGTGACCACGGATGTACTGGCACCAGGCAAGCGGGGGCGTGCAAGGCCGGACACCCGTCCGGCCTTTTGTCTTCCTCAAAGAGATCTGGAGGCCAAAAATGGCTCAGACATATTCAAAGCTTCGCCAGCAGGCGGAGATCGCGTTCCAGAAAACGAAAGCCGCCGGTCCTGTCGACGAAGTATTTTCCAAGAATGATCCCGAGACAGACAGATTACGGGCCAAGACGGCGAGGCTTCGGAATGCGCGGCTTGCGCAGAACGGCGCCGATTCTGGCCAGCCTTCGTTTCAGTAAGTTTGGCTTCCTTCGGGGCAGAATGGAGTCCCGATGCAAAATCTTAAACAGTTCGCCATGAGCTCCAATGGAGATCGCTGGTTTCTAGGCAAACGCTCTGCCGACGGCGAGGCGATCGTTCTTCACCGCGCCAATCCATCTTCAGGCGGCCATGAAACGGAAACGCTTGTCGCAGACTTCCTTAACATTCGGCCGTTCGGTCCGGAGCGTGAAGCGCTCATCGAACTGCTCGGTGTCGGTGACGATGCGGGTGATCCCAAGCAGGAGAGCTACACGTCCTCGTCACAGTAGGTATTCCGCTTTCTCAAGCGGGCAGGTTTAACAAGCCACCACAATGTACCCGTCGGTCATGTCTTCGGCCCGGATTTCGGCTTTGGTTGGTAGAGACGCCGTTTCACGCTCGCGCGCAGAGCGTTGCGAACATCCTTGTCCGTCATCGACTGGTCGAACCATTCCGGATCGAAGTAGCCACCGCACCACCGGAGTGTTTCGGCATATTCGGGATCTCCACGGTCCGCGATGATTTCCAGAAACCGATCATATCCCGACACGCCACCAACATCCTCGGGCGGTCGCGCCCTGGCGCCGGCGACGCAACTGCCGTGTTTTGGCGCAGACGCGAGCGTCAAGAAATCGTCGATCGCGACGGTATGCCGCCAGCCATCCCCGAAATCATAATGGTAGCTGAAGACCGCGCCTTGCTCGAAGTCCAGCAAGCGAACCTCTGTCTGATCGAAGACGCGAGGATCGTCATCGGTGGCATCCTCCGTGAGGATGTCGACGTCGCCATACCGCAGGCAGCCGATCCGGAATTCGTAAAGATGATAGTTCCACCAGTTGAAAGCGGCCTGGATTCCAAGATGCAGATGCTCCAGGTTCCAATGAACCGGCAGGACCAGACGGCGCCAGACGTCCGGCTCGATCTCGTCGATGGAAACCCTGATCTGCTCAGCGTTTGCGGGCTTGAACATCGCCCAAAAAACAAAATTTGCGGAAGGCCGTCAAGATAGTTAGCTGCGCTCGAAGGCGTAGTCGATCTTTCAATCGACGGTAGGCAGGCAAGGTTTCCGGCTCAGCTCGGCTGATGGTTCAAACTGAAGCGACGTGGAAAACGTCCGGCTTCCACCGCCGCAAATCGGCTAAGCCACCATATCCAACATTGCCGCCGAGACCGCGTCCGGCTGATGGGGTTTACCCATGAAACGGCTCCCTGGGGGAATCTCGTCTGATCTCACGCTGTGCAGGCCGGATGTCACGATGATCTTCACGGCCGGCCATCGAATATGTGTTTCTGCCGCAAGCATGAGGCCGTTCATTTTTCCCGGCATGTCGATATCGGTGAACAGCAACTGGATGTCTGAGTGGCTCTCCAAGAGCAGCATCGCCTCGTGCGCATTCGGCGCCTCAAGCACCTGGAACCCCTTCTCCGAAAGATCGTCGGCGATTTCCATACGGATCAACGGTTCGTCTTCAACAATTAAGATAATGATGGGAATGTTCATCAGCCGCCTTCAGCAGGTGTGAGGCCAGCTATAACGACTGACAATATGAGAAGAGCGTCTGAGAACAATCGTTCCCATCGCCATGAAATAAATGTCGAAACTCGACGGACAATGCATGCCACGACACGAGAACGTGCTAAAGGGTTAGTCATGTCAGTCGTCGAACGCAACAACATTCGTCTTCACGGAGCCGGCGACCGCACTATGGTTTTCGCTCACGGGTTTGGCTGCGACCAGAACATGTGGCGATACGTCGAGCCAGCCTTTCGGGATCGGTTCAGGACGGTTCTATTCGATCATGTGGGAGCTGGCCATTCTGATCTGGCCGCCTACGACGCGGCGAAGTACGCCTCCCTGTCAGGATACGCCGACGACGTTGTCCAGATCGGGCGTGAGCTCGATCTTCAGAATGCGGTGTTCGTCGGCCATTCTGTCAGTGCGATGATTGGAGCGTTGGCATTGATACAGGCGCCGGAGATGTTCACCGACCTGATTATGGTCTGCCCGTCCCCGCGATACATCGATGACGGCGACTATGTCGGCGGTTTTGCCGCCGCCGAGATCGAAGAACTTCTGACATCGCTGGCTGACAACTATATGGGTTGGTCCGCAGCAATGGCCCCCGTCATTATGGGCAATCCTGACCGACCGGAACTTGGCGAGGAGCTGACGAACAGCTTTTGCCGCACCGATCCCGCGATCGCCAGACAGTTTGCGAGGACGACCTTTATGTCTGACAATCGGGCCGACCTGCCGAACGTGAAAGCCAGGACGCTTATCCTGCAATCGAGCGACGACATCATCGCGTCCGAGCAAGTCGGCGAATACGTACACAAGTCGATATCGGCCAGCCGGATTGTCTATTTGAAGGCGAGCGGCCACTGCCCGAATTTGAGCGCACCTGATGAAGTCATATCCGCGGTGGCCAAGTTTGTCTGACGCCGAACCCTCCGAGGATCTGGAAGACCTCTTTGAGAACGCGCCTTGCGGCTATCTCTCCATGCGTCCGGACGGACGGGTCGCCAAGGTCAATCGCACCTTGTGCGGATGGCTCGACAAACAGCCGGAAGAGATCGTCGGGGAGCGTTTCCGCGATCTCCTCAACGTTCCCGGTCGCATCTTTTACGAAACCCATTTCGCCCCTCTGCTTCGCATGCAGGGATTTTTCAACGAAGTCGCCCTCGACCTGAAAACATCGGACGGGAGCACCATTGCGACAATTGCGAATGCGTCAGAGCGGCGAGGGGATAGGGATGAACCCCTCTTCACCCGTCTGACGATCTTCAAGGCGACGGAGAGGCGACGGTACGAACGTGACCTCGTCGACGCCCAGTCTACGGAACGCGAAGCGCGTCTCCGGCTTGAGGAAAACAACGCTGATCTGACGGCCGATGTTGCCGAGCAGGTTGCCAATCGTTTGCTCGAAAAGCAGAATGCCGATCTACGAGAGCAGTTCATCGCCGTGCTTGGACACGACTTGCGCAACCCACTGGCGGCCATCAATGCCGGTAGGCGGATGATCGAAAAGTTGCATCTGGACGCAAAGACCACGCGGATTACCCGCCTCATGGGGAGAGTGTCACGCGGATGAGCGGGCTCATCGACAATCTGATGGATTTTGCACGCGGTCGTCTGGGAGGCGGTATTGGGGTGGAGATCAGACACGGCGATCGGATAGAGCCTACCCTTGCCCAGGTCGTGAACGAGATCAGATCTAGCCATCCGGACAGAGAGATCGAGCTGCGGTTCGACGTACCTCAAACCGTGGACGTCGACCACGCGAGGGTTGCCCAGATGTTTTCCAATCTGCTCGGCAACGCGATCGCGCATGGATCGAAGGACCGTCCTATCGTTGTCGACGCCAACATCGTTGATGACGTGTTCCATCTCTCAGTGTCCAATGGCGGTGAGCCCATACCGCCTGCAGCGATGGAGCGCTTGTTTCAGCCCTTTTATCGCGGCGACATCAGCCCCAGTTCGCAAGGATTGGGGCTTGGGCTCTACATCGCGTCACAGATTGCAGAAGCTCACGGCGGTCAGCTTCATGTAAAATCTGACGATGTGGAAACGAAGTTCACGTTCAAGCTGCCGGTGGCCTGAGGTTACTGACATCTGCGCTGCCAATCAGTGGAGGAGATCCGGTCGGCCGCGCCAAACCAGCGATCCGGCCTGAGGTGAGAAGGTCCCCTCGGGTAACGTGCCGGGCTGATAGGCTGCGACGACAGCGTGACCAACGGCCGCGCTGGGGATGTCTATATTTCAGGAGGTTAGCTCCATTTGCAGGCCAACGCAGCGGTTCGATTCCGCTCAACGCTAGGTGCCCGCGCTTGGCTTTTGAGACGAACACAGCTATCTGCCGGCTTAGAAGTCCGTAGACGCCGAGACGGTGCGCCATTGAGCAAGGATAGCTGCATCGGAGGTATGTTTCGCCTCGATCGCGGCAACCGTGTCGCTCCCGAACGGCATGCGGACGGGGGGCTGATCGACGTCGGCGAAGGCGACGACCTGCCGAGCGAACTTCTCCGGATCTCCGGGCTGATTGTGATTGAGGGATGCCGCGTGCTCGCGCACCGCACCTGCCGTTCCATCATAGTCGCGTATCCGGTTGCTGCTTGCCGACAACGAGCTGGCATCGAGGAAATCCGTCCGAAAGTAGCCCGGCTCGACGACGGTCACATGGATTCCAAGGGGCGCGAGTTCGGCGTGAAGCGCTTCCGACAATCCCTCGACCGCGAACTTGGTGGAGCAATATATGCCGAAGCCTGCACCCGCGCGATAGCCTCCGATCGAAGAGATGTTGAGGATGCGGCCGGATCGCTGTGCCCGCATTTGCGGAAGGACCGCGCGCGTCACCGTCAGCAGGCCGAAGACGTTTGTCCGGTAGAGCCGTTCGATCTCTCCCGCGGTGGCTTCCTCCACCGCCCCGATGAGACCAAAGCCCGCGTTGTTCAACAGGATGTCAATCGTCCCAAAGCGTTCGACAGCCTGCTGGGCCGCATCGTGCGCCTGCTGCTCGTTTGTGACGTCCAAGGCGGCTGCGAAAAGGTTGGACCGCTCCCCGAGCTTGTCTATGACGGATGCCGCACTGCGGGCGGTAGCAACCACATTGTCTCCCCGCTCGAGGGCGAACTGTGCGATGCGGGCGCCGAACCCGCGCGATGCTCCAGTGATGAACCAGGTTTTCATGTCGATCTTCCTCCGTATGACGGGCCTATTCGGCCGCGACTGGCAGCTCCCAGAGCTTGTTGAACGCAATGCTGTCGAAGAACGCTGATGCCGTGACGATCTTGCCGCCATCGAGGCCGAGGAACCACGCATAGGTGTTCTTGTAGGGCTGGCCGTCCTTCGCTGTTCCTGCGGCATCGAAGAAGACGATGACCGTATCGCCGTCCGCATACATATTCCGGATCGTCGGCTTGAGGCCGACGCTCATCCGCGCGTTGAACGGCTTGATCACCTCGTTGATGAACGCATCCTTGCTGCCGTAGGTTTTGGACGCAGCAGAGTTGCCTGTAATCGTCCACGCCACGTTGTCCGCCAGAAGGTCATAGGGACTACCAGTGCCCGCGGCCCACGCATCGAACGCCTTCTGGACTGTCGCCTTGTTGGCGGCCTCGTCTGCAATGGCCGTGCCAGCAAAAAAGGTGGCGGCAGAAATGGCAACCGCGACAGCGGTCGCACGAAGCGTTGCCACTGATGTTTTGCATCTACTCATCTCTGAACTCCTTCGAACGAGTTATCATGCCGGCGGACGCTTCCGGCGGCGGAGAAGAGCGGCGGGGGCAACGCCGCAGGTATTTTAGATCTGGGCTTCCCAGGCCTTGAGCTGGTGATCCTTCAGCATGTCCTCGATCACCTTCGGGCAGACATTGCGGAATTTGCCCGTGTCGGACGGAACGATCTCGATCATGCGATCGATCATCTCGGTCGGATCCATCTTGCCTTCCGGCGTAGCGAAGAAGTCGTCGAAGCCTTTGCGGAGATCGGCGCGCTTCGTGAAGTTCTTGCCGTCGTCCATCCAGCGGAACGGATTATCGGCCATCGTTTCGTTATAGCCTGTGTAATAGGCGCCGGGATTGACGGTCTGGATCTTGATCCCGTAGGCCGCCAGTTCCTGCTGAAGCGCCTCCGCGATGGATTCCAGCGCGTGCTTCGTCGAGACGTAGGTACCCCAGTTCGCCGGCGTGAACAGGCCGCCCATCGAGGACGTGAAGACTACCTTCTTGCCGTGGTGTTTCCCTTCCCGGATCCAGCGCTGGATGACGCCCTGCGTGAGCGTCAGCGGAAGGAAGACATTTGTTTCGAAGTTGCGGCGGACGATATCCACGGGGATTTCCCAGACTGGACCGGGTTCGCCCTGGCCTGCATTGTTCCAGAGAACGTCGAAATCCCAACCCTGCGCCTGCTTGATGTCATAGGGATCGGTGAGGTCGAGGCGCTCGACGCGGATGCGCTTGCCGAGATCAAGTGCCGCCACTTCCTCGCGCATGGCGGTGACCATGGGCGAGACCTGGCAGGTCGCGATAATGTTGTGGCCGTTCTTGGCCATTCCAATTGCAGCAGCCTTGCCGAAGCCCGAGCCGCCGCCAGTGATGAGGATCGTCTTGCTCATGTCATTGCCTCTCTGTGATTGGGTTGAAGTCTAGCGGAGCATCGCCTCGAAGGCGGCAAGTCCCGCCCTGGCGATCTTGGTGTCCTGTTCAATGGTTCCGCCGGAAACACCGAGCGAACCCGCCATTCCTCCATTGGGACATTTGAGGGCGATCCCGCCTCCATAGGGTGCCAAACCATCGTTGGTCAGCTCAAGGTGCGGCGCCGGGGCTCCAGGCTTCAGGTAATCCCAGACGTCCTCGCTGTTGCATTGGAAGAGGACCGCGGTCTTGGCCTTCCGGATCGCGATATCGATAGACCCGAGAACCGCTCCGTCCATGCGGTGAAACGCCTTCAGGTGTCCGCCGTCGTCGAGGATCGCGATGATCGCCGCGAGGCCCATCTCCCGTGCCTTGGCTTCGGCGTGGTCGATGATCGCCTGCGCGTTGTGAGCCGAGATAGGCATTGGCAAAACTCCCTTTCGTCCGCGTCATTTTTTGATGGGTGGACTGTCGAATGGGCGTGCGTTTGCTTCAAGTTGATAGCTGTTAAGAGTTGTTAAAGCGGGCCGCAAATGTACCTTGAACACCCCCAGAAAGGTCGACTTCGGGGGGCCCCGGAAAGTAGGCCAGGCAGGGCCGCCACCTTGTCGCTCTTGCGGTCTTCCGGTATTTAGAGGCCTGTTGTCGCGCGGAGCCGGTCGTGTCAGTGCAACAGTTCACATTCGGTCCATTTGAGCTCGACCCCATGCGCCTCGAATTGCGGCGTGATGGCGTCCGGCTGAATGTCGGCGCGCGAGCCTGCCGGGTTCTCGTGGCGTTGGTGGAACGCTCCGGCCAAGTCGTCACCCAGCAGGAGCTGTTGGCGGCAGGCTGGTCCGGTCTGCATGTCGCGGACGTGAACCTTCGCGTGCACATCGTGGCACTGCGCAAGGCGCTCTCCGGAGGGGCAGACGGAACATTCGACATCACGACGGTGCCGCGCGAGGGATATGTGTTCGCTGGGCCCGTCTCACCGATTGGGGCCGCTGCGCCCACCTCACCGCGTTCATCGCTTGCGATTCCGAGACAGCTCACCACGCTCTTCGGCCGAGACGAAGCGGTGGCGCGTCTCGGCGATGCTGTTACCCGGCATCGGATCGTTACGATCGTTGGGCCGGGAGGCATCGGCAAGACGGCCATGGCGCTGGCAGCTATCGCAGACCACGCTGACGGCGCCGACGGGGAATGCGTGTTCGTAGATTTCTCGACATCAGTGACATCTCTTCATGTCGAGACCCGGCTGTTCGAGGCGCTTGAACTCGAAGGGAGCCCAAACGATGTGTCCGCCTACATCGAGCGCGCGTTGGACGGCAGGACGATCCTGCTCGTCCTCGACAACTGCGAACATGTGATTGGTCACGTGGCGGCGCTGGTGGCAAGTTTGACAAGCAGGACCGGTGGCGTTTCGGTCCTCGCCACCAGCCGCGAACCGCTGCGGGTCCCCGGCGAGCGCATCTTTCCGCTTGAGCCACTGGATTGTCCGCCTGAAGGTGCCGTGCTGACTGGGCGGTCGGCCATGATCTATCCCGCGATCCAGATGTTCGCAGAGGCTGCCGGCCGCCGTTCGCTTGCGTTCGCTGTCGATGACGCCAACGCCTCTCTCCTGGGTGAGGTCTGTCGGCGACTGGACGGAAGTCCGCCTGCCATAGAACTCGCGGCGGCGACGAGTGACACCATGACGATCGCCGAGCTTGCGCGTCGGCTCGACGATCGGTTCAATGTTCTGACACGGGGCGCCCGAACGGCATTGCCAAAACACCGTACGCTGCAGGCGGCGGTCGACTGGAGCTACGATGCCCTGAGCGCGGAGGAAGCGCTTGTGATGCGGCGGCTCGGGGTGTTTCCGGGGCGCTTCACAGCCGAGGATGCAAGAGCCGCCGTTGCAGACGAGACATTGCCTGGTGACGGCATTCATCATGCCCTGGCGAACCTGGCGACTAAGTCACTTGTGACCGTCGATTTCAGCGGGGAGATCGCTTCGTTCCGCTTCCTCGAGACGATGCGGGTCTATGCGAGGCTCAAACTGCTCGAAAGTGACGACGCCCCCGCAGCCTACGCCCGCTTCCTCGACCATACTTTGCGGCGACTGGATGCGATCGACCAACTGGAAGCCTCCGAAGATGATATCAGACGGAGGCACGCCACCCTCCTGGACGATTGGCGCGCTGCACATGATTGGTCGATCCGAAACCGCGACTGGCATACGGCTCAGAAATTGATGAAAGGAGCAATCGGCTTCAGTCAGTCTCTCAATATTAGAGTGGAATACGTGCACCGCGCGATCGAAACGCTTCGCGTGATACCTCCTGACCTGCAGAGTGACGATGCCCTGTGGTTGGAGATGCGCATCTGCGCCCACGCAGCGCAGATGCTTCTCGACACGCAGCCGCCTGATCCACCGAACTTCATCGACTGTATCGAAACCATTGCGTTACGCGCGCTTGAACTCTCTAAGCGACTGAACGCCCCTGATCATCAGATGAGCGCGCTCGTGACGCTGACGATCGGCGCGTTGACGGGAGCAAATGTCGAAGAACTCGAATCTTATGGTGCAGGCGTCTTCGAACTGGCTCAGCGACTGAAGGATTCCGATTCCTTCCGGACAGCTTACTATCTCAACGGTTACACCAAGTATTATCGCTCCAAGTTCGGCGCCGCCGTTGGCGATTGTGACCGCGCGCTTGACATCGCCGCCCAGTCACAATCTGGCGCGTCAATCGCATTCGACCACGTACCAAGCGTCCGTGTGCTGCGCTCGCGTGCGCTATGGATACAGGGTGAATTCCTCTCTGGATTGGATGAGATGGACGAGGCTCATCGGATAGCGCTCAATGGAGGGCACGTTCCGACGATCGCCTGGGTGGCATGGTGCGGGTTGTGCGTCTATTCCTGGGCTGGCCTCATGGAGAAGGCGGCAGGAAGCGCGAAGCTGCATGAGCAATTGGCGAGGGAGTATAGGAATCCCGGTTGGTCGAGATATATTCCAAGTGCGCACGAGGCGTTGGAACGTCTTCGCGACGGCCGCAGATCCTTCGACACATCGCCGATCGACTGGATCCCCCATGTCCCCTCTCATGCCGACATGATGACGAGCATCCACTGTGGGTTTCACAGGTCCGCGGATCTTCAGCGTATCGAATCCGTACCACAGCATTGGTGTGC
This sequence comes from Rhizobium sp. FG113, assembly GCF_057809895.1. Classification (NCBI taxonomy): domain Bacteria; kingdom Pseudomonadati; phylum Pseudomonadota; class Alphaproteobacteria; order Hyphomicrobiales; family Rhizobiaceae; genus Rhizobium; species Rhizobium sp. FG113. Next base: position 4,990 of record NZ_JBMDKV010000018.1, on the reverse strand, counting down.
CTCGGAGCACTTCCGCGGCGCCGGCGAGCACCATCTGATGGCAGGCCGTCTGGTTGAAGCCGAAAGGTTCTTTTCGCGGGCGCTCACGATATCGCGGTCGCGCGCCGCGGCGGCCTGGGAGATACGCGCCACACTTAGTCTGGCCCGGCTCAGGGTTCAGCAGGAACAGAGCTCGGCTGCCCGTGCCCTGTTGGAGCCGCTTGTCGAACGCTTTGCGCAGTTCGAGGGCAACGCGGATCTCGCCTATGCGGCACGTCTCGTGGCCACCTGCTGACTGGAGCCTAGCTGCCGGGCGTGACCCCAGCTTCAACTGCAGACGGCATCCTTCGCCGAGCCGATATAGCGGCGCAGACAAGATAGAGAAGCAGGGACATTGCCGACATCGCGACAGCCACCCAGCAGCCGCCGAGCACATCGATATCAGTCGTCGCGAAGGACGCAAGCAAAGGTCCCAATCCATTTCCGAAGAGGATCATCGGCAAGATCAAGACGGCAGCCTTTCTGGTTACATCGAGCCTGACGATTTCGGCCATCTGAAACGCCTGTGCCGCTGCCGCTGCACTAGCGAAAACGCAGACGGAAAAAACGAAGGCCTTGGGCATGGCGATCTGCACGGCGACGGCCGTGAAAACTGTCTGAGCAAGCACCACCGAAAACAGCGTTGGCCACTTCGCAACCTTCGGGACCAACCATGCGGAAAGCCACGCCGCTGCAACCTGGCCCGCAAGCGCAGAAGAAAAGGCCAGCCCGACAACCGATGGGCTAAGTCCGTGCTGATTGGCAACGCGCTCGATGTAGGTCCAGGCGGCGCCCAGCCCGCCGCTTTGGAGGATGGTGCCGACGCAAAACAGCACCACCGCGCCGCTGAAGGGAATACGAGTTCGTTCCGGGGCAACGTGGGGAGCGACCCGATCCACCAGAGTGATCGCGAACGCGGCTGCCACCAAGGCCCCAGCGGCGAGCGTATAGAAGCCAGCCTCGATCCCAAACTTGGGGATGAGAACGACCGGGATCAGGTAGGCGAGGCCAATCTGGGGAACCACAGAGGCGCCGACGAGGATCCCGGTCAAACGGTCGGGATTGTTGGAGCGCACGATGATCGCGTTCGCCGCGCCGAAGAGCAGGCCGCCAAGCAATCCTGCTATCGCTCGATCCAGCAGGATCATCGCTTCGCTTCCGGTGTGTGTAGTCGCCACGTTCACGACTGCCAAAGCGAGGCCGGCAGCCACGGCCTTCAACCGCATGGCGCCGCGCGCCATCCAGTAGCCGCCAACCGCGGAACCCAGTGCAAGCCCGAAGAGTTCGAACATCGCTGCTTGGCCGATGCCGGCTTTGCTCAGCCGGCCAACCTCGTCTAATCCACCGAGAAGGATTGGGAGGACGCCCAGCGACAGCAGTGATGCGGTGCCGACGACCATCGCGCCGAGTATCGTAACCGGATGCATGCGTGAGATCCCGAAAGCACATTGCTATTGCTGGTTCGATCGTTCTCTGAATGCTGTGTTGATGCGGAGCAAATTCCCTATTAGGCATGGGAAAGAGACGCACATGCCCTTTTGGCTTTGTACTTCGCATCTTGTAAAATTGGAACCATAGAACCGCCATGGCTTCAGCGCGAGCCACCAAGACCATGGTGTCGGTAGAGTTGCGGGTCAGGTGGCCGGCCACGATTTTGGATTGCAAACCCGTCAAACAACAGACGGTCACGACAAGACGGCAGGTGGTCCCCGCGCGTAGAGCACCACATTCTTGACAGTATATATTGACCGATCTCCCTGGTTTCGATTGCGGTCACCATGGTAGAGATCGGAAATGGGATTCGGGGTTTTCATTCACCGCACAGATTCAATCTATGACGACAGTCCGGCTGAGCAATATCAGTTTCCGAGCCAGTATCTCGGGCGCGTCCAAGCCTGCGTTGAAGACTGGATCATCTATTACGAGCCTCGAAAAGTGGCGGGCACGCGCGGATACTTCGCGGTCGCCAAAGTCGCACAGGTCATTCCAGATCCCAAAGCGTCTGGAATGTATCTGGCGCTAATTGAACCCGGCAGTTATCTCGATTTCGTCAATACAGTTCCCTTCAGCGGGCCTGATGGTGTGATTGAGCGTGGAGTGCTCAACGAAGTGGGGCGGATTTCGGGACGAGCGCAGGCCGCAGTCCGTCCAATCTCACCCGGGGATTTCAATCGGATACTGTCGAACGGATTGGCGGACGATAAACCCGAACTGCCGCGATCAGGAGAGGCCGTTGACGTGGGTTTTCTGAGCGGGTTTGCAGAGAGCAGCCAAGTTCCCACGATCTTCGAGCAAAATAGAGCAAGAGTCACCCAGCTTTCGTCGCGCATCATTCGCGATCGACTGTTTCGCCGCTTGATCTTGCAGGCCTACGACAAGCGATGTGCGATAACCGGCTTGAAGCTAATCAACGGCGGCGGCCGGGCCGAGGTCGATGCTGCCCATATTCGCCCCGTTGAGGCAAACGGCCCGGACATTTTGTCTAACGGTATTGCGCTTTCAGGAACTGCGCATTGGATGTTCGATCGAGGCCTGATCGGCTTGTCGGACAATCTCGAGGTCCTGACCTCGCGTCATGCAAATGATCGCGAGAGCATTCTCGGACTGATCAACAAGACCGGAAAAGCGATCGTGCCTGCAGGCATCCACGAACGCCCGCATCCTCAGTTTCTGAAATGGCATCGCGACAATACCTTTAAACACTGACACGCCGCCGGTTGATATTCTCCGAATCGAAACCGAAGCTTGGGGTAGCTCTGCCACTTGAGGAGCTGCACTTGTTGCACGAAGGGGATCAAATTGCCTGTTAGCCGCTTTCATGATCTGCGCTTCCTGCCGCATCCTAATTTTCATGGATCGGCAGAGGTTTTTACCCGTATGCAGAGAGCACCGAAGTTCGTCTTTTCGCGGGATGTGATTGAGTGGGTCGTCGAGCATTCCGGCGACTATGCTCATGCCGTCGCCGTAGCGATCGACGCTGGCCGCAGCGAGCTGCCATACGACACCATGCTTGTCGAATGGGAGGACAATTCGGATGAACGAATATTCTGGCTGATTGAGCGTACTGGGGACAACCGCTATAGTATTTGGCCCGCCTTCCACTATTCCCGCGCTAGCCGCGACATTGTCTTCGGAGATCATTTCCCGGCTTCGTTTACCTCGGAGGGAGAAGCATTCGTCCAGCGATACAGTGGCTTACTTCCTTCATCGATATTGCACTCTTTCATAAACTCCTACGCACCCACTGCGGGAATAGCGCTCTGTCTGGCAATGACGCTGCATGTACGGGGCATCATCACGCGAGAGTCCCCTCCGATCAGTCCTAAGCTCGACGCCGCAAGGGCGAAGAGGGGCAAACCACCGATCACCAAAGATTACGTCACGGTGCATATTGGATACGCTACGGACCGGCATGGAAAACAGCATGCCTACGAAGAAGGTCGAGGCGGCGTTAAGCCGCATGTGCGTTGCGGCCACTACAAGAACCAAGCCGTCGGCCCTGGTCGGTAGGATCGCAAGAGAATCTGGATCGATGCATATCTGGTTAATTACGGCACTGACACGATGATCGATCCTCCGCCGCAGTATCTAGTTATTCCCTGACGCGAGGAAAAATGAGGTATTTTACGCAAAAAGGGTTCACATGGACCCCGATAGCAGCTCGGTTGCAAGGATCTGCCACACAAGCCCGTGGGCTTAAATGTCCAAAAATCCACAGTCGTTTATGGTGCGCCCGGAATGGCTAAACCACAAAGCGCTCCGCAATTCCGTAAAGGAAGCAACTGCTACGATCGGAAAACTTGATAGAAGCCCCGTCAGTAAATGACGGGTCGCGAGTTCACATCCCATATGTGGACGGCCCCTGACCCGCAAGATATTTCGAGATAATTTGATCTGATCGCTTGCGTCCATATGTCCGGCCTGTTGTGGCGTTCGCACATGAACGCTGGCCAAGATGGTTTCCGCAACACAGGTCCCAAACATCAAGGCGGCCTTGACGGGCCGATGGGATTTTCGGGGTGTCCTGTGTCCCGGATCGATCGATCACACCATCTGCTATTATCTTGCAAGTTGTCGTATCGCAAACACGTGGCGAAGATCAGGACGGCTTGGCTGCTTGCTTCCCCATCTTCATGTAACGCATCCCGTCAAGGCCGGGCCTGATTTTGCGTTGTATGTCTCTCCCGAGACCATGAGCTTCCAGGCTATGCGCGCCATCTTGTTGGCGAGTGCGACAGCTGCCAATTTGGGCGGCTTTCGAGTGAGGAGTTCCGCCAGCCATCGAGAAGCCTTACCGGATCGCCGCGCGTGATGAATGACAGCTGTTGCTCCAGCCACCAAGACGGCCCGCAAAGCTTCGTCGCCGGCTCGCGTGATACCACCGAGCCGCAGCTTGCCGCCGGTCGAGTGATCTTTTGGCGTCAACCCTATCCAGGCTGCGAACTGGCGGCCAGATTGAAACAGCTCCGGAGCAGGTGTCTTCATGATCAAGAGAGCCGAACCGATTGGGCCAATCCCGGGAATGGTATTGAGGCGTATGCTGCGTTCGTCGTTACGCTGCCATGCCTTTACCTTGACTTCCACATTCGCAATCTTTTTCTCCAGTTCAGCGTATTCCTCGGCCTGGCTGATGAACAATTCCTGTGCGAGCTCTGGCACAGTTTTCTCAGCTTTTATCCTTTCGAGCAGCATCGGAATATGTGCTAGCCCCTTAGCTGCGGAAATGCCGAATTCATTGGCGTAGCCCCGGATCGCGTTGGCGAGTTGGGTGCGGTTGGCGATCAGATGGGTACGGACGCTGATCAGCATGAGTGCTGCTTGGTCCTCAACTGTCTTGACCGGAACAAACCGCATCGTTGGGCGGGCCATCGCCTCGCACAGCCCTTCGGCGTCCGCAGCGTCATTCTTGTTCCGCTTAACGTAAGGCTTGGCGAGTTGTGGGGGGGGGGGGGGGGGGGGGGGGGGGGGGGGG